>NZ_JAOTSB010000039.1 GCF_030247605.1 Acidaminobacter sp. | reverse complement strand
GTGTTCGCCGAGAAGTGGGACCGGGTCAGCTTGTCCATCTTATGGCCGCACTGGCTGCAGTACATGTAAATTTTGAATCCATCCTCAATCTTGACGAATTCTTCCTTGCACTCAGAGGCTTTGATCAGTGCACCGCACTCCGGGCAGGTTCTTTCGGCCAGTTTTTCGTAAACCATCCTGAGGTCAGTGTAGATATCCGTTACCGTCCCAACCGTGGAGCGGGGATTGCGGTTGTAAGCGCTTTGCGTGATCCTGACGGCGGGGGACAGGTTTGTGATGGCATCGACCTTGGGTTTCTGAATCCCCTGATAGCCTATGGCCTCCAGATACTGTCTCTGGCATTCCTGATACAGGGTCTCAATAGCCAGCGTCGACTTCCCCGACCCGGAGAGTCCCGTAAACACCACCAGCTGATTCTTGGGAATCTCAAGGGTAATGTTTTTTAAATTGGCTTCCCGGGCACCGACAATTTTAATCCAGCCGTTCATTCACAACGCCTCCCAAAACCGCCTAAAAAGCCGCCTATATTACATTAAACCGCGACTTTTACAACGACTTTTACAACGACTTTTACAATGACTTTCACAATGCCTTAAAAAGTGCCTTTAAAAGTGCCTTTTACAGCACCACCTACAGCGCCTCTACCTCCAGCTTGATGCCGTTGATCTCAACATCCTCATCCACTTGAATCAGCAGGCACTTGCGCCCCTGCCTGTCCACCACCTGCCGCAGCAGATCCAGGTTTTCCGGACTGATGACAATGTCCGCTGTGGTGGTTGAAATCTTCATGGACTTTTTACTGTATCCCGGCACCACATTGGCGGGCTTGAAATGCTTCGCGTCACCGACGATCTCGCTGGCGACCACATTAAAGCGCGACGTGTCAATGCCGTTGCCTTTCAAGACCTTCTCCAGGGCAGCGAGCTCGACCACGGGCACCTCTTCCTCAGCCTGCTCTAGAATGGCTAGATCCACAGTCTCATAGATATTTTTCACGACCTCTGCCTTAGCCTTGTCGCCGACCATGGCCTTAATGAGAGTGTCGAACTGCTCTTTTTCCTCTTTCGCAGTCCGGGTATAACCCGCGTCCAGCACGAAATCGATCAGGCCCGCGTTTAACTGGTCCGCCTTTGAGGTGCTGTAAAGCACCTTGTTGACGTCCACTGCATCATCCGTGATCGACGGAAACATAAAGCCCTCAAGGGGCGCGTTCAGGTTCAGGACGGCATTCAGATCGTGGTTCACCGTGAATCGCCTGTCTCTGTAATCAAAGCGCACCGACTTTTCGCCGCTCTCAATCTTATTGATGCTGCACAGGATGAACTTCATTTTATAATCCGTGTCCGCCGCGCCGCTGTAGTCCTCTTCGCCAAAAGGCGTGTCTTTCCTGGAGGGCTTCAGGTACTCTGCCTTGATGAAGTTGGCCACCAAATCCCCGTCATAGACTGCGCTTCCTACGATTTTCTCCATAATCTGAACCGCCTTGGCCTCGAAGCCTGCCATAGTATCGTCCAGCAGCATGTCATACAGAAATCTTTGCCCCAGGGACTCCGCTGCCGGAACCGGATTGAAAGGCAGCTCGAAGAGCTTCACGTCCATGGCCCCCGTCAGCAGCTTTTTAAAGTTCGAAAAATATAAGTCTTGCTCGGCCTCGTCACAAGCGGTAAACATTCCGGCTTCGTGGTAGATAATGTCCTTGGATTCCCCCATGGCGAACACGCGGCCGAGATGGGAAATGGTCACTTTGCCATCCTCTTTGAGCTGTCGTTTGAATGCAGCTATGTCTTTTTTATTCATGTTGTCCCTCCACTGGTTGAATCTTGCTCAACTAATAATATACCACAATTTGGGGCGGCTGAGACATCCGGGAATTGGAAGGGGGACGCTTCAGCCCTTGGCCTTTTGAACCCCGCCGTCATGTTTAAAACCCAAAAAAGAAATTTAGCCGATGGTGGTTAGTCCCAACACCATCGGCTAAAAAGCTCTTATTATTCATCTGAAAACCGGTACCCCACGCCCACCTCAGTCATGATAAACCGGTGCTTGGCGGAGTCCTTCTCAATCTTGCGGCGCAAATTGGCCATAAACACGCGCACACTCTTGGTGTCGCTCTCATTCTCATAGCCCCAGATCTTCTTGACAATGTAATTGTGGGTCAGCACCTTGCCGCGGTTCGCGATCAAGAGCAGCAGGAGCTTGTATTCAATGGGGGTCAGGTGGATTTCCTGGCCATCGATCATAACCTGGCGCTTTTCGAAGTCCACGTGAAGATAGTCGCAGTCAAATTCCGTCTCCTGGGACGGTGCAGTCCCTGCGGACAAATACCGCTCCGCGACGCGGATGCGGGCCATGAGCTCACCCATGTGAAAGGGCTTTGAAATATAGTCGTTGGCGCCTGAATCCAGGGCTTCGATTTTTTCAAGCTCCTGTCCCCGGGCGGAGACCACCAGAATGGGAATTTCGGAAAATTCGCGTAGGGCCTTGATGATCTCGAGGCCGTCCTGGTCCGGCAGCCCCAGGTCCAGGAGAATCAAGTCCGGCCTATGGGAAGAAAACAAAAACAGCCCCTCCGCCGCGGTCGAGGAGACGAACACTTCATAGTTGCTCTTCATGAGCGAAACCGCAATGAAATTGGAAATGTACTGATCATCCTCAATAATGAGAATCTTGATTCTATCCACCACGGATCATGCCCCCAATGACTGATCTTCGAACTGTCACCCCAATAATAACTGTTTTTCCAACGACTTCCCTCTTACGACTACTCCTCCAGCGGCAAAGTGAACATGAGGCGCGTCCCCTTTGGCCAGTTGGCCTCAGCGCAAATATTGCCGCCATGGGCTTCAACAATTGCTTTACAAATAGTCAGCCCAAGGCCAATGCCGCGCTTTCCATCCGTCACGCCCTGGTCCAGCGTCACGAACTTGTCGAATAATTTATCCTTGATATTGCTGTCAATGCCATTGCCCGTATCCGACACCACTACTTTGATCACCTTCCTGCCCTCAAAGACCTCCAGCGCAATCTCGCTGTCAGGGGGCGTGTGGCGAATGGCGTTTTCGAGAAGGTTGATCAGCACCTGGACAATCAGCTTTCCATCCATAGGGACCATGACGACCTTCTCCGGCAGGTGCACGTTGAACTTGCGGCCTTTAATGTGACGTTCCACGTGAGAGATGGCTTCACTGACGACGTCATCAATGATTTCCCCGTTTTTCTTCAGGACGAGCTTTGACTCATTGATTCTGGTCATGTTGAGGATGTTCTCAACCAGGTTGGTCAGCCAGAGAATTTCCTCGCTGAGATCCAGCGCCAATTTTTTTCGTTCCTCATCTGTCAGCTTTTCGTAATTGTCCGCCAGCAGATTCCCGGCGCCCAGCAGCGCAGTCAAAGGACTCCTCAGATCGTGGGCGACGGACCTCAGCAGCGTTGCCCTGAGCTGCTCCCGTTCCATGGCCAGCTTGATGTTTTCCTGTTCATTGTAGAGATTTTCCCTGTCCAGGGCAATCCCAAGCTGGGTCGCGACAGAACTGGCGATCAATTCATTTTGCTTGTCCATAATCTCCTCAGCGTTGAAGATTTGGATCACGCCAAGGTTGCCTGCGGCACTCTGGATGGGAAAGGTATGGGAGGGGATTCTGTATCCGTTTGCTGCCTCAGGATAAATGACCCCATTCCGGTCCAATTTAACGACAGACGCGCACCCCAAAAACTCCTCTATAAAGGAAAGACTCCGCATGACAATGTTTTTTTCCCCACTGACGAGCAGAAAGCCTGCTGCGATCTGGTACAGGATCATGGAGGTTCTTTCGTTCTTCTCTGCAATCAAAATCTGCTTTTGAAGTCTGGAGGTCATAGTCCCCGAGACTATAGCCGTAATCAGAAAAAATGCGAGCAATATAATATCTGTGGTGTGATACATGACGAAGGTAAAACGCGGTTCCGTAAAAAAATAGTTAAATGCCAAAAGACTGGCAAAAGAATTGAATATGCCCCAAACAAAACTGCTGGTCAAGGTGCTGGAGAACAGGACCCCAAGCAAATACACCATGATGATGCTTTCTTTGCTGATGCCAAGATAGCTCATTCCCAGCGACACCAGGGTAGCGATTATAAACACCAATAGTGTTTTCAGCGCACAGGTTATAGTTTTTTGCTGACTTGCTGCGATCATGTGATCACTCCCATAGCACTAGTATATAGGTTCCTTCTAAGTCTGTCCAAGCCCTGTTACAATATTCATCAGCACCGGATCCCGGTCCCCCGTCACGATCCAGTCCACGCCTTGTTCTTTGAAAACGCTTTGGTAGACGTATTTACTGCAGCTGGCGATCGTCTCCACATTCGGCTTTATTCGCTTCGCGCGATGACACAATAATAAATTGTCCAGATCACTGTCAGAAATGGCCACCACGTGGGTGAACGGCATCAAATCCTGAACATTGCCATTAGTGGTTTCCACGTGGGCGATCCCCAGCTGGTCCAGCTCCTCCAGGATCGTCCTGATGGCTTCCTCATGACCGACCTCTTCACTGTAGATCAGGACGGTCGCCCGCCTGACTTTTTCAATGTGATCGACTACGACAATATCCTCCAGCGCGACATCCAGCCGCTTCATAACGCGATACCCCAACACACCTACACCCAGCATCGCCATGATGATGATCACATCCAGCATACACTCACCCTCTGCTCTATGATTTCTAACTTCATCATAGATCACCCTGCATAAACATAGTGTTAAGATGCCTGTGGGGGTGTTAATTTTGTGCAAAGATGTCAAGGACAAAAATTATGCCGATGGTCGTGTAAAAAAACCATCGGCAAAAAATTTAAATGTTGCTTGGATTACCAAATGAAATATGCTATAATTAATTTATAATTGTACTGAATACATATTTGTTTATTTCGGTACAGCAAATCAACCTTATGGAGGAATCTCAAAATGGCAGAAAGCAAAACACTCAACAATCTCATGGAAGCCTTCGCAGGCGAGTCCCAGGCGAACAGAAAGTACCTTTCCTACTCAAAGAAAGCGGAAGCAGACGGCAAAATCAACGCTGCCAAGCTTTTTAAAGCCGCTTCTGACGCTGAAACACTCCACGCCCTCAAGCATTTTGAAGTTGCCGGCAAAATTGGCACCACTGTCGACAACCTGAAGGATGCCGTCGCCGGCGAAACCCATGAGTATCAAAACATGTACCCTGATTTCATCAAAGAAGCTGAAGCTGAAGGCAACAAGGCAGCCCTCCTTTCCTTCATGTATGCCATGAAAGCGGAAGAAGTCCATGCGAGACTCTATCAGGAAGCCCTCGAAAATCTCGATGAAGCAGAAGAGATCTTCTACTACCTCTGCCCGATCTGCGGCAACATTGAAAAGTTCATTCCTGAAAAGTGCAGCATTTGCGGCGTTCCGGGAGCGAAGTTCATCAAATACTAAGCAGAAAGTGGATTTGGTTGTACACAATTTAATTTGTTTTTAGATGCATATGAGCCGAATGTTGTTGTATACACGACCTTCGGCTTTTTTATATTACAGTTACATTACCGTCCGCTGCACCAAACCCTCGAATCGCTTCCAGAAAAATGTGGCCGTAGGTTTCAAACTTCTTCTCGCCCACGCCTTTGACCTCGAGCATCTCTTCTTTGGTTTGCGGTCTCAGCGCAGCCATGTCGGCCAAAGTCGCGTTTCCAAAAATGATGTAGGCGGGGAGGCTCTTTTCATCGGCAAGGCGCTTTCTTAAGGCGGCCAGGTGATCGTAGAGATCACCTTCTGCCTCTGTCAGAGCAGGCGCTCCAGTACCGGATCCTTTTCCCCTGCCTTTGGTGCGGTCTGGCTTTTCTTTCTTGCTCATAGTGCTCGCGTCCAGTCGGTCCTGCCGCACAAAGAACTGTGCTTCTCCCTTCAGGAGCTGTTTGGAAGTCGGCGACAGCGCCAGGAGGGGGTACTCGCCCCCGGAGGTCTGAAGGTAGCCTTGGGCCAGGAGGTGCATGATGATTTCCTTGATCAGGTTCTCAGAGCTCTCGCCCATGATGCCGTAAGTCGACTGCTTGTCCAGCTGCCAGTCCAGGATTTTCTTGTCCTTCGACCCCCTCAGGACCTTGATGATAGTGCCGGACCCAAAGCGCTGGTTGGTTCTGAAAATGCAGGACAGGATTTTTTGGGCTTCCAGAGTCATGTCGACCATTTTGGATTCGTTCAGGCAGTTGCCGCACTTGGCGCAGGTTTCCCGCTCAGGTGTCTCGCCAAAATACTTCAGAATTTCGCCCCTGAGGCATTCATGGGTGTGACAATAGTTCACCAATGTCTGCAGATTTTCATGCATCATGGTCTCCCGTTCCGCCTCCGACACGGATGCGGATGCGGATAGGACATCCATTTCAAACTCGCCTGCGGCATCTGCCAGCCCCAGGCTCCCCGACAAGCCCCCAGCGCCAGCCGAATCCGCCGACGCCATCAGCAGCTTCTGCCTCACAACGTCTGCCGGAGAGTACATCAGGATGCAGTCGCTGTCCTCGCCGTCTCTGCCCGCGCGGCCGGCCTCCTGGTAGTAGGCCTCCATGTTCTTAGGCATGTTGTAATGGATGACAACGCGCACATCCGGTTTGTCAATCCCCATCCCAAAGGCATTGGTTGCCACTATGATCTTTGTCCGGTCAAACATGAAATTCTCCTGAACGGATTTTCTCTGAGCGCTCTCATAGCCCGCATGGTAAGCCTCTACCGGATAGCCCTGATCCTTTAGCGCCTTGGTCAGGCTGTCCACCGTCTTTCGCGTGGCGCAGAAAATGATGCCGGAGGCGTTAAACCGCTGCTCTTTACCCTTTCCATGAGCGCCGCGGGATGACCGGGACGGATGTGTTGTTTGAATCGCGCCCGACGCATCAGGCGCCTCGTCCTCATACCGCTTCAGGTAATCCACCACAAATTTCAGCTTGTTTTGGGGTTTGGCGACACTGTAAAAGAGATTGGGCCGGTCAAACCCGGTCGCAACCTCAAAGGGCGCACGCAGCGCCAGAAGCGTTTTGATCTCTTCCTTCACGAACTGCGTTGCCGTCGCCGTAAACGCCGCCACGCAGGGTCTTGTAGGGAGCCTGTCGATAAACTTGGGGATTTCCTTGTAGCTCGGCCTGAAATCGTGGCCCCACTGGCTGATGCAGTGGGCTTCATCCACTGCAATCAGACTGATGCTGATATTCTTCGCAATCTCGACGAACTCCCAGGTGTTCAGTCGCTCCGGTGCCACATAAGCGAGCTTGAAGACACCCTTCTCGAGATCCCGCAGCCGCGCTGACAGCTCAGCGCCCGTGAGGGAGCTGTTGATATAGGTACAGGACACGCCGTTTTCCACGAGCCCGTCCACTTGGTCCTTCATGAGTGAGATCAGCGGCGAGACCACAATGGCCGTCCCCTCTTTTAATAGCGCCGGCAGCTGATAACAAAGGGACTTTCCCCCGCCAGTCGGCATAATTCCGAGCACGTCCCGTCCCGCAAGGATTTGATCGATCAACTGCTCTTGCCCGGTGCGGAAGCTGGTGTAGCCAAAGTGCTTTTTTAAGATTGAAAGTTTGTCCATGGGAGCCCTCTTCGAGTGATTGGATTTTGTCGTCCGCTCCATTATATCGTATTTTGCGGGACTTCACACCCGCCGCTTCAAAGACAAAAAATTTTAGCCGATGGTCGCGGGATCCCACAACCATCGGCTAAAAGTCTTTTCACTGCATGACGCCTTTTAGAGAGATGAGGCCTCGGCATGCTTCTTGAAATTGTCGAGAATGGCCTGCCAGCCGCCGCGCTGAAGCTCCAGGCTGTTCTCAGCCTCCGCTTCGAAAGTCTCAACCACCTTTGTGGCCGTGCCCAGGTCTATGAAGTCCACCGTCACAGCCCGGTCGCCTATGGTATAAGCGAGATGTCGATGCGCCTCAACAGCGGTGAATACGCCCTCAAAGTCAAAACCAAAAGAGCCGTCCTTGGCGGCCATCCGGTAATTGAAGCTGCCGCCGGGCTCAAGGGTATTTGTGGCGGTCGGGCAATGCCAATCCTCCGACGCGAAGTTCCAGTGGATCACGTGGGCCGGATTCGTAAAGCATGTCCAAACCCAGGCCACAGGACGTTCGACAGTTGTCTCAACTGTGATCAAAGGTTTTGCTTTTTGTATGGCTGCGGAATTATTTGTCATTCTTGCACCAGCTTTCTATTGGAATATGTAGTGAGTTGGTGAAGTAAAGAAAGCCAAACTGATAACCGTTATCATTTATTAACATTATACCCCCTGCTGTTCGGGATACACAGATTTGTTGGGGGGAGACTGCATGAAAGAATGCGGGATTTATAGGAGTCCGCTGAAGACACCCGCTGCTGCATTATATTTTCAATCTAGCGTGGATGAAGGCAGAGTGAAGAAGGCGGTGTCAGACACCACCTTCCACCCTTTATTTTACAATTTTCCGCATAAAGAAAAGCCAAGGCACTTACACCTTGGCTTTTGATCTGCATTTTTACTCGATTATCTGTTCGCTTCGTACTGCTGAAGCAGCTTGACGAACAGCTCAGGAATCTTCGCCATTTTCTCCGGTGTTTCAACAAAGGAGATGCGGAATTGGGTCTTTCCTGGGTTCTCTTTGCCGGCTTTCGTCTCGTAGAAGCCCTTCATTGGAGCGACGAGCAGCGTGGTTTGGACGCCGTCAAGATCAACGGAGCCTTCCTGAGCACAGTAAAGGACGAACTCAGTAGAGTCAAAACCTGGCTTGACGACATTGCGGACATCAATGACAGAGTATATGGATGCGTCCGGGCTGGAAACGATGAGCTTAGGCTCCAGCTCTTTCAGGCCGTTGTAGACCTTGACGATCTGCTCTTTGTAGTACTCTCTGATCTCTTTGGTCCAAGCCGCGATGCCCTCTTTAGTTTCGTGAGCGAGCGCGCCAAAGATGTACTGGCCAATGACGTTAGCGCAGAGGTTCGCCGTGTACTCCGCAACCGAGCGGTCGTGGAACTCCGCGTTGTCCGTAATGACCGCGCCTATTCTCAGGCCGCAGGCATTCCAAACTTTTGACGCTGTATCGATGCTGATTCTTCTGCCTTCAATGCCAGGAACGTCTGCGTCGCTAAGACCCCAAACGCTGACAAGTGGAGCGCCTACTTCATAGTAAAGCTCACGATACGCTTCGTCACTGATCATCCACATGTTGTATTTGACGCAGAGCGTCGCAAGATCTTTGAGCATGTCATAAGTGTAGAACTGGCCGGTCGGGTTGTCGTAAGGGATAACAAGCAGCGCGCCAGGGTTGTATTCTTTGATAGCCTCTTCGATTTCATTCATGGAAGGCAGGTTGAATTTACCGTCTTCACCCAATTGGCGTGTGACAGAGACCGTCTTGCGGCCAATTCTCTCGCCGAATGAAATGTAGTTTGTGTAAGCAGGGTCGATCATCATGAGCGGCTTTTCATCCGTGCCCGCAGGGCCGCAGACGCCGACGAGAAGGAGCTCCATCCCGGAGGATCCGCCGTCCGTAACTTGAACCATCAATTTGCTGGTGTCAAAACCTTCACATTTTAAAATGTTTTTGAAAGCTTCCTGACACTCCACGGTGCCAACGGTTGTGGAGTATCTGACAATGCCTTTCGCGAATGGGCTTTCAGGTGCGCCAAGGTTGAAGAGTCTCTTTTGCATAGCAGGGTTAGTAGGTAGTGACACGTTGCCAATGCCAACGTTGATGACAGCTTCAGGCTTTACCTTCCGCTCCTCGTATTTCATTTGTGCCAATCTGACTGCAGATGGCTTTCTAGATTGGAAATGCGCTGAAACAACTGGCTTATTCATAATCCATCTCCCCTGAAAAAATAGTTTTATGACAAAACATTGCTTTCTCTGTATGGACATACAATCCCCAATATGCCCGTTATTATTCTATCACTTTCAAATAAGAAACTCACGCATTTTTTGAGATTTTATAAAATGTTGCTCGCGATTCAAAATGCTGAATTTTCTTTATTTTCAGTGAGTTTAAAGAACTTTTTTTACTGATGTTCAACCCAGCCCGCACCAACGTCCTAGGCCATGCCCGCGTTGAAAATGACTTTGTGAAACTGGGTGTCAGACACCAAGTTTCACTTTTCTTCGCGATGCGTGGGAATTGAAACCATCGGCAAAAGCATAAAAAACGTCATTTTTTTGTCAATTAAAATAAAAACCTTGCATCTCACGTCGCTTGTGCTATACTAAGTTGAACGCTTGCCCAGCGTGGCTGATCTCCTTTGGAGGTCAGCCGTTTTTATTTTTTGCGAATTTGAATATTGGTGACGCGGACGGGTTTTGAGTTGGTGACGGGGACAACTTCTGAGTTGGTGACTGACACTCAATTCAATTTGGTGCCAGAGCTTTGTAATATTTCTGTAACATTACTCCAAAAACAAAAGAGCCAAGACCATTTCTGTTATATGGTCTTGGCTCTTCACCTTGAAATCCACTTAATACAACTGATTAATAAAGCTGCTCCATATTAAAGCCATAGCACCTGACATAAAACTTCATCAGATCTTCAAGTGCCATGACAGGAACCGGTCCGACCAACTCCGTATCTGCAATGAGAATGCCTCGGCTATCCGCCTCTGACTTAATTGTCTCGAAGACTCTGTGAATTGGCGTTTTCTGGTATTGTGTCAGATTCATGGAAATCTGAACCATCTTCTTGTCCGGGATCTCAAGTGCGATTGCCCTGACGTTCTGATAGCCGCCAGTCGCCGCGCGAACAGCTTTAACAATCTGTTTTCCAGCCGCGAGGTCGTCCGTGCGAAGGTTGACGTTAAAGGCTATGAGCGGAAATCTGACGCCTGTCACCGTCGCGCCACTCTTTGGAACGAATTCAAACGGCCCCTCGTCCGGTCTCCATTCTTCTTTCGTCATTTTTTCTTTGAAGGACTCATATTCACCCTTACGAATGTCCACCAGGCTCTTTCTCTCCGGACGTGTCGCTGCATCCTCGTAGTAATAAACCGGCACACCTATTCCACCCAAGAATTTGCCAAAAGCTTTCGCCACTTCGAGAGCCTCTTCCTGGCTGACATTTCTGGCTGGAATAAATGGAACGACATCCACTGCGCCCATTCTAGGATGAGCACCGGTATGCACTGTCATGTCGATCAGTTCTACCGCCTTTTGCGTCAAACGCTTTGTCCCCTCCAGGACTTCTGCTGGCTCACCACTATAGGTGAAAACAGTCCTATTGTGATCCTTGTCCGAATTAACTTCAAGAATGCGAACCGAAGCGTTTGAAATTAAAGCTTCTTTGATTTGCGCGATTTTTTCTAAGTCTCTGCCTTCACTGACATTGACCTCTGCCAATAATACTTTCATTCAGGTACCCCTCCGATGATTTATATTCGATAAGCCTTCATTTGACCTTGAAGATGTTTATTTAAAGAAGTTCATAAACCAGACTATGTTTGGAATGTGAATAATATCGACCAGGAATGCACCTACCAACGGCACAATGAGAAATGCCTTAGAAGAAGGACCATATTTTTCTGTGACTGAACCCATGTTTGCAATTGCGTTAGGTGTCGCGCCGAGGCCGTGGCCAAGCATGCCGGAAACCATGATAGCAGCGTCAAAGTCTTTGCCAACAAGTCTGAAGACAATAAAGACAGCGAAAAGTACAATAAATACGACTTGTGCAGCAAGAATGATGAACATTGGACCTGCAAGACCTGCCAACTCCCAAAGTTTCAAGGACATCAGCGCCATGGACAGAAAGATTCCGAGTGATACGTCTCCAAATAAATCGATAATTTTGAAGTTGAATTTAAAAAGTTTGATTTTGTCATTGAGGTTTCTTAATATAACTGCGACGAACATGGCACCAACATAACCTGGCAGGATCAGATCACCCATCATGGAAGACAAGAATCGGCTGGCAACTGAACCTATAACCATAACCACTGTCAGGATAGCAAGATGGTACATGACACTGTGGTAGTTGATCTCCGTGCTGTCGCTTGTGCCAAGTGCCTCGTCTACCGTGCCATACTTTGCAAAAGTCGGTTTAAGATCATGCTTTAGAATCAAAAATCTTGCAACCGGCCCACCCAGAAGACTTCCGGAAATCAGACCAAAAGTTGCAGCTGCCATACCAACTGTCAGTGAGCCAGTTATCCCCATTACCGATTCAGCTGTTTCACCGAATGCCGCAGCACCACCATGACCACCCGCCATTGAAACCGCGCCAGACATTATGCCCAGTATAGGGTTGATGCCTGTAAGCTTGGCTACTGCAACACCAATGACGTTTTGTGAAATTGACAGAACGCCAGCGGACAACCAATATACAATTAATACAATACCGCCCTTTTTAAGAAGTGCTAAACTGCCGCCAAGTCCAACTGTCGTAAAGAAGGCAATCATTAACGGGGATTGAAGTACAGTATCCATTTTGAACTGAATCAAGTCACTTTGTCTGAGAACAAGCGCAAGAACGGAAAAAATAAGTCCACCTATGACTGGTGCGGGAATGCAAAATTTGTTGAGGAACGACACGCGCTGACGGATCGCATAACCCATCATCAGAAGAATAATTGCCAGAGCCAGAGTTCCGATCAGATCGAATGATAATGTTGAGACGCCTTCAATGAGTTCAAATTTCATTAAAATCCTCCTTCACTTTTATGATGCAATATTCTATTGCAAAAACAATGCCAAATGTAACACCCCTTGAAAAAGCCCCATTCTCATACTTAACGACCATTACACAACAAAAAACCGGCAAAATTATCCCACTTTTCGGATAATTTTGCCGGTTCTCAACAGAGAATAGCTTCATTCTTCCAGCGACTCTTTCAACTTATACCGCAGCGTTCGCTCCGCGATCCCTAATGACTCCGCCGTCAATCGTTTGTTGCCTTCAAAATGCTGCAGCACTTTAAAAATAATCGCGCGCTCAGCCTCTTCCAAAGTACTGGTGACCGGAATGCGGATACTTCCTGTCATATCACTATCGGAAAAAATCTCTGAAGTCTCCAGACACCCCCGGACTACCTCTTCGTCAATGACCGGTCCGTCACTGTAAATCATGACGCGCTCCACCAGGTTCTGGAGTTCCCTGACATTCCCCGGGAAACTCTGAGCTTCAATCAGGCGCATCGCGCCAGCACTGACCATTTTCGCCGGAATTCCATCTCTGTAGGCCAACCCACGAATAATGTAATTCACAAGCCCCGGAATGTCATCCCTGCGGTCTCTGAGGGGCGGAATTTCAATCCTCAGCACGTTGATCCGGTAATACAAATCCTCCCTGAACCTGCCTTCACGAACCTCCTTCGCCAGATCCCTGTTTGTCGCGAAAATAAACCGCGCATCGAAGGTCTCCAGCCGATTCCCGCCCACCGGCCTGAATTCCCGTTCCTGAATCGCCCTCAGCAGTTTCGCCTGCAGTTTCAGATCCATTTCTCCAATCTCATCAAAAAATAGGGTTCCCTGATGCGCCATTCTGATTAATCCAGGTCGATCCTCCGCCGCTCCGGTAAAGGCGCCTTTGACGTGCCCAAAAAGCTCACTCTCCATGAGGTGCTCCGGGATCGCCGAGCTGTTGACAGGGATAAAAGGCCCTGCCGATTGTCGCCCAGCCCCATGCACCGCCTTAGCCACAACCTCTTTCCCCGTTCCGCTTTCTCCGGTTATCAGGACATTACTGCTGGTCCTGGCACTCCGCTCAATAAAATTGATTATAGTCTCAATCGCTTTCGAGCGTCCAACCAATCCATACGCGTAGCCCTTGCTGCCGTCCATGCCCTGAAGAGTCTTCCTCGCTTCTATGAGTTCCATAGCTTTACTGACGAGATTTCTCATTTCCTCAATTTGCAGTGGCTTCTGAATATAATGGTAGGCTCCAGCCTTCATAGCTGCTATGGTGGTTTCAATTGTCCCAAATGCCGTCATCATAATGACTTCAACTGCAGGCATCAATTGCTTGATATTTTGCAGCACCTCAATGCCATTCTCATTTTTGATGCGCAGATCGAGGAGTATCAGATCAGGCCGCTCCTCTTTTAAGGCTTTTAAAGCCGAAGATCCTGTCTTATACACACAAACCTCATAAAGATCCTCAAACGCAAATTGAATAGTTTTCAAGATCAGTGCTTCGTCATCAATAACCATCAATTTGTTTTTCATTGCGAAGCCCCTTTCTGTAAGCGAATGGTGCAAACGGTGCCCTGCCCTGGTGTGGATTTAAAATTTATGGACCCACCATAGAGTTTGAGCAATCGATCGCAAATAAATATCCCGAGACCGGTACCATCACGCTTTCTACTGTAAAATGGCTCAAATAATCTCTGCACCTCATCTTGATCCATGCCTTTTCCGTTGTCAGAAATATGAATTTCCACACCTTGATCTGAATTCATCTCAACCGAGGTCCGTACGATGCCGTCAGCCAACTCAATTGCCTCAATGGCTTCCATGGCGTTCAGATAGACGTTGAGCAAGACTTGCTTCAAGTGTTTGCTGCTGATGCGGGCGCGGATGTTTTTTACCTCACACCACTCAATATAGCCCTCATTCACTTGACTAGTGTCATTTTCCGCAATTTCCTCTTCATTCTCAGCTTTCATGCCGCAAAATTCAAGCGTTGTGCCAATCGACCGTTTGTCAAATCGCATTTCCATCATTTTGAGCGTTTCCTGAATCACGGCTGCCACATCGACACAATCCATAAAGGCAACACCCGGTTTTGTATAATCCAGGACATCGCTGATTATGTCGTTTAGGCGATCGATTTCCATCGGCACATCACTGGAAAAGGCTTCTAAAAATTTGGGGCTGTTGACCTTCTCCGGTATGAGCTGAGCGTAATTTTTGATGGTCGTCAGCGGGTTGCGGATTTCGTGGGCAATTTCGGCCATAAGAAGGCCAATGTTGCGCAGACGGTCCTGGGAGAGAAATGCATCCTCGAAATATCTTTTTTCGGTTTTGTCGGAGAAGACGATAATATGGCCAAATTCCTTCTGATCCGGCAGCTGCACTGACTTATGCCGCCATTCGAGGTTCAGGATCCCCATGGGGCCTTTGAATTCCCGTTCGTGAAAGACATCCTCATCACTGCTCAAAATTAGGGCTTCCAAATCGTCTGTCGAGATGCCATAGGTGGCCATGACTTGGTAAAGGCGCTCCCCTTCGGCATTGAGGTAACGGCTGGCAGTATCCGCCTTTAAATAGAGAATGCCATTGGTCATGCTCTGCAGCAAAGCATGGTTGAACTGAGACTCGCCGTAGAGCTCCTTCGTTCGAATCTGAACTTGCTTTTTCAACGCATTGTTCCAGAAGAACAGTGCGAGCGAAAATGCCAGAACACCGATGAGCCCAATCCAAAGAAACCGCAGTGTGTTGAGAAGGGCTTCCTGCTGGTAATTGAGGGGGCGGCCAAACCACTTTTCATAAATGGTGTCGAAGGTGCCGTTCTTTTTGATTCGGTCAAGGCCTTGGTCCAGCTGTCTCTGAAGGGTGACGTTTCCCTTCTTGACCGCCATGCCATACGCTGCTGAGCTCAGATCTGTTGAGGAGATGTCAATCTGATCGTTAATACCCAACTTATTGATGTGATAAATTCCAACAATAGGATTACCTATTGCTGCATCTGCTTCACCGCTGACCACGAGCTCTATGGCACTTTTGACATCCGGCACGTTTTTTACGGTTATTCCTTTTAAACTGACCAAGATTTGATTGGAAGCATCGCCTTGGATGGAGGTAACATTTTTCCCATGGAGATCGCTGATAGAGTCAATGCCGCTGCCTTTAACTGAAAAAATGGCATAATTATTTTCGAAATAGGGCTCTGTGAAGTCGTAAAGCCACTCTCTAACTTCCAGCCGTCTCATCCCCTGGATGGCATCCACCTCACCGTTTTGCAGAGCGGTTTGGGCATCCTCCCAGTTCATGGGGACTATGGTCACTTCAAATCCCATCTCCAGGGCAACGGCTCGCATGACGTCCACGTTGAAACCGGTATATTCCCCGTCCTCATCCATGAATTCGTATGGCGGAAGGCTGATATCCCCTGCGACAATGACTTTTTTATATGCCAGATCTGGTTCGACCGGACCTATGACATCCAACTGCATGAAGTAATAGAGAACACTGAGAATAATGATGATAACCACTAATAAGAGACTCGTCTTTTTGTTCATTGGACACCTGCCGAACTTTTGATTTTGGTCATTCTTTAGATAGACTTCTCACGTTTGCTGCGACAGTCTATTTAGAATATAGGCGTAAAAATGATTTGAGTCAAATAAGATGTAAAGTTATGGCTATGTTGAACAACACAGGAAGTGTATGACGTTGGGGACGCGGACAACTTCTGAGTTGGTGACTGACACTCAATTCAATTTAGTGCCAGAGCTTTGTAACACAATTGTAATATTGCGTTCAAAAACTAAGAGAGCCAAGACCATTTTTGCCGATGGTCTTGGCTCTTCCCCATTCACTTCAACTTAACTTTCGTCACATACTCCGACGTCATCGCGCTCAATACTGCTGTGTAATGCATATTGAAAGACAGTACCTCCCCCACCTCCAGTGGTCTGAGGCAATCCTGCACATCCACAATCAAATGGTCGCTGCTCCCACCCAAAACAATGACCCCGGGGTCAAGCGGCTTCAGCGTATCCAGAATCACATCCTGCTTTCCAATGCCCAAAATAGCCCGTCTTCGAATCCCCCGGTCCACAAACACCGGCTTCCTCCCAAAAGCATCCAGCCCAATTTCCCCATAAGGCACAGACACTTTTTCCTGAAGCTCAATGATTTCCGCATGCAGCTGAAAAACATCAGAATATGTCCCCTCAATCCGTCCGCCATAGGCAAACTCCGTTCCAAAGAGAATTGCCTCTCCAAACCGCAGCTGGTTGATGCGCTCAGGCAGCGCGCCCCCTTCCAGCATACAAACACTGCTGGAGTTTCCACCTGAGACGATCTCAAGGCCTATCCCCCATGCTGCTTCAACCTCATTTACCACACCCTCCAAAATTGCCATATTCTCCGGTCCTGGCAGCACGCCGCCAAAGCAGGTCAAATTAGTCCCGATCCCTTTCAGCGCCACCCCCTCAAGGGCCAAAATCTCACCAACCGTTGAAACCACATGCGTCGGCGAAATCCCTTCTCTCAAATCCCCAAGATCGACCATTAAAATCACGCCGTGAACACGCCCCGCTTCAAGAGCTGCGGACGACAGCGCCCTGATCGTCACCAGCTCGGAATTCAGGCTCAGATCTGCATAACACACGACTTTGCGGGCTTGGGAGACCATCGGCAGACGCAGTAAGAGTTTGGGGATGTCAAGCGCAGACAGACGCTTCAAATTCTCAAGTCTGGAATCCGCCAGCCAGGCCGCGCCGCCGCGAACACTGGCCGCTGCGATCTCCGGATCCCCGCAGTAGCATTTTGTGACCGCCGCCGCCCGCACCCCATGCCTCGCGCAGAGGTCAACCACAGCGCGGGTGTTGTGCTCAAGCTTCGCAAGATCAATGGTCATAACTGGAAAATTCAACACGTTCATATCCAAATTCAATTTCAACATCGTGCTCATAATCCCATCCCCCTACACGTAAAAAGCGTCACGGTGCAGCCTTGAAGTGCCGCCCGTGACGCTTTGTGCTGCTTGCACTTTTCTCCGTCAAAAGAAACGTTAAGCCCGCTTCTCCATCTTCGTCACCTCAGCCGCCCCCGCCTTACGAAGCCTGACCTTAGGCTCAGACGGCAGACTGAAGAGCGGAATGAACCGGTCCAGCCCGGTGATCGTCAGCACCAGCATCGACCCCACGGCAATCATCGCCATGAAGTTGTACTTGATGATCCCAAGCGCGGTGAACTCGAACAGCGGATACACCGCCGCCGCGATCGCCACATAAAAGCCCATGTAGCAGTGCCACGGAATCAGCTGGGACCCAAAGACCCCCATAGCATCCCCAAACGCCGAGTTGCGCAGCCTGAGCCGGTACATGTCCTCGTCGCTGGCTTCCACATTCTCATCCGTAATCGTTTTAATGATTGGGCCGATGGTCACAATCTGCGCCATCTCATCCGCCAGAGCCGCATTGCCGAGCAGGCTGAGCAGCGCGTTGGAGAACATCAGCTGTCTGACGTTGCGCACGGACCTGACAATGAACCGGGCCACAGGCTCGAAGGCATCCATAATGCTCATGATCCCGCCAAACGCCCCAATCCACATCATCATAACAATCGACCAGCTGCCCGCGCTCTCGAAGCCGCCCTGCACCAAATCCAGGAATTCCCCCACCGAGCCAATCGTCCCCGCGATCAGGCCGAAGACCAGAGAGCTGATGATACCGGAGCCCAGGCAGATGAACGTCGGAAACCCTTTGATCGCCAGGGCTAACACGATCAGCAGCGGCGTGATGACGTAAATTGGCACCCCTGTTTTGACCTGTTCCAGCAAAACCACCGCCGATGGTCTCTGCTCCGTCAGCGCATCCCAAGCTTCCTGAGGGATTGCATTGATCGCTTCGCCCGCGTTGCCGGTCACCGTCGGAAGACCCATGCCCACACTGACCATGAAGATGACAGCTGCAGTTGCCACCACGCAAAGCAGTGACCAAACACCTTGATGCTTTACTCTATGTACGACTTCAACTTTTTGAAGACCGGAGCTGACAACCGTTGTGTCTGAGATCAGCCCTATGTTGTCACCAAAGCACGCGCCGCCTGCAATTGCCGCTGTCGTCAAGAGCACGTCACCGCCGACAATGTGATTGAGCCAAAGGAAGATTGGCGCGCAGGCTGCGAAAGTCCCCCATGAAGTACCCGTAGCCACCGACAGGACGCAGGTGACCAGAAAACCAACCAGCGCGACGGTTTTAGCCGTGACGCCTGCGCCCAGCGACAGGTTGATGACCGCTGCGCCGACACCCGTTGCCATAAAT
The DNA here is from genome assembly GCF_030247605.1 of Acidaminobacter sp. GTDB lineage: Bacteria > Bacillota > Clostridia > Peptostreptococcales > Acidaminobacteraceae > Acidaminobacter. The sequence continues at coordinate 9,625 of NZ_JAOTSB010000039.1, read as the reverse complement.
GACTCGGCCACCGCGTAGGCCAGCATCAGAATAAAGAAGACAATAATCATTTCTTTCACGCTGTCGATGGCTTTGTTCATCACATCGGTAAACTTCATTTTAAGGGTGAGCATGGCGATAATCGCCGCGTACATTGTCGCGATTGGTGCCGCCATCAAAACGTTCATGCCATTGATCATAAGTCCGGTCAGGAGAATAATGGGTGAAAGCTTGAGTAGTGCGATCATGGGTTTCCCTCCTCTTATGGGTGATGCGGGTTGAGATGCGTGGCATTTTGTGTCGGTTGGGAGGTGGGGTCAACAAACTGGGTGTCTGACACCGAGTTTCACCCCTGACAAACTGGGTGTCTGACACCGAGTTTCAACCTAACCGAAATTCAATATCATTTTTTTCTATATTTTCTTTTATATGTAAATTCATAGTCGCAAAACGCTCTAATCATTGTATGAATTGGCGGTCTCGCTTCGAGTTTCAGAAAACCGGGTGTCAGACACCCAGTTTCATCATTCTCAAGTTTTAACGCATCGCAACCATCACCGCGGTCTTAAAGCCCGTCCAAACTTTGACGTAGCCTCTCAAAAGCGCGTCGACCTCCGGATCCCCGGTGTCCACCAGCAGCGGCTGATGTTTTAACTCTGCCAGCTTTTCCTGGGTAGCGATCACCATAAGGTTTTCTCTCCCAATACCCCTTAAGACCTCAGGGCTGAGCTGCTGGTTTCCGCGGCCAAGAAGAAAACCCTGACCGCCGGTGGGAGTGACGATCAATCGGCAGGGATGCTGTGACTGAACCGCCAACAGATTCTGTTCTGCAGCATCCTGGCAGATAACTTTGCCGTCCAGCACCACATCCACGCCCAGCAAAGTATGGGGCTGCCCCAGCGCATCCAGCACCGCCCGAGTCGTCGTCCCGGGTCCAACAAAATAAGCGGTACCGGCTTCCATTTGCGCCACCATCTCCAGGGCAATTTCCCTGTGGGCGTTGGCTTCATTTTGAGGGGAAGGGGCTTTTTTGTTCTGCATCCTCCCACGGTCACTCGGAACCATCAGATAGCCATAGAGCTTTGTCATCACTCGGCCGCTGCGGTAATCCTCTTCCGAGATATCCAGGACCTCGGCCTCTCGCCATTTGGCGCCAGTGGCAGAACCGGTGCGGTTCAAAACACCAGCCGCCAGCTCCCCCGCCTTTTCGGGGTGTGTCGCGAACACCGGCGAGTGAATCTTTACCCCCGCCGGAATCCCCACCACCGGTAAGCCAGCTTCAAAAATCCCCGCTTCTACCAAGTTGCGAGCGGTACCATCGCCGCCTGCGAACAAAATGAGCTCACCACCTTGAGCCACGACCGCTTTCGCCAAAGCCACTGTATCTTCATGCGAAGTGACCTCTCCCGAAGCGACCTGTACCACTTGGACCTCAAATCCTAGCTCCCGTGCAATCCGTTCGCCGAGTTCCCCGGATCCAGTAAGCAGAACCACTTCGTCCCGCAAGCCCAAAAGCGCTTTCAGGGCACGCGCCGCCTTGGCGGGCGCCATCGGCAGAGCACCTAAGCGAAGGGCCTCCTCGAACACGCCGTCTGTGCCTTTGAGGCCCACGCGGCCACCCATGCCGGCGATGGGGTTGATGATGAAACCAATTTTTCGAAGGTTAAGTGCCGATTCCAATTCTGCCATTTCTACCATTTCCACCGATCCCATCTCCAACCACACCTCCCAGGCAAACTATGACTTTTTATGACTTTTACTGCGTCTTTCTCAAATACACCCTCCAGGACGGCGCCCAGCGCTGCGGGTCGTCCATGTCCGACTCGTCAATCTGGTGGCACACGCTGCTGTGCGGCGCCGTCTTGATGATCTCCGGATTCGTGTAAGCCTCATCAAAGATGTGCTTCAGTGTGTTGATGTATTCATCCAGATCCTCTTTGGACGGCGTTTCCGTAGGCTCCAGGGTCGCCGGCTCAGGGATGTAATACGGGTGATGGCTCGTCCAGTAGTGCATGCCAAAGTCCATCATCCTGCGCTGGATGTCGCCGCTGGTGACCCCTGTATCCTGAGTCAGCTTCTCGATGGTATACCTGACCTGCTCAATGCGCTGTTTGCCCGGTGTATAAGGCGCATCCACGCACTCCAGGGCCATGAGCTTCTGGAACAGATAGTTGTTGTTGAGAACCGCGACCTTGGCGACCTCGTAGAGGCCTTCCGCCCCGAGAGCGCGCATCCAGGTGTAAGCCTTCAGAATGACCGGCGCTACGCCGCTGAAGAGGCGAACTTTGCCAATTCCATGAGCTGGATGCGCAAAATCGTAATTGAGGAAGTAAGTGACGCCGTTCGCATCATCCTTCCGATCAATCAGCGGCGCCGGGAGGAACGGCACCAGCCGCTCGACAACGCCGGTCGCCCCGACCGCAGGGCCGCCGCAGCCATGAGGCGTTGAGAAGGTCTTGTGGAGGTTGAAGAAGCACATGTCGAAGCCCGCTTCCTTGGCACGGGTGACACCCAAAAGGCCGTTGGCATTGGCCTGATCATAGCCACAGAGGCCGCCACGGGCATGGACCAGCTCCGTAAAGGCTTTGACCTGGGAATTGTAAACGCCGGTGTCTTCCGGATTGGCCACAATAAACGCCGCCGTCCTCGGACCCACCGCCGCCTTAAAGGCCTCGTAATCCGGATAGCCGTCCTCGTCCGGATGAATGTAGATAATCTTGTAGCCCATAACCGCTGGCGCCGCCGCGTCTGACGGGTGACTGTAGATCGTCGTGATCACTTCGTCCCGCTGGTCGCCCTCGCCGTTCGCCGCATGATACGCTCTGGCCACCGCCGCCATGGTCATGATGGCCTGACTCCCGCCGCTTGGCTGGAACGTGAACCGGTCCATGCCGGAAATCTCCCGCATGTAAAGGTCCGTTTCGTGCATGATCTCGAGAATCCCCTGCACCGTTGATGGGTCCTGCAGCGGGTGCAGCTCCGTCATCTCCGGCATTCTGGCGAGGACCTCGTTGACCTTCGGGCTGTATTTCACCGTGCACGTCCCCTGCCCAATCTCAATGTTCACGTCCGCCCCCAGGGTCTGCTGGGAAAGGCGCATGTAGTGGCGCAGTACTCGAGGCTGAGAGATTTCAGGCAGAGCTGGTGCCGATGGTCGTCTCATCCCAGCCGGCACCAGCGCATCCACCGGTCCCGTAACCTCCTGGATTGCCTTTTCCGCCTTAGGGACCAATATGCCCCGTTCCCCTGCCTTGCTGAGTTCAAAGATGATGGACTCGTCCCACTTTGCCTGATGGAATCGTCTGACTTTATGACTTCTGTCAATTCGCTTCATGTAATTTCCTCCTCCCGCCTTAGCGCGCGCCGCCCAGAATCTCTTCCAGGGCCTCAGCGAGTTTGTCGAGTTCTGATTTTGAGTGAACCTCAGTGACGCAGTAGAGCGCGCTTTGTCCGAGCTCCGGATGCTCTTTGGAGAGATCAAAGCCCCCAAAGATGCCCTTTTCAAGGAGCGCTTGGTTGATCTGCGCGACGGTTCTGCCCGTTTCGTTAAAGTCGACGACGAATTCTTTGAAGAATGCGCTCTCGAATTTGTTCGCTTTTATTTTCGGAATGTTAGACAGTCTATTAACTGCGTAATTGGCCTTTTGAAGGATGGTCTCGCCGACTTCCTGCATGCCCTTCGGCCCCATGGTTGACAGGTAGACGCCGGCAGTGATGCCCCAAAGTCCCGTCTGAGTGCCGACATACTCTTTGCCATGCTCCCTGTGATGCCCAAAGGACGTCCGATCATAAGCGACGTCACCGAAGCCATACTCTCCAGGCTCTGACGTTGGCGCTATACCAAAGAGTCTGGATGGAAACTCCATGACGAATTTTTCTTCATCTCTTGTGGACATAAAGCCGGACTGGCCGCCGCCGTAGTTCATGTGAATGCCAAGGGGCTGAAGATCTCCGCAAATGATGTCTGCGCCGTAGTGGCTTGGCGGCGCCAGGACGCCCAAAGTGATGGGATCCACACTGACGACGCTGAGGGCGCCGGCGGCGTGGGCAAGGTCTGAAATAGCCTGACCCTGATCCTCAATAACGCCGTAGAAAGTTGGATTCTCAAAATAGACTGCTGCGGTACGCTCACTCAGCTTGCCTTTCAGGTCGCTGAGGTCCAGGCGGCCGCTCTTTACGCAGTAGTCGACTTCAATGAGATCAAGGGCTGGCTTGCCATAGTTGATCATGACTTTGAGCTTTTCCCGATCCATGGCTTTAGGCACCAGGACCTCTCTTCTGCCTGTGATGCGGCCAGCCATGCGGATGGCTGTGGAAGACGCCTGAGCGCCGTCCATAGTCGGTACATTGACAATGTCAAAGTCCAGCAGCTCTGCCATCAGGCTCTGATATTCGAAGAGGGACTGGAAGCGGCCGTGGTCGTTATAGGGCTCGCCGCCGTATGCCGTGAGGAATTCGCCTCTTGAGTTGATTTCATCACAGATCGCCGGGACGTAATGCTGGTAACAGCCGGCCCCAAGGAAGTTGATGTGGTTTTTGCAGGTCTTGTTCTTTGCTAATAAGGATTCAACGTGGCGCTTGAGTTCATATTCAGACTCGAGTGCCGGCGGAAGGTTCATAGGCTCTTTAAGGCAGATTTCCTCCGGAATCTCTGCATGCAGCTCTTCCAGGGAACTGAGGCCAATCTCTTTCAGCATCTCCTGCTGAACTTCAGGCACAGAGTTCGGGATGTAAGGGTGATTCTTAAAACCTCGAAGGGTCATAGTGGTTCCTCCTTGTTTGGATGTCGGATGATAGTTGAGTTTCTGGTTAGGCAATTCCGCCGCCATCGACGACTAGTGCGGTGCCGGTGATCCATTGGGACATGTCGCTGGCCAGGAAAAGAACGGCGTAAGCTATGTCTTCCGGCATGCCAAGACGCTCAAGCGGTCTGCCTTTTGCGGAATCTTTCAAGAAAGCTTCCACGTTCTCTCCCAGCTGGCGGCCTTCTTCCCGCAGCATAGCAGTGTTGGTGTCGCCGGGGTTGATGCTGTTGACGCGGATGTTCTGCGGACCGTGATCAATAGCCATAGCTCTGGTCAGGTTGACTATGCCGCCTTTGACCGCACAGTAAGCCGCCGCTTTGTCGCCGCCTTTGAGACCCCATCCCGAGCCGGTGTTGACAATGCTGCCGCCGCCGTTTTCTGCCATAACCGGGATGACGTGCTTGGACATGAGATACGTCCCTTTGAGGCCAACATCCAGGACAAAATCCCACTCGTTCTCTTCCAGTTCCACGACTGTTTTTCTTACGGTGACGCCGGCGTTATTGAACAGGATATCAATGCGGCCAAACTCCTTAACTACTTCTGCTACCGCCTTAGAAACGGCTTCCCCCGAAGTGACGTTGCACGTATAGAAATTTGCAGTTCTGCCGGCTGCGCGGAGGGCCTGGGCCTCTGCTTCGCCGTTAGGATTCATGTCAAACATGGCGACTTTCGCGCCATAGGCACTTAGAAGCTGTGCGGTACCTAGTCCAATGCCAGATGCGGCGCCTGTGATAATTGCCACTTTACCGTCCAGATTTAAAACATCTTTACTTTGCAGCATAGTTCAGTTCCTCCTTTTGGGTGTTCGTTGCTCTCGCGTTCTATATACGCAAGTTGCGTGCCAAATATTCAACTTGTTTGGCTTCCTATTTTTGATGTTCCGCCGAAGCCTTCCAATGAGCAGGTTTTGGAGGTTTCGATTTCGGGTGGGCGGGGTGTGGGCAGGGTGACCATCGGCAGGGGTTTTGGGTATTTGCTTGCCAACATTGACAATTGAATTGTCAAACGCCAGGCAAAGATCTATAATGGTGACAACTCATTATGCAGTTAGATTTCAGAAATGGAGGTCACAACTTGATCCATTTAAGCGATTATAAACCCATGATCCAAAACCTGGTGGAGGGCATCAGCCGCGCCTTTGAGGTGGAGTGCGCCGTCTTCGACGCCCACAGTGCCCTCGTGACCAGCACCGAGGCCTATGTGAAGCGAAAAGGCAGCGCCGTTCACGCGCCGTCCATTGAAGAGGTACTGCTCAACAACAGCATCCTGGTCAACAAGCCGGGGTTCATGAAGTCCTGCGAGGGCTGCCGGTTCAAGGAAAACTGCCCCTCCACCATTGAGATCCTGAGCTGCATCCGTATTGGCAACCGGCCAATCGGCGTCATGACCATGACGTCATTCACCAAAGAAGGCCACGACCGGATCACCAACGACATCCACATTTATACCTCCATAGTCAATGAAATGTCCCAGTTGATCGCGAGTGTGGTGGACTACAGCCAAAAGGGCGATCATTTCAGCAGGCTGGAAAGTGTGCTGGAGACGACCATGGACGCGGTGGAGGACGGATTGATTGTCGTGGACCACGCCGGGTATATCAACTACGCCAATCCGCCTGCCGTCGAGCTGTTTTCATTCTGCAGCCTTTTTACCCAAAATTTGAACCAGCTCTTACCTGAAAGTGTTGTCGAGAAGGTTTTGAGCGGAAGCAGTGTCAGCAGTGAGCTTTGCCAGATTGGGGATTTTTATGCGAACGTTCAGGCGCGGCCTATCCAAATGGAGGATCAGTATATAGGCTCCTGGATCCGGCTGAGTAAAAATCACGCGCTGACATTGAAGCTGAATAAGCAAAGGGAAATTGACTATAAGGACCGCTTTTCACTGCAGCAGCTGAAAGGTGAACATTCATCCATTGTGGCGCTGAAGGGCAAGATCCACAAGATTGCGAAAAGCGCTTCCACGGTCCTAATCACGGGCGAGACGGGAACCGGCAAAAGCCTGGTGGCCAAGGCCATTCACTATGAGAGCCCAAGGTCCAGCCGGCCGTTCATTGCCATCAACTGCGCCAGTATTCCGGAATCACTGTTTGAGAGCGAGCTTTTTGGTTATGAGGAAGGCGCCTTTACAGGCGCCAAGAAGGGCGGCAAGCCGGGGATGTTTGAGCTGGCACAGCACGGCACTCTCTTCCTGGATGAGATTGGGGAGATGCCTATGACGATTCAGGCCAAGCTGCTGAAAGTGCTGCAGGATCACATGATTGAGCGGGTTGGCGGCACGCGTTCCATTTCGGTGGATGTGCGGATCATAGCTGCCACCAACAAGGAGTTGGAGGAAATGGTCTCAGCGAAGGCTTTCAGGGAGGATCTGTATTACCGTCTGAATGTCATTCCCCTCGAGATGCCCTCACTGGCTGAGCGCATTGCGGATGTGCCGCTGCTGGCTGAGGAATTTCTCAGATCTCAGTGCGACCGGCAAAAGTGTCCGAAGAAACTATTGTCTCAGGATGTCCTCGACGCCTTCATGAGCCACAGCTGGCCGGGTAATATCCGGGAGATGGAGAATCTGCTGGAGTATGCGGTCAACCTTGAAGATGGCTGCACCATTCATATGCACAGCCTCCCCGAACGGTTCCAGAGGCAAAGTGGTTTTCAGACTTTGCCCGAGCAGGTGGATCAAGCTGAGGCTCAGGCGATTCGGGAAGCCCTGGATCAATACGGATGGGATTTGAAGGGCAAAGAAGCCGCAGCTCAAGCTCTGGGCATTGGCCTCAGAACCCTTTACAGGAAGATGAAGAAGTGTGGGATTGAGAAAAGTTTAACTAGGTGACGCGGACAGCTTCTGAGTTGGTGACTGACACCAAATTCAAAATGGTACCAGAGCTTTGTAATATTCTTGTAACAATCACAACAGTAAGATTAGTCTCTCTCAGTCCAAGTGTCCCTTTCAACAAACGATATAAATACACAGGAATTGGTTTAACTAAAATAACACTAACAAGGCAGGCGACCCCCATGAAATCATTAGATCTAACCGCTAGCGACGGCCTCAAGCTATCCACTGTCATCTTCGAGGCCACCAACCGCAGCACCAACACCAAAGCCCTCCTCCAAATCATTCACGGCGCTCAGGAACACAAAGGCAGATACTATGAGCTGGCTGAGTTTCTCAAAAATCACGGCTACACCGTCGTCCTCTCTGACATCCGAGGCCATGGCGAATCCGTCAGCAAAGACATCCCCCAGGGCTACATGGACAGCCTGGAGCAAGTCATAGCTGATCAAAAGCTGATCTCAGATACCATCAAAAGCCTTTACCCCGGCAAGCCCCTTTACCTCTACGGCCATTCCCTGGGCTCACTTTTCGCCAGATGCTATCTCCAGGCGCATGATAACGAAATAGAAAAGCTCATCCTCAGCGGCACCGTGGACTACCGTTCCATCGTCAAAGCAGGCGTCCTCCTGACAAAGCTTTTCTCCCTGATCTCCGGTAAGCACGGCCACAGCCGCCTCCTGGATCATCTGCTTGGTATCAACGGCAAAGACGACAGCTGGGTCAGTGTCAACGTCACTAATCGCGAAAAGCGGCGCAGCGACCCCCACTTCTTTACGTCCTACGAGAATGCCGGCAGCCTGACCATAGCCACCTCCAACCTCTATCAGCGCGCGTTCGACAGATTCAAGTGTCAAAACCCCGACCTTGAGATCCTCGTCATCTCCGGTGAACATGATCCAATCACCGGCGGCCCGAGGGGTCTGGAAGGCTCCATGAAAGCTCTCATAAAAGCAGGCTACAAAAACATAGAGAGCAAGGTCTACAAAGGTCTCCGGCATGAAGTGATTCATGAAGATGATAAGGAGATAGTTTTCTCGGATTTGTTAAAATATTTAGGTCAATGATCACAATCAACATCATTTTAAAAACCGCACATACAAAAAGCGCCAAGACCATTTTCCCCCCATGGTCTTGGCGCTTCACTTTTTATTGATGCCTGTACTTCTCGAGCTCTTCCAAAATCTCAATAATCATGGTATCCGTCGTTACCTCGCGCAGCCGCGCCAACTCAGCGCCCTCCGGTTCAAAGGTTGAAGATCCCGCGACCATCGGCTAAATCCCTTAAAAAACTTATGCCGATGGTCACCCAACCCACATCCACCCACATTTCACTAAATTGATGAAACTAAAAACTCGGCGGCGTCATTGCCCACACGGACTCGCAGTCCTCGTCGCCAATATTGACATACCTGTGGGGAATGGTACTGTCGTAATAGATGCTGTCCCCTTCCTCAAGGATGTACTCCTCGTTCTCCATCTTAATCAGCAGGCGACCCTTGATGACCACGCCGCACTCCTCACCTTCATGGGTGACGAGACCGCCCTCCGACTGCTCACCCGGCTTGATCGTAATATAAAGAAATTCGATCTTCCGGTTCAGATCCTGCGACAGCAATTCATAAAGCGCTTTTCTGTTGGAAGTCTTGATAGTTTTTCGCTGATCGCGTTTAACCACAGGAGAGAGAACCGTCTGCTCCGCTTCTAGCTCATCAAAGAAGTAACCAAAGGATACTTCAAGGGCTTTCGAAATCTTCCAGAAAGTGACCACGGACGGCGTGACCAGATCCCGCTCAATCTGGCTTATGATCCCAGTGCTGAGGCCTGTTTTCTCAGCGAGCTCAGCAATGCTCAGGTGCTTGCTTTTTCTCATTTCTCTGATTTTCGCGCCAATATCTATATTCAAATGAACTCCTCCAGTTTTATACTACTTCCATTTTACCACAAAATGACGTTTTCATTAATTTTAATATATTGAAATTTTCATCAACAAATTGATATTAATATAT
>NZ_JAOTSB010000038.1 GCF_030247605.1 Acidaminobacter sp. | reverse complement strand
TCCTATGATATATTGATAAAAACAAACAGAGTATAAGACAACCTTAGTGAATTTGTCTCACAGCATAGCAATTTGTTTTGGTTTTACGCAGTGACAGGTCAAGGATTTTAGGTCAGGTATTTACTTGGAACTCAATCTTAAAACATTTTAAGGAGGCCATCTGCAACATGAAAACAGACGTTCAAATTGCACAGGAAGCACAAATGATTCACATCAAGGAAGTTGCCGCCAAAGTCGGACTTTCCGAGAACGACCTCGAACTCTACGGCAACTACAAAGCGAAGATCCACCTGGATGTCATGGACCGTTTGGCTGACAAGCCGGACGGCAAACTGATCCTGGTCACTGCAATCAACCCGACTGCAGCAGGCGAAGGCAAAACGACAACCAACGTTGGTCTCAGCATGGGTCTTAACAAAATTGGCAAGAAGACGTTTACAGCACTCCGCGAGCCATCCCTTGGTCCGTGCTTCGGCGTTAAAGGCGGCGCAGCTGGCGGCGGTTACGCTCAAGTCGTTCCTATGGAAGATATCAACCTTCACTTTACAGGTGACATTCACGCGGTGACCACAGCGAACAACCTGCTGGCGGCACTGATTGACAACCATCTCCACCAGGGCAACGCGCTGAACATTGATGAGAAGCGCATCCTCTGGAGACGCGCTATCGACATGAACGACCGCGCGCTGAGAAATACAATTGTAGGCCTTGGCAACACAGGTGACGGCGTGGTCCGCCAGGACGGCTTCGACATCGCGGTTGCTTCAGAGATCATGGCAATCCTCTGCCTCTCAACGAGCATGAAGGACCTCAAAGAAAGACTCGCCAAAATGATCGTGGCATACTCCAAAGACAACAAGCCTGTCACAGCGGCTCAGCTTGAAGCGACGGGTTCCATGGCGCTCCTCTTGAAAGACGCCCTCATGCCAAACCTGGTCCAAACTCTTGAGAACACACCTGCGCTGATCCACGGCGGACCGTTCGCGAACATCGCACACGGCTGCAACTCTGTTGTGGCAACGAAGATGGCCCTCAAGCTCGGTGATTATGTGGTCACGGAAGCAGGCTTCGGCGCTGACCTTGGCGCAGAGAAGTTCTTCAACATCAAATGCCGTCAGGCGGGTCTAAAGCCTGCAGCAGCAGTCATTGTTGCAACGGTGCGCGCCCTTAAGAACCACGGCGGCGTCAAGAAAGCAGACCTGAACGTTGAGAACCTTGAGGCGCTGGCAAAGGGCTTCGCGAACCTCGAGAAGCAAATCGAGAACGTACAGAAGCACGGCGTCCCTGCAATCGTTGCAATCAATGCGTTCCCGCTGGATACACCTGCAGAGCTGAAATTCGTCGAAGATCGCTGCAATGAGCTCGGCGTCAATGTCGTTCTGTCCGAAGTTTGGGCAAAAGGCGGAGACGGCGGCGTAGAGCTTGCGAAGAAAGTCGTCGAAGTGGCAGAGAGCGGCAAAGCGGCATACGCACCACTGTATGACCTTGAGCTGACTGCAGTTCAAAAGATCGAAAAGATCGCCAAGGAAATCTACGGGGCAGACGGTGTTGAGTTTACATCGAAAGCGCTTAAGGATATTAAGAAGTTTGAAGAAGACGGCGTAGGCCACCTCCCAATCTGTATGGCTAAAACCCAGTACTCTCTGACAGATGACCCTACGAAGCTTGGAAGACCAAGCGGATTCAAAATCACGGTGCGTGAAGTTAAGGCGTCTGTTGGCGCAGGCTTCCTGGTAGCCCTTGCCGGGGAGATCATGAGAATGCCTGGTCTGCCTAAGGTACCATCCGCGAACCACATCGACATCCTCGAAAGCGGAGAAATTGTAGGTCTGTTCTAATAACACTGTCCAACCATTTAAAAGGAGGCGTCAAATTAATATGAAGTATGATTTGATTGTAAAAAACGCGCTTGTTCCAGCAATGAATGGAAACGACACTCTGATGACCAATATTTTGGTCAAAAATGAAAAAATTGCAGGATTCCTTGAGTCTGTGGAAGGTCTTGAAGCTGAGCGCTACGTGGATGCCGGCGGCAAGCTGGTACTTCCGGGCTGTATCGACTCCCATACCCACTACATGGACCCGGGCTTCACACACCGTGAAACCTTCCTGACCGGCACCAGCCAGGCAGCAGCAGGCGGTCTTACAACGATCATCGATATGCCATGCTGCTCGTTCCCAAGATCCGTTCTCGACGTGGACTCCATGAACGAAAAGCTCGACGCTATCAAACCTCAGGCTGTAGTTGACTTTGGCCTCTGGGGCGGCGCAACAGGCGACATGGTTCGCGACGGCAAGCTGGCAGACGTCCAGGCTCAGGCAGATGCAGGCGTTCTGGCGTTTAAAGTCTACATGACGCCATCTGTACCGACCTTCAACCGCGTTACGGACCCGGAAATGCATGAAGTCTTCAAAGCTGTTGAAAAAACCGGTGTCGCAGTTGGCGTTCACGCAGAAAACTTTGCTATGTGTGACTACTACGTCAGAAAATATCAAGCTGAAGGCCGCCTCGACGGACCGGCTTGGTCAGAAGCAAGACTTGAGCTCGCTGAAAAAGCGGCGATCCAGCTCGGCATTGCATTCTCAGAAGAAACAGGCGCGCGCTACCACGTCGTCCACATGTCCACAGGCATTGGCGCAAGACTGATTGGCGAAGCCAAGAAACGCGGCCTCAAAGTCACTTCAGAGGTTTGCCCGCACTATCTCGTACTCAATGCGCCTGAAGCTATGTCCGAATACGGCGCTTACGCGAAGATCGCGCCGCCGCTCAGAACAACTCAAGACAACATTGAGCTTTGGGAAGGCCTTGCAAACGGCAGCGTCGACTTCGTCGCTACAGACCATGCCCCATACAAGATTCTGGCGAACAAAGACAATGATGATGCTGCAGTTGAAAAAGACGCGCCTGGCATGAACATCTGGACTGCGTTCCCAGGGATCTCAGGCTCTGAGACTATGGTCAACATCATAGTCAGCGAAGGCTATAACAAAGGCAGACTTACCCTCGAGAGAATGGTTGAAGTTCTAAGCAAGAGCGCTGCGATCCACTACGGCCTCTTCCCTAAGAAGGGCTCCATGAACATTGGCTCTGATGCTGACCTGACTATTATTGACCTTGAAAAAGAGTGGACTATTGACAAAGATGTTTCCTTCATGAAGAACAAGTACACACCGCTTCACGGCTTGAAACTCAAAGGCAAAGTCGCTCATACCATTCTTCGCGGCACTTCCATCTACCATGAAGAGCCAAATGAAGTTCAGGGCAAGATTCTCGTTGAGCCAGGCTTCGGTCAATTCGTCAAGCGCCAGAGCATTCAAGTGCTTCCTAACAAGATTCAGTTTGATAATTACAAAGCTATTGGCGCGGACTTCTTCAACAACTATCACAGACGCAACCTCAACAACGTGATCGACTAATTTCACAAAGCACACAATGGTCTGATAAGTTATCTGGAAAGGCGGCACCAATTTTGGTTCGCCTCTCCAGACAACTCACATAATCTAAACCACAGAAGAAAAGGAGATTGACAAAATGCCTAGACATGGTATCGTCGTTATCGACATGCTCAACGATTTCATTGGTGAAACTGCTGCACTTCGCTGCCCGGGTGGGGACGACATTATTGCGCCGCTTCAGAAACTGTTTGCTTGGGTACGTGAGCGCAATGCCCGCGGACTTGACGACATCCAGCTCATCCACATCCAGGAAGCACACAGAAAAAATGACGCTGACTTCCGTGTCAGACCTGTCCACGCTATTGCCGGCACATGGGGTTCAGACTTCATTCCTGAGCTTTATCCGGAAGGCGAAGAGTACAGGATTCCGAAGCGCAGACACTCCGCGTTCCAGCACACTGACCTCGACCTTTATCTGAAGGAAGAGAGCCTTGATACAGTTGTTGTCACTGGCGTTTGGACGAACGTCTGTGTCCGTTCCACGGCTGCTGACGCTCTGGCGAACGCATACAAAGTCATCACCCTCAGCGACTGCGTTGCTTCAAAAACTGAAGAAATGCACCAGCATGGTCTGGTCGACCTTTCCATCTTTACAAAAGTTATGTCTCTTGATGAGTACATTGCAGCTTGGGAAAAAGGCGAAGATCCATGGCTCGGCGGCGGCGACGCTGAGAACAAAGTCGAGTAACCTATTTTGACTAAAAAGCTCGTCATTGGCATTACAGGAGGCAGCTGCATGATTTATGCAGTTGCCCTCCTTAAAGCTTTGGAGCAAATGGGCGTTGAAACCCATGTCGTCGTCTCTAAAATGGGTGCCTATAACCTGAAGCACGAATGTGACTTCAGTCTGGAGGAAGTGAAATCCCTCGCGACCTATTATTATCAGAATGACGATTTGGCGGCCGCCATCGCCAGCGGTTCGTTCAAAACTGACGGGATGATCATTGTGCCTTGCTCCATGAACACTTTGGCTGCTGTGGCAAACGGCATCAGCAGCAACTTGATTCACAGAGCTGCAGACGTTACTATTAAAGAAGGGCGAAAACTGGTGCTCGTCGCACGGGAGACGCCGCTCAGCGCTGTTCATCTCGAAAATATGCTTAAGCTTGCCAGACTTGGCGTGACCATTATGCCGGCAGCCCCGGGCTTCTACCATTTGCCCGAGACATTGGCCGACATTGTGGACATCATGGTCGGAAGGATCCTGGATCAGCTTGGGATCGATTCGAAGCTGTATGAGCGCTGGCATTAAACCTATCCCCTCACAAGGAGGTGCTGCATTTGGAAAAACAAATGCTCAGAGCGTGCCTCGGCAACCTTCGGGATCGTTACGGACTCCTGGAGTGCAATGTTGAGGCGGACCCGAAATTTGAAATTGGCGGGATTCTCGAAAAACTGGGCAATACGACGCCGGTACTTTTCAATCGTGTTAAAGGCCACAAAATGCCAATAATTGGCGGCATGTTTGGCGACCGGGAAATGTTTTATGATTTCACGGGGACAACACGAGAGGAGCGACTTTTCAAATACATGAACGCAGTCAACCGGACTATACCTCCAAGACTGCTTTCCGACGGTCCGGTCAAAGAAAATATAATAACGAGAAATATTGACCTTGGCAAGATCTTCCCGCTTCCGACGTTTCACGAGCTAGACTCATCCAGTTTTATAACCGCTGGTGTTATGGTTGTTCGTGACCCGGATGATGGCAAGATCTATACGTCTATCAGGCGTTTTCAGTTTAACGGCGGCAATAATATAAGTGCTTTGGTGACGTCGCCCTTTTTAAGTGATAAAATAAAGCAAGCGCGTGCGCAGAAGAAGAACCTGGAAGTTGCGGTCGTCCTTGGCTATGACTACTATTTCTGCCTGGCGTCACAGCTCGGCAGTGATCTTTACGGCGTTGACAAGTATGACTATGACGGCGGACTCAGAGGGGAACCCCTGGAAGTCGTTAAATGCCAGACTGTGGATCTCGAAGTGCCGGCTTATGCTGAAATCGTCATTGAAGGGGTTATTCCTTACAATGAGGAAGTCACGGAGGGGCCGTTCGGTGAACTTATGGGTTACTACGGCGCTGTCGCCAAGCACCCGGTCATCCGCGTCAGCGCGGTCATGCACCGAAATCAGCCAATTTTCCAGATTTCCGCGCCGTGTAAAGAGGAGCACCTGAGCAACGGTCTGATCCGCGACATGGAGGTTTATGCCCACGTCTCAAGGATTGTCAAGGTCAAGGATGTCAACGTGACTATTGGCGCAGGCTGCAGATTTCACGCCGTGGTGTCCATCAGCAAAAAAAGTCCGGGTGACGGGAAAGCGGCAGCGATCGCGGCACTGGGCAGCAGTAAGGATATCAAGCACGTGGTCATCGTGGATGATGACATTGACGTCTTTGATCCGGGAGATGTGGAAGGCGCTTTAGCTGCAAGGGTTCAGGCGTCCAAGGACGTTTTCATAATCCCGGGCGCAAATGGAACAGGCCTCGATCCTTCCCACCTGCTTGAGATGACGTCTGACAAAGTCGGTATCGATGCGACGAAACCACTGGGCGAGGCGGGCAAAGGCTTTGAGAAAGCCCGCATCCCTGGATACGACGCTATCGATCTGAAGAAATTTTTCCCCAATCTATAAGCGTTGGAGGAGGCATAACATATGAAGAAAGCACTCGGATTTTTTGAAGTCCGGAGCCTGGTCGCCGCCATCTACGCTGCGGATGTCATGGTCAAAGCAGCCAACGTCGTAGTCAAAGACTTTAATATTGTCGGCTCGGGCGTCGTCGCGGTGATCATCGAAGGTGATGTCGCAGCTGTCAAAGCAGCTGTCGAAGCCGCCCGAGAAGAAGCAGGCAGGAAAGGGCAAGTGATTGGCATCAACGTAATACCGCGGCCTGAAGAAGGCATGGACATGCTCTTCAACTGATGTGAGGTGTTGAAATGGCAAATATTTTGACGAAACAAATCATGGACCATATAGTTCAAAAGTGTGCCAAAGACCTTGCGGAATCTTCTCCTGGCGTTAAGTCGCCCGTGAAGGCCTCAAGCGGCTCACATCTGACAGAACGCCATGCGGCTATGCTGTCTGAGCTTTTGAACAAAAAAGGACAGGCGGCCGATGGTGGCGGTGACAAAAACGGCAGACGCACGGACCTCGAGAGCCTAACGTCTCAATCCCGGGTCTCTGCGCCATCGAAAACAGTCGAACCGGCAAGCGCAAAGAACGCAAACGTCGTCCATGGTCGGGCAGTGTCGCTTGACGAGCTGCTTGGTCGTCTCAAGTAACCGAATACGTCCCATGGAGGTGTTAATGTGAGATCCGGAGGAGCACTTGGCTTAATTGAATCTGTAGGTCTGACGCCTGCGGCGGCGGCACTTGACGCGGCGCTTAAGGCAGCGGATGTTCAGTGCGTCGGTGTAGAGAAAGTCATTGGCGTCGACAAGATCATCAGCGTGACAGTCAGTATCGCAGGCGAAGTCGCTGCGGTGCAGGCGGCGGTGGACGCAGGGGTCATGGCTGCCAGCGCAGTTGGCAAAGTCATATCATCCCACGTCATTCCACGTCCGCATTCTGATGTGGATAAACTTATTGAAATGTTCAGAAAAAACAAAACGGAAACGTCTCAAGAGGGAGCTCAGCCGGAACCATCGGCAGAAACTGAAGTGTCTGAGGACGAAAATGCCCAGGACGCTTCAGCTGAAGCATCAACCCCGGAATTGAGCGCCCGTCGCGCTTAGGCAATTTAAAAACACACATTTGAGGAGGAAAAAAACATGAGTCAGGCATTGGGATTAATCGAAACTAAAGGTCTCGTAGGCGCAATTGAAGCAGCAGACGCCATGGTTAAAGCAGCAAATGTCACGATCGTTGGTTATGAAAAGATCGGTTTTGGTCTCGTTACAGTTATGGTCAGAGGTGACGTCGGCGCTGTTAAGGCTGCTACGGACGCCGGTGCTGACGCTGCTGCCCGCGTTGGCGAACTGTTCTCCGTCCACGTTATTCCTAGACCGCACTCTGAAGTTGAGCGCGTCATTCTCGGAAACGCATAGAACAGGGACAGCGGCTGACAGATCAGCCCTGATAGGGAGGTATCACATTGTCCAATAAAGAGCTTATGAAAAAAGTCTTTCAGGACATGGCGCTCCCGGTGTTTGAAGGTTCGACCGTTAAACCGATCGATCTCGAAGCTTCGGATCTGAAGGACAGAAAAATTACTGTCCTGCTCTTAGGCAGCGATATTTCAATGGACAGCGCCTTTAACAGCCTGGTCAAATTGAGAGAAAGCGGTTACCTGCTCACGGTGGTCATGTCAAAAGCGGCAGAGCACCTTGTAGGCAGGGCGCGCGTTGAAGAAACGCTGCAGCCGTATCGTCTGATCACCGGAGATAGTTACGAAGGTGTGCAGGGCCTGGTGCGAGGGACAGATGTGGTCATAGTCCCGAACCTGACGCAGAATACCTTGGCAAAAGTTGCAGTAGGCATTCAGGACGATTTTCCTTCCATGCTGCTGTGGCAGTTCTTGCTGCAAAACGTTCGGGTTATAGCCAACACAGATTCGATTCGGCATGCCTGGTTCTCCATAGATGGCAATCCAAAGATGAAGAAGGTCATGGAAAGCCATATCAAAACCCTTGCTGACTATGGCGCTGCCATGATTGAACACCACGATTACGACACTGTTCTGATGCGGGATCCGCTGGGATCCATGAGAAACAGCAGAGCTGGCGCGGAGAGGACCAGAACGGGGACACAGCGCGAAAATGCTGTACGGACCGCAGCTGCCCAAACAGCGCCATCTTCGACGGCCAGACCCGCTGCGTCAGGGCAACCAGCTTTGAACGGTCAGACGCGCGTGGTCACAGAATCCTGGCTCAGAGCGCTTCCTGCCTCAAGCCGGCAAATCGTGCTTGAAAAGGGTATGATTATCACACCTCTCGCGAAGGATCTGGCAAAGTCAATGGGTGTTGAGATCGTAGACAAAAGGTAGTACGCCAAGCGTTAGGGGAGATTACAGGTGAGAACAGCCATTGTCATAGGTACCATAGTCGCAACGCGAAAAGAGGAAGGCCTTGTCGGGAGCAAGCTTCTTCTGACTCAGCCTGTCAACATTGACAAAGAACCGGTCGGTGAGCCGTTTATTGCTGTGGATACAGTAGGCGCAGGTATCGGGGAGTTTGTCATGTATTCCACAGGCACAGCTTCAAGAAATGCCGCCAACAAACCAAAATCCTCCATAGATGCCGCTATCGTTGGAATTATAGACGGTGTGGACATCCGGACGGATTTGTTCGACCATAAAAAATAAGGTGGTGACACAGCCGACATGATGGATCCAAAGCTGATCAAACAAGCAATGGAGTACCGCCAGATGATCGATGCCCTGATGGGTGATTTCGAATTCGCTGACGTCGTCCTTCTGAACGGTAATATTGTCAACGTCATCACGAGAGAAATTTATAAATCCGACCTTGCCATCAAGGGAAAATACATTCTCGGCGTCTGTGACTCAGACAAGCTGATCGGACCCAAGACACTCGTGATAGACGTATCCGGCCGTTATCTCGCGCCGGGATTTATTGATTCACATATGCACTTTGAGAGCTCCATGCTGACCATTTCGGAGTTTTCAAGGCTTTCAATTCCTTCCGGAACAACGACTCTGGTCGCTGACCCCCACGAGATTGGAAACGCCCTTGGCGGCGTCGGCATGAAAGCCATGGCGGACGAAGCCGGCGTTGTTCCGAACCACGTCAGCCTGGTCGTGCCATCATTGGTACCGGATTGTCCGTCGCTGGAAACAGCGGGCGTGGATATCACATCCAAGGACATGGCGGACCTGCTGAACTATCCAAACATCATTGGCATAGGCGAGCTGCAGGGCTTCAGCAACGCGAAGCACGTCTACAACAACACGCCTGAGATCATTACAGATCTCGTCGCCTCTACAACTTACGCGAGAAGCATTGGCAAAGTGGTAGACGGCAACGCGCCTGATCTGTTTGGCCGTGAGCTGGCAGCGCATATTATCGCCGCCGGCGGTACGTGCTCCTGCCACGAAACGACGACTAAGGCTGAATCTGTTGAAAAGCTTCGCCAGGGCGTCTACGTCTTCATGCGTGAAGGTTCTACCCAAAAGAACATGGCAGAATGTATCCGTGCCATCACAGAAGAAAAAATGGATTCGAGAAGAGCCGTGCTCGCGACGGATGATATGGTCGCAGAGGATCTTGAAAAGCTCGGCCATATGAATGAAATCGTCAAGCGAACTATTGCTCAGGGCGTGAATCCGGTGGAAGCCATCCAGATGGTCACCATCAATCCGGCGACATACTTCAAGCTTGAAGACCGGGGCGCGCTGCTTCCCGGCAAGCTGGCGGATATCGCGGTCATCAGCGACCTTCAGAACATGGTTGTCGACGCGGTGTTTATCGATGGCAAATTGGTTGCGGCCAATGGTCAAATGCTGATCGACATTCCAAAATACACTTATCCGGAGAGCGTAAAGAACTCCGTCAAGTTCAAGACTCTGTCGGCTGCAGACCTTGAAATCAAGGCGGAAGGCTCAAAGGCAACCGTTAACGTTATAGGGCTCATTCCTGACCAGAACTTGTCAGATGCCCTGGAAGCAGAGCTTCCAGTGAAAAATGGCGTCGTTCAGGCGGATATGAAGCAGGACGTCGTGCCGCTCATCTGTGTTGAGCGCTACGGGCGCAACGGAAACATTGGCAAAGGCTTCGTGAAGGGCTTCGGCATCGAAAACGGCGCCATGGCGGAATCCATTGCCCACGATACGCACAACCTCCTCGTCATGGGGACCAACTACAACGACATGGCAATCGCAGCGAACAGAGTCAAGGAAATTGGCGGCGGCATCGCGCTGGTCAGTAATGGCCGCGTGATCGATGAGCTCAGACTCCCGGTTGGCGGTCTGATCACAGACGAGCTGACAGGGCATGAGGTCAGTGTCAAAATCCGCGAACTCGAAGACAACGCGAGAACGAAACTGGGCTGCAAAGTTCACGCGCCGTTCATGCACCTTTCCTTCCTTGGACTGTCTACCAGCCCGAAATGGAAGATCACAGACATGGGCATCGTCGACGTTGAGAATTTTGAAATCCTAAGTGCAGTGAAATAAATTATTAGCCAGGCGGTGAATTCTGAAGGAATTCACCGCGGGCTTTCCTTTATCAACAGTGAAGCACACGATACAAATTCATACAGCAAGGCCGCAATTCTGCTTTTTATGGTTCTTCATTTTTCACATCATACAATTCCGGAGGTAAGGAGGGTAGGCAAAGAGGACTCTTTTTTACAAATCATGGGGGGTAACGAAAAATGACCAATAATACAGGATTTTTCGAGAAGTTTTTTAAACTCTCGGAGCACGGCACCAACGCAAGAACTGAAGTTTTAGCTGGCTTCACCACATTCATGACCATGGCTTACATCCTGATCGTCAACCCGTTGATTCTGGCTGACGCAGGCATGGACTTCGGCGCTGTCTTCACGGCGACCGCGCTTTCTTCCATGGTCGCGACGCTGATCATGGCGTTCTACGCAAATCTGCCGTTCGTACTCGCGCCGGGCATGGGCCTCAACGCCTTCTTCGCCTACACCGTTGTTTTGACGATGGGCTACTCCTGGCAGTTCGCACTCACCGCAGTATTCATCGAAGGTATCATCTTCCTGATTCTAACATTCTTCAACGTACGTGAAGCCATCATTGACAGTATTCCACAGAACATCAAGAAAGCCGTATCGGTCGGTATTGGTCTCTTCATTGCCTTTATTGGACTTTACAACTCTGGCATTGTCGTTCAAGGTCAGGGCGTTCCTCTGATGCTGGGTGATTTTGTCGGCAATGCCAATGCTCAGGTTGCTCTGGCTGGTCTGGTCATCACTGGCGTCCTGCTGGCGCTCAGAGTCAAAGGCGCTATTCTCTTAGGTATTATTATTTCTACCGTACTCGCAATTCCTCTTGGAGTCGCGCAGCTTCCTGAATCCGTTTTCAGCACGCCGCCTCCAATGGCCCTCTTCGCGTTCGAGTTCGACAAGATCTTGACTGCGGATATGTGGATCGTTCTCGGTACGTTCCTGTTTGTTGACATGTTCGACACCATCGGCACACTGATTGGCGTCTCAACTAAAGCCAACATGCTGGATGAAAACGGCAGACTTCCTGGCGTAAAAAGAGCGCTCTTCGCGGATGCTGTCGGTACTACATTTGGCGCTATGGTAGGTACTTCTACTGTCACGACTTATGTTGAATCTGCTTCCGGCGTTGCTGAAGGCGGAAGAACCGGTATGACGGCACTCGTCTCTGCAGGTCTCTTCTTTGTCGCTTTATTTGTATCGCCGCTCTTCATCATGATTCCGGGCGCTGCAACTGCACCAGCCCTGATCATTGTTGGTCTCTTCATGATGTCGCCTATCAAGGAAATCGATCTTGAGGACTTCACTGAAGCGATTCCTGCGTTCCTGACCATCATCATGATGCCGCTCGCTTACTCTATCGCAGAAGGTATTGTCTTCGGTATCGTTTCCTATGCGCTCATCAAAACGCTCACAGGCAAAACCAAAGATGTTCCTATTGTGACCTATATACTCGCTGTGCTGTTTATCCTAAAGGAAATCTTCGCATAGAGCGTGTATCCGGAAAATGCCCCCGCGCGCTGCTAGGGGGCATTTTCTTTTCTAAAAGAAAGAGGTGTCATAGCGAATGAAAGTGGAAAAAGTCATCAAGGCCTATTCTCTGAAGGAAGCGCTGGAAGCGCTGAGGGCTAATGAGGGCAGGGCAGAGCTGATTGCCGGCGGCACAGATCTGCTGGTCAAGATCAGGGAGAAGCACAACAAGAAGCCGGTCATCATCGATATTTCGGACGTGCCGGAGTGCCGTGGCATCCGCTTTGAAGCGGACTACATTGCTATTGGAGCCTGCGCCAAGTACAGTGAATTAGTGGCCTCTGACCAAGTCAGAACGCAGATGCCGGGCCTTTGGGAAGCGTCGAGATCTGTGGGTGCGCCTCAGATTCGAAATCTGGGAACCGTAGGCGGCAATATTGCCAACGCTTCGCCGGCTGCTGACGCGGTACCGCCGCTGCTGGCCATGGAAGCAGTTCTGGAAATTGTATCACCTGAGGGCTGCAGAACGGTGGCACTTAAGGACTTCTTCAAAGGCAAAGGTCAGGCGGACCTCAGCGCGTCGGAAATCATCACCCAGATCGTCATACCGCGCCCGGGGGCAACGCAGATCAATGTGCAATTTGAAAAACTGGGACTGCGCAATGCGCTGGCGATTTCGAGACTCAGTGCTGCCGCAGCGCTTGAACTGGGTGAAGGCTGTGTCATTGATAAAGCGTGTGTCGCGTCCGGATCCATAGGTCTGACGGGCATGCGGGAACCTGAACTGGAAGCCTTCCTGGAAGGCAGGACGCTGGATGAAGCCACTATTGAGGCTGCCTGCGACCTGTTCTCCGAAGTCGTGGCCAAACGACTTAACGGAAGGGGCACTATGCCGTTTAAACGTGAGGCAGTGCGTGGCGTCTTTGGCGCCGCGCTGAGAAAAGCGCTTCGCGCGTCTGTATAAGCAACAGGGGGGTAGCATCATGATTACGCTGAATTTGAATGTGAATGGAAAAGACCACAGGCTTGAAATTGAGGATCACATGAGGCTTTTAGACGTCATCCGAGGTCCGCTGGGGCTGACGGGGACGAAGGAAGGCTGCGGGGAAGGCGAATGCGGCGCTTGCACTGTCATTTTGGACGGCAATGCGGTGGATTCTTGTCTGGTGCTCGCGGCACAATGCGAAGGGAAAAAGATCGTCACGATTGAAGGGCTTGAGACTGCCGATGGTCTTGATCCCGTTCAACAGGCGTTTCTCGATAACGGCGCGGTTCAATGCGGCTACTGCATTCCGGGTATGGTGCTTTCGGCTAAAGCCCTGCTGGACAAGAACGTTGCGCCGGATGACAACGAAATCAAAGAGGCCATCAGCGGGAATCTCTGCCGCTGCACGGGTTATGATAAGATGGTGAAAGCCATCAAAACCGCTTCCGAGGTCATGCAGGAGCGAGGTGAGCAGAAATGAGCACACTGAAATCTGTAGGCCAGAGAATTCAGCGCAAAGACGCCCGGGCGAAGCTGACGGGAACGGCGCTGTATCCTCAGGATATTGAAATGGAAAACTGCGTCTATGGAGCGACAGTCCGGTCTGAGATTCCTCACGGGTATTTTACGCTGGATCTGACGGAAGCTGAAAAAGCACCGGGTGTCATCCGGATCTTTACCGCTGCGGATGTCACTGGGCATAATGTTCATGGGGTTCTGTTCAAGGATCATGAGGTACTTTGCGCCCGTAAGGTTCGCCGTGTCGGTGATCCCATTGCGTTTGTGGTGGCGGAGACTCAGGCTCAGGCGGATGACGCCTGCGCTTTGGTCAAAGTGTCGTATGAAGCACTTCCGGCGGTCTTCGACCCAAAGGAAGCTATGAAAGAGGGCGCACCTCAGGTTCATGACGGCAAAGACAACCTGATTTATCACTATAAATGCAGACGCGGGGATGTGACAAAGGGTTTTGCGGACTCAGCCGTGGTCATTGAGCGGGAGTACGTTTCGCCTTTTGTCGATCATGTCTTTTTACAGCCTGAGAGCGGACTGGCCTATATGGAAGAAGACAAAGTCATTGTGGTGGCGTCCACCCAGTATCCGCACTTTGACCAGATCGAAGTGGCGGAGGCCATAGGCTGGGAGCTGGAGCAGGTGGTCATTCTGAATCCTGTAGTCGGCGGCGCCTTTGGCGGCCGGGAGGATATCAGCATGCAGATTCACCTGGCGCTGGCGACGATTGCCCTTGGCCGTCCGGTCAAGACGACTATGGCTCGGGAGGAGTCCTTCTACGCGCACTCCAAGCGGCACCCGGTCTTCATGCGCCTTAAAGTTGGCGCGGCTGAGGACGGGAAGCTGCTGGCCCTGGAAGCTGAGCTTCACGGGGATACCGGAGCATACGCGTCCTGGGCGATCAACGTCATGCGAAAAGCAGGCGTTCACATTACCGGACCTTATGAAATTGAAAACGTCTTTGTTGACAGCTACTCAGTTTATACCAACAATCCTTATGCCGGCGCTATGCGGGGCTTTGGAGCGACTCAGGTACCGGTAGCCTATGAGCAGCATATGGACATTTTGGCGGAAGCCCTGGGCATGACGCCTTATGAGATTCGTATGAAGAACCTCTTCAGAAAAGGCTCAGTCACGGCGAACGGTCAGGTTCTGACGGAGTCTGTGCCCCTGGAGACTTGTCTTGAGATTTTGAACCAGGCTATGAATGGCGGCAGTGAAGCTGCGGGCCTTGATGCGGCATCTTCAGGGACCAAAGCAGTGCCGGGATCCGATTCTGCAGCGGTTCAAGAAAGGTCGGTGACGGAACATGCTTAAGCGCGGAAGAGGTATAGCACTCAGCTGGTATGGCACGGGTTATGGCAATGGTTTCCCGGATTATTCCGTGGCGACTGTTGAACTCGCTGAAAATGGGGAGATTTTGCTTCGTGTCGGTGCCACTGAGGTAGGACAGGGCTCGAAGACCATCATGCCTCAGGTCTGTGCCGAGGTACTTGGAATCCATTCCGACCAGGTCCATATGATCTGCGAAGATACCAGAGAATTTCTGGATTCCGGAACGGCGGCGGCCAGCCGTCAGACCTATAATACAGGCAATGCGGTGCTGAAGGCCTCAGAGTCCTTCAAAAAAGCGTTGCTGGAAGAAGCGCGGCTGTATTTGAAGCTCAACTCCACTGCGGGTCTTGAAATGGCGGATCAAAAGATTTGGCTTCCAATCTTCCCAAGCCGAAAGACGACGTTTGCGGAACTCGCATCCCATCTGAAGTCTGAGGGCCGGGTGCTGGCGGTGACGGATTCGTTTACGGCACAGACTATTGGCATGAACCCGGAGACGGGCGAAGGGGTGCCTTACTGGCCGTACACCTTCAACGCTTACGGCACAGAGGTTGAGGTGGATACCGAGACCGGCCGGGTGCAGGTGCTGCAGGCCTGGTGCGTCCAGGACGTGGGCCGTGCCATCAACCCGGATCTGGTAGAAGGCCAGATTGACGGCGGCTTTGTCATGGGTCTTGGGTATGCACTGTACGAGGACCTTGGGGTCAAGGACGGCGTCATCAAGAACAACAAGTTTGCGAAATATATTATCCCAACGGCTATGGACATTCCGACGATTCACAAGTACATTGTGGAGGATCCGGAAAATACGGCGCCATACGGGGCAAAGGGCATAGGCGAGCCGACCATGGTGCCGGTGGCGCCTGCGATCCTCAATGCTATCTACGATGCCATAGGGATCCGGATTTTCGAATTGCCTGCAACGCCAGACGTAGTGCTGAAAGCCATAGTGGCGGACCGTGAGGCAAAAGCGAAAGCTGCTGTAGCGGAGGGAGCTGACGCCAATGGCTAGTCCTGGCCTTGCGATTGACCGAACGGCTTTGAAAGCGAAGATCAAAAATCGCATAGACGTGGCCAGCGGCCGTGTCAAAGCGGATCTTGTCCTGAAGAATGCCAGAATTGTCAGCGTTTTTACCGAGGAAATTCTGGAAGGGGATGTGGCTATTGTCGGCGGCGAGATCGCCGGCATTGGCCAGTATGAAGGGCTGGAGGAGATTGACCTGGAGGGCCGCTATGTGGCGCCGGGGCTGATCGACGGCCACGTTCACATTGAGTCCTCCATGGTGACACCGGCGCAGTTCGCGAAGACGATTCTGCCCCGGGGCACCACCACGATTATTGCGGATCCCCATGAAATTGCCAACGTCTGCGGGCTTGGGGGGATCCAGTATATACTGGACAACAGCGAGGTTTTGCCGCTGGATGTCTATGTCATGCTGCCGTCCTGTGTGCCTTCCACGTCCTTTGAAAATGCCGGGGCGAAGCTCCTGGCGGCGGACCTGGAAACGCTGATCAACCATCCCCGTGTCCTCGGACTGGGGGAGATGATGGACTATCCTGCCGTGGAGAGCGCTTCGCCCGAAGCCATTGATAAGCTTGCTGTTGCCGATGGAAAGCTCATCGACGGCCACGGCCCTGTCATAAAGGACAAGGGGCTCAACGCCTATGTGGCGGGTGGGGTAAGAACCGAGCACGAATGTACCACGGTGGAGGAGATGATCGACCGCCTTCGCCTGGGTATGTATATCCAAATCCGGGAGGGCTCTGCGGCCCGGAACCTGGCGGAGTTGGTGGCCGGGGTCAACAAGGACAATGTACGGCGCATTTTCTTCTGCACGGATGACCGCCACCCGGGGGACATCCTGGTGGAAGGCCATATTGACAACAACGTCAGGCTGGCGATCTCCCGAGGCCTGGCGCCGATTACCGCCATTAAAATGGCGTCTTTGAATGCGGCGGAGGCTTACAGGCTCTATGACCGGGGCGCTGTAGCGCCGGGTTACCAGGCGGACCTGATCGTCTTTGACGATCTTAAAGCCTTCAATATTGAAATGGTGTTCAAAGGCGGACGTCTGGTCGCGGAGCATGGGAAAGCGCTGTTCGAGGTGACGGAAATTGCCTCGGAGGCAGTTGTGAATACGGTCAACTTTAAACCGGTTGCTGCCGATGATCTTCGAATCGCCATGTCCTCTGACTTTGCCCGGGTTATCCGGCTGCTGCCGCATTCTCTGGTGACGGAGAGCGCAGTCCGTAAGGTCGTGACTGAGGATGGTTTCTTCAAGTATGACGAGCGTCTAGACATTTTGAAGCTCCTGGTTATCGAGCGCCACCACGCCACAGGCAATATTGGCAAGGGCCTGGTGGAGGGCTTTGGCCTCAAGAATGGCGCCATTGCCACGACTATAGCCCACGACAGCCACAATTTAATTGTGATTGGGGACACCAATGAGAACCTGCTGGCAGCTATTGAGGAAATTCAGCGCATTGGCGGAGGGATCGCCATGGTCAAGGGAGGCGAGGTCGTGGCCTCCATGCCGCTGCCTATTGGCGGCTTGATGTCCGACGAGCCTATTGAGCTGGTGGATGATCGGCTCAAAGCACTCTTGGAAGTGGGTTACAGCCTGGGTGTCAAGCGTGTCTACGATCCGGTGATGACTCTGGCGTTTCTGGCGCTGCCGGTGATCCCGGAGATTAAGCTGACAGATGTAGGTTTGTTTGATGTGAATAAGTTTGAGTTTGTAGAGTTAAGTGTGACGGATTAGAAAGCAGGGCGCTGAGGCGCCCTGCTTTTTTCGCGCCCCAGGGGGCGCGAAACCAGCCGGCAACGCCGGCTGGCTAGTCTTAAACGAGGAGGCCGCGAAGGCTAACAGAAGTGCACAAACAAAAGAGGAACCACATTGAAGAGAGCTTGCTCTCTGAACTGTGGGACTGATTTTGTTTGTATAGGGCGCAGCCCGTGTCCCAGAGCGAAGCGCAGCGGAGCTCTGGGATAAACGACTTTTAGCCACTTGAGAAACTCGGTGTCAGACACCGAGTTTCTCTTCAAACCGCGAAAATGGTGCCCCGCACCATTTTCCTTCCATTTTTCGCACAAAACAATTTGCAAATTCTCCCTGAAAACGTTACAATTTCTTAAGATGTGTGAGGTGGAACGGATGGCAGCCTTAGAATTCGTCAATGAAGATGCAAAAACCTCTGGGATCATAAGACTGCCGAGTGCCTATTTCGATCTGGTCAAAACCTTTGAATGCGGTCAGGCATTCCGGTGGCGAAAGCTTGACAGCGGCCTCCCAGAAGACACTGAAGCTGCCTATGAGGGTGCAGCATCGGGACGGTATTTGAGGCTGAGACAATCGGCGGGGATAGTGGTTTTAGAGACTGCGCCTGAGGACTTCGAGAGCTTCTGGAAAAGTTATTTCGATCTGGACACGGATTACTCGGCCATCGAAGAGACCTTGCTGAGACGGGATCCAAGCGCCGCCATGGCAAAAGCGGCTCAATTTGGCCGCGGGATCCGCATCCTCAGGCAGGACCCGTGGGAAATGCTCGTGACCTTCATCCTCTCGGGCAACAACAATATCCCCAGAATAAAATGCAGCATCGAGGTGCTTTCTGAACGGTTTGGGGAAAGCGTTCCGCATTCCACCATGAAGGCCTTCCCAAAGCCTGAAGTGCTGGCTGGGCTGGGGTTGGATGACTATCGGCAGGCTGGAGCGGGTTATAGAGACCAATATTTGCTGGCCACGGCGCAGAAGGTCGCCAGCGGGGAAGCGGATCTGGAGGCTTGGCGGGGGCTTGATGACGACCAGCTGAAGAAAGCCTTGCTGACGCTGCCGGGAGTCGGTGACAAAGTCGCGTCCTGCATCATGCTGTTCGGTTATGGGCGGAGGGCGTCTTTTCCAGTGGACACCTGGGTTATGAAGATGATGCGGCGGCTGTATTTCAGCCATGAGGCCAGCGCTAAAGACATAAAAGCCTTCGCGGAGGATCTTTTTGGAGACCAAGCTGGGTATGCACAACAATTATTGTTTCATTGGGGCAGAAATTCAGAAATGGAGGCGTAAGCAGTATGATTTTGTCAGGTACAATTGCAAATGCGGTTGCAGTATTGATTGGAGGGATTCTCGGCCTTCTGATCGGGAAGAGGATGCCGGAGAAGTTCGGGCAAGCTATCATTAAGACGCTGTCACTGGGCGTCATTATCATTGGGGTATCAAGTGCATTAACGGAGTCGAACATTTTGGTGGTGCTGCTGAGCCTGGCGCTGGGCACGGCTATTGGCGAGGGCATCAACATTGAGCAAAGGCTGGAGAACATGACCCACGCGGTGGAGCGCAGGTTTATCAAAGGGACCGGCGGGTTTACGAAAGGCTTTGTCACGGCGACGCTGCTATTCTGCGTGGGCTCCATGGCCATCATGGGGGCCCTTGAGGGCGGCCTCAGCAACAATCACCAGACGCTGTACGCCAAGTCGGTCATTGACGGCATTGTGTCGGTCATTTTCGCGGCGACCCTGGGCATAGGCGTGGCGTTTTCCAGCATCAGCGTGCTGGTGTATCAGGGACTGATCGCGCTGACGGCGGGATCCGTGAAGGATTTGCTTAGCCCGGAGGTCATTGGGGCTATGACGTCGGCCGGTGGGATGCTGATTATGGCGCTGGGCTTCAAAATGCTGGTGGACGCGGATCTCAAGGTGGGCAATATGCTCCCGGCGGTGTTTTTGCCGGTGGCCCTGGTGCCGTTTTACAACTGGGTCGCGGGTATGATTGGGGTGCTTTAGGTTTTGAAGGAATGCCAGCCGTCGTAAGTGGCGGTTGGTGTTTGGGATAGGAAAGAAGGTTGGTGACTATAGGTATCAGCTTTCTTTTTTTGTTTTTTGGGGAAAGTGATAGGTTTTGCCGATGGTCGTAAAAATGTTAAACTATTTTTACCGTGAAGTAAGGGGAATCCTACTTATAACGGTCTTGGGAAAACTGACGCCAGGGACGTGAAACCCGCTTTGGAAGGGCGCGCCAGCCTTTTGCGCGAAGGCTGCCTGGTATGGGCGCGATGTTGGCGCTGAAATTGCATGTTAAAAATTGATGGACTCAAAACATTTCAGAAGGAGTGTTTCGCAATGTTTGACAAGATCTTTTTCAACGGTGTGATTCAAACTATGGATGATAATGAAACAATTTATGAAGCTATAGGCCTCAAAGACGGAAAAATTGCCTTTTTGGGCAGCAGTCTGGAAGCTTTGGAGCTTGAGGCGCTGGCGGGCCATGACCTACAGGGAAAGCTGGTGCTTCCGGGGTTTATGGATACCCACCTGCACATCTTGGAATATGCGGTTTCCAAGATTACCGCGTCGTTTTTTGACTGCGCTTCGCCCGAGGAGGTCGTTGCGCGGGGGCAGGTATTTGCCCGGGAGAAGGGACCTTACCGGGGCTGGCTGCTGGGCTGGGGCTGGAACCAGAATCTCTTTGCGGGAGAACAGCGATTCGTTACGAGAGCCGATCTGGATTTGGTGTCGACCGAGCTTCCGGTGGTCTACACCAGAGTCTGCGGCCACATTGCCGTTGCCAACAGCGTGGCTATGGAGCGAATTCTGCAGATGGAAGAGGCGAAAAAAGTCTCCGCTTACATTGACGCTGAGACGGGGGTGCTGCAGGAAAGTGCGGCTTTCCTCCACAAGCTGCTGCTGGAACCGCTGACGGAAGAGGCTGTGATCCAGCTGATGACCATGGGCCAGGCGGATCTGAACCGGGAGGGGATTACGTCTATTCACTCCACAGATTTCATGGGGATGCCGGATGGCGAGTGGCGCCAGGTGGTCGGCGCCATGGAGGCTATGGATCGGGCGCAGGCTTTGACGGTTCGGGTTTGTGAGCAGTGTCTGTTCAATACCCTGGAGGAATTTGAGGGCTTCTTGGAGGCGGGTTATACGACGGGCGTGGGCAGTGCGTTTTTCCGCATTGGGCCTCTCAAACTGTTTTCGGATGGTTCCTTGGGGGCCCGGACTGCGCTGTTGTCTGCGCCTTATAGTGACGATCCCGGGACCACGGGCATACAAAGCTTTGAAAAGGAGGAGCTGAGGGCGTTTATGGTCTTGGCGGAGAGCCGCGGCATGCAGGTCGCCGTGCACGCGATTGGGGATGGGGCGATTGACTTGACGGTGACGTTGCTTGAGGAGCTGGTGAAAGCCCGTGGCTCAGCCGATGGTCACCTCAACCCCCTGAGGCACGGCATCATACACGCCCAGCTGACGACCCAGGTGCTGCTGGAAAAAATGCGGCAGGCGGGGCTCCTTGCCTACATTCAGCCGGTGTTTGTACCATCGGACATGGGGATCGTGGAGGCGAGGATTGGCCGCGAACGCATGGACAAGGTCTACGCCTGGAAGACCATGCGTGACATGGGGATCCGGACGGCGGGCAGCTCCGACGCGCCGGTGGAGAGCTTCAGTGTTGTTGAAAATATTTACGCCGCTGTTGAGCGCTGCGATTTTTCGGGGGAGCCTGATGGCGGGTGGCTGCCGGAGGAGAAGCTTAGCGTGATGGAAGCTGTCCGGCTCTTCACTTCCGATGCCGCCTATGTGTCCTTTGATGAGGCAAGTCTCGGGACGTTAGAGGTTGGAAAGCTCGCGGATCTGGTCGTCCTGGATCGTAATCTTTTCGAGCTGACAGGCAGGGAATTGCTTGAGGCGAAAGTCGCCATGACCCTGGTTGGCGGTCGGGTTGTTTATGAGGCTGGAGAGGTGTAGTGGAAGATAGTTGGAATGGAAGATGGTTGAGATAGGTGTTGGTTGAAATGGAAGCCGGAGCCCCTGATAGTGCGGGGCTCCGGCCTTTTTTTGGAAGGCGTCAGCACTCAAGCTCTGGCACCGGATTAAGTTTGGTGTCAGACACTCACTTGAGTTCGGTGTCAGACACTCACTTGAGTTCGGTGTCAGACACTCACTGCAACTCGGTGTCAGACACTCATTGCAACTCAGTGTCAGACACTCATTGCAACTCAGTGTCAGACACTCACTGTAACTTGGTGTCAGACGCCCACCGCAACTCGGGGACGGACACTCGCTTAACCTTATTGGTTTTTCATCTTGACGGAGCCGCCTCATAGGCATATAATTTAATTGAACACATGAACAGATATACATATGTTCAATCGAAAAGGAGACCAAATTATGAATCTCGAGGTACAAAATGAGTATAAATGCGACTGCGCCATCATCCACGAAGACGTGGTGGAAAAAGTTAAAGCGGATCAGCATCCCGAGGAACACCTGATTGACCTGGCGGACTTTTTCAAAGTGCTGGGAGACTCAACACGGATCAGGATTCTGAGCGCACTGGCTCATTCTGAGCTCTGCGTGTGCGACATCGCCCACGTTCTCAACATGACCCAATCGTCCATCAGCCATCAGCTCCGCATTCTGAAGCAGGCACGGCTGGTGAGAAACCGACGGGACGGCAAGGTAATCTATTACAGGCTGGACGACGAGCACGTCGCCGCCATCATGAACGCCGGCCTCGTTCACCTGAGCCACGAATAGTGCCGCAAAGATAATAAATCAAAGAACACCCCGCGCTGCCCATAAAGGTAAGCGTACTGACAGGAGAGGATCCCATGAACGCAACCCAAACCGCCATAGACAGTAAGTCCCAAAAATTTCAGTACGAGCTTACCGGACTCAACTGCGCCAGCTGCGCGGCCAAGATTGAGACGGCAGTCAACGCCCTGCCGGAGGTGGAAATTGCCACCCTGCGATTCGCAACGAAAAAGCTGATCGTGAAGACAGTTGAAGGTGTTTCAGCGCCGGTACCAGAGCTTTTGGCAGATAAAATCACCGAAGTTGTCCACCGCTATGAGCCCCATGTTGGGGTCAGGGACCTGGCTCAAGTCCAGCACCATAACCATGACCAGGACCACGAACACGGCCATTCCCACGGCCAAGAAACGGAAAAACGCGATAAAACTGAGCTCATCATAGGAGCAGGTTTATACTTTGGCGCCATGCTGGGCAGTGCCCTGGGGCTCCTGCCGGACCCGGTAAGAATTGGCATCTACGTGGTCGCTTACCTGCTGGTGGGCCGCGGTGTCCTCCTCGGCGCTTTCAACAACCTCAGGCAGGGCAACTGGTTTGAGGAAAAATTCCTCATGTCTATAGCCACCGTCAGCGCCTGGGTCATTGGCGAATATCCGGAGGCCGTGGCCGTCATGCTGTTTTACCGGGTTGGGGAGTTGTTCGAGGACTACGCGGTCAACAAATCCCGCAAATCCATTGCCTCCCTCATGGACATCAAGGTCGAAAAGACCCACTGGATCGTGGAGGCCCAGGCGGGGGAAGAGGGCTCATCGGCTGCGCTTTTGGCTCAGCCTCTCAGCAAGGCGTTTTCAACCATGGTCACGGCTCAAACCACCTCACCGCAGCCGCAGCAGCAGCTTCAGACACAAGCCGCCCCTGAAGAAATCCGCGATATCGACACCGAATTCGTCAAAAGCGGCAGCCTCATCCTGGTCAAGCCCGGCGAGCGCATCCCGCTGGACGGCATAGTTGAAAGTGGCATGGCCGTCCTGGACACCTCCGCCATCACCGGCGAATCCCTTCCTTTAGAAGTCGCACCGGGGTCGACGGTCTTCGGCGGCAGCATCAACAAGACCGGCGTGCTCAGGATTCGGACGAGCGCGGATTATGAGTCTTCGACTATTGGCAGAATTCTTGAGCTGATCGAGTCGGCCGCGGATAAAAAGGCCAGCACAGAGCGGTTCATCACGCGCTTCGCCAAGGTTTATACACCAGCGGTTGTCCTGGTCGCCGCCCTCATAGCGATTGTGCCGCCGCTGGTCACCGGGGACAGCTGGACGACGTGGCTGTACCGGGCGTCGATCTTCCTGGTAGTCTCCTGTCCGTGCGCGTTGGTGATTTCGGTTCCGCTGGGCTTCTTTGGCGGGATTGGCCGGGCGTCTTCGAGAGGGATTCTCATCAAGGGCGGCAACTACCTGGAGGCTCTGGTGGGCGCGGACACGGTCTTTCTGGACAAGACGGGCACTATCACCGAGGGCAAGTTCAAAGTGGCACAGATCCACGGCCACACCCGCGAGGCGGCACTCCTGGAAGGGGCAGCGGCGCTGGAGCATCTTTCCAATCACCCCATTGCCAAAGCGATCACTGAAGAGGCCAAAGCCCGCGGGATTGTCTTTGGGATGATCGAGGATTACGAGGAACTGGCGGGCCGCGGCGTCCGGGCAACCTACGATGGTCGTCTATGGCACGTAGGCAGCGCCAGACTGCTGGAGGAGCTGGGCATTACGCCCGGCGTCAGCGGCGGTCAGCTGACCCGGGTGCACGTGGTGGTCGACGGCGCATGGCTTGGAGCCATTGACGTCAGCGACCAGATTAAAGCGACCTCTGCGGCAGCCATAGCGGCAATGCGTCGGGAAGGCGTGGGACAGGTTGTCATGCTGACCGGCGACCGCAAAGAAATCGCGGAGGCCATTGGCGCAGAGGCTGGGCTGGACCTGGTTCTCAGCGAGCTGCTGCCGGACGGTAAGGTCAAGGCCATTGAGGATGCCCGGGGTCGCGGCCGCAAGGTCGTCTTCGTGGGCGACGGCCTCAACGACGCACCAGCCCTGGCGATTGCCGATGTAGGCATTGCCATGGGCGGCCTCGGAGCGGATCTCTCCATTGAAGCCGCGGATATTGTCATTATGA
Organism: Acidaminobacter sp.; assembly: GCF_030247605.1. Lineage (GTDB taxonomy): Bacteria > Bacillota > Clostridia > Peptostreptococcales > Acidaminobacteraceae > Acidaminobacter. Next base: position 4,136 of record NZ_JAOTSB010000038.1, on the reverse strand, counting down.
ATGACGACCTGGACAAGGTGGCCGAGGCCATTCAGATCAGCAAGAAGACGAATGCCGTGGTGCGCCAGAACATTGCCCTGGCCCTTGGGATCAAGGCGCTGGTGCTGGGGTTGGGCACTCTGGGCCTCGCATCCATGTGGCAAGCAGTATTTGCCGATGTCGGCGTCGCCCTCCTGGCCATTTTGAATTCGATGCGGGTGCATAAGTAGGGAATGTGTGGGGGTCCGGTACAGAATGCGACTCGGTACCTGACCCCAAGTTGCACTCTGTACCGGACCCAATGACAACTTCCACACAATTATTAGCACTCGTGTTATACGAGTGCCAAAAAACTATTGATAATTATCAGAAATTATATTATGATAGTTCCAGAGCGTTAGGTTTATGGCTCTCTGCGCTCTCCTCAAGCAGGAAGTGCCGGGAGTTTTTCATCTCAATTATATGAACAGGAGGATTCAACATGAACATCAGACCTTTAGGCGAGCGCGTGGTCATCCGCAAGCTCGAAGCCGAAGAAAAAACAAAAAGCGGGATCGTTCTCCCGGGTCAGGCTCAAGAGAAGCCTCAGTACGCGGAAGTTGTCGCAGTCGGACCAGGCGGCATGATTGATGGCAAAGAAATCGTCATGGAAGTCAAAGTGGGCGACAAGGTCATTTTCCCTAAGTATGCCGGCACAGAAGTCAAGATCGACAACGAAGAGTTCACCATTATTGAGCAGTCCAAGCTTTTGGGAATCGTTGAATAGTTTAGACTTCCATTAAACGTCTACCTGTCTATATGTCACAGACAAAGCAAAAAGGCACCTCAGTGCATAAATAATTCAAATCCAACATTCACTACAGGAGGTTAACCCTACATGGCTAAAGAAATCATGTATTCAGAAGAAGTGAGACGCAAGCTCGAAACCGGCGTCAACAAGCTTGCAGATACGGTCAAAGTCACCCTCGGCCCTAAAGGCCGCAACGTCATCCTCGACAAGAAATTTGGCGCGCCGCTGATCACCAATGACGGCGTTACCATTGCCAGAGAAATCGAGCTTGAAGATGCCTACGAGAACATGGGCGCACAGCTCGTCAAAGAAGTCGCGACTAAGACCAACGACGTCGCTGGCGACGGTACTACCACCGCAACCCTCCTCGCTCAAGCGATCATCCGCGAAGGCGTGAAGAACGTCGCGGCTGGCGCGAACCCAATGATCCTCAAGCAGGGCATTGAGAAAGCAGTCAAACTTGCCGTAGAAGGCCTCAAGGACATGAGCGTCAATATTGAAACCCAAAACGACATTGCAGACGTCGCGTCGATCTCTGCAGGCGACGAAACTATTGGCGATCTCATTGCGGAAGCCATGGAAAAGGTCGGCAAAGACGGCGTCATCACGGTTGAAGAGTCCAAGACCATGAGCACCCAGCTCGAAGTCGTCGAAGGCATGCAGTTCGACCGCGGCTACATCTCCGCATACATGATCACTGATCCGGACAAAATGGAAGCGGTCCTCGAAAACCCGTACATCCTGATCACGGACAAGAAGATCTCCAATATCCAGGAAGTGCTCCCAATCCTCGAGCAAATCGTTCAGCAGGGCAGAAAGCTCCTGATCATCGCTGAAGACGTCGAAGGCGAAGCCCTCTCCACGCTGGTCGTCAACAAGCTCCGCGGCACCTTCGAGTGCGTGGCGGTCAAAGCCCCTGGCTTTGGCGACAGAAGAAAAGCAATGCTCGCTGACATTGCTGCTGTCACAGGCGGCACAGTCATTTCCGAGGAGCTTGGCTACGAGCTCAAGACCGCTGACGTCTCCCTCCTTGGCCGTGCCAAGTCTGTCAAAGTCAGCAAGGACAACACGACCATCATCGATGGCGAAGGCGACCACGGCAACATCCAGGACCGCATCCGCCAGATCCGCGTCCAAATCGAAGAAACCACTTCCGACTTCGACAAAGAAAAGCTTCAAGAGCGCCTGGCTAAACTCGCCGGCGGCGTAGCGGTCATCCAGGTTGGCGCTGCAACGGAAGTCGAAATGAAAGAGAAGAAGCTCCGCCTCGAGGACGCTCTCAACGCGACTCGCGCAGCGGTTGAAGAAGGTATTGTCCCAGGCGGCGGCACAGCGTTGATTGGCGTGCTTCCTGAAATCTACAAGCTGATCGAAAGCCTCGAAGGCGACCAGAAGACGGGCGCTAAGATCATCGCCCGCGCTCTCGAAGAGCCGGTTCGCCAAATCGCCATCAATGCTGGCCAAGAAGGCTCCGTCATCGTTGAGCACGTCAAGAACGCTGACAAAGGCGTCGGCTTCAACGCCCTCACCGGCGAGTACGTCAACATGCTCCAGGCGGGTATCGTTGACCCTACGAAAGTCACGCGCTCCGCAGTTCAAAACGCAGCGTCCATTTCCGCCATGTTCCTCACCACCGAAGCAGCGGTTGTCGACATTCCTTCCAAGGATGCTGGCCCTGCAATGGGCGGCGGCATGCCGGGCATGATGTAGGCTGAACCAAAATTCAGCGCTCCTTTTAATTGAGCGCAGTCATACAACGAAGTCATGAGAAAATTGAATCCGTACACTAGGGGAGCAAATGCTGAGAATGGCTATAAGCCGTGACCCTTCGAACCTGATCCGGGTAGTGCCGGCGTAGGGAAGTGTGTTTAGAGTCTTCTGAAGATCCTGTACACACCCTGTACAGGATCTTTTTCTCGCTTTGACATAAAAACCGAGAGGAGACTCATCCATGAAAAACAAACTCACTGTCAAAATGCTGGTCGAAGGCGGCGTCATGCTGGCCCTCGCCTATGTCCTCAGCCTGGTCGTCATCTTTCAGATGCCCAGCGGCGGATCCATCACAGCCGTCAGCATGCTGCCCATCCTGATCTACGCGGTTCGCTATGGTGCCGGCCCCGGCCTCTTTGTGGCCATAGTGTATGGAATCCTTCAGTTCATCCTGGGACCAAAATGGTCTTTCCACCCAGTCTCTATCCTGTTTGACTACGTTCTGGGCTTTGGATTCCTGGGACTGGCAGGCCTGTTTGGGAAGAAGCTGGTGAACGCGACCTTTGGCATCCTCCTGGGCGTCTTTCTGCGCTATGTGTCCAGCGTCATTTCAGGCGTCGTCGTCTTTGCTTCCTATGCGCCGGAGGGCCAGAATCCTCTGATCTACTCGCTGATCTACAACGCCTCCTACATGCTGCCGGAAATGCTGCTGACCATTGCGGCGTTCGCGTTTGTGTATAAGCGTCTGGTGGCGCCGGCAGGCACTGTGGCTGTGGAAAATTGATAAGGTGTGGAAGAGGGTGAAGTGGGTGTCTGAGGCCCCTTGCACCTATTGACCTCAGGTTCTTCAACCCTTTTCCAGCGGAAAGAAAAAACGACTATCGGCTAAGTCCTTGAGCTTTTTAAAGCTTCAGGACTCTGCCGATGGTCGTTGATTTTTACACATATATTTAACGATACCACGGATTGATAACACATTTATAGCACGATTATAACACGTGGTGCTATAGAATGAAAAACAGGATAGCACGATGTGTTATAATAGTGTTATAATAATGCTATAAGAGGTGAGGACCATGCTGCCAAAAACTGAATCACTTATTGTCGAGTTTAAAAGCGACCGCAATAAAATATCTGATACTGAAATTGTTGAAACTATTGTTGGTTTTGCCAATACCCAAGGCGGAAAACTTTATATTGGAATCGAAGATGATGGTACGGTTTCGGGTTTAAACCAAAGTCGTAAAAATCTATCAGGACTGGCTGCACTTATCGCTAATCATACGGTTCCCCCTCAATCCGTTAGAGTGGAGATGATTGAGGCTCCGCGCAATGTGATGATTGTCGAAGTACCTGCGAGTCCAAGCATAGTTGGAACGGCATCCGGTAAAGTGCTTCGCCGACGTCTAAAAGCAGATGGAACACCAGAAACGATTCCAATGTATCCGCATGAATATGTGACCCGACTTTCCGGTTTAAGACTTTTGGACTATTCAGCGCAAGTTATTTTAGATTCGAGTTATAATGATTGGCGCCTCGCTAAATCGAGTGGGTAAGGCCACTTTTGATTTCCAGATTTAGTCGGCCTCCTAACAAGTAAATCATGGTGGTAAACGTTTTTACGTTTCTATACCCACGAGCTCTGTTACGAGCTGAC
>NZ_JAOTSB010000037.1 GCF_030247605.1 Acidaminobacter sp. | reverse complement strand
CATCCGAGGGATTGTAGCTATAATGAGGGTGCAAGTAGAAGCGCATGCGCGCCCTGCTTTTTTCTGTCCTGCGGACAGAAAAATCCACCAGGCCGGAAGGCCTGGTGGGGGTCACTCACGAAGGATGTAGTGGAGCTCTGATCTGCAATTTGAGGGATAAAGAAGAGATGAATTTTTTAGAGACTGAGAGTTAAATACCTGCGCCCCAAGTTCAAAACTATTAGTACATACTCCAGAGGAATGGATTTCTATCCAAATCTTGAAATGCGAATCAAGTACTTAGCTGTCATAAATTTATTTTGATCTGTTCAGCAAGCCTAAATTAAAACAAAAAGGAAGAAGGCGGCGGCCTTCTTCCTTTTTGTTTATGTAATATGTGAGTCCTGATTCTTATTTGAATCTTACAGCTGTTCCGTAGGCAATAACTTCTGCCGCACCCTGCATTACGGCGCTGGACGCGTAGCGGATATTGATGACGGCATCTGCTCTCATCTCTGCCGCTTCTTCGACCATGCGTTTGGTGGCCAGTGCCCGGGCTTCATTCATCATGTCGTTGTATTCTGTCAGTTCGCCGCCGACCAGCGTTTTCAGACCGCTCATAATGTCTTTGCCAAGATGCTTTGACATGATAGTGGACCCTTTGACGATAGAGAGGGTTTCCAATTCTTTTCCTGTAATAAAATCAGTATTTACTAAGATCATCTTTATCCTTCTCCTCTTTGTCAATTTCTTTGAGACGAATGATGAGGGTGTAGACTGCGGCGGTCATCATGCCGACGGCACCGGCACCAACAGCGGCAGCTATGATCTTGCCGAACCATGGCTCCGGTCCGACTGTTAAATTGAACGGAATCCAAAGATAGAAGGCGAGATAGCCAATGAGTATAGCTGTAATGACAATGGGTGCCAGTTTTTTCACTGTGGATCCCTTCCTTTACCTTGGTATTTATACTCTAAGTATCTGATGAAAATATATATTCTGCAATGGCTATCCGGCAAACTTAATGCTTTTTTAATCCGCTGCCTAACCCTTTTTAAGCAGGAATCCTTTGGCGGCTTTGATAAAATCCCTGAACAGCGGCTGAGGTCTGGTCGGCCTTGAGACGAACTCGGGATGAAACTGGCCAGCGACAAACCAAGGGTGGTCAGGCAGCTCGATCATCTCGACGAGCCGGTCATCCGGGGACAAGCCACTGAAGACCATGCCGCGGGATTCCAACTGCGGCCGATAGTCGTTATTGACCTCATATCGATGTCGGTGGCGTTCGTGAATCAATGTGCTGCCATAGGCATCAAAGGCTTTGGTGCCTTCTTTAACAACACAGGGATAACGTCCAAGTCTCATGGTGCCGCCCTTGTCTGTGATGCCACACTGATCTGGCATCAGATCTATGACAGGGTGCCGCGTCAATGGATTCAGTTCCGAGGAGTTGGCGTCCTTGAGTCCAAGAACGTTGCGGCTGAATTCTATAACTGCGAGCTGCATCCCGAGGCAAATGCCAAAAAATGGGATTTTGTTTTCCCTCGCATAGCGGATCGCTGTGATTTTTCCTTCTATCCCCCGGTCGCCGAAGCCGCCTGGTATAAGGAGACCATCGGCATCAGCCAGCTTTTCCCTGACGTTCTCAGCATCCACCAGCTCTGAGTGGATCCAGTCGATCTCGACCTTGGTCCGGTTGGCTATACCGGTATGCTTGAGCGCTTCCGCCACGGAAAGATAGGCGTCGTGGAGCTCGACGTACTTTCCGACCAGGGCGATGCGCAGATGCTGACTGGCGGTCTTCTCCGCGTCGACCATAGCTCTCCACTCCGACAAATCCGGTTCGGAGCAGGACAGGGACAGACGCCGGCAGACCTTTTCTGCCAGCCCTTCTTCTTCCAGCTTCAGCGGCACCTCGTACAGGGTCTCAGCGTCGAGATTCTGTATGACGTCCTTTGAGCCTACGTTGCAGAACAGGGCGATCTTCTCTTTGATCTCACTTGACAGTGGAACGCTCGTCCGGCAAACGATCATGTCCGGCTGTATACCGATCTCCCTCAGCTCCTTGACGCTATGCTGGGTGGGCTTCGTCTTCAGCTCGCCGGACTTTTCCAGATAGGGGACCAGGGTCACATGAATATACATCACATTTTCACGGCCGAGGTCATATCGAATTTGGCGAATGGCTTCAAGGAAAGGGAGGCTCTCAATGTCGCCCACGGTGCCGCCGATTTCCGTAATGACCACCTCCGGTGCGGCGTCCTGAGCAATCCGGTAGGCCCAGGATTTGATCTCGTTTGTAATGTGGGGAATGACCTGAACGGTCGCCCCCAAATATTCACCCCGGCGCTCCTTGGAAATGACAGACCAATAAATCCTGCCGGTCGTCACATTGGAGTTTCTGGTCAGATTGAGATCGATAAAGCGCTCATAGTGCCCCAGATCCAGGTCGGTCTCGGCGCCATCCTCCGTGACAAAGACCTCACCGTGCTGATAGGGGCTCATGGTGCCGGGGTCCATGTTGAGGTAGGGGTCGAACTTTTGAATCGCGACGCTTATACCCCTGGACTTCAGCAGTCTTCCCAGCGACGCCGCAGTGATCCCTTTGCCGATGGATGAGACCACTCCGCCTGTGACGAAGATGTACTTGGTTGTCATTTGAATAAGCCTCCCTTTAATTATGTTGAGTGCGAAACATCACCTGAAATGTTGAGTTCCAACAAAAAAAGAGTGAGAGGTCCCCCGTTGTCGGATGACCCACCACTCTCAGGCTATCAAAAACAATTTGGCTTTCACCCTTACGGGTGCGTCATTGATCGAACTGAAAAAACATTTAATAATGTGTAAGTATATTAGAAAGCCCGATCAGCGTCAACCGCAAATCGGGCTCGAATAACATTAAATTTTATTGGAAAAAATTACGTGGTCATAGGAGGTTTGTGAGAGGCGGGCATCTCGCTGTGACCGTCCAGAAACCTTTTTCTAAGACGCGTATTCTGTAAAGCGCTTTTCAGTCATGCTGCAAGCCACGATCCGGTTGCGTCCGGCTTGCTTGGCTTCATAAAGGGCGGCATCCACTGACTGTATATGCTCGGCAAGTGACATGGAAGCGCCGGGAATGCAGGTTGACATGCCAATGCTCAGTGTCGCTACCCCGCCAAGGGGAGAACGTTCGTGAAGGATACCGGCACTGGACAGCGTGCTGCGGATGCTGCTGGCGACTTTGAGGGCGCCTGGTTCGTCTGTGTTGCTGAGTAAGACAATAAACTCGTCTCCCCCGTACCGGGCGACCAGATCGCTGGTGCGCTTCACATTTTGGCTGATCAGGGATGCGATGCGAATAATCATCTCATCACCGGTGATATGACCATAGGTATCATTGTATTGCTTGAAGTAGTCGATATCAATCATAAGCAGCGTCAGCGGTTCCTTGGCTCGTTTAGCACGGCCCCACTCCTGCAGGTAGAACTCATCAAAGCGGCGGCGGTTGGCGATCCCGGTCAAGCCATCCATTTCCGACAGTGCGGACAATTCTTGATTGAGCTTTGAAAGCTCTTGCTGCGCCGCCTCTCGATTCTGAATTTCAAGGTGTAAACGCTCCGACTTCTGAGCGTTCTGTATAGCGACGGAAAGGTAAGCAGACAAGGTGCTGAGGGTTTCCAGCGTTTGTCTGGTATACACGTTGCAGGTTCGGCTTTGGACTGTGATAATCCCAATGATCTGGTCCTCGACAATCAAGGGATGAAACATAATGGCGGGCATCAGAGAGCCAAAGCTGGAGGAAAACTTACTCACGGAATCCGGTAGGATGCCGGCGGCGGAATTGACCATGATTTCTTTGCGGTTCCTGTAGCACCAGACGGCAAAGCTGTTATCTCTGGTTATTGGGATTTGGACATTGTGCAGTCTGATGCCGTCTTCGATGAGGTAGTCATAGTGGAGGGCGTCCGTTTCACTGTTATAGAGACCAATGCCAAAGAGATCTGCGACCATAAGGTCGGTAATATGCTGATGTATGATGGTGAAAATATTTTCCAGACTCAGGACTGCAGTGATCTGTTTTCCAATCTCGCTAATGACCTTCAGGGTGTGATAGGCGTCCTGAAGTTCGTTGGAACGATCTTCCAGTTCTTTGGCCTTCTGTTCGAGTTCTTGGCTGAGCTTGCGGTAAGCCTCCTTCTCCTGGTAGGAGGTATCCGCCTCCAACTGGATATTGAGGCCGCGCAGTCGTTGTTCCAACTCGATTTTTTCGATTGCCTGGATGCAGTCATGGCGCTTTTTGGAATAGGCCAGGGCGTCTTCCAGATTGCCGAGGGCCTCACAGGCGGGAATCATTTCATTGTAAACCTGGAGGAGCAGCGTTTCAGATTTGAGATTCTGAGCTATTTTCTGGGCGTCAAAGAGCACCTTCAGCGACCGGCTTCGCTCGCCTTTTTCAAACAACGTTCTATGTAAATCGATTAAGACCTCAGCTTCGTGAATCATCTCCATAGTGGATTGATTCAATTTCAAGGCGTTTTTCAAGAAAGTCAGAGATTCCTCGTAATTGCCTTTTTTTCTGGCGACTATACCTGCGTAATGGTAACAGGCAGACTCGATCATGAGATTCTCTTCGTCTTTGGCAAGTTGGATTGCATTGTCAATGTACAGGGTGGCGTTATCGTAGTCCTCCATTTCAAGATAAAGACCTGCGAGATTGGAAACTGCCACAGATTTGTTGATGGGGCTGCTGACTTCGAGGTGAACGGACTGACTGAGCTGATAATATTCCAAGGCTTTTGAGTAGTCCTTCAACTCCCTGTAAATCTCTCCGATGTTGTTTAGAACCCGAGCTTCAATGGAGGGGTCCTCTATTTTTTTACACAGAGTGAGGGCGCGCTGAAAGTATTTGAAACTTAGATCATAGACCTTAAAGTAGAGGTTCACGATCCCCAGGGCATTTAAAATATCTGCTTCCAGACTGGCTTCGTTCAGAATCTTCACCTGATCGTAGGCCTTTTTCAGAAATTCTTCAGAATCGGACAGACTTCCGAGCCGCAGATGGCCTCTGCCAATCAGATAAAGGCTTTTAGCGACACCGCTGGGATAATGAATAGAAGCGGCCATTTGGAGTGCTTTTTGGGATAATCTCAACGTCTCAGCAGGCGTCGTCCGTTCAATGAATTCAGCCTGATTATTCAACTGATCGACCCGCTCCCGAATGGTGAAAGTCTTGCAGGTGAAATCACTGCTGTTATTTACCTCGTTGCTCAAGTGGATTCACCCTCCTCGCAGGTTGGTTTTTTGTGTTACAATTATACCATAGAAGTAAATGGGATTAAATTGTAATAAATAAATGTGAAAAAATAGATAACCATAAGTCTTAAGGAGGATTCAAAGTGCTGCAGCAAACTCTGCTCGAACGTATACTCGAAGCCGCTTTGTCAAGAGGTGGAGAGTTCGTGGAAATTTTTGTGGAAGATAAAAACAGAACCCATTTTGAAATGATTGGCGGCAAGCTTGAAAATGCCCTGGGGGGACGTGAGTACGGCCTCGGACTGAGGATTGTCAAAGGCATCAACAGCTTTTACGCCTATACCTCAGACACAGAGGAAGCCGCCTTGATTCAGTTTGCAAAGAGTCTGTCTGCCATGGCCGGACAAAATAACCCTATAGCTGCGGTAAAACTGAGTCAGAGGGCGTATGAGCCCCGTCATCATTTCAGGGCGTTGCCCGGAACGGTTGACGCTAAAGTCAAACTCCAGTGGATCAGAGACCTCTCGTCAAGGGCGGCAGCCTATGATCCCATGATTCGGCAAACGGTCGTCACCTATATGGATGAAGACCAAAGCGTTCAAATTGCCAACTCTGAGGGCTTGCTGACCCAGGACCGCCGGGTTCGTACCAGAACGTCGGTGAACTGTGTCGCAGAGCATGAGGGCGAAATGCAGTCCGGCGGCCACAATCTGGGAGGGCTTTCCGGCTTTGAGCTTTACAAGGATGTGAATCCGGACGAACTGGCCCTGAAGGCGGCTCAAATTGCAGTGACCATGGCGAAAGCCAAGCATGCGCCAAGCGGACGGCTGCCTGTCATTATCGACAACGGCTTTGGCGGCGTCATTTTCCATGAAGCCTGTGGTCATGGCCTGGAAGCGGCGTTTATTGCCAAAGGCACTTCGGTTTATAACGGAAAAATGGGAGAGCAGATCGCTTCAGAGCTGGTTACTGCAATTGACGACGGGACACTTGTGAATGGATGGGGCAGCGGTCATGTAGATGACGAGGGAACCCCGACTCAGAGAACCGTCTTAATTGAAAATGGAATTTTGAAATCCTATCTGGTGGACCGCTTTAACGGCAAGAAACTTGGGCTGCCGTCAAACGGCGCTGGCAGGAGACAATCCTACAAATTCGCGGCGACGAGCCGGATGAGCAATACTTTTATAGCAACCGGAACCTCAAAGCTTGAGACCATGATCTCCGAGACGGATTACGGACTCTATGCCAGCAGTATGGGCGGCGGCTCTGTTAATCCCGCGACTGGCGAATTCAATTTTTCAGTCAATGAAGCTTATATGATCCGAGGTGGAAAGCTGGCTGAGCCGGTCAAAGGCGCTACGCTGATTGGCACGGGCAGCGAGATCCTCAAAAAAATTGACCGAGTGGGCGACAATCTCGCTTACGGCTATGGTATGTGCGGTTCGTCCAGCGGTTCCATTCCGGCCATTGTCGGCCAGCCGGCCATCCGTGTCAGCGAAATTACTGTGGGCGGCAGAAATGGAGGCGAAAGCAAATGAAGACATTCTGGATGGAGGAAGCGCTGCGCCGAGCCTCGGATTACGGCTTTGAAGCCCTTGAGGTTTACAGCGAGAGCGGGAGCCACTTTAGTGTAAAAGTTTTTGAGGGTGAGATCGATACCTTCAACCTGGCCAGTTCTGTAGGGGTTTCCGTTCGGGGGATTCACGGCGGAAAGATGGGCTACGCCTTTACGGAAATTCTAGAGACAGAGGCGGATCTGGAGACGCTTCTGAAGAGCTGCAGAGATAACGCCGCCTTGAATGAGAGTGAGCTTGAGCCGGTACTCTACCGACCATCGGCCAACACGTCCTACCCGGTAGTCGAAAAGACCGCCTCGACCTTTTTTGACGTAGAGCCGGCCGAAAAAACCCAGGCTTTGATTGAGCTCGAAGCGGAGATCATGGCTCAGTTTCCGCTGATCAGCAAGGTCAGCTACAATCTTTACAGCGAAGGCCGCGGGCGGGTGGCGATCCGGAACACGCTGGGACTTGATCTTGAACATGAGAGCGACCTGGCTTATTCAGTCTTTGCACCTATTGTCCGGCAGGGCGAGGAGACCCGCAATGAGCACAAGTTTGCGCTCATGCGGCATTTTGACCGGGATCTGCTCAGGTCAGTGGCGGTGGAGGCAGCAGAAGCTTCTGTGGCCATGCTGGGCGCGGCGTCTGTGGAGAGCGGCGAGTACAGGACGGCGCTGCGTTATGACGCAGCAGTCAGCCTTTTTGAAGCTATGGTGTCGATTTTTTCTGCCGAGGCGGTGGAAAAGGGGCTGTCAGCGCTGAAAGGCAAGCTGGGCGAACAAATTGCGTCGAACTGCCTGTCGATTATTGAAAATCCCCATTTGAAGGATGGTCCGGCCAGCGCACCTTTTGACAGCGAGGGTGTGCCGACACAGCTCAAGCGCGTGGTGGATCAGGGCGTTCTGACGACCTATTTCCACAATCTGCGCACCGCTGCGAAATCCGGCGTGCCACCTACTGGGAACGGCTTTCGGGGTTCTTACAAGTCCAGTGTGGGGATTGCCCCCACCAATTTTTATATCGAGCCAGGACAGGTCTCTGCCGACGGTCTCTTGAACGACATTGGCGACGGCCTTCTGATTACGGCGTTTGACGGACTTCATGCGGGTCTGAACGCCATCTCGGGTGACTTTTCCCTCTCGGCGAGGGGCTTTAGAATAGAGGGCGGCCGCATTGGCGCGCCGGTGACGCAGATTACGGCAGCGGGCAATTTTTTTGAACTGCTTAAGGGGATCCGTGCGGCAGCGGACGATCTGAAATTTGAGTCTGTTGGCGGAAACAGTGCCTTTGGCGCTCCGACGCTGGACGTGGGTGTGCTTTCAATTTCGGGCAGCTGAGGCTCTTGGGCGTGAAATAAAGCGCTTAAAGTGCTATTTCTTAAGATTTGGTGAAATCTTTAAGGATGGCCTGAAAAAGTTTACCGGACATGGTAAGATGAAGTGGATTATGGAATGAGGTATTTGCAGAGGTGGAAGTTGCGTTGGTCGATAGTGAAGTCTTAGGTGTCGATTTGGTGGCGCAGCTGATCAAGACGAATCAGCGCTATCAGATGTTCGAACAGGGAGAAAGTATCGTAGTCGGGGTTTCCGGAGGGCCGGATTCGCTGGCGCTTCTGCACGCGCTGCTGACGCTCAGGGAAAGCTGGGGCTTGAGACTTGTGGCCGTTCACGTACATCATGGTCTCCGCGGTGCGGCTGCAGATGCGGATGCGGCTTTTGTCCGGCTTTTCTGTCTGAATCACGAAGTGCCCTTTTATCTGTTTGAGGCGGATATCAGTGCTTTGTCCCGGGAATCAGGGGCTTCCTTTGAAATGGAGGGACGAAAGTTTCGCTACGAGGCTTTCGATCAGGTCGCCTTGGAAGAGGGCTGTGCCAAAATTGCCGTGGCCCAGAATCTGAACGATCAGTGTGAGACGGTGCTGATGCGGCTCTTCAGAGGCGCCGGGCTAAAAGGGCTCGGCGGCATCCTGCCTGTCAGGGACGGACGTATTATACGCCCGCTGATCGAGGTCCCGCGGACGGCTATTGAGGCTTATTGCAGCCAGAATGATTTAGAGCCGAGGATGGATCACACCAATCTGGAGGCGGATTACGAACGAAATCGAATCCGACTGGAGGTCATTCCCTATTTGGAATCCCATTTTAATCCAAGGCTGGCGGACACTTTGTCCAGAACTGCGGATTTGTTCAGGGAAGACGAACGGCTTCTCGAACGCGTGACTCAGGAGGCGTATGAGTCGATCAGACTGCCAGGGGCCAGCGCTTCGAAGCATGAAGCCGGCATGTCGTTAAAGACTTTTTCCGGGTATGAACCCGCCTTGAAAAGAAGGCTGATCCGGCATCTTGCCAGGGAGGCCTGCGGCGGGGTCCTGACGGATTTCAGCCAGGCACACACTGAAGCCGCGCTTGAGCTGGCAATGCGTCATGAGGGGAGCAAATCTCTGCAGCTTGGCGTCGTGGAGGCAGAGCGGGTGTATGACGTCCTGCGGATGCGCAGGCTGGGTGCTGAGTGTCTGAATGATTCTGAGACGGCGCTGGGATTGCAGCTTTCACACTGCGAAGAAAATCCTTTGGAGTGGGAAGTGCTCGTAGAGCCCGTCACGCGTGAGCAGTGGCAGCTGAGGCGAGTCAATTCGAACGGGATTGCCGTGGATCTCGATGTGCTTCAAGGGGCGCTGCGCGTCCGGTACCGTGAAGCTGGTGACCGTTTCAAGCCCTTTGGCATGAAGGAAAGCAAAAAACTCAAGCGTTTTATGATTGATGAAAAAATTCCTGAGGCACAGAGACATAAAATTCCTCTGGTATGTGATGAGAACCGGATCATTTGGGTATACGGGTACCGTATGTCTGAAGAAGTCCGAGTTGGACAGTCGACAGTCAGAATCGGCTGGCTGACGCTCAGGCGAAAGGCGTAAAACTCAATATTTTGAGTGGCAGTCTGAGTTGTTCCCATGTTGAAAATATGTTAGAATGACGAGTATGCACTTAAGCTCTAGGAGGAATTATATGCGAAAGATGTTTAAAAACGCAGCGTTTTATATATTTGTCTTCCTGCTGATCCTGATGATCGCGAGACAGGTGATTCCAACAACCGAAACGGAAATTGTGAATCTGACGCTGACGGAACTGGTTAGCAGTATTGAAGAAGGAAAAGTTAAAACCATCAATCTGGTTGAGAACAACAGCGTTCAGGGCACACTTCAGGATGACGCGGTCTTCTATTCGTACATCCCTTCTGTTTTGTCTGAAGATGTTGGAAAGTACTTGTTCGACGCCATGACCAAAGCAGGTCTGGAGGTTACCGGAACGGCGCCGGCTCAGGAGCCGTGGATTCTGTCCCTGCTGCCTATGATCTTTGGCGTGTTGATTTTAGTCGTTCTGTGGTTTGTGTTCATGCAAAATTCCCAGGGCGGCGGCAACAAAGTTATGTCCTTTGGAAAAAGCCGTGCGAAAATGATCAAGGAGGATAACTCCAAGAGGATTACGTTTGCAGATGTAGCCGGATTGAAAGAAGAAAAGGAAGAACTGTACGAAGTGGTGGACTTCCTTAAAAATCCAAAGAAATATATTGAGCTTGGCGCTCGGATCCCAAAAGGCATTTTGCTGATTGGACCTCCGGGTACCGGTAAGACGTATCTTTCCAGAGCGATCGCCGGAGAAGCCGGGGTACCGTTCTTCAGCATCAGCGGCTCGGATTTTGTCGAGATGTTTGTGGGCGTCGGCGCGAGCCGTGTTCGAGATCTCTTCGAAAACGCAAAGAAAAATTCACCGTGCATTATTTTCATTGATGAAATTGACGCGGTTGGCCGTAAGCGCGGCGCCGGTCTTGGCGGCGGCCATGATGAACGCGAGCAGACCCTCAATCAGCTCCTCGTAGAGATGGACGGCTTCAGCGAGAACGAAGGCATTATTCTGATGGCAGCCACAAACCGGCCTGACATCCTGGATCCGGCGCTTCTGAGACCAGGCCGCTTTGACAGGGAGATCACAGTAGGGCGACCTGATGTGAGGGAGCGAGAGGAGATTATTCGCGTCCATGCGAGAAACAAGCCTGTCGCTGATGATGTCGACTTCAAGACACTGGCAAAAGCAACACCTGGATTTACGCCGGCGGATATTGAGAACCTCTTGAATGAAGCCGCTATACTCACAGCCAGAAAGAGCGAGCGCAAAATAAGAATGAGAACCATTGAAGAAGCGACAACCAAAGTCATTGCAGGCGTTGAGAAGAAATCCCGCGTCATCAGTGAAAAAGAACGTCGCCTCACAGCCTACCATGAAGCGGGTCATGCCATACTGGCAGCGATCATCCCTGAAATGGATCCGGTGCAGCAGATTACAATCATTCCACATGGCAGGGCGGGCGGTTTTACAATGCAGCTGCCACAGGAAGACAGAAACTATATGACCAAACGCCATATGGAAAATGAATTGATCGTTCTGCTGGGCGGACGTGTGGCAGAGAGGCTCATCCTGCATGACATCAGCACGGGCGCTCAAAACGATCTTTCCAGGGTCAGCGACATTGCCCGGGCTATGGTAACGAAATACGCCATGAGCGAAAATCTTGGCTCCATGTCCTACGGCAGCGAAGAAGAGGTATTCCTCGGCCGCGACATGACGACGCGCCGCAACTTCTCTGAGCAAGTAGCGGCGGATATAGACCGCGAAGTCAGACGTTTGGTGGACGACGCCTATGACGAGGCTATGCGCATATTGAGCGAGAATATTGACAAGCTTCACCAAGTCGCGAATGCGCTTCTCGAGTACGAAACCATAAATGGCGAAGAGTTCAGCATTGCGCTCGAGTCCGGGTTTGAAGCGCTCAGGGAGAAGAAAGAGCATGAAGAGAAACAGCTAGAGGCGGATCGTCTGAAGGATATCGCTATTTATGAAGCGGAGCAGAACCGTTTGAAGGCAGCGCGCGAAGAAGCGCAAAAGCCGGCGGACCAAGAGCAAGCTAATTCGAAACCAAAGTCTGAAGCGGAGTCAGAGCAGCAGACCTCCGAAACTGCTCAAGCGGTGACAACGGAGAAGACGGAAGATGAACAGCACTAAACCGCAGCGTTAATTTACTATTTGGAAGAAGGCACAGCTGATTAGCAGGTTGCCTTCTTCTTTTTTGTGGCTTTAAGTTGAATCGGGATGTGAGTCGGTGTCAGTGTGGAAGTCGGTGTCAATAGGCGCAAGCCGCTGACGCCAACTTCCCAATACCAGCTTCCTGCCCTTCAAAAAAACAATGCGCAACGCTTGACGGGTTGCATAATCAATCATAATATGAATGAGATAAGGTATTCATGAGGTTTTCAGAAGAGAAAGGTGGCTAAATGATGGACTATAATCAAATGGCGTTGGAATTACATGAGAAGCATCAAGGGAAAATTGCGGTGGTGTCCAAGGTAGAAGTTGCGGACAGCGTGGACTTATCCGTGGCTTATACGCCAGGTGTGGCTGAACCGTGCAGAAAAATTGCTGAAAACAAAGAAGAGGTGTACCGTTATACCAGCAAAGGCAATCTCGTTGCGGTGGTGACAGACGGTACAGCAGTCCTCGGCCTCGGCGACATAGGCCCGGAAGCTGCGCTTCCGGTCATGGAGGGAAAGGCTATTCTGTTTAAGACGTTCGCAAATGTCGACGCTTTTCCAATCTGCCTTGCAACCAAGGATGTGGACGAGATCGTACACGCGGTCAAGCTGCTTGAGCCGGTGTTTGGCGGCATCAACTTGGAGGATATTTCCGCGCCGCGCTGCTTTGAGATCGAGCGCAGACTCAAAGAGGAACTGGACATTCCGGTTTTCCACGATGACCAGCACGGAACGGCTATTGTCGTTCTCGCCGCTTTGATCAACGCCTGCAAACTCACCGGCAGAAAGTTTTCAGAACTGGATGTCGTCATCAGCGGCGCTGGGTCAGCGGGACTTGCTATTGCAGAGCTCCTTCTCGAGCGCGGTGTGGGCAATATTGTGGTGTGCGACCGCCGTGGCGCGCTGTCCAGCCTCAGTGATCATGCCAATGGCGCCCAGCGTCAGCTTATGCCTCGCCTGAACAAGCGGGATGAGCAGGGCTCACTGGCGGAGGTTCTCAGCGGCAAGGACGTGTTTATTGGCGTTTCCGGTCCGAATATCCTAAATGGGGAAGCCGTTGCCGCCATGGCGGACAAAGCGATCGTACTCGCTATGGCGAATCCTATTCCGGAAATTATGCCGGATGAGGCACTCAAAGCAGGGGCTTATATCGTTGGTACCGGCCGTTCTGATTTTGCGAACCAGGTCAACAACGTACTCGCTTTTCCAGGCATCTTCAGAGGCGCGCTGGATGTAAGGGCCCGCGACATCAATATGGCCATGAAGATCGCGGCAGCGGAAGCCATAGCGGCAACCGTGGACGAGGATCTGCTGACTCCGGAATACGTCCTTCCAAAAGCGTTTGATCCTCAGGTTGCAAAAAATGTCGCGGATGCAGTGCGCAAGGCTGCAGTCGACAGCGGCGTTGCAAGATAGGATGCCGATGGCGGGTTAGGCTCTAAAAGGATGGCAAGTGACCATCGGCAGCACAAAATCATTAAAAAAGGCACAGGCATTCATTTTGCTGAAGGATAACATAAAGTCATCCTGCAAAATTGGCTGCAAATGTGCCTTTTTTCTAATTATACGGGTATAATTGTATACAAGCGTTGAAATATGCGGATTTTTTTTTATTATTTTGTCCTGAAATCCTTGTTATTAAATTTACAAAATCAAAACCTCATGTTAATATGAAAGTAAGATTTCATTTTTGGTGGGTGCGCGCATGAAAACATCCGAAATTTTCGTCTCGGGATATGCCAGATTGCCTCAAGGTATAACAGCTGAAGAGATGTACACGGTCATGGTTGTCGGAATGATTGTCGACAGGGATACCGGGCTGATTTTGGACGCTGAGTGCTCTTTAGTCACGGATCTCGCCAAAAAATTCATAAAAGAATTGCTGGTTGGGAAGTCTCTGGATCACATCACAGAAATTGAAGAAGTCCTAACGCAAAGATATTTCGGGTCAGCCCGAAAAGCGTTAATTTCTGCAATTAAAATTGCATACGAGAAGTACAGGCAGGTCCTCAGCGAATCCTAATTCAGAGACGCCTGGAAATTTAACTTGATTTTCAATTGGGCAGAATGACCTTCTGTTCACACCCTGAGGATCACCAGTTAGATGACCGATTGGCTATGCTTTATTGTAGCTTTTTTTGGAATCTAACTTTTTTTATTGTCACTAATCTATAAGTTTCCAGATTACATAACAAAGGGAGGAATGCTCCGAGGATCATTCTGAAAGGCGTGTCTGTTTCAAGTCGGGAGCAGCGGTTAAATAAATTAAGCCAAGCGCAGCAAGTGGCGTTGTTATTAAACCGACTCAGCCTGAATTCCATGCTTCATGACTTTGACGAAACTGCAAGATCTGATATTCTAAAAACCGAGCAATCAAGAGGAGGAAATTTTGCATGTACGAAAAGGAAAAGATTGACGCATTAAAAGCAAAAGTCAATGCTTACAATGAAAAAACAGAAGCTTCCCTCGCCAAGCGTCCTGAACGCTATAAGGTCTTCGAAACGGGTTCTGGCGAACCAGTCAACAGACTTTATACACCGGTTGATGTTGAGGGGCTCAACTATGAGACAGATCTCGGCATTCCAGGCCAATTCCCGTATACACGCGGCGTTCAGCCGACCATGTACCGTGGTCAGCTCTGGACTATGCGTATGTACGCTGGCTTTGCGACTGCAGAAGAATCCAATAAGCGTTACAAGTTCCTCGTAGAGCAAGGTTCAAGCGGACTTTCTGTCGCATTTGACCTTCCTACTCAGATTGGCTATGACTCAGACCACTCTCTTTCAGAGGGTGAAGTTGGCAAGGTTGGCGTCGCTATTGACTCACTTGCGGACATGGAAATACTCTTCGACGGTATTCCCCTTGACAAGGTTTCCACCTCTATGACTATCAATGCGCCAGCTTCTGTCCTTCTTGCCATGTACATAGCTGTAGGCGAAAAGCAGGGCGTTTCAGCAGAAAAGCTCCGCGGCACAATTCAGAATGACATCCTCAAGGAGTACATTGCACGGGGCACATACATTTTCCCAACTGATCCGTCCATGAGACTGATTACTGACATTTTCGAATTCTGCTCCAAAGAAGTCCCGCAGTGGAACACTATCTCCATTTCCGGCTATCACATTCGTGAAGCGGGTTCTACGGCAGCTCAGGAAGTCGGCTTCACGCTTGCTGATGGTATTGCTTATGTTGAAGCGGCAATCAAAGCCGGCCTCGACGTAGACAGCTTCGCACCGAGACTTTCCTTCTTCTTCAACGCCCATAACGACCTTCTCGAAGAAGTGGCTAAGTTCAGAGCGGCAAGAAGACTTTGGGCAAAAATCATGAAAGATCGTTTTGGAGCAAAAGATCCAAAATCCATGGCACTTAAATTCCACACGCAAACAGGCGGTTCTACGCTGACAGCTCAACAGCCTGACAACAATATTGTCCGCGTTGCAATCCAGACTTTGGCAGCCGTCCTTGGCGGCACACAGTCCCTCCACACAAACTCAAAAGACGAAGCACTGGCGCTCCCAACCGAAGCTTCCGTACAAGTTGCACTCAGAACGCAGCAGATCGTCGGCTATGAAAGCGGCGTGACCAATACAGTAGACCCGCTTGCCGGCTCTTACTACATTGAAGCTAAAACTTCAGAAATTGAAGAGCAAGCCATGGCTTACATCCGCAAAATCGACGAGCTCGGCGGCGCGCCGCGTGCGATCGATCTCGGTTATATCCAGCAGGAAATTATGGATGCGTCTTATAAATACCAAAAAGAAGTTGAATCCAGCCAGCGCATTGTCGTAGGCATGAACAAATACCAAGTCGAAGAAGCTGCACCGCAAGGCCTGCTCCGCGTTGACCTTTCTGTCGGTGAAAACCAGAAAGCAAGACTCGCTGAACTTCGTGCCAAGCGTGACAATGCAGCGGTTGAAGCAACACTTGCAGCACTCAAGACAGCTTGCGAAGGCACTGAAAATGTCATGCCTTTCATTCTCGACGCGGTTCGCGTGTACGCGACGCTCGGAGAAATTTGCGGTGTAATGCGTGAAGTCTTTGGCGAATATCAGCAAAGCGTAAATCTGTAATCGAAGGGAATGGGAGGATCAATCATGGATAGACCTATTAGAGTATTGGTTTCAAAGCCTGGCCTTGACGGACATGACCGCGGTGCCAAGGTTATTGCGAGAGCACTTAGAGATGCAGGTATGGAGGTTATTTACACCGGCCTCAGACAAACCCCGGAACAAATCACAAATGCAGCCATCCAGGAAGACGTCGACTGCGTCGCAGTCAGCATTCTTTCCGGTGCCCATGGCACTTTGATACCTAAAATTGCAGAGCTTCTTAGAAAAGAAGGCGCTGATGATGTCCTTCTCGTCGCAGGCGGCGTTATTCCGCAAGAAGATATCCCTTTCCTGAAAGAGCACGGCGTTGCTGAGGTCTTTACTCCGGGTACGCCTACAGATGTGACTATTCAATTCATTCGAAACAACATCAAGCGATAAGCGGTGATGACATGGAACTTGCTGAAAGGCTGCTCATGGGAGACAGGCGCGCGGCTGCGCGCCTGATCTCCATGATGGAAAACAAGGATCCGGAAGCACAAGAGATCATGCGTCAATTGTACAGCCAGAGCGGGAAGGCTTACGTAATTGGAATTACGGGGCCTCCAGGCGCTGGCAAAAGTACTTTGACGGACAAACTTGTCAAGCATGTTCGAAAAACAGGCGCCAAGGTTGGCGTCATAGCAGTGGATCCAACCAGTCCATTTACCGGAGGCGCCATCCTGGGCGACCGCGTTCGCATGTCGGATCTGGCGACAGATCCCGGCGTCTTTGTGAGAAGTATGGGCGCCAGAGGACATCTTGGCGGGATCTCCGAGGCTACCAGCGCCGCAGTGAAAATACTGGACATTTATGGCGCAGAATATATTTTCATAGAAACCGTAGGTGTTGGTCAGTCTGAAGTGGACATTGTCAAGAACTCTGACACGACCGTTATGGTCAGTGTGCCGGGCCTCGGTGATGACATACAGGCTATAAAAGCCGGCGTCATGGAAATTGGAGACGTTTTCGCCGTCAACAAAGCGGACCGCGACGGAGCGAATCGAACAGCGCGGGAAATTGAGATGATGCTTGACTTCTCTCACGCAGACTGGAGACCGCCGGTCAAAATGGTTGTCGCTGTAGACAGCAAAGGTATTGAGGAATTGTTTGCTGCGATTGAAGACCATCGGCATTACATGATGGAAGACGGCAAATTTATGCTGAGAAGGGCTGAAAATGCCCGAAATGAACTCCTGGAAATGGTAAAATCCCGTATTGTCGAGCAGCTGCTGAATCATGATGTCAAGGCAGAGCGCGTCGAGCAGTTGGCTATGGACGTTGCGACGCGCGTCGTCGATCCGTTGACAGCAGCAGAAGAGTTGATTCAGAGTGTGCTCTAAACAAAACGGGTTAAGATTTTATAGAAAGTAAACCAGCTTGAAAATGTTGAATTGGAGGTAACAGGCATGAAGGCTTTAAAAGTTGACCACATTGGCATAGCTGTCAGCAATCTTGACGAGGCTGTTAAGGTTTACACAGAAGTGCTTGGTCTTGAACTTGCAGGAACAGAAGTTGTCGAAGAGCAAAAGGTCAGAGTCGCATTTCTTCCTGTAGGCGATACTGAAGTTGAGCTCCTTGAATCTACTTCCCCGGATGGCCCAATCGCAAAGTTTATCGAGAAGAACGGAGAAGGCATCCAGCATATCGCGTTCAAAGTCGAGAACATTGAAGAGGCGATCCAGGCCATGAAAGACAAAGGTCTCAAAATGATCGACGAGTCACCGCGCTACGGTGCCGGCGGCGCGAAAATCGCGTTTATGCATCCTAAGAGCACAGGCCGTGTTCTGATTGAACTCAGCGAACGCAACGAGTAAAAATCGACTGGAGGTTATACGGTATGTCCATCAATAAGATAGAGGATCTGCGCAATAGAAAAGCAAAGATCATCGAAGCAGGCGGCAAAAAGCGCGTCGAGAAACAGCACGAAAGCGGTAAACTGACTGCGCGCGAGCGCATGCTCCTCCTGTTTGACGAGAACACTTTTGTTGAGCTCGATGCTTTCATGAAACACCGCTGCACCAACTTTGGCATGGAACTCGTCGACGCGCCGGCTGAAGGCGTTGTCACGGGCTACGGCTATGTCGACGGCAGACTGGTTTACGCCTATGCGCAGGACTTCACAGTCGTAGGCGGTTCCCTTGGCGAAATGCACGCCGCAAAAATTTGCAAGGTCATGGACAACGCTCTTAAAGTTGGCGCGCCTGTGGTTGGCCTCAATGATTCCGGCGGCGCTCGTATTCAGGAAGCGGTAGACGCTCTTTCCGGCTACGGTAAAATCTTCTTCAAGAATACACTGGCATCCGGTGTCATTCCACAGATCACAGCCATCATGGGCCCATGCGCCGGCGGCGCGGTCTATTCACCTGCACTGACAGACTTTACGTTCATGGTGGATCAGACGTCCCAGATGTTTATCACAGGTCCTCAGGTCATCAAGACAGTCACAGGCGAAGAAGTCAGCGCAGAAGCCCTCGGCGGCGCCATGACCCACAACAGCATCTCCGGTGTCGCACACTTCATGTCGGCAAATGATGAAGTCTGTATCGCAGAGATTCGCAGACTCCTCGACTTCCTGCCGTCCAACAACATGGAGAACCCTCCGGTGTTTGAGTCCGGTGATGATGTCAACACATTGGCTGAAGCTCTCAATACCTTGATGCCGGACAATCCTAACAAGGCTTACGACATGCACGACATCATCCGTCAGGTCGTCGACAATGGCGATTTCATGGAATACATGCCGCACTACGCTAAAAATATACTTACCGGCTTTGCCAGAGTTGGCGGCCAATCCATTGGTATCATTGCCAACCAGCCAAAGTTCCTGGCAGGCTGCCTTGATATCAACGCATCAGACAAGTCCGGCCGCTTTATCCGCACTTGTGACGCGTTCAATATTCCGCTTCTCAACATAGTCGACGTCCCAGGCTTCCTTCCTGGAACGAATCAGGAGTACGGCGGCATTATCCGTCACGGCGCTAAGATGTTGTATGCATACAGCGAAGCGACCGTGCCTAAGATTACCCTGATTGTCAGAAAAGCTTACGGCGGCGCTTACCTGGCTATGTGCTCCAAAGATCTTGGGGCCGACCTGGTTCTCGCATGGCCTACAGCTGAAATCGCGGTAATGGGACCTCAGGGCGCAGCCAACATCATTTTCCGCAAAGAGATCTCAGAAGCAGCGGATGCCGCAGCTGAGCGCGCTAAAAAGGTACAGGAATACACAGATGAGTTCGCGACACCGTACAAGGCAGCAGAGCGCGGCTTTGTCGATGATGTCATCGAACCGGCTGCAACGCGTCCTCGTATTGCGGATGCACTGAATATGCTGTCTTCCAAGCGTGAAACCCGCCCTGCGAAGAAACATGGAAACATTCCGCTTTAATCCAGCGAGGAGTGATATGAATGGGTAATTTTGAAAACTTTGTTAATCCGGAGACCATCGGCGCCATAGGTCTTGGTGAAAAAATCATCACGTCCCTGTTTGTCACGCTGCTCGGCATGGGCATAACCTTTGTCGCGCTGATCGCCATCTGGGGCATGACGGTGCTGATGTCAAAAATCATCATGGGCATTGAGAATAAGAACAAGATCGCTCAGGCTGCGACGGTGGAGGTTTCAAAGCCTTCTGCGGCGTCTGCCCCTGCTGCTCCTGCTCCTGCAGTCTCAGCTGAGGCGTCTCAGGAAGATGAAAATCTCATTGCGGTCCTTACAGCTGCTATAGCGGCCTCCCTAAACACGTCCATGCACAACATCGTGGTCAGAAATGTCAGACAGCTCCCGGATCAAACGCCGACCTGGTCGCGCGTTGGACGAACAGAGCAGATGGGCAGCAGGTTCTAGAAAACCCGCGGGTTGCCCTGAATTAAAAAAACCTGAACAAAAAAAAGAATGAACAATAGCCGAGGAGGATCTTTCATGAGAAAGTTTAATATCACGGTCAATGGCAAAGCCTATGAAGTTGAAGTAGAAGAAATTGGAGGCGTGGCAGCAGCAATGCCTGCGCGTCCGGCTGCGCCAGCGGCAGCACCAAAAGCGGCTCCGGCACCTGCTGCGGCAGCACCGGCACCAGCTCCAGCTCCAGCACCTGCAGCTCCGGCTGCAGCAGCAGCGCCTGTTGCAGGCGGCTCCACCATCAGCGCTCCAATGCCGGGCACCGTTCTCGACATTAAAGTCGCAGTAGGTGACACAGTCAAAGTCAATGACGTATTGATGATTCTTGAAGCCATGAAGATGGAAAACGAGATCATGGCTCCAGTTGCAGGTAAAGTTGCTCAAATCAGCGTTTCAAAGGGAGCTTCCGTGAATTCCGGAGACGTTATGATCGTCATCGCGTAACGAAAGAATCCCTTTGGAAGGAGATGACTAAATGTTTAATGCGGTAATTGAATTTTTGCAGAGTACCGGCTTTGTTGCCATAACGTGGCAGCAGTTGGTCATGATGGGTATCGCCTTTGTATTTCTTTATCTGGCGATCAAAAAGGGCTTTGAGCCTTTGCTGCTGGTACCAATTGCTTTCGGTATGCTGCTGACGAACCTCCCTTTGGCGGATATGATGAATCCGGGTAAAGATGGTCAAGTTGGCGGACTGCTCTATTACATGTATCAGGGTGTCAAATTGGGCATCTTCCCTCCTTTGATTTTCCTTGGCGTAGGCGCCATGACGGACTTTGGTCCGCTCATAGCGAATCCTAAATCGTTGCTCCTTGGCGCGGCGGCTCAGTTCGGAATCTTTATCACCTTTATTGGCGCGATCGCGTCGGGAATATTCAATGCCCAAGAAGCAGCCTCCATTGCCATCATAGGCGGCGCGGATGGTCCAACGGCGATCTTCCTGACGTCGAAGCTTGCGCCGCATCTTCTCGGCCCAATAGCGGTCGCTGCTTACTCCTATATGGCACTGGTGCCAATCATCCAGCCGCCAATCATGAAAGCGCTGACCACCAAGGAAGAGCGCATGATCAAGATGGAGCAGCTTCGCCCGGTTTCGAAGATGGAGAAGATTGTGTTCCCGATCTTCGTCGCAGTCTTTGTATCCATGATCGTCCCGCCTGCAGCGCCGCTGGTCGGCATGCTGATGCTGGGCAACCTGTTCAGAGAGTCCGGCGTCGTGCCTCGTCTTTCGGACACCTCACAAAATGCCATGATGAACATCGTCGTCATCTTCCTCGGCGTTTCTGTTGGTGCGACCACAACCGCTGAGAAATTTATCAATCTTCAGACCATTGCTATAGTCATACTGGGTATAGTAGCGTTTGGTTTCGGTACAGCTGCGGGTGTTGTACTTGGCAAGGTTATGTGCAAGCTTTCCGGCGGAAAAATCAATCCGCTCATCGGTTCCGCAGGTGTATCTGCAGTACCAATGGCAGCGCGTGTTTCCCAGGTCGTCGGTCAGAAAGAGAATCCAAGCAACTTCCTTCTGATGCACGCCATGGGTCCAAACGTCGCAGGCGTAATTGGCTCTGCGGTTGCAGCCGGTATTTTGCTGACGCTGTTCCAATAATAAATGCATTTTGAATTGAAACTTTGGGACTGTTGCGGGATGATTCGATTCATTCCGCAGCAGTCCTTTTGACATCCATTGAAATTTTCTTTGAAACAGTGTACTATTGTTAGCAGTATGAACAAAGCGGGTGATTAATTGAAAGGTAAACTTCTTGAACTTCTCAGACAGCATAAGGGGAAGACACTTTCCGGTCAGGATCTATCCGGACAGTTTGGCGTTTCCAGGACTGCGGTCTGGAAAGCCATTGAGGCGCTGAGAGCAGAAGGTTATATCATACGTTCGAGTCCCAGACTGGGCTATGAGCTGGTAGAAGAACCGGATGCTCTGGGACCCACGGGGGTATCCTCAATTGCCGCAAGTTCAGACTATCTGGATGTGGGTTTCTTTTTTCACCAAATTGATTCGACAAACTCCGAAGCCAAGCGGTTCGCGGAGGAGCATCCGCGACAATGCGCACTCTTTGTAGCGGAGGAGCAGACCGCGGGGCGCGGCCGCCTTGGAAGACACTGGATGTCAGAGCGGGGGACAGGCCTTTACTTGAGTTTGCTGATCCGGCCGGACATAGAGCCTTCCAGAGCATCACGGGTAACGCAGATCGCAGCAGTAGCAGCTGCGGAAGCAGTTGAAGCCGTAACCGGCCTGGAGACACTGATTAAATGGCCTAACGATCTGGTCATTCAAGGGAAAAAAGTATGTGGTATTCTGGCGGAATTAAGTGCGGAAATGACTGCGGTTAATTATCTGGTAGTTGGTATTGGCATCAATGTGAATCAATTTATATTCCCTGATGATATCAAAGAGAAAGCCGCTTCACTGCATATTCTGACGGGCAGGCGCATAGACCGTCAAATGCTGCTCGCTGAATTGGTCAGTAGGTTTGGGCGCTATCTCAGCGCACTTACACAGAACGAAGCGCTGGAAAAGATGCACCAGGTGTATCGCTTAAAATCAGCCACATTAGGGAAAGAAGTCCGCCTGGTGGGCAAACAGAATCGAACTGCACGCGTTATTGACATCACGAAGGAAGGCGAATTGCTGGTTGTCTATCCGGATGGAGAACGCGACCTCATACATTTTGGCGAGGTCTCAGTCAGAGGCCTTGACTTTTACGCATAAAGGTGGTTAAAGCCATGTTGCTGGCATTTGACGTAGGCAATACCAATATTGTTTTAGGTGTGTTTAAAGATCATAAATTGGTTACGCATTGGCGTATGTCTACAGACAAAGGGAGATCCGCGGATGAGATTGGCATTTTTGTCGATCAGTTATTTAAATATGAAAGTTTGTCGCTGGCGGATGTGAAGGCAGTCATTATTTCTTCCGTTGTTCCAACGATCATGTATTCACTGCAGCACATGGCCATTAAGTATTGCAACACAGAAGCCATGGTGGTTGGCCCCGGCATCAGGACAAGTCTCAATATTAAATATGACAATCCGAAGCAAGTCGGCGCGGACCGTATTGTCAATGCCGTAGCGGCGATTGAGAAATACGGCGGACCGGCCATAGTCGTGGATTTTGGAACTGCCACGACCTTTTGCGCCATTACCGAAAACAGAGAATATCTCGGAGGGACGATCATGCCCGGGATCAAGATTTCGAGCGATGCCCTCTTTGAGAAAACTGCCAAACTGATGCGGGTTGAGCTGATCAAACCGGAAACGGTTGTCTGCAGGAATACAGCCGAGAGCATTCAGTCTGGCATCATCTACGGCTATGTCGGTTCCGTGGATTATATAGTCGAGCGGATTAAGCAAGAGATGAAATGGAAAAATCCGCGTGTGATCGCGACGGGGGGACTTGCATCTCTCATTGCGACAGAGTCCAAGTGGATCGAGACGGTCGACAAATTCCTGACGCTGGAAGGGCTCAATATGATCTACCACATGAATACGGACAAGAATTAACGGGGGATGCTTTGTTGAAGATTGGTACATTTGAAATCGAAAGCCCCGTGATTCTCGGGCCAATGGCCGGGATCACAGACCTCGCTTTCAGAAAAATCTGCAGAGAACAATTCAAGGGATTGATGGTCTCTGAAATGATCAGCGCAAAGGCCATGGGCTTTAAGGACAAGAAGACCGCTCAGATGCTGGTGACAGTTCCTGAGGAAATGCCGCTGTCGATTCAGCTGTTTGGTTCAGAACCTGAAGCCCTTGGGGAAGCTGTAATTGCCCTTCAGGAACACCCCTGTTCGGTGATCGATTTTAATATGGGGTGTCCTGCGCCCAAAATCGTTGGGAACAGGGAAGGCTCTGCGCTGATGAGAGACCCGGAGCTGGCTGAAGCCATTGTCAGGACCATGGTCCGCAATTCATCCAAGCCTGTCACGGTTAAGTTCAGAAAAGGTTGGAACACTTCGGAAATCAACGCGGTAGAATTCGCAAAACGCATGGAAGCTGCGGGGGCTGCGGCAATTACGGTCCACGGCAGAACCAGAGACCAGTTTTATTCCGGAACAGCGGACTGGGAAATCATTCGGGAAGTTAAAGAAGCGGTCAAGGTACCTGTGATTGGAAATGGGGACATTTTTGTCTATCAAGACGCCCTTCGCATGGTGGAACAGACAGGCGTGGACGCGGTCATGGCGGCGCGGGGCGTTCAGGGCAATCCTTGGCTGTTGGGGCAGGCGGAAGCAGCGCTGCTCGGCCGGCCTGTACCGGAGCTGCCCTCCGAGAAAGCACGTATAGAAATTGCTGTTCGCCATTTCTTAGGGTTAATCGAGGAAAAGGGCGAGCATGTTGCCGTCCTTGAAATGCGTAAGCACGCGGCGTGGTATCTGAAAGGCATCCATGGCGCCGCCAAACTAAGAACTCTGATTAATGTGGAGAAAGATCCCGATCGAGTGATTCAAATTCTCAGAAGCGCACCGAGTGAATAGGCCGCCTTTGACAAAGTAGAGCCACGGTACGACTAGGCTACAATTATGGAACAGTGCTATAAAAAGAAGCAATCCTTGACATAAAATGTCTTCTTCAATATAATAGTGAAATAAGTTATTGCGAACATTCGCTCTAATTAGGCTGAATGCTTGAAATGACAAAGGTTAAAGAGTTTTTTACTGCAACTGCACTGAACATTCGGTGCATTTTTCTCTGTAGAGAATCAATTCATGGAGAGGTGTGACTTGCGATGATGTCTAAAGAAGTACTCATGACACCAGACGGGCTCAGAAAAATAGAAGAAGAACTCGATCATCTTAAATCCGTTCGACGAAGAGAAATTGCGGAGAAGATCAAGGCCGCGCTCGCCTTCGGAGATATCAGCGAAAATGCTGAGTATGATGAGGCAAAAAATGAACAGGCTGAGCTTGAAAAGCGTATAATGAAACTCGAGGGAATCGTTGGCAACGCCAAGCTGATCGATGAATCAGAGATAAAAAAGGATGAAGTCAGCGTAGGTTCTATGGTTACCGTTAAAGATATTGAATTTGATGAAGTGATGGAGTATTCAATTGTAGGGCCAACAGAAGCAGACCCTTATGAAAATAAAATTTCCAATGAGTCTCCTGTCGGGAAAGCTCTGATCGGCAAACGTGTTGGCGAAACGATCGAGGTTCAGGTTCCGGATGGGTTCGCAAAATTCCAGATCATGAAGATCGGAAGATAGTCGGAGGTGGCAGAACGTGAGTGAGGAACTGAGTTTAAGCGAGGTACTGCAGGTAAGACGGGATAAGCTCGCAAAGCTCCGCGAAATGGGCAGAGACCCTTTTATCCACGAAAAGTTTGTAAGAACTGCTATGAGCGCAGAGATTCACAATAATTTCGAAGTTTTTGAAGGCAAGGAAGTGCGCATGGCCGGTCGCATTATGGCGAAGAGAACCATGGGCCGTGCTTCGTTCTTTGATATTCAGGATATGGATGGCAGAATTCAATCTTATATTCGTGAAGATGCCATAGGCGAAGCGGAATATGAGATTGTCTCTACGTATGATATCGGTGACATAGTCGGCATTGTCGGTATTGTGTTCAAGACCAAGAAGAACGAAGATTCTGTCCGTGTGTCAGAAATCCTGCTGCTCAGCAAATCCCTTCAGATCCTGCCGGAAAAATTCCATGGTCTGAAAGATACGGATACGCGTTATCGTCAGCGATACGTGGATTTGATCGTCAACCCTGAGGTCAAGAAGACTTTCCTTCAAAGAAATAAAATTTTGAGAGCGGTCAGGGAGTACCTCGACAACGAAGGTTTCCTCGAGGTCGACACGCCAATCCTCGGAACTATTGCCGGCGGCGCTGTGGCAAGACCTTTTATTACGCACCACAATACCCTGGATATCGATATGTACATGAGAATCGCCAACGAACTTTATTTGAAGCGGCTCATTGTGGGTGGTTTTGATAAGGTTTATGAAATGGGCAGAATGTTCAGGAACGAAGGCATGTCTATCAAGCATAATCCGGAGTACACTGCAATTGAAGTTTACGCGGCTTATGAAGACTTCCAATATATTATGGAACTGACGGAAAACCTGGTCGCCCACTGCTGCGTCCAGGCAAACGGCACAACCAAGGTCAATTATCAGGGCATTGAGATTGACTTTGCGCCGCCTTGGAGAAGGCTGCCTATGACGGAAGCGGTCAAACTTTATGCCGGCGCTGACTTTGATACAGTCAAGACGGATGAAGAGGCGCGTGAATTGGGCAAAAAGCTCGGTCTTGACGTTGACAGCAGCATGAAAAAAGGCCATGTCATCAACGAGGCATTTGAAACCTTCTGCGAAGAGCATCTCATTCAACCGACCTTTATTACGCACCACCCGGTTGAAGTGTCCCCTCTGGCGAAGCGCAATCCTGATAATCCAATGATCACCAACCGCTTTGAAGCTTTTGCCAACACGTGGGAAATTGCGAATGCCTTCTCTGAGCTCAACGATCCTATCGATCAGCGCGAGCGCTTTGAAGAGCAGGTTAATGCCCGTGAAGGCGGCGACGAAGAGGCGCATATGATGGATGAAGATTTCCTCAATGCTCTTGAAGTCGGGCTCCCGCCAACCGGCGGCCTCGGCATTGGCATCGACCGCATGGTTATGCTCCTGACGAACGCAGCCTCCATTCGCGACGTTATTCTATTCCCGACTATGAAGCCTATCGGCAAACAGGAATCGGGAAGTAAGAAGCAAGGCGCGGAAGAGTCAAAGGAAGAAGAAGCATAGTGCCAAAGCTGCAGCGACACTTCGGCCAGCACGCTAAAAGGCAGGCTGAAGGGCCAGACTTAAAATAAGGTAAAATATAAGCCGCTCATCACCAGCGATAGTCGTTGGCAATGAGCGGCTTTTTTGTGCTTAAGAAACACGCAAGGTGATTCGTGTTGTGACCAGTGGGGTGGTCCAGGCGCGGCAGTCATCCGAAGGGGCCAGCGAGCGAGGTTTTGGACGATTTTACCTGTTGCGCTGCCGTCCGGCTTCCCGTTTTGATTTTTTAGGTGCAATGACGCTGCATTTACAAGCGGCTTTCAACTTATCGAAAGATCCATGCAAGACTGCCGTGCCAACAGCGTTGGGATAAAGCTGCAGATCCCAGCCCAGACTCAATATTTCAGGTGAGGCTGACCAGCATGTGGCATCAAACGGCGTCACACAGAAGCCGCTGTCGTAGGCCAGGACAGGTCTCAGAAAATGCGTCAGATCACCCTGGATGACTGAGTCCGGTGCATGCAGCTCAAGGTTGGCGGGCGCCCCAATGTCGCCAAACAGGTACAACAGCGGACAGTGGGCGCGCATTTGCCAGTCGTATTCGCTGTGCTTGCCGCCGGGGACGATCCAAGCTTCCATTTCAAAGTTGGATTTCGAATGGTCACGCAGTTCAAGCAGTCGACCCAGAACCACGTCAAAACCCTCTTTGAGTCCGCCCTCAGCATCACCCATATCAATCCACAATTTCTCAGGCATACCTGCCGGATCAAGACTGTCCACATAGGGCAGCAGGTCTTTGGGACTCCACCAGAAAGAGGGTGAGACAATGCCAAGCTTACCGAAGACATCTGGCCGATGGGTACCCATCATAAACGTGATCAGTCCGCCCATGGAAGACCCCATGAGCCCCGTATTCTCAGGCCCGGTCATCACCCTGAAATTGGCTTCGATAAACGGCATGACATCCTCCAGCACAAAGCGCTCATAAAGTGCGCCGCGGCCCTTTACGTTCTTTCCAAAGGAGTGGTAGTCGTAGTGGGCATATTCGCTGAGGCGCGCCTCACCAATGTTGGCAATGCCCACAATGATTATTTCTTCCATAGCGCCGCCCTGGATCAGCTCGTCCGCCGTCTGGTGGATTTCCCAGCCCATGCCTGAGTAGGAAGACTCGCCGGTGAAGATATTTTGCCCGTCGTGCATGTAGAGGACCGGATAATGTCGTTCCGCTTCGAGTCGGTAGGAAGGCGGCAAGTAGATGTAAAGTGATCTGAAGTTGTCAAGAGCCCTGGAGTAAAAACGGTGCAGGAAATTACAATCTGGCTGTGAATAGTCGTTCATAGCGGGTCCCTCTCATTTTGAAAAAATGCTGCCGATGGTCATTACAACGTCACTTACACTTACTCGCGCTTATTGTGGCTGTTTACGCTTGTTTGGCGAGTATTTCACGTCGAATTTCAAGGCCTTTCTCATGATCCGCGGTCCTAAAGATGATGCCATAATCACCAATAGCAGATGAAAAAATCTTTTCAACTTTATAGTGATGCACGATTTCGTTTTTATAAGTTTCCAGAACATTCTCCAGAGAATGCTTATAATTCATGCCGTCCCTTCTGCCAATGTAGAAACAGCTATACGGACGTGTCAGCTGCGCTTCGAAGACATTCTTAGTGACAATGTTGGCATATTCTTCGAAAATATTGATGTCGTTGGCATAATTGAACATATCTACTATTTTACCGCCAGGGAGTCTTGCGTTCAATTCCAGTGCAATGATCTCATTGTCCGGCATGACGAAGAGCTCAAGGTGAAAGAAGCGCTCTTTCATCTTAAAGGCGTGGATCGCTTTTGTGCCCATTTCGACGACTTTTTCATTCAGTTTTTTCGGAATGTAGAAATCCATGTCATCGCCATGATTTACGGATTCCATGACACCCGCACCATAAACCAGTGAGGAATGGAAAACGATCTCACCGTTTTGATCGATCAGACCATCAAAAGAATAAATGTTGCCGGTTATAAACGCTTCCATAATATAAACAGTCTGTGGATCGACAGCGTCTCTATGTGCCATGAAAGCTTCAAGCTTTTCTTTTGAGTCAATTTTATGTGTCCCCATTGCGCCGACGCCGCAATCTGGTTTAACAATAACGGGGTAACCATGCTTTTTAATGAACTTTTCCGCGTCTTTCATGGTGCCAATCAAAGTGCTTGGCGCAACCTCAAGCCCCGCCTTTTTAAAGATTTTTTTCATGCCGGATTTGTATTTGACCCGGCTCATGTCTTCAGTTTTAAAACCAGGGATATTGAAGTCCGTTCTGAGTCTCGCGTCGGATTCCAACCAATGCTCAATATGGGATTCGATTCTGTCAATTTTTCCGTATTTGTGGGAGAAAAAAGCGACAGCTTTAAACATTTGCACATAATCTTCCATGGAATCGACACGGTAGTACTCGGTCAGTGCTGCCTTTAATTCAGCGGGAAGCGTATCGTAAGCATCTTCCCCTATACCTAGAACATTGACTCCTTCGTTTTTAAGCGCGACAGAAAACGGAATGAAGTTTGCAGGAAAGCTTGGTGAAACCACTATATAGTTCATAAAAACGCACACCTTTCATTTATTAAATTTTTACCATATTATCACAAGATGAAGAAGTTTCCCAGTTGAAAATTGTAATGTGTGCAAAAGTTATGTAAATCAACGGTAAAATCATGGATTGGTGAAACGCTGTCTGTTGAAAGGATACAGCGGTTTGACGAATAAATTTCGAAAATAAATGAAAAAAGTGTTGACGTGGGGGTAGGACATAGATATAATTAAAAAGTCGCCGATTCAAAGGTGAGCAAACGCAAGACAAGTAAGACACATTCGATCCTTGAAAACTAAACAGTGTACAACCCAAAATTCTGAAATAAAAAGTCGGTTCTGCTTGGAACCGGCGAAGTGATTTCTGATTATGGAAATAACGGAAGTCAGCGAAGTAACTTGAAG
>NZ_JAOTSB010000036.1 GCF_030247605.1 Acidaminobacter sp. | reverse complement strand
TAATTAAATACATACTTAATCTATTTTTGAATTAAATGAACAAAAGACTGATCCTCAGGTTTTTTCTTCCTGTGGATCAGTCCTGTATAACTGGCTTGCAGTATGACTTCTGTCTGACTTTCTGTCTGCCGATTTTCCGATCGTCTATCTGTCCTGTCGATGCAGCTCCCCAAAGGTCAACATGGCATTCAGCTGCGCCGGATTGCGAAGTGATGGGGCCGTCATTGCCCCGGAAATTTTATGAGCTGGTTTGTCACATTCACTGCATTCCAATGAACAGTAAAGGTCAACTTCCTCTTCTCTGATCCATTTTTCAGTGACAAGACTTGCGCGTCCTATAAACCAGAATAATACGACAAAAAATATAAACAAAGCCACTAGCATTAAGGTTTCCTCCCCAAATCAGACTGTAAATCTATGTAAAGGTGATTGGGGGGATGGTACTTGTCAGGAACAAGTGACTAGTGGTGATAGGTCAAAAGCGGTTGAAATCCACCGTTCTAATGATTTTGATTATCATTATCACACTTTAGTTTTATCACATACAGATGTCATAGTCAAACATACAATATGACCGTAATTCGAGACGGATTTCTTCCAATACCTTAGGTTCATACAACCCAAGTTAAAAGGTTTCTGGGAGGAAGAAGGGGTCGATAGGCGCCAGCCGCTGACACCTTCTTCCTGGTCTCACTTCAAATACCCGAGCAGATCCTCACTCTTGTCATTGATATATTTATAGGCGTCGTAGACTCCCTGGTTATAGGCATGGGGCGCCAACGACTCCAAAAAAAACTCAAAAATCAAATAGGCCGCCAGATCGCCCAAGTCCTCATCCCGTTCTTTCAAGAAATAAGTCTTGATTGCCTGTATCATTTCCTTTTTCGCTTCCTCGGCAATGATAATCTTTCCTGCCATCTCAGAACCCTCCGTTTCTTTAAGCGAGGTTGAACTTAGAATCCAACCTCAAGTACACCCACGTTTCACTTTCATAAAGTATAACACGAAAAATCAGGCGCTCCATGGGGATTCCCGATGAAGCGCCTGTCTCTCAAACCTTCCGTGCTTAAAATCTACTCCAGCTTTTCAATGAACGTGAGCACCAGCTGGCCATCCGCATTTGGCTTATAGCCAAATTTGACGCGGTCGCCATCCTCCAGTCCCTCAAGCTGATCCTGCACCTCTGTAGTTCTGAACGCGACAATATCTGTTGGGCTCATCTGGATCTCAATGGAATTGTTGTCAATCTGGCCATTGTAAACGCCTTCAGCATCCGCAGCCTGATCCGCAATTTTAGCGGATGGTGCCGGCAAGGTAACTTCCGGTGCCGGTGTCGACACCTCAGGTGCCGGCGTTGACACTTCAGGGGCAGGCCCTGATACTGCAGGCCCATCAGGCTTGGCACATCCGCCGAGTGCCCCTATCAATACCGCGACCAGTGCCGTCATGGTTATAAGCTTCAAATTTAATGATTTTTTCATTTGTGTGACCTCCTTTGGAATGCTTGTTAGACGCATGCCAAGTCCTGAAGGTTCCCTTGCGTTTTGTCCTTAAATATTACCGTCCGCGTCCCCAATCTGAGATGGGGGGGTGCGGTAATATAATTGTAACATTAAACAAAAGACCGCCCAGGCACCCTGAGCGGTCAAGTTCTAATCTTATAAGCCTAATTCACCTTTTAACTTCTCCAGCTCATCTTCCACTGAAGCAGTGCCTTTGGCAGCATACTTTTCTTCCAGCGCCTTGGCTTCGTCTACGGCTTCGGTATTCAGCTCAGCCATGGCATTGGCTTCATCCAGCATTCTGCTGGCCTTCTCTTCCATACGATTGAACGCGTCCATGGCACCCTGGGTTTTTTCGGTAGCCGTGTTGACCTTATTGAGGGTCTCTTGAGTCTTGGCAACCGTGACTTTTGCCTTGATCATTTCACGGCGTGCCTTCAGTGCTTCAATGTCGGACACCAGCTTGTCATGCATCTGACGCATTTTAACGGCATTCTCGTGGGCAGCGGCGTAAGCCGTCATGAACCCTGCGCCAACATTCTCCAGCTCCTGCTTTTTAGCGATAAAGGTACGTGCGTCGCCTTCATTGCCGGCAACCAGCGCTTTCTTTGCAAAATCAGCGTACTTCGCGACCTCGGCCTGATTATCATCCACCAGCCGCTTGGTGCGCGCTTCCTCTGCCATAACACCTGCAGTACTGCGTTTAACCTCAGCCAGATCCTCCATCATGTCGTTCAAATATTGATCGATCATCTTTGATGGATCCTCCATCTTATCGAGCAGCACATTGATGTTCGCTTTAATGATGTCACTGAATCTTTCCAAAATTGCCATTTAAACTCCTCCTCGTATAGATCGCTAAGAGCTTATAGCCTATAGCACTGCCCGCAAAGGACAGAGTGCTTTCTGCCGATGGTCGGTACCCCTAAACCTCAGGGCCACTGTCATTGTCGTTATTCCGACCCGGTTCCTGTTCTTCGTACTTCTTAGCCAAATCTTCAGCCTCCTTGTTGCCAAATTGATCCAGAGGCGTTTTCAAAACCTCCTCCATGCGCTTGGCTTCAAGATTCTTCTGGTTGACGGAATATCTCCACCAGACGAAGAGAACGCCTGCCAGCATCAAGACGCCAAAGATGGACAACACCGGAATCCACGGGGACTTTGTCACTGTCATGATGCGGTCCGCCGCGTCGCCGAAGGACTCGCTGAAGAACTCCTCATCAGTCATGCTGCTGTCAAAGTAGTTCCGATCGAGATAGTCCAGCAGGATGTCACCCGCCTCCATATCAATGACCGTCTTTGCCTGCGTCCCCGCCACATACCGCGTCATATAGTTGCTGTCATACTCTAAGAAAACCAGCAGCAAATGGGCTTCATCCGTAAAAAGCTGATCATAAAGATCTCGGGCAAAACTGTCCAGCTCATCCATGGTCGGTTGATTTTCACCGTTGACGTTGTCCGTAATGAAGAGGAACGGCTGAACACCCGTCTCCTGATAGAAGTGTCTCATCCCCGACAACAGCCGCGTCTCATTTCCGATCCAGTCGAGCTCGTCCCTGTAATAGTCCGTCTCGTTCACTGATCCCTTTGGCAAGGCTTCGCGCACGATCGTCGACGTCGTAACGCCGCCATCTCCGGAATCTCCAACACGGGCGCTGAACAGCGCCGAAAACACAATGGCACCAATGATTAATAGAATCACCAAAACTAAAATTGCTATGGCACACCCGCTGCAGCCACTGCCTCCGGAACCGCGACCACCGCCGCCTGGAGATCCGCCGCCGGATGGCCAGTCGTCATTTCTGGTTCTACGTCCCATGGCGTTTGGAAAAAAGACCGGGCCAAAAGACCCGCCAGGACTGCTGCCGCTCCCGCCAAAAGGGCCCATGCCTCCGCCGCTGCGGCTGCTTCCACCGCCAAAGATCCCGCCGCCTCCGCCGCGGCTGCTGCCTCCGGAGAAGCCTCCTATGCGCCCGCCGCTGCTGCGGCTTCCGCCAAAGGATCCCCCTCCGCTTCGTCCTCCTCCTCCAAAACCACCGCTTCTGCCCAATTTCCAGACCTCCATCTCAGACTTTGAGCTCCAAAAACGCTCCTCGCGCTTGAATAGGATTAACTCATTCCAAAGTGTTGAAAATTAACTTAACATTCTGAACTCATTATATCCCTTTTACAGCCTCCACGTTATTAAATAATTCTTAAAGATTGGGACGTGGAAAATGGTGTCTGAAACGTGGAAGATGGGGTCAATAGGCTCCATGCCCCTGACACCTTCTTCCATCATCAAACTCCGTCTTCCACGGTATCGAAGTCAATAAGCCTTTGCCGCATCCGCGGCAACAGCTTCCACCCAATTGTCACCTAATCCCTCAGTGCCACTACCATCTCAACCTCGCAGGCCGCGCCTCCGGGCAGGGCGTTGACCCCCACCGTCGATCGGGCTGGACGTCCGGTGTCACCAAAGATGGCGACGAGGAGGTCAGTGGCGCCATCGGCTATTTTGGCGTGCTGCTCGAAATCCGGAGTGCAGTTCAGGAATACGGTAATTTTGAGGATTTGGATGATGTTGTCGAGACCATCGGCATAATAATTTAAGAGGGTCAGTGTATTTAATGTACACAGCCGCACAGCGGCGTACCCGTCCTGATCACTGATCTCAGCCCCAAGCTTGCCCTTGAAGACAAGCTTGCCATCTTTCTTGGGGGTCTGACCGGCCGTATAGAGAAGGCCGCCGTTTTTGACAGCCGGCGCGTAATTGGCCGCCGGCGGATTGAAGCTGGGCAGCTCGATGCCGAGTTCTTTAAGGCGTTCCTGCAGACTCATCTGAAAACTCCTCTCCTGATTTACATTCAATCAGCGGCAGAGTCACTGCCGGCCATCTGACGGATAATGTCCGCCGGATCAATGTTGCCGCCTGAAATGACAAAGCACACGCGGTCCTCAGGCTTGATGGGCAAGCGCCCATGCAGTGCCGCCGCGAGCACAATAGCAGAGGAAAACTCGGCTGCAATTTTACCGGCTGTCAGAAGCGTCGTGCTGCCGTCCGGAATCTCTTCTTCAGCAACGGTCACAACGTGATCCACATATTTTTGAACAATGGGAAAATTGACCGCTCCGGGCTGCAGGGTCAGGATGGCGTCGGCAATGGAATGGGCCGGCTCCAGCAATACCCGTTCGCCCGCCTCGAGGCTCTTGGTATAGCGGGGCATGCAGGCGGGTTCGACGCCAATCACTTTTACATGAGGCGCCGTTAATTTAACGGCCGTTGCAATGCCACCTATGAGACCACCGCCGCCAATTGGCACGACCACCTGGTCCACCTCCGGCAGCTGCTCAATCAGTTCCAGACCTATAGTCCCCTGACCCGCAATAATTGCCTCATCATTATAGGGATGGATCAAAGCATAGCCATGGTCGCGGCTCAGCTTCCCGGCCACCTCATGGCGCTTTTCGTAGGGACATTTGACAATTTCTGCGCCATAGGACTGAATGCCCTCCACTTTGATATTCGGTGTCGATTCCGGGACGACAATGGTCGCTTTGACGCCGAGCAGCTCCGCAACAAAGGCCACGCCTTTGCCGTGATTCCCGGAGGATGCCGCGACGACGCCATTTTTCAGTTCCTCCGGCCTCATGCTGAGCATCTTGTTCAGAGCGCCCCTGATTTTGAAAGAATTCGTGCGCTGGATATTTTCGAGCTTTAGATAAACCCTGCAGCCCATCAGCGCGTCCAAAATTTCCATCCGTACAACGGGTGTTTCAATAATATGAGGGCTCAGCTTTTCTTTAGCCCACTGTAGTTCTTGAAGTGTCACCATAGAGTCCTCCGAAGGTCGTGATCTGTAGTTTAAATTAAAAGATATTCAGTTTCTCACCCAGCGGCTTACTTTCACCTTTGCTGTTGGTCATGAGGGTGTGCACCATGACTTTAAACAAATCACCTCTTAAAATATTCTCACCGGATGGCGTACTGACGTCATCAAATAGACCGAGAGCCTTTGCTTTATCAAAAGCATCATTCCAGGTAAAGTCGACATCCGCCTTATAGCCCAGGGCTTTCAGCATGAACACCGCTGCTTCCCTGGCCCTGTGCGGCACTTCGAAGCCAAACTGATTGTTCCCCATACCGGAGGTCCAGCCTTGATTCTGGGCATAAGCCACATAGGAAGCGGCCCAGTGCCCAACCCCGTCCGAAAAGGTAGAAGGAAACTTGTACGCATAAGCTTCATCAAACCTGCCCATCATTCGGGCAAAGATGACCATCATCTCAGAGCGCTTCAAAAATGTGCCCTCGTTAAGGTTTCCATACGGATCCCCTTCTATGAGCTTCCAAAGCTTGAGCTGTTCCCCCGCGTTCAAATTTGGCGTCCCAATCGTCCCCGGAGTCGTTCCGCCTGAAGCTCCAGCCGGCTTCAGCACGATCTGCTGCGCCACCCACTGGGACTCCACAGACTCGCTGAGTCTGTCATTTTCCCAGGATCGCGCGATTCGGTCCCCCGTCAGGGCATCCATAGACAGCTGCTGCTCCGAGGCCAGGATCGCGTAATCATTGTCTGGATCCCAGGCCTGATAGACCTGGTGCATATAGTCCGGCGACTCGAGAAACGCCATTTCCTTAAAGCCAAAGAAGGCTATGAGCTTTCCACCTTCAACCCCGCTTACGGTTGGTGCGAGCAACTGATTCTTTCCTGTTGAGTCCCCATAGCCGCCCTGTCCGCCTGAAGCAAAAATTGGGGCATCCCCATCCACGCCTTCATATTGCGCGATACCACCCAGTGCTTTTACCATTTGCGAAAAGGTCCAGATATAACCGGAAGGCTCATTCGCGCCCGCCACTTTATAATAGAGCGCCTGGCCAATGTCCTTATAGCCGCCGTCCACATAGGCGTTTGTGGTGATGATTTCTTTCCAGCCGGTTGGCGCGACAATTGGCAGGGCGTCTTGGCCTTTCTCATAGGTGATCTGGGCGATCAGCAGCCTGCCGGCAGCTGCGCCGGGATTTGGAATTACCAAGGTTTCAGCATCTCCGTTGACAGCAGTTGACGTCGTGAGCACTGCAATGTCATTAGCCACTGCAAAAGTGGTTGTCCCCAGGACCATCAGCCCCAGCAGCATGGCCAAAATCAATGCCAAAGATAATCTCCTAGTCTTCATTAAGTCTTCCTCCCATCTGTCCGTATTCCAATTAAGTCGACGGCGGGCAGGTTTTTCCGCCGGTAACAGTGTAAATACCCACTAATGGCAGAATTTATCAGTTTTCATTGTTTCTACGGATTTACGCCTTATCCTGAAAATACTTAAACCCATATTTCAGCGACAATTCCGCCGCCATCAGTTCTTTGCCCAGGTAGGCCGCGTGGCTGAGCTCGCTGACCCAGCCGCCTTCCAGGATGGTCCAGTATAAGTCTCGGGCGTTTTCCCCCTGAATGATGTGCAGCAGCTCATTTTGATTGCTGTAGTGTTCCACGAGGATGTGCCCGGTTTCAGCTTTGGGCACAATGACGAAGTAGCCCTCTTTGTCGAGTTTGACCTGATTGGGGTCTTTATAAGCTGCGACGAGGATGTTTGGAGTTGAGGCGGGTTGGGGCTTGGTGACCATCGGCAAAATGTCTTTAAAGGTGCCGGCAGAGGTGTTCATGAGGACTTCCTCGCGCTGACCCTTTCGCGACGCAATCTCGTTCAGGATCACCGCTTCATCCAGACAGCCAATCAGATTGACGATTTGGACCTGAGACCTGAAGGCTTCGACCTCATCCCCGGACACATTGGTCAGTACCGGCTTTCGGCCTTTGGAGCCTATGACGCGGCCATTTTGGTCCACACCGTTTTTCACCAGCGCTTCAAGTGTCTGTCCGGCGAAGTGCCCCTCTGAGTCATTGCCGCAGAGGATCAGCGTCCTGAGGGCGGGCATTGCCAGTGTATTTTGGATGATCTTTTCAATGCCAATATTCTCCGTCTCAGCTTTGCCTGCAATGCTGAGGCCCTCCGGTTTTAGCTGAGACATGCGCTCTGCAAGCGCCGGCGAGGCCAGAGTTACGAGGGCCACGCTGGACTGCGGCTTCAGAGAAATCACGTGGTATTCTCCAATTGCCGGGAGTGCGGCGTCTAGGGCGCTTAACGGCAGCTCGGCCACAGTTTCAATAGCGTGGATGCTGCTCAGGTCCGAAAAAACGTCATCAAAGGCATTGGTTATATCTGCTGACCAGCAGTGAGCGCAGCCCGGTCAGGTGTACTCTATGGGTTCCATGAGACCAAGGGCCTGGTCAACGTCGCGCAGGATCATTGTCGTTTCATGGGCGCTCTCGGATTTCCCGGATGCTGAGGCCGCCGTCAGCTGTCCTTGAATTGTCAGCAGCGTTTCCTTCATGCAGCCGCACTTCCTGCATTTGGCTGTGTCCATAGCAGTCTGAATCAGTGTCTGAAGCTGAAGTGCCGTCTTTGGGGATGGATTTGTTTTATTCAAAATCAACATGTTGAAATCACCTCATTTATTAGATGCTTCTATTTTACACAAAAAAGTTGAAAGCATCAGCCTCACTCACAATAATCTTCTTGACGAAGTCGAAAATATATAGTAAATTAACATTGATCATATTATTAACATTGTTAATATATAAAGCATAAAAAAGGAGGCCGCCCGCCCATGACGCCCTTAAACGACTGGCGCCCGCTCTACCTCATCTCGTTTGTTTCTGCGATTCTGCTGATCCTCATCATCCCGGTGCAAATTCTCATTTACTTCCTCTCACCACCACCCACAACCGCTGAGGGCTTCCTGGCACTCTACGCCGCAAGTCCCTTGAAAGGCCTGCTCAGCCTGGACCTCCTCTATGTTCTCAACAACGTTCTGATGATTCCCATCTACCTGGCGTTTTACCAGTCCCTGAAAACCCACCGGCCGGCGCTGATGACACTGGCGGCCGCCTTTGGACTGGTTGGCCTGGCGGCTTATTTCCCATCAAATACCGCCTTTGAGATGCTGACTCTGAGCCAGCACTATGCCGCGGCGTCCACGCCTCTTCAGCAGCAAGGCCTCATCTCAGCTGCAGAAACGCTCCTGGCCATCTACACCGGCACCGCTTTCAACGCGTACTATGTCCTGAACGCCCTCACCCTGCTGATCGTCAGCTGGGTCATGCTGAAAACCAGCGTCTACAGCCGCGCCACAGCCTCCTGGGGGCTGGCCGCCGGACTTCTCATGGTGATCCCTTCCACAGCCGGCACCCTGGGCCTCATTTTTTCCATTCTGTCCCTGATTCCCTGGATCGTGTTTTCCGCGAAGATCGCCAGCGCTTTCCTGAAGTTAAAAGAATAAAGACCTAGCCGATGGTGGTGGGAATTAGCGACCATCGGCTAGGTCTTTTAATTTCTAAAACTATCACCTATTTTAGTGTTAGCTGGACACCAAGTTATTCTTCTCCGGAAGCATCAAGGTGGACAAAACCGTGAGCAAGATCGGGACCATGAGGTACAGACTGCCCGCCATCAGCCCCTGAAGGTCGGAGAGCTTGCCGAACAACAGCATCAGCAGGCCGCCCAGCCCGCCGGACATACCCATGATCAGCCCGGTCGCCATGTTGATGTTGCGCGGCAGCAGCTCGTGGGCCATGACAATATTCGCCGTGTTCGAGCCGCCCAGGGCAATGCCCATCAGGACAAAGCCTGCGAGCATTGTATAACCGGTCGTCATAACAATAGCCAGCATGCACAACACAGTGAGTCCGTTGAACAGGATCAGGGCGCGCTTGCTGCCTATGGCATCATTCGCGATTCCGCCGACGATCGTCCCAAAAGAGTTCGCGAACAGGTAGCCGGACAGAACCGCTCCGGCAATCTTGACGTCCCACTTGCCAAGCATCATGATCTGAACGCCAAAGGTAATCAGAAAGCCCCGGACCAGTACCCTGCTGGAGGAAATAAAGACCAGGAACGAAAGCCAGAGGACAGATTTTCGGTTGAGCTTTTCATTTTGCTTTCCTTTTTCTGTACGCTCAGGGAGCAGCGCCACTTTGTGAATCTGTGCGGCGTGCATAAACAGGGCGGTCACCAGTCCCGGAATAACGAAAAAGACCAAGGCGGTCAAGCCAAAGCGCTCCACAATTGGGATCGTGACGACAGGTGCGACTGAAGCGGCAAAGCCCCCAATAGTCATAAATACCGAAAGGCTGCGCCCGCGCGAATTTTTCGCTAGCTTCACCGCCATGGCGGAGCCCAGCGGATGATATAGCGCAGAAGCCAGCGCGCCAACGCCCACGATGAGAACGAGCAGATAATAGTTCGTGATAATGCCGGAAATCGACATCCAAGCTGCAATCCAAACCAAAGACAGCGTCAGCAGCCATGGCTTGCCCCTTTTGTCGACGATATAACCAATGAACGGCTGCGCGAAGGAGCCGCTGCTCGTAATTACAAAGGCTATAAAAGCCTGCTGTGACAAACTTAGACCCATGGCCGAGACAAAT
Source organism: Acidaminobacter sp. (assembly GCF_030247605.1). GTDB lineage: Bacteria > Bacillota > Clostridia > Peptostreptococcales > Acidaminobacteraceae > Acidaminobacter. Next base: position 21,569 of record NZ_JAOTSB010000036.1, on the reverse strand, counting down.
ATAAAGAGTATAGGTGGTACCAGATTCATGTAAAAGTCATTGAAAAAATGTCCTACGGAAACGGCGATCAGCTTTGTCAGAAAGCCTTTTTCCTTTTCTGCAGTCACTTCAGCCTGCTCGCTATCCATGCCCATTCCTACTCCCATTCCCTTTCCCCCTTTGCCGATGGTCAGCGTCCACCCTCCTCGGTCTATGCGCCACCACTCTCAGCTGCGCTTGTTTTGGTGTGGCGCTCCCTTTTAAAAACTTACCATTCCACGTCCGGATAATCCAAATTGAGTCTGACCTCATCCGGTGCGATCCCCATAGCTTTAGCATAATCTTTGACTTCATGCCTGAGCCCCAGGTAATCCGGCGCGTCGAGTTCAGTTAAACGCTTAGCCAGAACCGTCACAAACTTGAGCCTTTTATCCTGATCCATTTCAAGTATTTCAACATTTAATTCATCCAAATACTGCGTGAAATAGCCGTCCATCCAAGGATAATCCTGGATCATTAGATTGAGCAGCCGCGTGACGGCCCTTGGCTCAAGCGCCCTGGCCAGGCAGTCAAAAATGGCGGACTGGAGCATTCTGATCTGCGCTATGTCTAGATCCCAAATGATTTTTTTATGGCGCATGGGATCCAGCATCAGCTTGGATTCTTTTCTGGCGCGCAAGAGGCAGAAGTCGTTAAGCGCCATGACTATAAACAGGATTTCAGGCATCAGCACCTGGAATTCGTAATAGACATTGGTGGTATGGACCACTTTACCTGTGAGTTTCATTTTTTCACGGGTCATATTGTTGTCAATGACCTTTATATCTCGATCACCCATATAAGCATGCCTGATGTCGTAACAAAGTCCCAGAACCCCGATTCTCGCTGCAGCATAGGCTGGGTACTCGTCCTCGTCACCCAGGATTCGGATCAGCGCGTCGTATAATTGATCCAGATCCTCATAGTCACCGGCAATGGCAATGCCGGCATGCCGAGGGGTCAGTTCTGCCTTGATCATTGTAATGCCTCCCCGAGTTGCTTTCTTACTACCATAATATTGTATTTGGAGGTTTTAGGAAATAACTTTTTCATGTGCTAAACGGAAATAGGTGTCAGACACCTTTTTCTCTCAACACTCAGCACATTATGCTTCGCATTTTCTTTAACCCTTTGAAACCTGCTCCGAACTTAACGGTTCCAGTTTTATGATCATCGACTCAGTCATTGAACTTTTGGATTAAAGATTACTCGACGTTTTAAACTGTTTATTAATTTTATTAATTTCTTAATTGATTTTATTGATTTGTTAATTGACTTTTAGGTGAAATTGATATATTTTATAATCAGATAGATAATATTAATCATGAGATTGAATTTATTAATTAAAGGTAGGGGATGCGACTTGAATGTGATGGCATTACTTGACCAAGTAGAACGGAAAGAAATATCTGTTCCTGATGCTGCCTCGAAAATAAAGGCCTCGCTGAATTCCTCCGACTCGACTTTGACTGTTGTATCTCAATCTGAGACGCCCGCAAAATGGCTGAAAATCAAAATTATTGACCCCGAGTCCAATTTCAAAATGAGTCTGCCGCCACTTCCCCTCCGACTCACAGGCAAGCTTGCATCATTTATACTCAAAGTGAGTATGCGGTACACCGAGGACTCTGATTTGGATTCCATCGACTATGAAGATATCCGTCTGATGCTTGACACACTCAAAGAGCTGCCGCCCGTTCACTTGGTTTCTGTTGCGGATGATCAGGGCATGCAGATCGAAATTTTTACCAAGTAAACGTCTCAGTTCTTTGAAGCGCCAATTCAACTTTTCGACCAATAAAAAAGAGGTGATCCCATGGCAAAAGTAGTCATAGGCCAATGTCCAATCTGCCAGGACAAACTGCGCGTCACTCAGTTATCCTGCAAAACCTGCGGCACGCAAATTTCAGGAGAATTTGAGCTCTGTAAGTTCTGTCAGCTCGAAAAAAACCAGAAGTATTTCGCAGAGATCTTCATTAAAAATCGGGGCAATATCAAAGAGATCGAAAAAGAAATGGGCATCTCCTATCCTACCGTCAGGCGGCTTCTGGATGAAGTGATCGAAGCCCTTGGGTATAAGGAAGAAGCCAAGAAAAATGCCGTCAACCAAGGTGATATCCTGGAACAGCTCAGCAAAGGCGAAATCACCTCTGAAGAAGCGCTTAAACTTCTGAACGGTGAAACTGTATAATCCTGTAATCGTATAATGAAGGAGGAACTGACCATGAACGAAGAAAAACTCAAAATCCTGAAGATGATTGAAGACGGCATAATTACGGCGAATGAAGGCGCTCAGCTTCTGAAGGCAGTGGATGACATTGCCCAGCCGCAGATGCAGACGGCTGCAAAAACCATCGGCACAAGCAACGCCAAATGGCTCAGAGTCAAGGTTCTGAGCACAGAAAACGGCATCAAGACCAAAGTTAATGTCAACGTCCCAATTGCGCTGGTCGAAACAGGGCTTAAGATTGGAAAACACTTTGACAAGAACATTGAAGATTCCATCAAGGACATTGACCTGTCAGAAATTCTCGAGCTGATCAAGAATGGCGCTGAAGGCAAGATTGTTGAAGTGGAGTCTGACAACGGGGATATTGTTGAAGTCTACGTGGAGTAACGCGCCCCTGCAAACGACAATTGTTAACTTTCCCTTAAATTCCACTCAGCACCAAAAATTTGCGCTATAATTATGCCGTAATCCATCCCATAGGAGGAGGCCCATCACATGTCATACGATGAAATGAAACTCAAAGCCAAAGAACACCTCAGCGGAAACTGGCCTGTCGTCATCATCACAGTCCTCATTTTCCTTGTACTGACACAGCTATTCACAAACCAGGACCGCGTCGTCACCCTGTCAAACGGTGAAAGCATGGTCAGTCCCTCATCTGCTTTCTTCAATCTGCTCAGCTTTATTCTGACCGGCCCTCTGACCTACGGACTCATGGTGTTTTTCAGACGACTCAGAGAGCAAACCGCAGACATCAAGGACCTCTTTGTGGGCTTTAAGCGCTTTGGCGACACTTTTCTGCTGAATCTGCTGACTACCCTTTTTATTGCCCTTTGGTCACTACTCCTGATCGTCCCCGGCATTATAGCCGCCATCCGCTACACCATGGCTTATCTGATCATGACAGAGAACCCTGACATGACCACTCTCGAGTCCATTACCGCTTCCAAGATGATGATGGAAGGACACAAGATGGAGTTTTTCAGCTTTGCCCTCAGCTTCATTGGCTGGTTTCTCCTCGGCATAGCGACCTTTGGGTTGGGCTTCCTCTACGTCATTCCGTACTACAATGCCTCAAAAGTCGAGTTTTACGAAAATCTTAAGCGAGGCACAGTTTATTAGTGCTGTTATTAAAGTGAGAGTCAAAAAAACATAACGGGAAATGGACGCCTTCTTACGGCTCCATTTCCCGTTTTTTATGCCGATGGTCACCTTTCAAGATGAAACTCGGTGTCAGACACCGAGTTTCATCTCAGACACCGAGTTTCATCTCACACCAAATTTCATCCACCAAGCTTCGCCAACGCTGTTTATAGCCCAGGCCCCAGTATAACTTCAACCCGCTCTTCAGCCTCCAGCGTCGACTCCGTGACCGTGCAGTCCACCGCGATCACCTCTCCGCCCCGCTGCGAAAGTCTTCTGAGCGCCTCCCCAAACTCGGGATGCATGGTATCATTCGGTTCGAAATACCGAACCCCTTTCATCTGCACTATGAAAACCACCAGCGCCTCATACCCGTCTTCAAGACATGCCATCAGCTCATTGAGGTGCTTGACCCCCCGCTGCGTTGGGGCATCCGGGAAGCGAACCACGCCATCTTCCTCAAGGGTCACACCTTTGACCTCGACAAATACTTTTCGCGTCTCCGTCTCAAGGTAAAAGTCAAAGCGGGAGTTCCCATATTTCTGTTCCGGTTTGATCAGACGAAGCCCTTGAAAAAAGCCGCTCGTCTCCGCCCACTCCTTGAAAACCTTATTGGGCGCCTGGCTGTCCATGTTGACGAGCCGCTCCCCTTTCCAAACCGAGATCAAATCAAACTTGGTTTTTCTCCCGGGATGGTCGCATTCTTGAACCAGCACCCTGGCCCCTTCCGTCAGCAGTTCCCTGCACCGGCCAGTATTCTTCACATGACAGATCTCCTCGTTCCCGTCGACTTCAACGTGCGCAATGAAGCGGTTCGGCCGCTTGAGAAAAACGCCGTCCTTCATATTAGGATATCTCATTATGATTTTGCCTCCCTCTCGCCCAGCCTGTGAGCATTATAGCGACCGGTCCGCCAACCCCAATCAGAATGGGATTGAACCAAGAAGGGAGCAGCCACTGACCCCCAAAGACCAGAATCGGTCCAGCCGCCATGGCCACATAAGCATAGCCTTTTGCCACTTTCCCGGGCAAAAACAGCGCCATGGCCAGAGGCGCGAACGCCACAGCCCCTCTGAGCCCCATGGAGATAAAACTCCACCCAAGAATCCCAGAGCCCAGATTGCCGATGGTCATCACACCCGACAACACCAGCACTACAAAAATCACCAGCCGCGTCACAAACAACATTTTCCTGTCGCTGGCGTTCGGCGCGACATAAACCTTAAACAGATCCTGGCCCACCATAGCGCTGATCCCAAGCGCCATCCCGGCGCCGCTGCCCACCAGCGTCACCAGCAGCGTCGCCAAAACAGCACCGGCCAACACCGGCGGCAGATAGCTCATAACGAAGACAGGCAGCGCATAGACCGGATCCATACCGGGCGCCTGGATTCTCATAAACATCCCTACATAAATCCCCGCAAGCCCAATCAGCGGAATCAGCAACATGCTGATCCACGCCCCTTGTCTGGAAGTCTTTAAAGTCTTCGCAGCAATGATCGCCTGAATATACACCTGACCGGTGACAACCCCGACCACAACGGACACCACAGACCCCATATTGACAATGAGTCCACGGGAAAACAGATCGAAGTAAACGGCTTCCGGAAGTGCCAGACGAAACGCCGACACGCCGCCCTGCAGCTTCACTGCAAGCACGCCGCAAAGTCCAACCCCAAGATACATCAGCAGGGCTTTAAGCACCCCAACTATGCCCGTCCCCCAAACGCCGCCAAAAATGACGTAGGCCATCATGAGGAGCAGCACCAGAATAGTGGCGCTGACCGGCCCAAGACTGCTCAACGCTGTGATCAAGGCAATTCCGGACAGAAATTGTGAGATGATGCTTAAAAAACTGCCCAGACTCGTCAACACCGCAGACAACATAGCTGCAGTTCTGCCATATTCCGCGGAGATCATCTGAGGCAGCGTCACATGTCCGCTTTGATACAAGGGTTTTGCGAAAAACAGACCTAAAATCAGGCATCCAAAGCCATTCCCCAGTGTGAACCACCAAGCTGAAAACCCCTCTGTAAAAGCAAGCTGCGCTGTTCCAATAGTCGATGCCCCACCCACCAGCGTCCCGATGATCGTCCCCGCCACAATCCCGGAGCCCGCACGTCTCCCGCCGCTGGTAAAATCGCTGCTCGAATTAATCTGACGTCCCGAATAGAGCCCACCCAAAGTCATAATAACCAGTACTATGGCTGCTCCAATATAATGCGACAATTCCATTGTCATGATGTCACGACCTCCTAGAAGTAAGCGAACCTTCGCTGCTCTCATATCCCCCGAAAAACAATAAAGGGAGAAGACCCGTTCAGTGCCCCGCTGCTCAGCGACGCCCTGTTCGTACCCTCTCCCCTGGATTATACCTTTTATTTCAACTACATCCCAGACTCAATTGCCTTTTGAATCGCATCCTGGTGCTTGCTGTCCACTTTATTGGTGGAATGCGTCCGACTGTTCAGGAAGTGAATATCAAAGTGTCCATCCATGCCATTGCCTTTGACCGCATCCAGGTTTTGCCCTGTGCCAAAGCCGCCGCTTCGATTGCTGACCACCACAACCTCTGGCTTGTCATCCCTTCCGGCATGCGGCATTGCGGTCATGGACGCAGCAATTCTATACCCGTCAATTTCCACGATGACCGGACGCCGGGTCCAGTTCCAGCTGCCGCCCGCGATTTCTTTCAAAATGGCCGTGTCCTCTTTGGTCAGCGTCTCCACATCCGCGTGGTTTCCGCCGTATGTACGCTTGATCTGCATCTTCAATCCCGTTTGAACGTCGATCACAGTCGCGACGTCCCCTCTGGCGTAAATGCTCTTAACGTCGTCAAACCACGGCAATTTCTGCGCGCTTTTCGTCGCAGCTGCATTCGCCCTTGAGACCCCGCCCCTTGAAATTGGCTTATCCACACCCAAAAGCCCGGTAATTTTGCCGATGGTCTGCGCACCCGCAACCCCATCCGCCGTCAAACCGTTGGCTTTCTGAAAATTTGCAACCGAAGACTTTGTCACACTGCCAAAGTAACCGGTAATATCCACAGAAAAATACCCAAGTTGTTTCAAATCCCGCTGCAATTCAGCCACATCAGTGCTTTGAATTCCCTGCTTCAACAGTGCGCCTGTGTAAGCAAACCCGGCAGGCTGGAAAGCTGAAGTCGTGAAAGCCAGTGCTGCGACTAGCACAGCAATTTTCATTTTTGATATCACTCGTGTTCCTCCTCTTTTAAGCTGACGAGGTTAGTTGACGGGTTAGGTAAAAGAGTTCACCCCACCGTTTGCACGGTTTCACCCCAAGGTAGTTCGTCCCCCGCTCTTCAATTTCGAAGATTAAGCATCAGTAAGAGTATAACATAATATTTAATTGAAGCCTACTGCGAACCTTAGGTTGAGCTCAAATTGTAATGTTTCCCTATGCCCTTTGCTCAATCTCGGTGACACATTCCGTTTTGATTTTCTCCACCAGGAACTGAAGACCATCAATGACATTCGGTCGAATATCGCCGCCAATCAAGACAAACATGATGTCATCCCCTACCTCAAGCTGCCCTTCATTCAGCCACACCTTGATATAATAGATCCCATCAAGTTGACGCGCTTCTTCGATGGCTGCCTCCACTTTGTCCGCATCATAGGAAAAAGTCATTCCCTTGACTTCAGTTCCATCATCTATGCCTTGCCGGACCAAAGCCTTGGGCGTTTCTCTGACGACCCCGTTGTGTACTAAAAACATCCCGACACGGGAAGCGTTTGGATCCATCTTAGCTTCTTTTAGCCACAGCTCCATGGATGGGGATGGTTTTTTGTTAGTCAGTTTCATGGTTTACACTCCTTTGAGTTTGAGGGACATATTCTAATAATTGCTTCACGATTTCGAAATTAGTACAACTTACTTAGATAAACCAAGTTATTTGTATTGTAACAAACATTGATTCCATGTCAACGAATGAAGAGAATGATTTGATGATGCGAGCAACTTTTTAATGAGTGTCAGACACTCACTTGAACTGAGTGTCAGACACTCACTTGAACTTAGTGTCAGACACTCACTTGAACTTAGTGTCAGACACTCACTTGATCTTGGTGTCTGACACTCAGTTGAACTCGGTGTCTGACACTCAGTTGATCTTGGTGTCAGACACGGTAACATTTCTGTAATATTAGCATAACGACAGAAGACCATGAGCAAAGATTTAAAGTCTCTGCCGATGGTCTCCTCAACTCACTTGACCTCTATAACACAACCGAATTTCATCAATACCCCTTCGGACGCGGCCAGTAAGACGCCCCATGAGCTATAAACCTCGACATATCCAGGGATCTCGACCTGTGCAGCACAAACCACAGTGAGGCCAGAAGATAAAACGCAAAGCCCGCCAGGAGATTGGTCCAATATCCAAAATACATGCCAAAGAGAGTTGCTGCTGACAGGACAATGACAATCAGCGCTGGGAACGGATGCCAAGGGGCTATGTAGCCGCGGTCAATAGAGCCAATAGGATACATGCGTCTGAATTTGAACATCATGTAGGCGGTCAGCAGGTAAACGAGGAGTGCTGAAAGGATTGAAAACGTGATAACTTGATCCAGCAGTCCCGTGAATCCGAAGGCTATGGAAATTGGCATCAGAAAAACAATGGCGCGGTAAGGCGTTTTGTATTTGGGATGAATCGCCGAGAAGGCTTCCGGAATGAGGGTGTCCCGCGACATGGAATACCATGCCCGGCTTGAGTCTGCGATACATCCATTGGCGCTGGCCAGGCACGCGAGAATGGTACCAACAAAGAGAAGCTGAATGACAATAGGCTTTCCGGTCGCCACTGCGGCATCGAAAAGCGGGTAGGTCGAAACGCCCAGCAGATCCGCAGGAACCAGGCCCGAGCTGACAAACCAAGTGATGGTAGCGCCAATGATCAGCGTCAGGAGACCAACCACAGCGCCTACTGGAAGCGAACGGCCCGTTGAACGGCATTCTTCCGCAGCCAGGGCAGTGCCTTCAATGCCAAGATAAAACCAGCAGCCAAACTGAAAGGCCCCCAGAATCCCAATCCAGCCATACGGCAGCCCATTGGTCATTTCACTAAGCTTAATCATGCTTTCTGAAGGCGAGTAAAATTTGGTGCTGAAGAGCAAAATTATAATCGTAATAAATGCGACGCCTGTCAGAACGATATTGAGATTGAGTGTGGCATGGACACCACGGTAATTGAGCCAGGTTAAAAACAGAATGCTGAGGATAATATAAGGCAGCGCCTGTATGTCCGGGCTGATCGTCTTGAGAATCTCGCCAACCACCAGGGAATCCGCAGCGGCGAGCATGACGTACTCGAAGACGAGCATCATTCCAATATTAAATGCAGCCAGCGGCCCCAGCAGGTATTTGGCCATGGAATACTGACCGCCGGCTTCCGGCATAACGGATCCCATTTCCGTGTTGAACATGATCAGAGAAATATAGAGTATGCCAATCACCCAGCAAGCTATAATCGAGCCCAATGATCCACCTTTGGCAATTGTAAAGTTCCAGCCCATGAATTGACCCACAAGAACAATGCCTACCCCGAGTGCCCAAATATGCATCGGGCCCAACACCTTGGACAGGTGAGAGCTCGAGGAAGCTTCCTTCGACGCGTTCAGATCAGGTAAATGATCCATTTCAGTTCCACCTTTCAGCTAATTAGTCTTCTTTCTTGATGCGGCCAAGCTCTACACGAATAAAATCTGAAAAGATCAGGTAAGCAAGTACTGCCGATAGTCCCCAGGCCACATAGTTCATCACGCTCCAAAAACTCATTATCTACGCCTCCTTGACTTCTATGCTGATCGTTTCCGCGTCACTATACAAACTGTGAATCATGGATTTTAACTCTTTGTCAGACTGGTACAGGATATAAATCAGATAAACAAATAAACTCGTGATGACTATGCCAAGGGTCTTGAAGTTAATGGCATAACTGAGCTCACCACTTGTATTTCCAGACATCAGCATAGCCGTCAATAATGTAGCGAAGCAAAGGATCATAATAAACATTGAGTCCGCGAGTTCAATCCATAAATTCTTCTTCCCTTTTTTCTTTTCACTGTGCACCATAGTTTCACCCTTTCCCGAATCCTCAACTGATGAATGTTGCAATTGACGACAACGCGGCATTTCAAAATTTGCCCTGTAAGATGTCTGGTTTTAGTTTTTCATAGTACCAGTCTTCTCATCTTCATAAGACAAAAGTTCCTGAACATAAATCTGCCGCTGATTTTTTCTCAGATGAATCAAAACGGCTACTGACGACGCTGTCCCAAAAGCAATGATCAATCCCGCGGCTGCAATAATTACACCTCTTACAGCGTGATCAGACGCCAAGGTCAAGACGTTGAAAGTAATGTAGATGAGAAGCAGACAAAATAATGCCAGAAAAACAATCATGGTAATGCAGTCCGTCGAATAGAGCTTTTGTATCTTTTTTTCCAAAGCTTACACCTCCTTAGATTTAAACTGCCGGGTTGGTTACTTGAAGCGACGGCACGCCAAACGAGAATAATTCAACAAAATTCCAAAAACAAAAAATGAGGCATCAAGCCATCATAAAAATGATGGTTTGAAAGCCTCATTGCTTTCGAAATCCGAATGCGCCGTTGCATTCGTCGTTTTCAGTTGTCATTATATTATCAGACTATTTCGTGAACGTCAAGAACCACAAAGTCCACATTGTCTTACCCCATGGCAATAATAATGGCCTCTGCGATTTCCTTCATGGTTTTTCTCTGGTCCATGCTCATAGTCCTGATCTTCTTAAACGCCGCCTCTTCATCCAGGTTATAGTGCTGCTGCAGAATGCCCTTTGCTTTCTCAATCTGCTTCCTCGAATGAAGCGCCTCATTCAAAGTGTCCACTTCCTGAGCCAAAAGGCTGAACTCCTCGTAACGGGAAACCGCAATATAGCAGGCAGGAATGAGATTTTGTTTATTGATTGGCTTGACGAGATAGGCAAGCACACCCGCCTCTCTAGCCTCTTCCACCAGCTGTTTCTGGCTGTAGGCGGTTAAAAGCATGACCGGCGCAATTTTCTCCTGATTGAGCAGTTTGGCGGCTTCTATTCCATTCATACCTGGCATTTTTATATCCATCAGGATCAGATCCGGTTTCAGCTTCCTGGCAAGCTCCACTGCGGTTTGACCATCTCCGCATTCGCCGATGGTTTTTATCTTAGCCTCCGCGAGCATCTCACGCAGATCCTTTCGCGTCACCGGCTCATCTTCAGCAATTATGACTCTTAATGACTTCACTCGAAACACCCCGCCCATAGATCATACTTTCAAGATAACACACTTTCAAACCATATGTTGCAAAGCTTTTCAATTAAGACTTGAGCGGAAACCGGATGACCGAAGTCGTTCCGTTGATTTGCCCATTAATCACAAAAGTGCCTTTCAGCTTTTCTACTGTAATCATTTCAATGATTTCAAGACCAAGGCTGTTTCTGTTTTTCTTTCCACCAAAACCAATCCCGTTATCCGAGATGGTGATCACCGCTTCACCTTCCACCTCACTAATATCGACCTTGATAACACCCTTCTTTCGCATTTGAAAAGCATGCTCAACAGAATTTTGAATCAGCTCCGTAATGCAAAGGGACAGACTGCTCGCCTTGTCAGCATCCTGATAAATCTCTGAGCCGCTCAGCTCACCTGTAATATTTTTTCCGGGAGGCACCATGCTTGAAAGCACCATTTCCATAATGTTCGCGGTCGCCGACTTGATATTGATCTTATCAATGCCGCCCCTGGAAAGCTCCTCGTGGATCAAAGCGATGCTGGAGATGCGGTTGATGCTCTCATTGAAGGCATTTTCCACTTTCTTGGAATTGACCCGCCGCATCTGAAGCCGCAGCAGACTCGCTATGGTCTGAAGATTATTTTTAACCCGGTGATGGATTTCCTTAATCACGGCAGACTTTGGATCCTGCGCGTTATCGGAAAGGATCACGAAATGCATGAGCCCCTCTTCGACACTTCGAATGGGAATTTTCACGGCGAGCATATGACACTGATGAATTTCGAGTTCCGTAACCTGAAGGGTCCCTTCACTTGACGACACCGGATTGTCGAAGGTCTGATCCATTAAATCCCGAAAAAGTTCAGGCGAAATGCGCGCCACTTCCGTCATTGTGCCATTCATCCAGACGACTTCGCCATGAGTATCCAGCAAACACTGGGCGCTTGGGATCAACGCATCCGGGTTTTCATTCAGCCTCAGCCGTGCGGCCTGATCCAGGTGAGCCAAAAAATCCGACCTGTTGAATAGACCTTCTCTTTCCACCACGGAGAAGGTCCCGATGGATGCCCCATTCATCACAACGGTTAAGTCATAACCGTTTTTTTCATCCAGGCAGTCTGCTTCCAGCTGAGAATCAGTAGGATGATCCGGAGCGGAAGATGCCTCGAGAGAGGTGGAGGAGAGAACCATCGGCAAAGCGCCCTCAATCACTAAACGCATCGATTTAAAGCAGCTTAAAAGAGGGTGCCACCCATCCCTGATCAGGCGGGCTGCGTCCTCACACAGCTGTCTGGATACTTCATATGTAGTGGGTCTCATGAAAGTCACCCCTGCCTTTCCTGCGTCAATGAATTTTGATCATACTGCTTTGGGCTTCCCTCTCCTCCGGAGCGTCAAGGGCTATGTATTTCCTGCCAACTAAAAAATAGTACAACACAGCGCCGCCCAAAAAAATGCCGACAAATTTAACACTGTCCGGCGTACGCAGGCTAATAAAGGTCAAAGCGCTGAAAATGAGCGCTGAAAAAATAACCAGAGCAGCGGCCTTGACCTTGGTCGTCCAGCCTGGTGATGCCTTGCGCGCTGACAACTTGATTTTCAGATAAGACAAAATAACCAGCAGGTACATCAGAAGCGCGGAAAAACCAGCGGCAAACACCAGGATTCTAGCCGTGCCAAACTGAGCCAGTAATATGCCGATGGTCCCAGGCAGGATAATGGCAAGATAAGGCGTCTTTGTGACCGGATGAATGCGGCTCATGATTTTAGGCAGATACCCCGCCCGCGAAAGGGCGAAGCTCTGTCTGGAAAACCCGTTGATCATGCCGTGTAAGCTCGCCAGGAGGCTGCTGAGCGCAAGGGTCGTAAAGATGACCAGCCACTTGCCGCCATTTGGATTGACCAGATGCATTGCACTGGACAGCGGATAGTCGTTCATCAAGAGATCATGCCAATCCACAGTCGCCAGACAGAAAATCAGAACACCGAAATTAAGCACCGCCACTGTTATAATGCTGGTTCCAAAGCCAATGCGCATATCCGTCTTGGGGTTGACGGTTTCCTCAGCCGCCAGCGCAATCCCCTCGAAGCAAAGATAGAACCAAAGCGCGTACGGAATTGCTATGACGATGCCTTTCGCCCCGCTGACGAAAGGCTCAATGTCAAACGTCCTGGAGAGGTTCACCGCGTCCGCTGTTCCAATAAAGAACATGATGAGCGCCCCAATCGCCACACTGGTGATGATCAGCTGAAAATTCGCCGATTGTTTGATGCCAATGACGTCAATCATGAGGAACAACACATAGACACCCAGCGCGACGTACATCTTTGGAATGGAGGGGTAGACCCAGGAGACATAGGAGGCAATGGAGATAGTTACGGCGGCAGAGGCGCAGATGAACTCTGCAATCGTCAGAACCCCGGTCAGATATCCCCCAAGCTTCCCCAGCCCCTTTCTGACATAGGCATAAGGTCCGCCGGCATAAGGGTATAATCCCGAAAGCTCAGAAAAGATAATGGCGAGGACAAAATAAAAGCCGGTGACCACAAGTGTTGTAATAAAAAATCCCAGTGAACCGGACAGTTCCAGGCCATAGTTCCATCCAAAAAATGTGCCGGCTATGACCGTACCTACGCCAATCCCCCACAAATGAATCCCAGATAGGATTCGCTTCAAGCCAAATTTCTTTCGGTAATCATCGATTTGTTTTTTAGTTATTAGAATATCGTCCTCAAAATCGTCATCTTGATCAAGGGGCATTGTTTTCACCTGCTTACCTGGTTGTATACTTATCTTTGACTGTCAGAGATGTCTCGGCAGTGATCATGAGTAATAGGGTCCAACCGAGCATGTAAGTGCCCCAGATTAGATTTTCCTTCCACAGCAGGAACTGCTTAAAATAAGGGTGGAAAATGGAGAAAGCAACGACCATGTCGCTTAAAAACAAAACTGTGCCGGCAGCGGCAATCATCCAGGCAGCATTTTTTTGAAAATAGCCGCGGTAGATCGTCGATACCATGGTCATCCCTGTATAGCATAACACAATACCCAAAACAACCGCTGCCCAAAACATGAAACCCACTGCGTATTCCACGAGCAAAAACAAGATGATCCCGAAGGTGATGACAAAAGGAACCACTGTGACGATTTCTTTTTTCCCGATTCTAAAATTTCTTTGAAATGCGGCTATTAGAAACAGATAAGCCGCAATGAAGCCAATCATACCATAAAGCTCACGATTAGGAAGATCCGGATCTGTCACTCTTAGGAACACAAAGAAGTAATCTGATAGGATGGTGCACAGAAAGGCCAGGATGAGGATCCTTTGTTCCCAGTATTTTTTGCTTAGCACTATGACAGTCAAAAACATGGCAATCCGTACGCCAAATTTCAGATAGAGTGCAGGACTTTCGAGAGAAAACAAAGTTGTGAAAAGGAGAATCATTAGTGTCAAAATCAGATATGTAGCGAGAATAATACGATTAGTGTTACTCAAGGGGTCATCGCCTCCAAATGTCAATAAAAGGTTTAGTTAATGGGTGCCTGTCATTTCACCTTCTTATTTGAAGTTTGGTTAAAATCACGACTTTTGAATTTCATCCATAACCGCGCGTGTATCTTCCAAACTAAATGACGCAAATAGTCTTCGATTTTCCTGATCTAAAATCCTGTAGTGATGAGATATTAAATTCTGCTGGATCCTATAGCCATCAGTCTCTTGAACGGTCTTCCACCACACTCTTCCGCCCCAGGTTCTCGGGTAGTCGACTTCCAAGTCTTTGAATGCCACTGAAATAATCATGCCAGAAATATCACCTCCAAGAGCGTCACGCAGAAGTGTACTGTCTGAGAAAATGCTGGCCAATGTCACTGACCCTGTCCAGCCCAGACTCTTTCTGCCTTTCTCAATCTCGATCAGCGTCTTCTTTGAGATCCCAAGAATGACCGCCATTTTATCTTGTGTCAGCCCATATTCCGTTCTAATCAGTTTCATTTTTTCGTCCATGAGCTTTATAAATGTGGTTTTATCCATAAACATTACCCCACAATTCATATTTTGGTTATAGTGTAATTTTACACCTTTTGCCTCTTTTTTTCAATAATAATGCGAATAATTAGGACGACAAAGACTAAGTCCGGATTGGCAAGGTATGACACCTATGGTACCGAAAATATTTCCACGACTAAAATAAAAAATAAGGTCAATTGGCACCTTATACACCAATTGACCTTATTTCATACTCTTCTAATCCTCAATTTCAAAACTCGCTGTCACAATAGCTGTGATGGCTTTTTCTATAGACGATGTGTCATTGATCCCATAGTCCGACACTTCAGTTGAGTTAGCCGGTGTGATCTGCATGACGCCCATCTTTGCAGAGCGCAGCTTTCCAATGTTGCCGCCTGTATTCAACGCAATCTGCTCCGCCCTGGCTTTGGCGTCTTTCGTCGCTTCTGCCAGCATGCTCACCTTTAAATCCGCGATCTTGGTATAGAAATATTGGGGCTGCCAGGATTGAAATTCAATGCCTTCATTAATGAGCTCTGTAACTTCTCTGGAAACTCTGGTCAACTTATCGAGCTCTGTGGAGCTGATTTCCACCCGCATTTCCAGTCGATAGGCCATCACATTCATGGTATACATACCGCTCGGTGTCACTTCGTAAATTGGGTTCGTGGAGATGGAGGAGAAAATCATCTGTTCTTCCGGAATGCCTTTGGATGACAAAAATGCTTTTACCTTTTCCTGGTCCGCATTCAACTTTGCGTAAGCTTCTTTAAGACTCGCTGACTGAGCGCTGAAGCTGCCGGTCCAAACCATGAGGTCTGAAGTAATCTGCTGTCTGGCAGATCCGGAAACAGTGATAAAATTCGTTCCTTTGATCTCCACCAAACTGTCCGCGACTTTATAAGTACTTGCCACAATGCCCCCCATGACAATTAAAGCTGCGAGTAAAATAGTCAACATTCGTTTATTTTCCAAGTGCCCTCACTCACCTTTCAATTTTACAAAAAACGCTAATGCAGCCGAATTATTCTCTAAAAATCAGATCATGATACTCACTGTTCTTTTCCATCTGCGCTTTGGCATAGGAACAAACTGGCGTAATTTTCAAATTTTCATCCCTTGCCCAGTCCGTCAGCGCTTTCAGCAGCAGCTTTCCAACGCCTTGGCCGTTGAGCGCTTCAGAAACATAGGTGTGATCAATTGTAATCCGTTTCTCTCCTGAAGGCACATAGGTCATAGTCGCTGACCATTGATCTTCGGATTCACCAATATAGAAGCTGTGGGCACCTTGTTTTACTTCATGCATACTGTCGCACCTCCGTTGTTTTCGAATTTCCAATTCAATTTTATCACACTTCCTTTATCAAAGCCTAAATAAAGAGATGTTTTTGCCGATGGTTATTTTTCCTCAAATGACTGCCCCCACGCCTGGTATAAAAATCTCCAATAGGTAATATGATCTGACCACGCTTTCGGCAAATTTCCTTTCAGTACCCCAATGCGGCTATTAGCCTCATTAACTTGTGCCTCATTCAACAATTCCAGCGCTTGATCCCGGAACACTTCAGCAGAACGAAAACGAATGGTTGAACAGTGCACAGCCATGGTCCCCCAGATAAAAGCCTCGACAGGATTCACATTTACACCAGTCCCGTTTAAGTAATAACCGGCCAAATTGCACTGAGCCCCCGGATTGCCGTGTTCCGAGGCTTTAAGCCACCACTTGACTGCTTTTTCAGGATTATTTTCGCAAGCATTGTGTTTTGGATGCACGATTGCATAAAAGTTGCCAATACCACATTCTGCACTCGGGTAACCTTGTTCCGCAGCACTCATATAGCAGTTGAAGGATTCAACATAATCTCTGCGTACGCCCATGTGGTCAAAATAGGCAATTCCGAGTGCGCAGAAGGCTGGCGCATAACTATTTTCAGCTAGTTTCTTAATAGTTTTGATGCCCTTGGCATAATTTCGCTCCTCCGAACTTCCGTAAAACAAAGGATACACGGCGGCAAACGCCATTCTTTCTGCCTCTGTTCCCCACATTTCGCATGCCCCCTTCTGCGAATGTACCTATTTTCTCGTACCAAGAATTTTTTGCTCCAAAACCGCCAGCTCAGCTTTGGTTTTTTGATCCAAACGCCCGTATACTTCAGAACGGGCTTTAAGCGATTCCGTTTCTCTGTTTATGTTTGTTTTATTTTGCAGCGCCTCTCTCCAATAGACCTTTTTGTTTTTTATGTATAGGTCATAATCGACGATTCGCTCACCATCTGAAAGATGCTCCAGACCCAGAAGGATTTGTTTAAAGACCTTCGGTTCAACGAAGGTCAAAAAGTGCACACTATAGACTTCCACGGGAAAGAGAAATTTGGGGTAGTCCTTTGACCAGCTCTCGCCGATCACGATTCCCAATTCAAGAGAATCCAACACTTCCATTAACCGCTGATAGTGAAGCTGAAAGGCACCATACACGTCGTAAATCCGGATTTCAAATTCATGCCATTCTTTATTGTCCATACTGCTGTTCAAATATCTAAAAGCGTCCATTGTCAGATCTCGGTGAAGTGTCGCGTAATCTTGGTCCAGCCTCAAAAAATAGTGATACATATCGCTGAACTTTGCACTTCTGCTGAGCGGTTTGTCCGTTAATCCAATAATGGTGGAGGCCGCACAGCCACTTTCGACACAATAATTGAAGGACCCTATCTTACCGCCAAAATCCTTTTGAATATTGAGCAGCATTTTTTCCATATCACCTATGGCTCTCATTAAGATGGTCTGAGGCGCTGGCCTGATCGCCTGAATCAAAGTGGCGTTCTCGTTCTGAATTAATTGACACAGAACATGCGCGACATCCTTTCTAATCAGCAATGTATCTTTCACGTCGCTTTTGTTTACACTTGGTTTCAAGTCAGAAAACAAATAAATTATTGTATTAAACTCATCCGACCTGTCAAAGACGACGTCCACATCCAAAATTTCAGCCTGAAATTTTTCGATTAAAAAATTTATGAATTCAAACCGCTTTGTAGTGCCTATATACAGCATACGCGGTCCATTTCTCAGCAGGGATACCATTTTTTCACCTCCAACTCAGTTATAGACGCATTCTCTTGCGATTCAATCTCGCGCTGTCAGTGCCACCGGGATACATGATCTCAAAAACTTCACCGGTGGATAGATCGATTAGATGCATTGCTTCGATACCATTTAAGAAATAAACTTCGTTCGTCCTTTGACTCTTGAGTGATAAGTCATGACCGTAAAGATAGAAGTCAGACCTTTTTGATTTTGACGATCCAAGTGCCGCTTCATGATAATGGGCACACGAAATTCTTATGCCCTGAAAATTTTCTGTGATTGCGTCTTCATAAAATTCAGCGCGTCCGGCGTATCTTCTGACAAGTTCGAGATTATCATGATTACCAAGGGTAAAAATTACTTTTTCAGCAGCACTCTGATTCACGATCTGCATGAGTTTAACCAGCGCGCTCTCATAATTTCTCAGCAAACTCGGGCGAAGCTGAAGCTTCAAATCATCTGCGAGATCCCCGGTATGGACGATGCAATTCGGTTTCAAAATGCCCAGGAGGCGGTTTAATTCAGGGTAAAAGGAGGTCGGTGTATCAGAAATATGAAGGATCGTTGGACCTTTTGCCCGCAGGACTGCTTCATCCAAAATCACACGTCCCAACATCTTCCAAAGCATTTTCTTGATCGTATTCATCACAGCCCTCCCAACGTGGACCCGCGATTCAGTTCTGCTGATCACTACATTATTTTACCCATTAATCGTTGTTAAAAAACCTCCGCCAAAGGCGCTTCAAGCCCCTCGAACACCTGAGACGCCGCGACTTCATCCGCTTTATAACTGATAAATTCTTCGACATCCAGGTTATTAAAGCCATAGATCATAATAGTCTTTCGAACAGGATCTACCAGCCAGTATTCCTTAACACCTGAAAGCATATAGGTATTCAGTTTTTTGACCATGTCCTTGGACCGGGTACTTGGAGAAAGAATTTCAACCACCAATGCAGGTGTCCCCATATAGCGGCCTTTTTCGTTAAGCTTTTCCTCAATATCACAAGCTATGAGGAGGTCCGGCTGGCACACATCCGGATCTTTGATTTCAGGCTTGAAAAAATGAACATCAAAGGGTGCATAGACGACTCTGCACTTATTTCCACGTAAAAATTGACTAAATAGGATATGCAAACGTCCTGAAATTTCCTGATGTTCAAAATTCGGTGAGCCCATCAACACAATTTCCCCGTCAATGAACTCCATCCTCAGTTCGCTCTTTTCATAGATCTCCATGAATTCCTCATAGGAAACCTTTTTACCCCCATATTGGTAGTCCAGCACCTGTTCTTTCAACTGCATCAAGTTATACCGGTCATAGTCAGACAGGTAGGGTGTCATTCGAACCGCTTTTTCCCCATTCTTTGTTATAACGACCTCGTTGTTCTCATTGACATAATCCAGGTATTTTCCCAAATTCTTTTTGAATTCCGTCGCAGTTATGGTTTTGCTGTAGACATTATTTTCACTCATAACATCACCTCGTACGATTTATAAAGTTAATCGTACGATTATTATATCATATCGCACTTCGATCGCAACCGAATCGCTCGAAATTTTCCGATTCACTCCGGCTGACGGACAGCCAAATAAAAATCAGGGTGGTTGTCAGCTTGTGTCCATAAGCAAAATTTAATGTTTTGCAGTCCTTGCTTTTATACCTCGAACCATCATATAATGTTAATGTTCGTAACGAAAAAAACACATGCCTTTTATGCTGTTTTCGATTACAATATGAGTAACATAACAACTAGGAGGTCACAAATGGATTCAACGACAATTTGGATTATTGTAGGTAGTATTGTTATTGGTGCAGTTATTGGCGCTGTAGTGTACTACCGCAAAAAGACCAAGGAAATGCATGAAATGTTCAGACACGTCCAGGAAACCGTCAAACAGGTGCCAAAGCAGAAAAAGCAAAGCTTCATTCTGTTCATGTTTAAGGAAAGTGTCAGAGCAGCCAAATCGAAAACCACGGTCAACCAAGGCCGTTTCAACGACCCAAGAATCCTTGAAGCTCAACTGATCCAAATGTCCGGCATTCTCAAAGACCGCTCCAAGGTCAGCGACAAGAAGATGAAGCAAGCCCTTCAAATGTACGACAGCTACATCAATTGGGAAAAAAAAATTTCCTAGACTAAACGCTTCATCAATCCAAATATAAAAACCTGAACCGCTCGAGAGAATTTGAGCGATTCAGGTTTTTTCTTTTGAACTTAAGTTTTTTCAGGAAATGTTTCAGCCCATTGAACCGGATGTGCTGACGCCTAAAAAACGATCTCCCCCGGTCCATATCCGGCAGGCAGCGGCTCTTCGGTTAGGAACTCAAAGCTTTCATCCCGCAGGATCGGTAAAAACACTTCATACGGAATCCGCGCGAATTCACAGGCATAATTGCTGGCGCCAAACCACTTGCCCTCTTTAGCGCTCAAATTCAAGCCTCTGGCAAATTTCGTGAAGTTCGAGCAATCGTGAACAGCCAGGTCCCAATTTTCTTCACTGGCAATTTTCATGAACCTCAGCGTGAGTTCCCTGCTCCAAACCGGCGATATATAGCCGTGTCGGGAGATATACATGTTTTCCCCGTTATAATTGTCAATATTGTTCTCATTCAAATGCAGCTCCGCGCAGTTGATGAAATCCAGGCCGGTCCCTAAGATTGCCTGCTTCTTCTTTAAAAAGGCATCGAAAAACTCCGGTGTCATAGGGGTTTCAACGCCTACGTTTTTAATGTATTTTTTCGCCAGCCCAATAGCTTCAATGACTTTATCCGAGCAGTGGGTCGCACCCAGGTTGAAACGGATCTCATCCAGACCGGCTTCCCCCAGCGCTTTCAAATTTTCCTCCGTACACAGGGTCCCATTGGTATACAAATGCTGATGAACCCCAGCCGCCCTAAATTTCTCAACCACCGGATAATATTTCTCAATTTCCATGAACGGCTCCAAATAGACGTAGGAAATCCCCGTTGGCTTTTGCTGGATGGACAAGAGCAGGTCCAGATCCTTCTCGTAGAACTTGGTGCCGCCAATCTCCCACAGGCCTTCGCCGACCGGCGGGATGTCATCGAGCTCGCCGTAGTTGTAACAAAACTTGCACACGATATTGCATTTGTTCGTTTTTCTGATGGCGCTGAGCCCGGTTCCCAGGAGGCACGAGCGGCAGCCATCCGGAAATTTGCTGTCACTCCCCACGTAAAAGGTTCTATTCTCCAAAGTCTTCAAGTTCTTGATGTCCGCCATCAACGCATCCATTTTGTGATCGACCGCAGCCTCAATTTGCGCAAAGGTCGCGTAAATAATTTCTTGCTGTTTGGTCATAATTTCCTCATCTTCAGGCAAAATCGAAAAGAACTCGAACCAGTGCAGCGCGTCTTTTTTTGATATTTTCAAAATAACCTCTCCTCAAAAGCGCCGTGACGCTTAAATAACCATCGGCAAAAGCCTTAGAGCTCTGCCGATGGTCTTGTTAACTCTCTTCGTAACGCCTCTATATAACAATTATAATCATGATACAATAAAGTGTCGATACATTCACTATATACCGCTGTTGTCATATTGAACCTCCCATGACTCAAGTCACGGGATTCCTAAGAACACCGTTCTAACGAACAGTTTTTTATTAGGCTATCCCCGCCGCACCAGCGGTTAGAAGCCTTAGGGCTTCATTCTTAATATTTATGCTTGCGTTAAGATCTCTGTCATGGATTGCACCACATTCCGGACAAATCCAATTTCTAACAGCCAGATTCTTAACGTCTTTATTCTTGTATCCGCAATTTGAGCACAATTGGCTTGAAGGAAAGC
>NZ_JAOTSB010000035.1 GCF_030247605.1 Acidaminobacter sp. | reverse complement strand
TACAAAGGCGGTTGGCGAGACCATCGGCACACCAGCCGGAAGTAGTGGTGCCTACTTTGGACCGTATCATCTGCAGGTGGGACCGGATTTTGGAACCTATCTTGAAATGCGGCAGTTTCTGGATCAGACTTCACTTCAGCTTCAAGACCTGTTCCCGGCCTATGATGACGGCTGGAAGGTCTATGTGGGCGCTTACCAGTCAGAGGCTGAGCGGATAGCAAAAAAAGCTGAAATTGAGTCGGTGCTGCCGCAAATTTCACTGATGCCTGCGCCAGTCAACGACAAAGCGATCATGATCGTCGACAATACCTCAATTTTTATGTATTATGATACGAGCGATACGGTCTTTGCGCTTTTACCACAGGCAGAAGGGGACCTGATCGGCTTCGAAAGCAGAAAATACCGCGGGGCCATTGGCGTGCAGAGGTTCGCAGACAGCGACCCAACCGTCATAAACTATATTGGGGTCGAACCATACTTATACGGCGTTCTGCCCCGTGAAATGTCGGGGGAATGGCCACTGGAAGCTTTGAAGGCTCAAGCGGTCGCAGCGCGCAATTACGCCTATGCTTCCTTGGGCAAGCACAGCAAATGGGGCTTTGACCTGTGTAATCTTCAGGACTGTCAGGTATACGGCGGAGCCAGTGTCGAGCGACCTCGCTCAAATGATGCGGTGGATGAGACCTGGGGTAAGCTTTTGGTTTACGACAACAAGCCCATCACTGCGTTTTTCCACTCCAACAGCGGTGGGCGCACAGAAAACTCTGAATATGTCTGGTCGGCGGTGACGCCTTATCTTAAGTCGGTGGAGGATCCATATTCTCTTGGCCAACCATCGGCAACCTGGTCTAAAACCTATACGACAGTGCAAATTGACGATATTTTAAAGAGCAAGAACATCAATATTGGTCCATTGATTGGGATTTACGTCACCAAGGTATCGCCGAACGGACGTGCGCTGGAAACAGTGTTTGTCGGGCGGGACGGAGATTACGTGGCATCTAAGGAAAAGGCGCGCTACATCCTGGGGACGTATGATATCCGCAGCTCCTGGTATACCATTGAAGGAGGCGGCAGTGCTGTGCCCGGCACGAGTGGGGAGCTGACGCTGGAATCTGCCGGAGGAAAGACTGCTGTACCTGTGGATCGCCTAGTCGTAGAAGGGGCAGGCGGGCAGGTGACGCTTGGGTCCTCTGAAATGACTTTGCTGTCAGCTTCGGGTGTGACGGCTTTTAAACCGACCAATACAGTGGTAACGTCTGGATCCGGCAGTGGCACTATTGTCTTCAAAGGTTATGGCTTTGGCCACGGCGTCGGCATGAGCCAGTGGGGCGCGAAAGCCATGGCGGATCTCGGCATGAGCTATGAGCAGATTCTGACTCATTACTATGTCAATACCAGAATTCAATAAGGATGCTAAGTCGCATTGATGACATTCATGGCTATGTATCTTAAAAACATTTCAATGATATAAGGAGCAACTTCAAAATATGAAAACCAGTGATTTTTATTTTGATTTACCTGAGGAACTGATCGCTCAAACACCGCTTAAAGACCGAGCCGCTTCTAGACTCCTCTTTATGGACAAAGGGACTGGCGCGCTTCGCCATGAGACCTTCAGGGATGTGCTGCATCATCTTCAGTCAGGAGATTGTCTGGTCATCAACGATACCCGGGTTCTGCCCGCCAGACTCTTTGGACGCAGGCGCTCAGGGGCTGCCGTGGAATTCCTTCTGCTTAAGCGTGTTGAAGGGGATCTCTGGCAAACGCTTGTCAAGCCCGGAAAAAAGGCGCGTCCCGGAGACGCCTTCGAATTTGGTGACGGCTCTTTGAGTGCAGTTATTGAAGACCTTTCTGAAGAAGGCACGCGCCTGGTGAGATTCCGGTACGAAGGGATTTTCGAGGAGGTTCTGGACAGGCTGGGCACTATGCCGCTGCCGCCGTACATTCGCGAAACCCTGGATGATGCGGAGCGCTATCAAACTGTCTATTCAAACAAATATGGGTCAGCCGCCGCGCCAACCGCAGGCCTCCATTTTGATGATGCCTTGCTCGATGCTATTGAGGCGAAGGGCGTAACCATCGCCCGCATCACGCTGCACGTGGGTCTGGGTACGTTTAGACCAGTCAAGGCTGAGTCAATCCACGAGCATGTTATGCATGCTGAATACTTTGAAATCAGCGAGGATGCTGCAGCTAAGATCCAGCGGACCAAAGCAGCAGGCGGACGGGTTATAGCCGTAGGCACAACCTCGGTCAGAACCCTCGAAAGTGCTGCGGGGCGCCATGAAACCCTTCAGGCGTGCTCAGGCTGGACGGATATTTTTATCTATCCCGGCTATACGTTTAAAGTGGTCGATGGTCTAATCACCAACTTTCATCTTCCTGAATCGACCCTCATAATGCTGGTCAGTGCTTTGGCTGGCAGAGAGCATGTCCTTGTCGCTTATGACGAGGCAGTTAAAGAGCGGTATAGATTTTTCAGCTTTGGCGACGCCATGCTGATTCTGTAAAGTTAGAAATTATTAGGAGGCAACCATGGCAATTCAATTCGAACTCATCAAAACCTGCAAACAGAGCGGTGCGCGCCTTGGCCGCCTGCATACGCCCCATGGCGTGATTGACACCCCAATCTTTATGCCCGTGGGCACTCAGGCCACGGTCAAGGCAATGACGCCTGAAGAACTTGAAGACATGGAAGCCCAGATTATTCTCTCCAACACCTATCACTTGTTTTTGAGACCGGGTCATGAATTGGTGGAAAAAGCAGGCGGCCTTCACAAGTTTATGAACTGGCATCATCCTATCCTGACGGACAGCGGCGGATTTCAGGTCTTCAGTCTGGGTGATCTCAGAAAAATTACTGAGGAAGGCGTAGAATTCAGGTCTCATCTGGATGGGGCAAAACACTTTCTCAGTCCGGAGCGCGCCATAGAAATTGAAAATGCCCTGGGTGCCGACATTATCATGGCTTTTGATGAATGTGCACCTTATCCCGCGGAGCGTGACTACGTCAAGAAATCCCTGGAGCGCACCTCCCGCTGGGCAGCACGCTGCAAGGAAGCCCACAAAAAGCCGGACCAGCAGGCGCTCTTTGGCATAGTCCAGGGCGGTATGTACCCGGATCTCAGAAAACAGAGCGCAGAGGAAATTACAGCGATTGGGTTCCCGGGTTACGCCATTGGCGGATTGTCCGTTGGTGAGCCCAAGCCTATGATGTATGAGATCCTTGAGCAAACGACACCCTATCTGCCGGAGGACAAGCCGCGCTATTTGATGGGTGTGGGAAGCCCTGATGATCTTCTCGAAGGTGTCCTGCGAGGGGTGGACATGTTTGACTGTGTTCTTCCGACACGGATTGCCCGAAATGGCACTGCTATGACCTCGGTGGGCAAAGTTGTCATTAAGAATGCCAAATACTTTGATGATTTTTCACCCCTTGATCCAAACTGCGGCTGTTATACTTGCCGCAACTACACCAAAGCTTATCTGAGACACCTGTATAAAGCGGATGAGATTCTTTCCTCAAGACTCATGACCTATCACAACTTGTTTTTCCTCATTGAACTCATGAAAAATGTCAGACAAGCCATAATGCATGACAGACTTCTTGATTTTAAGGATGAATTTTTTCTCAAATACGGTTATACTGTAGAAGAGAGCGAGTAAAATTGCATCAGACAGCAAAGAATAGGAGGCTTACACTATGGGCGGTACTTACGGAACTCTGCTTTACGTCGTCGTGTTTTTCCTGATTTTCTACTTCATGCTCATTCGTCCGCAACAAAAGAAAAACAAAGAGCTGAAGAGCATGCGGGATAACATTTCGGCGGGTGATGAAGTCGTGACCATCGGCGGCGTAGTTGGACAAGTCGTTTCAGTCATGGATGAGGATGTTGTTCTTCGCGTGCGACCTAGCGGCACAGAATTGACATTCAAGAAATGGGCAGTTGGCAGCATCGTCGTTCAGAAATAGACGACCTCCTGCAATTTGACCTTACCAGCGCGGTGGCATTCCAACGAGAATCCGCCGCCGCTTCAGGTAAGCACGTGATCAAGCAGACCTTTTGAATTCGCTGAAGCGGCTGTGACCTGGCCGCCTACGGCGATTCATCATCTTCGGTCTTTTTACTTGAAAAGGTTTATGCTATAATAGGCATGATTTAGTTCTATGAAGGGAGGTCATCTCATGAAGCACATTAAAACGCTGAACCAAGGTACGCTGAAGGAAAGCGCTTCTCACGGCGGCTGCGGCGAATGCCAGACATCCTGCCAGTCGGCCTGCAAAACGTCTTGTACTGTTGGCAATCAGGAGTGCGAGAAGAAATAAGACCTTCTACATAAGAAGGGCTCGGCGCTTATAGTGAGCTTCAAAGCGTCAGCACTGCAATATGACCGCATACCTACAGTCAGAGCAGCGAAAGCTGCTTTTTCTGTGTTTATGCTTAAAGTGAGAGCGGAGGCAAAAAAACAATGATTCATAAATACGAACAGGGCGGCATGCACATTGTTCTGGATGTCCACAGCGGCGCCATTCATGTAGTCGACCCAATGATTTATAGATTGCTGGACTTCTACCCAAATCCTGATCAGGAGGCTGCCGTGGCGGCTCTTTCTGGGGAGTTTGAGGAAGGTTCCGTCAGAGAAGGGCTGGGAGAAATGGATGCCCTCATCGAAATGGGGCAGTTATTCAGCCCAGACGACTATCTGGATTCGTCCGCGTTTAAAAAGCAGCCCATCATCAAGGCGCTGTGCCTGCATGTAGCCCATGACTGCAACATTCGGTGCAAGTACTGCTTTGCCTCCCAGGGAGATTTTCACGGTGAGCGACTGCTCATGCCGCTGGAAACGGGGAAACGTGCCTTTGATTTCCTGGTCGCCCATTCCGGAAACCGCCGCAACCTTGAAGTGGACTTTTTTGGCGGCGAGCCGCTTATGAACTTTGAGGTGGTCAAGGCGTTAGTGGCTTATGGCCGGTCCCTTGAAGCTGCAAACAATAAGCATTTCAGATTTACTATCACCACCAACGGTATTCTGCTGGATGATGACAAGATTGCCTATATTAATGAGCACATGGACAATGTGGTCCTGTCCATAGACGGAAGACCAGAGGTCAATGACTTTATGCGCCCCTCCATTAATGGCCAGGGCACCTATGACGTGATTTTGCCAAAATTCAAGAAACTGGTGGAGAGCCGTGGGGACAAGACTTATTATGTCCGGGGGACCTTCACGCATTTTAATACGGATTTCGCCAAAGACGTCGTGCACCTGGCTGACCAAGGCTTTACGCTGACTTCCGTAGAACCCGTCGTGTCGGAACCTCATCATGACTATACGCTGACCTCTGAGGACATGAAAACAGTCTTTGAGCAGTATGAATCTCTGGCGGAGACGCTGATTGAACGTTCTGGCACGGACCGAGATTTTAAGTTCTTCCATTTCATGATTGACTTTAACCAGGGCCCTTGTGTCATCAAGCGGGTTTCCGGGTGCGGCGCCGGAAGCGAATATATCGCGGTGACCCCGGAGGGTGATATTTATCCGTGTCACCAATTTGTTGGCAATACGGATTTTGTCATGGGCAATGTGGATCAGGGAACTTTTGAAACGCGTTTGGCCGATGATTTCTCTAAGGTCCACGTCTACGAGAAGCAGGCGTGCCGTTCGTGCTGGGCGAAGTTTTACTGCAGCGGCGGCTGTCATGCCAACGCCTACAACTTCAACCATGACATCCGTGTGCCTTATGAAATAGGCTGCGACATGGAGAAAAAGCGCATTGAGTGCGCAATATACATTAAGGCCAAAGAAATGTCGGAGGCGAGCTTATGATCAGAAGATTCAAGAATATCCTTCCGCAGGTCAACAAAAGCGCCTGGGTTGCTAAAACTGCGGATGTCATTGGGCAGGTTTTCATTGCTGAGGATGCCAGTGTCTGGTTTGGCGCGGCGCTTCGAGGGGACATGAATGAGATCCGCATTGGGGCGAGGTCCAACATCCAGGATAATGCGGTACTGCACGTGGATGCTCACAATCCCTGTATTCTGGGGGAGGACGTCACTGTGGGCCATGGCGCGATTGTGCATGGTGCGATCATCGGCAGCCGCGTTCTGGTGGGCATGGGCGCTATAGTGCTTGACGGTGCAATTGTCGAGGACGACGTCATTATTGGCGCCGGCGCGCTGGTACCGCCCGGGAAACGCATAACTTCAGGCTCGCTGGTTATTGGCAGTCCGGGGCGGGTGTCGCGGCAGCTGGACGACAGGGAATTGGCGCATCTGAAGCAGTCCGCCCGGACTTATGTTGAATTTTCGAAGGAATACGCCAAGATGGATCAGGAGGAGACCGAGGATGAAGCCTAGTACTCAGAAAGTCGCATTTTTTACGATCCTTTTGTTAATAGCGATCACGATTTTCAGTGCGGTGAACGGACTGAAGCTTGGACCGCTTGAACTGAAGTCTGTTCAGGACAGCATTAAGCTGGGTCTGGATATTGAAGGCGGCGTAGCAATTGTTTATGAAGCGAAGACGGATTTGACCGGAAATGAGCTGACAGCTGCGATCGATCAGTCTATTGGGATTCTGTCCAAGCGGGTGGACTCAATTGGATTGACCGAACCCAAAATTTCACGTCAGGGAGAGGATCAGATTCGCATTGAGCTGCCTGGTGTGACAGATGCTACTGCGGCCATTGAATCTATCGGAAAAACCGCGAAGCTTGAATTTGTTCTGGTAGACAAGGCCTCTTTTGCCCAGGAGGGCATGAAAGACGTGGACTTCGTCCATACGCCGATTCTGGGCGGTGCCCAGGTGAAGGACTCCATGGTATCAATGGATGAATACAACAATCCGGCTGTAGGACTGGTGTTCGATTCCGAGGGCACTAAACTGTTCCGCGAAGCGACAGCGGTCGCGAAGGATTTTGACCCTGTCAATGGCGGACAGATCGCGATTTTGCTCGACAATGAGGTCATCTCCGCCCCATATACGCGGGTGGAAATTATTGACGGCAATGCTATCATTTCCGGCAATTTTACCTTTGAGGATGCCAGCATGCTGGCGTCGCTGATTCGCGGTGGTGCGCTGCCTATTGAGCTGGAAGAAGTGCGGACGTCAATTATTGGAGCGACCTTAGGTATAGGGGCTTTGAATTCAGGGGTGACAGCCGCGGCGATTGGCTTTAGCATTGTGGTGCTGTTTATGATTGGGTATTACAGATATCCGGGTATCGTCGCCAGTATTGCGCTGGCTTTGTATGCAAGTCTGGTGCTTTTCATCCTGGTCGGGCTTAAAGCGACGCTGACGCTGCCGGGCATTGCGGGTATTGTTTTGTCTGTAGGTATGGCGGTGGACGCGAATGTCATCATTTTTGAGCGGATCAAGGAAGAAGTTAAAAATGGAAAGTCCCTTCGGGCAGCCATCAATTCCGGCTTTCATAGGGCGATGCATACCATCGTGGACTCAAATGTCACGACTTTCATAGCCGCGATCATATTGTACTATTTTGGCTCGGGGCCGGTGCAGGGTTTCGCCGTGACGCTGATGATAGGTATTGCCACAAGCATGTTTACTGCAATAGTTGTCACACGGATTTTGATCCGGTCGTCACTGTCGTTTAAGTTTGCCAACAATGTCAAATTGTATGGTCTATAGGAGGTGACGGCATGAAACTTGAATTTGATTTTAGAATTGTTGAGAGAATTCGGCTTTGGCTGCTGATTTCCCTGGCTGTTATGGTATTGGGCGGTGTGTTTGCTGTCGCCAGAGGACTCAATTTTGGCCTCGACTTTACGGGCGGGACTATGATGCAGATCCATTTGGGAGAGACGGTGGAGACTCAGGAAGTCAGGGACCTTCTGGCACCGTTTGAACTCAATGAGGAGATCCTCAGCGCTGGAAGTGAAAGGGATGAGGTCATCATCCGCACCAAGGTTTCCCTCAGTAATGAAGAACGAAAGGCGATCTTTGAAGTACTGGGTCAGCGGTATGATCTACAAGACGAGGACCTGATTGCGGCTGAGCAGTTCGGGCCGAGCTTTGGTGCAGACACTCGCAACAACGCGATTTTGGCGATTCTGCTAGCCGGTGCCGGGATGTTGATTTATGTGACGCTGCGATTTGAATTTGTGTATGGTGCAGCGTCTATTATAGCTTTGCTTCATGACGTGTTGATTTTGCTGTCAATTTACGCTATTTTCAGGATTCCGGTGAATAGCTCCTTTATTGCTGCCGTCCTGACCATTGTGGGTTATTCCATCAACGATACTATAGTTGTTTTTGACAGGGTGCGCGAAAATGTTAAGCTGATGAAAAAGACAACACATGCCAAGATCGCCAACGAAAGCATTCGCCAGACCCTGTCGAGGACTATCAATACCTCATTGACAACGGTGATGGTCATTGGATCGCTTTATGTGCTGGGGGTTGCGTCAATTAAGGACTTTGCTCTTCCGTTGATGCTGGGGATCATGGTTGGAACGTATTCCTCCATTTTTATAGCCAGTCCAATTTGGGCGAAATGGAAGGATAGCACTGTGGGGAAGAACGAATAATATAGCTGCTATGTGGGGAAGGCGCGGCTCAGGTAAGGTCAGAAAATTGACCTGGTCTGACGGTCTTCCCTTTTTATTGGAGAGAAAGTGGACTTGTGCGGATGTTTTTTCAAATTAGATGGAAATTGCTGTCGTGATTGGTTGGAATGAAGGTATAATAGGATTAACAAGGTATCCGTCAATCTGCTGCCGGAAGATGATGGCGGGTGGCTAATGATGAAATTTGAGGAGGAACCAATATGCAGTCAACCTTTATTGTCGCACTGATCTTCGCAGTCCTGGTGGCCATTTTTGCTCTATTAAACGGTGATGTGGTGACCATCAATCTACTCTTCAAGAAGTTCGAAATTTCTCAAGCCCTCGTCATTTTAATTGCAGCGATCCTTGGCGCCATCTCTGTCTACATGATGAACCTGGTCAACAAAGTTAAGGGCTCATTGAAAACGAAGGATTTGACAAAAAAATTAAAGCAGAGTGAAATGGAAATTACTGCCCTCAAGGAGAGGATAGCGATGTTTGAAGAGGAAGCCTCCGCTGCAGCTGAGGAACAGGCGGTTCCCGCGGAACCGGCTCAAACTCCGGCAGCAGCGCCTGTCGAATCAGAAGGCGTCGAAAGACTTTAGATGTGACTGCGGGGGTCAGACCTGCATGGTTTTGAGACAGACGGGGTCAGACCTGCATAACTTTGAGACAGACGGGGTCAGACCTGCATAACTTCGAGAAAGACGGGGTCAGACCTGCAGTAATCGAAAATTTATTTAAAAAGGAACGATGGAATGCTTTCAAATAAGACCCGCTGGGTTTCGAAAAAGAATGAAATGTCATCTGAGGATCTGATTGACTTAGACATTTTAACAGACAGCCTGCTGAGCGCTCGCGGGGTTGATCTTACCGACAAGGATACCTTCTTGAATCCAAGATTGGAAGACTTGGCGCTTCCGGATAGTATGCTAGGTCTGACCCCGGCTGTTCATCGGATAAAAAAAGCGGTGGCGGCGGGGGAGAAGATCGTCGTTTACGGGGATTATGATGTGGACGGCATGACGAGTATATCCATTCTTGTGAGGGCCTTCAGGCACTTGCAGGTACCTGTGCGCTACTATATACCGGACCGGCATGACGAAGGCTACGGACTGAACGCCGAAGCTATAAAGTCTTTGATTGCGGATGGTGCAAGGGTCATCATAACAGTAGACTGCGGCATTACCTCTACAGTGGAGGCAGAGATTTGCAAGGAGAGCGGCGTGGACTTGATCATCACAGATCACCACGAACCTCATGCCATTCTTCCAGACGCCTTTGCCATCCTTAATCCCAAGCAGCCTGGCTGCCCATACCCTTATAAACATTTGGCGGGCGCCGGAATTGCACTCCGAATAGCTGAAGCCCTGCTGGAAGACAAATTTGCAGATATTAGGACGGAACTTCTGGAGATTTCTGCTTTTGGAACGGTTGCGGATGTCGCGCCACTGCTCGGTGAAAATCGAATCATTGTCCATCACGGGCTGTCAACCATGTCCGAAACCAGTCAGATCGGCATGAGAGCCCTCATGGAAGCGACAGACATGACAGGAAAGAAAATCACCGCCGGACACATTGGATTCATTTTGGGACCAAAGCTGAATGCAGCAGGTCGAATCGCAGATCCAATGCTCGGCGTGAAGCTTCTGGTGACGGATGACCCCCTTGAAGCCGCCGAAATTGCCAAGCAGCTGGTCGAAATGAATGAGCAGCGTCAAGAGATTGAGCGCGAGATCGTGGAAGCGGCCATCACTCAGGTGGAGCTTAAACGCGATCCAAATCAACCAGACCTACAACTGCCGCCTTTCCTGATCGTAAGCGGCGAAGGCTGGCACGGGGGTGTCATTGGCATTGTGGCGTCGAGGATCGTGGAACGGTATCACAGGCCAGTCGTCGTCTTTGGCGTTGAAAACGGGATCGCTAAGGGAAGCGGCCGCAGCATCGAGGGCTTTAACCTGTTCGAGGCGTTACAAAGCGTCTCGGATCTTTTTTCCAAGTTTGGCGGCCACGAGCAGGCTGCCGGCATGACGCTGGAAGCAGCCCAGCTACCAGAACTGGAAAAGCGGCTGATCTCATACGCCTCTGAGCACCTGACCGCTGAGGACTTCAAGCCCCTTTACCGCGTCGAGGCGACGCTGAACAAGGAAGCTATCCGATTCGAGCTGACAGACCTGCTTAAAAAGCTCGAGCCCTTTGGCGTGGGTAATCCAAAGCCCTTGTTCCGGGTCAACGACCTCATCACCGAGAAAGTCATGACAATAGGACGGGTCAAGACTTATCTTAAAGTGCTGGCTTCCGATGGTCTTCGCAACTTCGACCTGGTCAACTTCCGCAATTCGGAGATCTTCGAACCGTTAAAGACCAAAATGCGCTTCGACGCCCTGGTTACTGTAGAGGAAAACGAATTCAGAGGGGTCAAGTCGATCCAGTTTGACACTCGGGATATTCGCATTCACGAGCCGTCCCTCCATTTTGATGAGGCGGATCTGGAATTCTTTAATAGAACGAAAGCAGAAGCCATCATTCACCAGGCATATCAGTTTCAACAAGTGTCCTCATCCATTAAAACGGAAGTCGAAAGCCCAATCCGTTTCGAACCTGAAACGTTCGTAGCATACTCTCTGCAGGGGTGGCTGTCGTTCTATCATCGCTGGATGGATCGCGGCGGTCAGGCATCACCTGAAAAAGCGCTTATCCTTTGTCCCGCGACACATCATAAGGGCGCCGTTTGTCTGGATCCACCAGGTTACGATCTTAAAAAAGAAGCCGCTGCTGTGGTACCCAACCGGGACAAATTGAAAAGTCTGTACCTTTCGATCCGAAACGGGGAATCGCTCATCAAGCCATTTAATCTTGAAACGCTTCTGGCGCTGAGGATTCTGGAATCTGCCGGTTTAATTGAAGGTGAAGGTGTTGGCAAATATAAAATTCGTCCGGTTGCATCAAAGATTGATTTGACTGCATCGCCTTTATTTTCTGCTTTGACGGAATGGACCAGAGGCTGAAAAAAGTAAATGATGAGATATGGAGCAAGAACTCAATGACAGCCCACAAAGACTGTATACAAAGACTTT
The DNA here is from genome assembly GCF_030247605.1 of Acidaminobacter sp. GTDB lineage: Bacteria > Bacillota > Clostridia > Peptostreptococcales > Acidaminobacteraceae > Acidaminobacter. Next base: position 20,227 of record NZ_JAOTSB010000035.1, on the reverse strand, counting down.
GACATTTGTCGAAATTTTGATAAACTAATATAGTCTAATTTAAAGTTTCTCAGGAGGATTCTCATGGACCTGAAAGGCAAGATCAGAGAAATTCAGGATTTCCCAAAAGAAGGCATCAGTTTTAAAGATGTCACGACGCTGCTTGCAGATGGAGAAGCTTACGCTTATGCCATTGACAAAATGCTGGCATCAGTACAGGATGTGGAATTTGACGTCGTGCTCGGACCTGAGGCCCGGGGCTTTCTGATTGGCGCACCAATTGCCTACGCTGCGAAGAAAGCGTTCGTCCCCGTTAGAAAACCGGGGAAGCTGCCTTATGAAACTTACCGATTTGAGTACGATTTGGAATACGGCACGGACATCCTTGAAATTCACAAGGATGCCATCAAACCCGGAGCCCGGGTGCTGATTGCGGACGATTTGCTGGCAACCGGCGGCACAGTGGAATCCATCATTCGGATGGTTGGGGAGTTCGGCGCTGAAGTGGTGGGTTGTGTTTTCCTCATTGAGCTCACGTTCCTTAATGGGCGGGAAAAGCTTGGCGAGTGCCGGACGGAATCCCTGGTGCACTATTAATTCAAGAGATTTCGAATCTCAGGGTTTCAACATGTCGGTTGCCCCTGAAGCCCGCAGGAGTTTATTTCTAGCGGGCCTTTTTCGAAAGCGGAGATGGGGGTTTAGTGACCATCGGCTAAAAAAATCTTTTAAATAAAGTTGGATGACAGTGTTAGCATGTCACAGAAGGTGTGGTGAACGAGATGAACCTGGAAAGTTTTATTATGAAGCTGGAACAATTTAATCCTTACCTGAATATGGACCGTATTATCAAGGCGTATCAGTTTGGGGAGTCCGCCCACAGCGGACAGTTAAGGAAGTCGGGGGAATCTTATTTTACGCACCCGGTGCAGGTATCACTGATTCTGGCGGAGCTGGAACTCGATGAGGATACTGTGATCGCGGGGCTGCTTCATGATGTCATTGAGGATACGCGTTATACCTTTGGGGAACTTGAGAAGGAGTTTGGCCGTCAGGTGGCGTTGCTGGTGGACGGGGTGACGAAGCTCGGTCAAATTCAGTATGAAACGAAGGAAGAGGCCCAGGCGGAGAATCTCAGGAAGATGTTTCTGGCCATGGCCAAGGACATTCGGGTTATTCTGATTAAGCTTGCGGACCGGCTGCACAACATGCGAACACTCAAATACATGACGGACTCAAAGAAGCGTGAGAAGGCTCAGGAGACCCTGGAGATTTACGCGCCTATTGCGCACCGGCTGGGTATTTCGCGGTTGAAATGGGAGCTTGAGGACCTCAGCTTTTTGTATTTGGATCCGGAAGGGTATTACGATCTGGTGACGAAGGTCAACCGCAAGCGGGAAGAGCGTGAAAGCTACATCAACAGCGTCATCAAGGATATCCGCGAATCGCTGAAGGAAGTTCAGATTGAGTGTGAGATCGTCGGGAGACCGAAGAATTTTTATAGCATTTATAAAAAAATGATTTATCAAAACAAGAATTTCGAAGAGATCTATGATCTGACAGCGATCCGGGTTCTGGTGGATTCCATCAAGGACTGCTATGGCGTGCTGGGGATCGTGCACAATCTTTGGAAACCTATTCCGGGTCGATTCAAAGATTATATAGCTATGCCGAAGCCCAATATGTACCAGTCGCTGCATACGACCGTTATAGGCTCTCAAGGTGAGCCGTTTGAAATTCAGATTCGGACTATTGAGATGCATAGAATTGCTGAGTTTGGTATTGCGGCCCACTGGAAATACAAAGAGGGTCTTGAGAATACGAGTCAGGATGACATGGAAAAGCGTCTCGCCTGGCTGCGTCAAATGATGGAATGGCAGCGGGATTTGAATGATCCGCGGGAGTTCATGGAATCCCTGAAAATTGACCTGTTTACGAATCAAGTATTTGTATTCACTCCGAATGGCGAAGTTATTGAGCTTCCGGTGGGCTCTACCCCGGTGGATTTTGCCTACAAGATTCACTCCGCGGTGGGCAACAAGTGCGTGGGCGCGAAGGTCAGCGGGCGGATTGTGCCGCTGAATTATAAGCTCGCGAACGGGCAGATTATTGAAATTCTGACGTCCAACGCTTCACAGGGGCCAAGCCGGGACTGGTTGAAATTCGTGGTGAGTACGCAGGCCAAGAATAAGATCAAACAGTGGTTCAAAAAAGAGCGACGCGAGGAAAATGTTGACAAGGGACGCGAGATGTTTGAGCGTGAAGTGAAGCGCAACGGGCTTCAAGTTAAAGAGCTCATGAAAGATGAGTGGCTGGAGCCAATTTTGTCTCGTCTAAGCTTGCATTCGGTGGAAGATATGTACGCGGCGCTGGGCTATGGCGGGATCATGCTGAATCAGATTGTGCCGAAGCTTCGCGAAAAATATAAGGCGACGGTGAAAAAGCCGTTGCTGCCAAGCGATATTCCGGCTGGGGGGCACGTTTCCAGCGAGATTCATGAGGGTAAGGAGCGGAAGACGAAACCATCGGCAAATGGTATTATCCTTGAAGGCTATGACGATATTCTGGTTCGGTTCGCGAAGTGCTGCAGCCCGGTGCCGGGGGATGACATTATTGGGTATATCACGCGGGGCCGTGGTGTGACGATTCACCGCAAGGACTGCACCAATTTCGAAAAGACGGAGGATGCGACCAGCCGGTTTATTGAGGTGTCCTGGGACAACCGCGGGAAACAGGCGGCGTATTCGTCTGAGATTCAGATTATTGCGCCGGACCGAAAAGGGCTCCTCGGGGAGATTACCGTGCTGATTTCGGAGTTCAACCTGACGGTGACGGGGGTTAACGCGAAGCTGACGAAAAACAATATGGCGATTATTAACCTGACGGTGGAGATCAATGATTCGGAGCAGCTGGTGAAGCTGATCAAGAAGATCCAGAATATGCCGGAGATCATTGAGGTCAAGCGGGTAACGTCTTAGATGGATTATGGAGGTTTGTGATGCGCGCAGTGATTCAGCGCGTCAGGCGGTCGTCGGTTACTGTGGATGAGCGGGTGACCGGAGAGATTGGTCACGGCCTGATGGTGCTTTTAGGTGTTGAGGAAAAAGATACGGATAAGGATCTCGACTACATGGTGGACAAGATTCCTAATCTTCGGATTTTTGAGGACGCGGATGGGAAGATGAATTTGTCGCTGCTTGATGTGAGCGGGGAGCTTTTGGTGGTGTCGCAGTTCACTTTGCTGGGGGACGCGCGCAAGGGGCGTCGGCCGGGTTTTACGGATGCGGCGAGGCCGGAGATGGCAAATGCCATGTATGAGACCTTGGTGTCGCGCATTGCGGCGCTGGGGGTCAAAGTGGAAACCGGGCAGTTTCAAGCGCATATGATGGTGGATATCCTGAATGATGGGCCTGTGACTATCTTGCTGGACAGTCATAAGCTGTTTTAGGGCGGATTGGTTTGCTTTGGTTTGATTTTGTCGAAATTTGTTGTTTGGATAGGTTGTTTTTTGTTTGAAAAATGATGCCCTGAGCCGACATTAGGGTATAGAAGTTGTGAGGCTGCACGAGTTGATGGACTTGGTGCAAGAAAAAGATTATAAGCGCCTTTAGGCGCTTATTTTATGTGATTTTAAGCGGATAGGGAGTGTTTTGTTGTGAAAATCGAGAGAATTCCAGCGGGTGTGTATGCTGCCAATTGCTATATAATCTCGTCAGAAACGACGGGAAAAGGAGTTGTTGTTGATCCGGGCGGCAGCGTCGATAAAATTTCACGTTATTTGGAAGAGAATAGCATTGAACCGGTTTATATTTTGCTGACCCATGCCCACGGGGATCACATAATGGGAGTGCCTGAGCTTAAACAATATTATCCTTTGAAGGTTGGCGTGCATAAGGGCGATCTTGAAATGCTGGCTAATGCTTCCATTAATCTGTCGAGCCAGATGACGGGTCCGACAGTGGGGATTGAGCCGGATTTTACTTTTGAAGATGGTGATTTTTTGACGGTGGGGGATCTGAAGGTTGAGGTGATTCATACGCCGGGGCATTCCAAGGGTGGCGTGTGCTTCGTGGTTGAGAATTTCTTGATCACTGGGGATACCCTATTTGCAGGGTCAATTGGACGTACGGATTTGACTGGCGGCGATTATGACACTTTGATTGACTCGATTGCAAAAAAATTGCTGACGCGGTCTGATGATCTGGTGGTACTGCCTGGTCACGGGCCTGCGAGTACGATAAGCAAAGAGCGTTTTGGCAACCCATTTTTAAGGGGGCGCTGGACTTGATCCGGATTTCTGTATATTTTGAGGGCTTTGACGGGTTTGAGACAAACTTTGATCGTAACAGCTGCCTACAAGACCTGCGCGTGCTCGCAGGTCTCTTTGTTTGGGGGGCGGAGGTTGAAGAAGAAATGGACAGGCGGGGTCAGACCTGCGAGGATGAAGAAGTGACGAACAGACGGGGTCAGACCTGCAATGGTGACAGACGGGGTGGTGACAGACGGGGTCAGACCTGCATGGATGTTTTGAAGGACAGACGGGGTCAGACCTGCATATTTGTTTGTTTTAAGAGGGATGCGGATGGGATTGAGGCGTGTTTTGATGGGGAAGGTGAGGGTGCTGAGGATTATTCCGCAGTTCGCTTGAAATTTTCTGAGCTAATCGACTTTATTGGCAAGAATCCCATAAAAAACATGGTCAAGCTTGCGTTCTTTGACTTGATGAAGCAAAGGTATGAGGCAAAAACCGGGTGGGGGATTTTAACGGGGATCAGACCTGTTAAAATTGTGCATGATTTAATTGATTCCGGGGTTGAAGATACGATTCATATTCGCGATTACTTGAAAAAACATTATAGGGTTTCGGATGAGAAAATCCAACTGGCTATGAAGGTGGCCAGTCATGAAGTTGATATTTTAGAACAGGATCACGAAAGGATGTCTCTTTATTTATGCATCCCATTCTGTGTGTCTAGGTGCTTGTATTGCAGTTTTCCTTCCAATCCACTGAAGCAAAAGGGTCATTTGGTACCGGCGTATTTGGAGGCGATGGTGGGGGAAATTGTGACCATCGGCAAATTTCTTTTAGAGCATGGGTATGTGGTGGACTGCGTTTATATTGGAGGCGGGACACCTACGAGCCTAAATGAGACGGAATTTGAGAGCTTGCTCGACGCGGTGGACAGGCACCTGGTAAAGCCATTGAGCTTTGTAGCCGGTGGGCTGCGGGAATATACGGTGGAGGCTGGGCGGCCGGATACGATTACGGAGAAGAAACTGCGGGATATGAAGCGGTACGGGGTCAGCCGGGTGTGCATCAATCCACAGACTATGACGGATGCGACGTTGAGGCGGATCGGGCGGGACCACGATTCATCAGCAATTATTGAGGCGTTTAAGCTGGCGCGTGGGTTTGGATTTGATGTGATCAACGCGGATCTGATCGTGGGACTGCCTGGAGAGACGATTGAGGACGTCGCGCATACGGCGGAGGTGATTCGGTCACTTAAGCCTGAGAACATTACGGTGCACACGCTTGCGGTCAAGCGGGCGTCGAGGCTGAATGAGGATCGGGGGGCGTATGAACAGGGGCTTGCGGCTTCTGCCTTTGAGGTTGATCAGATGTATGAGACTGCGCTGGGGACATTTGCTGAGGCTGGGTATGAGCCTTATTATCTTTACCGTCAGAAGAATATGGTGGGGAATTTGGAGAACGTAGGTCTGACCCTGCCTGATCATAAATGTCTGTATAATATCAGGATGATGGGGGATCGGCATTCCATTGTCGCGATTGGTGCTGGGTCGGTCTCAAAGCTGGCGTCGGATCTTGACGGCAGTGTCGAGCGGTTGGCAAATGCTAAAGGTGTTGAGGATTATATTGGGCGGATTGATGCCTTAATTGAGCAAAAAATTGAGTGGTTGACACGTCTTAGGTGATTCTCTATAATAGATATAACTAAATATTCAAGACTACGGATAAGAGTAACTGCGTTATATCCAACAGCGAACCGGGGGCGGGTGAAAGCCTGGTGATCCATGACGTCAGTGAAGGACAACCGTTTTTGTGAGGTCTTGAGTGTCGATAAGAGGGTTTATTCCAATTAGGGTGGCACCGCGGGTATACAGACTCGTCCCTAAGCATTGCTTAGTGACGGGTTTTTTTATTTGTATTGGGTGGTGCGATCACGAGGGGGAATTAGATCCGGAATCAAATTTTGCTTTGAGAGATGGTTTTGTAAGAAAGTAACAATGTTTTTGGCCGCCTTGAACAGACGGGGTCAGACCCGCAAAATTTCACTTGAAGAAAAATGAAATATGACTTAAAATGTTTTTTAAATACTAAAATAACTTCAAGGTTCAGGTGGCTGTTTTTCTCTAATCTTAGTCAAATACAATCAAACGGAGGGAATGGCTGTGAAACGCACACATTATTGCGGTGTTCTGAGAGATGAACACATTGGTTCGACGGTTGTACTGAAGGGTTGGGTACAAAGGAAGCGAAATCTTGGCGGACTTATCTTTGTCGATTTAAGAGACCGTGAGGGGATTGCACAGATCGTATTTGACACTGCAGTATCTCAGGAGGCTTTTGATCTGGCAGAAACACTTCGTGGTGAATTTGTCATTGAAGTTCAGGGCACAGTTCGCTTAAGAGAATCTATCAATAATACAATTCCAACAGGAAGAATCGAAGTTTTCGCAGACAATCTCGTTATTATTAACGAATCCGAGATTCCGCCTATTCACGTTCAGGATGATGACGATGCTGGTGAACGTTTAAGGTTAAAATACCGCTACCTGGATCTCAGAAAGCCAAAGATGCAGCAAAAACTGAGACTGAGAAGCCGTGTGACCCAGATTGTCCGGAATTTTCTCGAGCAGGAAGGTTTTATAGATTTTGAAACACCTGTGTTGACTAAGCCAACCCCGGAAGGCGCTCGCGACTATTTGGTACCAAGCCGAGTTAATCCTGGTAAGTTTTATGCCTTACCGCAATCGCCTCAGCTGTTTAAACAGATTTTAATGGTGTCAGGATTTGACAAGTATTATCAAATAACGAAGTGTTTCAGGGATGAGGATTTACGAGCGGATCGTCAGCCTGAGTTTACGCAAATTGATATTGAGATGTCTTTTGTCGAGCCTGAGGATGTCATGGAAGTGAATGAAAGGTTATTGGCGAAAGTTATGGAAGAGACCATGGGGGTCAGACCTGCATTGCCTTTCCCACGACTAACCTTTGATGAGGCCATGACACGTTACGGCAGTGATAAGCCGGACACGAGATATGGGCTTGAGCTCGTTCACTTAAATGATATTGCAGCTGAATGTGGGTTCAAAGTCTTTACAGATGCGGTCGCGAACCAAGGTGATGTCCGCGGGATTAACCTCAAAGGTGCATCGGATCATATCAGCAGAAAAGAAATCGATAAACTTGGCGAGTTCGTCAAGACCTATGGTGCAAAGGGTTTGGCCTGGATTCGTCTAAGCGCTGATGGTCTGAATTCGCCAATCACCAAGTTCTTCACTGAAGAACAAATGACAGCGCTTATTGAGAAAATGCAGGGTGAAACCGGCGACATTCTCGTCTTTGTAGCTGACAAGCCTCAAGTAGTCTTTGACAGCCTTGGCAGTCTCAGACAAGAGGTAGCGAAAAAACTTGATATTATTCCGAAAGATACCTTTAATTTCCTATGGGTGACAGACTTCCCGCTCTTTGAGTATGATGAAGAGTCTGGCCGCTTTGTCGCAAAACACCATCCGTTTACATCTCCTAGGGATGAAGATCTTGAACTGCTGGGGTCAGACCCGGGTGCGGCAAGAGCGAAAGCCTATGATATTGTCTTGAACGGCTTTGAGATTGGCGGCGGAAGTATCCGGATCCACAAATCTGAAGTCCAAAAGAGTATGTTTAGAGCGCTTGGATTCTCTGACGAGAAGGCTCAAGAAAAATTTGGATTCCTGCTCGAAGCATTTAAATACGGTACACCTCCACATGGAGGAATAGCCTTTGGATTGGATCGGCTGGTCATGCTGATTACCGGCAGTGAAAATATTCGAGAAGTTATAGCTTTTCCTAAAACTCAGAATGCGAGCTGTCTGATGACGGACGCGCCATCTTGGGTAGATGAGGATCAATTGGACGAGCTTTCGGTTCAGGTGAAGCTGGCAGCGGGTGCTGAGGTTTCTGAGGCTGAGGCCGCAGTACAGAAATAATGACGCGGTCGAATTGACAGAACAGACGGGGTGAACAGGCGGGGTCAGACCCGCTGTACTCTGGGTGAACAGACGGGGTCAGACCCGCTAATGAGACCTGCATTGGTCTTAAGCATTAAAGGAGCGAAAAATCAGTGATCAGACATGGTGTTGTCACGGAGGCCTTAGGGCAGAGGGCCGTGGTTCAGCTGACCAGGCACGCAGCCTGAGGGGACTGCGGCGCTTGCCAGTTGGGCGAGGAAAATATGGAAATGTCGGTGGAGGTGGAAAATCCCATCGGCGCGGAAAGTGGCGCTCGAGTGGAAATTGAGCTGTCTGACGAAAAAGTGCTGACAGCAGCCTTCATAGTATACGTGATCCCTTTGATCGCATTGTTCGCAGGGATTGGCCTTGTACAGCTGACGCTCAGCCATCTGAAAAATGTTGAGGTGTTGAGCGCAATAGCGGGTATAAGTTTGATGGTTCTCACCTTTCTCATAATTCGCAGGAATGACAAAGCGAGGCGGGAAGGCGGAAAATATGAAATGACAATCACAAAAATTCTGGAGGAGGATGAAGACACATGCTCAATACGCACTTAAAAGATGTGGATATTGAAGTTTACGAGGCACTGCAGAACGAAAACAAACGTCAGGAGAAAGGCCTTGAGCTGATCGCGTCAGAGAACAACGTCAGCACCGCTGTTATGGAGGCTATGGGCAGCGCCTTTACCAACAAATACGCAGAAGGCTACCCTGCGAAGCGCTACTACGGTGGCTGCGAGTTCGTCGACGTCGTGGAGAACCTTGCCATCGACCGTTTGAAGCAGCTCTTCAACGCTGAGCACGCCAACGTTCAGCCGCACTCTGGCGCCAACGCCAACCTGGGCGTCTACTTCGCCATGCTGAAGCCTGGTGACACCGTCCTCGGCATGAACCTCACCCACGGCGGCCACTTGACGCACGGTTCACCGGTCAACATTTCCGGTGTCTACTTCAACTTCGTCGATTACGGCGTCAGCCCTGAGACTGAAACCATCGATTATGATGATGTCCGCGCGAAAGCGATCGAGCACAAGCCTAAGATGATCGTCGCAGGCGCCAGCGCTTATCCTAGAAAGATCGATTTCAAAAAATTCAAGGAAATTGCCGATGAAGTCGGCGCGCTCCTCATGGTCGACATGGCGCACATCGCCGGCCTCGTTGCAGCAGGTCTCCACGAGAACCCTTGCGACTACGCAGATTTCGTCACCACCACAACACATAAAACCCTCCGCGGCCCTCGCGGCGGCGCGATCCTCTGTAAAGCTGAGTATGCGAAAGCCATCGACAAAGCGATCTTCCCTGGCATCCAGGGCGGTCCGTTGATGCACGTTATCGCTGCGAAGGCTGTCAGCTTCAAGGAAGCCCTCACTGACGAGTTCAAGGATTACCAGAAGAAAATCGTCGAAAACTGCCAAGCCCTTGCTGAAGGTCTGATCGAGCGCGGCTTCAAGCTCGTTTCCGGCGGCACTGACAATCACCTGATGCTTCTCGACCTCAGAAATAAAGGTCTCACAGGCAAAGCCGCTGAGAAGATGCTCGGCGACGTTCACATTACGGTCAATAAAAATACGGTTCCATTTGAGACAGAGAGTCCGTTTGTCACCAGCGGCATCCGCATTGGTACTGCAGCGGTCACTTCCCGCGGCATGGGCGTTGAAGAAATGAAGCAGGTTGCAACACTCATCGCGGATACCCTCGAAGGCAAGCAGTCCAACGAAGCGATTGGCGCAGCCGTCAACGAACTCTGCGAGAAGTTTAGAATTTACACCTAGAAAATTTTAAAAACAATAATAGTCTGCCGATGGTTTTCCTGCCGCCCCTTTGATCTTGGGGTGGTTTGGGAGACCATCGGCAAATGCTGTTTTCAGCTTCAATTTCTTAGAGATTGTACATGAATAAATACTCTGGTCGGGAGGAATACCCTTGGACCAAAAATTGTTAATTTATGCGACGCAAAATATTTTGCAGGAAATTGAAGAGGGCATCCACATCATCAACCGGGAAGGCGTCACTGTCGCTTACAATGAGGCTATGGAAAAAATAGAGGGGCTGTCTGCGGAGACCGTCATTGGGCGGCACCTCCTCGAGGTTTTTCCAAACTGGACTCAGGAAAACAGCACGCTGCTGATGGCCATGACCCACCGAAAGCCGGTGCGGCAGAAGATGCAGAGCTATCTGAACCTGAAGGGAAAGCGGATTACAACGGTGAACACGACGTTTCCAATTTTTGAAGGTGAGGACTTGGTTGGCGCCGTGGAGATTTCTAAAAACTTCACGGATGTGACGCATATGTCCGAGAAGATTCTCGATCTTCAGGCAAAGCTGGTCAACCCTGAAAAATACAAGTTTCAGGTGCGGACTCATTATACTTTTGAGCATTTGATTGGCCGGAGCCCGGCTTTTATGGAGTCGATCCGGATCGCGCGGCGGGCTGCGGAGACGACTTCCAGCGTTCTGATTCACGGGGATACCGGTACCGGCAAGGAGCTCTTTGCCCAGAGTATTCACAGTGCCAGCAGTCGATGGGATAAGCCTTTTATTGCGCAAAACTGCGCGGCAATTCCGGATACTTTGCTCGAGAGTATTCTCTTTGGCTCGGTGAAGGGGAGTTTTACGGGAGCGCTTGACCGGCCTGGGCTGTTTGAGCAGGCCAATGGCGGGACGCTGTTCCTCGATGAGATCAACTCCATGAGTGAAGAGCTGCAGGCGAAACTGCTGCGGGTGCTGCAGGAGAGTTATGTCCGGCGCGTCGGCGGCCAGCAGGATATCAAGATCAACGTCAGGATTATTGCGGCCACGAACGAGGATCCCTTTGAACTCATGCAGTCCGGGGCTTTCAGGAAGGACCTGTTTTATAGGTTGAATGTCATCTATATCAAGATTCCGCTGCTGTGTGAGCGTCAGGATGACATCCCGCTTCTGGTGGACCATTTTGTGCGCCAGTATAATGAGTCCCTTGATAAGGATGTCTGGATGCTTTCGGGCGAGGTCTCCCAGTGGTTCAAGGACTATTACTGGCCGGGCAACGTCCGCGAGCTTCAGAATTTTATCGAGTCCGCCATGAATATGGTGACGGATGAGCATGTGATTGGACGGGAACATCTTCCGTCTCATGTAGCGGAGCTCTTACGGGGTCAGACCTACTCAGCTGGTGCGAAGGAAGAAATGACGCCGAGGGGTTCGCAAACCTTGGCTGCGTTCCTTCGGGGCATAGAGGAAAAGGAAATTGAAAGAGCTATGAAATTGAACGGCGGCAATATTTCCAGGGCTGCTGAGAGTCTGGGTCTGTCGAGGCAGAATTTGCAGTATAAGTTGAAGCAGTTGGGGTCAGACCTGCATGGGTGAACCAGCGGGGTCAGACCTACTTGGGTTGAATGATGGGGTCGGATCCGCAGGGGTGAACAGTTGGGGTCAGACCTATGTGGGGTGTGACCGAGGGGGTCGGACCTGCAAAGATAAACCGACGGGGTCAGACCTGCATGGAAGGAGTCCGCAGGATATTGGGCGGGCGTGCTTCAAAAAGAAAAAAAGCAAAACATTTTGCGGCGGTAGCGCAAAATGTTTTGCTTTTTTACGTTTGTAAATGAGTTTTTACTCCAATCCCCCACCATCATATTGATATTATCAGAAAATTAGAATAATTATGCGTGCCTAGCTCACCTATTTTTGGAATAATAAATTTTAAATTGTCTATAGATTCATTTTGAAATTCAAGGAACTGAAAATTGTAGATTTTGAACCTGTTTTCGAAAGGTTTCCTTCATTAAATAGTGTGCAAATAAATATATTGCAGGAATGGCTGCGGAATGAGGAGGGTTGGGGATGAAATGACCATCGGCGGAAAATATCTTTTAATTATTTTTAAATAATCGTTGATATTTTTGTGCGTTTTGTCGTTTTGGCACGAGGCTTGCTTATATAATTGGCAAGACCCACACACGTGGGTAAATTTTCGGAGGTGGCTTTTAAAATGCAAAAACCAAATGTTAAAGTGGCAATCTGGGGCTTCGGTGCAATGGGCAGCGGTATGGCTAAAATGTTGCTTAAGAAAAAAGGTGTCGAGATCGTAGCAGTTGTTGACCGCAACGCAACGCGTGTTGGAAGAGATATATATGAGTACCTCGGTGTTGAGCGCGGCGATCGTAACCCGGTCATCATCAGCAATGACTTTGACGCGACTATCACAGAGAAATGCTGCGACGTCATCATGACGGCGACAGATTCCTATACAAAAGAAGCGTTCCCAAGAATCAAAGCTTGTCTCGAGAAGAAAATCAACGTCATTTCAACTGCTGAAGAAATGGCTTACCCACAGGCTCAAAACCCTGAGCTCGCTGCTGAGCTCGACCGCATCGCTAAAGAGAACGGCGTCACGGTTCTTGGCACAGGCATCAATCCTGGCCTCATGATGGACCTTCTCGTCGTCTGCATGACGGGCTGCATGGAAGATGTCGAGCACATCCAAGCTAAGCGCGTCAACAGCCTGTCACCATTTGGTCCTGTTGTTATGCACGAGCAAGGCGTTGGCAGCAAGCTCGCTGACTTCGATGCAAATGTTAAGAACGGCACCCTCGCTGGCCACGTTGGCTTCGCAGAGTCCATCCAAATGATCGCTGACGCGATTGGCTGGAAAGTTGACAAGTGCGAGCAGCAAATGAGCCCAATCGTCACGGAAGTCGACAGAAAGTCTCCATACGGCTTTGCGGCAGCTGGCGACGTCGCTGGCGTCACTATGACAGGCCAAGGCTTTGTCGACGGCGAAGTTAAAATCGACATGATCCACCCGCAGCAAATCGAGCCTGAAATGGGCGGCACCAACACTGGCGACTACATCACGATCAAAGGTTCCCCAGCGATCAATATGTCCAATACGCCAGAAGTTGAGGGCGGCATTGGTACGTACGCTATGTGCGTCAACATGATCCCTCACGTCATCAACGCGGCACCTGGCCTCGTTACTATGATCGACCTTCCGGTTCCACGTGCGATCATGGGCGACTTCAGAAGCTTCATCAAGTAATTCAGTTGACGTTTTAGGTTAGGATTAGTGCGTCCGGGGTTTTAACTGGCGCTAAGTTGGTTAAACTCCCGGCTGCTTTTTGTGTTTGCCGATGGTCGGTTTCGTCCACAATAACCCAACGAAGTCTCTTTTGGGGACTTTCGTGAGGCGGGTTCGGTTGTGGGATGGGTGACCATCGGCTATAATAATTACTTCTTTTAATGGGGCAATTTGGGGATCAGAGCATAGCTGAAGATCTCCAATTCAGGGACTTAGAGATGAAAAGGATGGTGTTCACTATGGCAGCGAAAAAAGGGGATTGGGTGCGAGTGCACGATACGGTTTTGACACCGGCTCAGCGCGCGCCGCAGGTACCTGACGATACAAAGGCGGTGCCCCTTGAGCTTTGGGTGAAGGGCATTGCTGAGAACGACGCGGAAATGGGCGAGACCGTTGAGGTTGTGACGTTGACTGGCCGACGCGTTTCAGGGGAATTGGTTGAGGTGTTCCCTACGTATTCACATTCGTTTGGGGATTATGTGCCGGAGCTTTTGACGATTTCATGCCAGCTTCGAAGCATTTTGTTCGGAGGTGACGACAATGAGTAATTTTGAGGTTAGAGATAATTCCTACGAGGCGGTCATGAGCCGTCGGAATGAGATTATGAAAAAGGCGGTCGGCATTGACTATGCTGATTTTGAGAGCGGCGCGATCGCATTTGACTATGAAAAAATGATGAAGGAAACCGGGTATACACTCGAGGAGATTCAGAAGATTCAGAGCCAGACGAGTGTTGGAAATACGCCGATTTTTGAACTTAAAAATATAACAGAGCTCGCCAGAAAGTACGCGGCACCAGGCAAAGGCGCTAGGATTTTTGTCAAGGACGAGGCGGGCAATCCATCTGGCAGTTTTAAAGAGCGGCGCGCGGCTACGGCGGTTTATCACGCGAAGCGCCTTGGATACAAGGGTGTCATTGCGGCGACCAGCGGCAACTACGGCGCGGCGGTGGCTTCACAGGCTGCCATGCAGGGGCTGAAGTGCATTGTTGTTCAGGAGTGCTACGATTCTAAAGGTGTTGGTCAGCCTGAGATCGTTGAAAAGGCTCGTAAGTGTGAGGCACATGGTGCTGAGGTAGTTCAGCTTTCGGTTGGACCTGAGCTGTTTTATACATTCTTGCGTTTGTTGGAAGAAACGGGATACTTTAATGCTTCATTATATACACCATTTGGTATTGCCGGTGTTGAGACGCTTGGCTATGAACTGATTATGCAGATGCGCGAGCGCATTGGCCGGGACCCGGATGTGGTTGTGGCAACGAATGCTGGCGGCGGCAATTTGACGGGTACGGCACGTGGCCTGATTAAGGCTGGTGCACTGAATACACAAATTGTGGCGGCGAGTGTTAATCTTGCGGGTCTCCACATGGCGAGCGATACTATGTTTAACAAGAAATCCTTTACGACGGGGCATACGGGTTTTGGCGTTCCGTTCTCAACTTGGCCGGATCGTTCGGATGTGCCGCGATCTGCTGCGCGACCGCTGCGTTACATGGACCGCTATCTTCAGGTCAACCAGGGTGAAGTTTTCTATATTACAGAAGCGATGGCTCAAATTGAAGGCCTTGAGCGTGGACCGGCAGGAAATACGGCGCTGGCGGCGGCGTTTTCTCTGGCTCAGGAGATGGATCGCGATCAGATTATCGTGGTTCAAGAGACAGAGTACACAGGTGCTGGAAAACATCATGCTTCGCAGCTTTCCTTCGCTCGAAACAACGGCATAGAGATTGTTTTTGGGGATCCAAGAACAGAAGTTGCCGGGAAATCCATTGTCATTCCGGAGAATCCAGGCATGATTAAGGCTGTGGATCTCGACATGACAAAGCTTAGGAAGTCCTTGATCAAGAACGCTGTTGTTAACAACAAGGTTACTGAAGTCTGCGATGCTGACGTCGCGTTCCTTGCGGTGGAGACCAAGACGGATGAAGCGTTTGTTAGAGCGGCGTTGAAGGAAATACTCTAAAAGTGACATATGGGGTCAGACCTGTGTGGACATAAGACTTTGACACATGGGGTGACACATGGGGTCAGACCCGCGTGGACATAAAACTTTGATAACCGGGGTGACACACGGGGTCAGACCCGCAAAAACAAAAAATAGGAGGTTACTCATGAAAGGTTCTGAAAGAAGAGCAGACGACTTCCAGTCGAGACGCGAGCACCTTAAAAACATGACAGACGAACAACTTAAGGATTATTTCTGGCAGCTGACTGAAAAAGTGGTTGATCCACTTCTTGAACTGGCGCGCACTCACACGACGCCATCCGTCGAGAGATCCGTCCTGCTTCGTATGGGCTTTTCCAGCTTAGAGGCGAAACCGCTTGTTGAAGGTGCCATCGACCGCGGCTTGATTGGCCATGGCACAGGCAACGTTATCTACCGGATCGCCAAAGAAAAAAATATCTCTATCCGTGAAGCCGGTCTCGCCTTGATCGAAGGTAAGTTCTGGGACGACGCTGTAACTATGTTCAAAGGAGGTAACAGATAATGACGATTAAAGCCACAGAAAAACTCGATATCCGCGCCATTATCAGCGACCTTGAGAGCTATGCGCCTAAACGCCGCGGCTGGACATGGAGAAAGCCCGCGCCAGGTCTCAAACTCGGACCTTTTGAATACGCCGACTGCAGCGAGCCGCTTAAGAACGGCATTGGCATTCCTTGCGACATCCAGTACTTCGGCAATCTCGACCCTCAACCGCTCAACTCTATCACCACTGAGATCGCTTCCGGCCGCTTTGAGGACGATATCCGTCGCATGCGCATGGCTGCATGGCACGGCGCTGACCATATCATGGTCATCAGAACCGCTGGTCAGTCCCACTTTGACGGCCTGATTGAAGGTTCCCCGCAGGGTATCGGTGGCATTCCGATCACGAGAAAGCAAGTCAGAGCCCACAGAAAAGCCCTCGATATGATTGAAGAAGAAGTCGGCAGACATATCAACTACCATTCATACGTTTCAGGCGTCGCCGGTCCGGACGTTGCTGTTATGTTCGCTGAAGAAGGCGTCAACGGCGCTCACCAGGATCCACAGTACAATGTCCTCTACAGAAACGTCAACATGGTACGCTCCTTCATCGATGCTGCAGAGTCGAAGTCCCTCATGGCTTGGGCGGATATGGCCCAGATCGACGGTGCCCACAACGCCAACGCTACGGCGCGCGAGGCCTGGAAAGTCATGCCGGAGCTTATCGTTCAGCACGCTATCAACTCGAAGTACTCAGAAAAAGTTGGAATGAAGCGTGAAAATATCTGTTTGTCGACGGTGCCACCATCGGCAAGCCCTGCACCTGCTCTTAAATTTGACCTCCCGTATGCTGTTGCGCTACGCGACTTCTTCGAAGGTTACAGAATGCGCGCGCAGATGAACACGAAGTACATCACGTCGTCTTCCCGCGAAGCGACGGTTACCCACGTTCTCAATATGATGATTTCCAAGCTCACCAGCGCGGACATCCAGTCCACGATCACCCCGGACGAGGGCAGAAACGTGCCTTGGCATGTCTACAACATCGAGGCGTGCGACACGGCGAAGCAGACGTTCGTGGGCATGGACGCGCTTATGGATATGGTAGAGTTGAAGTCGGAGGGCTTCCTGAGGGAGACTGCACGTGAATTGAAAGAGCGCGCAGTGCTCTACATGGAGGAAATTCTCGAGGTAGGCGGCTACTTTGAAGCGGTCGAAAAAGGCTTCTTCGTCGACTCGGCAAAATATCCGGAGCGCAATGGCGACGGCATCGCTCGTAAGATTGACGGCGGCGTGGGCGCTGGTGCGGTGTTCAAGCGCGAGGCGGACTATATGGCTCCAGTTACGGCGCACTATGGCTACAACAATTTAGAACAGTACGGCGCTGAGTTCGTGGGCGCGCCTTCGAAGCTCATTGATGGCTGTACCCTTGAAGACCGCTCGAAGATTGTTTACATCAACGAGCTGGACGAGAATGACAACGTTGACAAGCGTATTGAAGAAGTGGCTAAGTATTATGACACCAATGTTATAAAACCAGAAGTACAGTGGCTTGCCGATGGTGTCGTCACCATCGACCTCTTCCTCCCAACCTCCAAGCGCAAGGCTGAATTTGCAGCGATTGAATTTGCGAAGAAGATGAACCTGACAGATGTTGAGGTCATTCACCTCGAAGTTATGCATCCGGCAGAAGGCACTCGCGTTCAGGTTAAAGGTGTTGTGGGCTTTGAATTAGATCTCGATAAGCTGGAGATTCCGCCTGAGCCAGAGGTTCTCTCTGATGAGGAAATCCGTGCGATTATTGAAGAAAAACCTATGCTCCTGGTCGCTGCAACAGTAGGCGAAGATGAGCACTCTGTCGGTATGCGTGAGATTATTGATATTAAACACGGCGGCATTGAGAAGTACGGCATCGAAGTTGAGTATCTCGGCACATCTGTTCCGGTTGAGAAGCTGGTGGATGCGGCGATTGAGCTCAATGCAGACGGTATTCTCGCTTCGACGATCATTTCACACGACGATGTTCACTACAAGAACATGAAAAAGCTTCACGAGTATGCGATTGAGAAGGGTGTCCGTGACAAACTCTGCCTCGCAGCGGGCGGCACTCAGGTTACGCCGGAAATCGCGCGTAAGAATGGTATGGATGAGGGCTTTGGCCGTGGCACGAAAGGTGTCAACCTGGCGACGTTCCTGGTGAAGTGCAGGGAAGAGAAGCAGAAGTAATGATTTGATATAAGGACAGCGGGGGTCAGACCCAGGCAGCCAGTTCTGGAGTATGGACATGGTGCTGTGGGTCTGACCCCCGCTTTTTATTTTGTTAATAATGTAAATACAAATTTGTAAAATAAATATTTGCTTTGATAATCTGACAAGTTATAATCAGTTTATGTGACTGTTCTTTGTGGGTCAGCGACTGAAGTTAAGGCCGTTAATGGCGCCAATCAGCACTATTAGACCCTATAGTATATAAAGGCGGGATAACTATGAAGTTTGATGTATTGGTTGCTGAAATTGGGAGCACAACAACTGTTGTAAATGCATTTACCAATTTGAGTACTGATCCGACTTTTGTCGGCCAAGGACAAGCACCAACAACGGTACTTGATGGAGATGTCACAATTGGTCTAAGTAATGCAATTGATGATCTTCGTACGAATTTAAAAGTTGATAATATTGAATACAATGAGCTGCTTGCAACTAGCTCGGCCGCAGGTGGGTTAAAAATGACTGTCCATGGCTTAGTCTACGATATGACTGCTAAAGCTGCCAGAGAAGCGGCTCTTGGCGCTGGTGCCAATATCCATCTAGTGACCGCTGGCCGGCTTCGGCGTAGTGATTTAAAACATATTGAGAGTATTATGCCAAATATTATACTTGTTGCAGGTGGCGTAGATTATGGTGAGAGAGACACTGCTCTTCACAATGCTGAAATGATAGCTGGGTTGGATGTAAAAGTACCTGTAATCTATGCTGGAAATATACAAAATCAAGATGATGTTGAAGAAGTCTTTGAAGAATGTAATAAAGCTGAGTTGTTATATGTTGTAGAAAATGTTTATCCCAAAATAGATGTCTTAAATGTGGAACCAACCAGAAAAGTCATACAGGATGTTTTCGAGGAACATATCGTACACGCACCTGGAATGAGTCATGTAAGAGATATGGTTAACGGTCCGATTATTCCGACGCCTGGAGCGGTTATGGAAGCGGCGAAGCTTTTAAAAGAAGAACTTGGCGATTTGATAGTTTTTGACGTAGGAGGAGCAACAACAGATCTTCATTCAGTGACAGAGGGCAGTGAAGAAATTAACAGAATTTTGATTAACCCTGAACCGACTGCGAAACGTACGGTTGAGGGTGACTTAGGGGTCTATGTTAATATGCTCAATATTGTCGAGCTGATAGGTAAAGAAAAGCTGATGCAAGATTTGAATATTAATTCGAACACACTTGAACATTTAATAGAGACACATCCACCAATTCCAAAAACACCATTACAAATAAAATTTGTAGAACGATTAACCCTAGAAGCTGTTGTTCAATCTTCTCATCGGCATGCAGGAGCATTTAGAGATCTTTTCGGTGGCTCAGGCAAAACTCGCATGGCTGAAGGCAAAGATTTAACGAGTATCCAGTATATTATAGGTACTGGCGGCGCATTAACACGTTTGCCCAACAGAGTAGATATTATGCGAGAAGTATCCAGGAGCAATAAAGGTAATAAGCTTTTGCCTACTCCTGAAGCTAAAATTCTGGTGGATAATGATTATATTATGGCGTCACTTGGAGTATTGTCTAAAGAATATCCCGAAGCCGCCTTGAAGCTTCTTAAGAAAAGCATGAAGTTGATTTGAAAATGTTTATTTCTATAAGTTTTGATTTCTATCAGGGTCTGACCCCATGTGATCATCCTCATTGTGTTTCGCGACACGCCCATCCAACATCACACTAAGTCGCGGAATGAGGGGTCAGGCCTTGATTGAAATATATTGATTTCTGTCAGGGTCTGACCCCATGTGATCATCCTCATATTTGTGTTTCGCGGCACATTCAGCCAACATCACACTAAGTCGCGGAATGAGGGGTCGGGCCTTGATTGAAATACTTTGATTTCTATCAGGGTCTGACCCCATGTGATCATCCTCATATTTGTGTTTCGCGACACATTCATCCAACATCACACTAAGTCGCGGAATGAGGGGTCGGGCCTTGATTGAAATACTTTGATTTCTATCAGGGTCTGACCCCATGTGATCACCCCATGTGATCATCCTCATTGTGTTTCGCGACACACCAATCCAACATCACACTACGTCGCGGAATGAGGGGTCAGGCCTTGATTGAAATATTTTGATTTCTATCAGGGTCTGACCCCATGTGATCAACCTCATATTTGTGTTTCGCGACACACCCATCCAACATCACACTACGTCGCGAAATGAGGGGTCAGGCCTTGATTGAAATATTTTGATTTCTATCAGGG
>NZ_JAOTSB010000034.1 GCF_030247605.1 Acidaminobacter sp. | reverse complement strand
TAATAATTTTATTAATACAATAATTCTAATAAACTATTGTGAAATTATGAAAGTCGTGTTACTATGATATTGTTAAAATAAATACAATAAAAGTTGTAACTCTTTTATCCGCCATCATAAAATAAAATTGATAACATTTATAGGAGAGAGATGAATGAACGAGAAAAAAATGCTGACCCCAGCAGAAATTGCAGAAGCTACTGTAGAAACGGCAAAGAAAAAAGCGGCGCTTAGTCCGATTTCACAATTGTTACTTGGTGTCCTTGCGGGGGCATTTATAGCGTTTGCTTCACAAGGATCCAATATGGCTGCCTTTAATTTGTTCGCAGATCCATCGACTTATGGCATGGGTAAGGCACTCGCAGGCGCAATCTTTGGAACAGGCTTGATGTTGGTCATCCTGGCCGGCGGGGAACTTTTTACTGGAAACACTCTGATGGTCGCGGCTGTCATGATGAAAAAAATCACGCCAAGTCAAATGTTTAAAAACTGGGTAACGGTTTATTCTGGAAACTTCATTGGTGCTATGCTGGTGACTTTTATGATTGTCTATTCCGGACAGCTTAACAGCGGTGGTGCGCTCCTTGGTGGCCAGACTATCAAGATCGCAGCTTATAAAGTTAACCTGCCATTCCATTCTGCTTTGTTCCTTGGCATTATGTGCAACTGGTTGGTCACTTTGGCGGTTTGGCTCTCCTACGGTGCAAAAGATATGACTGGCAAGATCCTTGCAATTTTCTTCCCAATCTGGCTGTTTATCACTTCTGGCTTTGAACACAGCGTTGCGAACATGTACTACATTCCTGCCGGGATCCTTGCAAAGGCTAATCCGGCTTGGGCGGAGGCCTCGCATCTATCGGCAGAGGTTCTGAGCACTTTGACCTGGAAAAACTTCCTGGTTGGAAATCTGCTTCCTGTCACTCTGGGAAATATCATTGGCGGCGTCGTTTGCGTCGGTGGCGCATACTGGTTCGTCTATCTCAGATCCAAGAAAACGCCGCAGCACGATCCGCTTACGACTTTCGTTAAGAAAGCGGCGTAAACAATTTGATTCAAACACGACCCTCTGCGAGCGCAGGGGGTTTTTTAATGAACAGCTGGGGTCAGACCTGCATATCAAGACCTGCGAAGCATGAACAGACGGGGTCGATAGGCGCAAGCCGCAGACCTGCAAAGTACTTCAACCGACGGGGTCAGACCTGCAAAGTACTTCAACCGACGGGGTCAGACCTGCAAAGTACTTCAACCAACGGGGTCAGACCTGCAAAGCACTTCAAGACCCGAAAAGCACTTCACAGCCTTTGCAATGCCCACAAGATGCAAAAAAGTTACGGAATATGACAATCACGTGAGGCATATGCAATTTTGTTGTATAATGAATTAAACAGATCTTCTGTACACCGAATCATTTCTCCCCACAAAAAATTGCAAAATGCATTTCGAATGGTTTTATATAGAAATCATCCACCAGGAGGCGTTTACATGGTTCCAGCGATAGAACTGAAGCTCCTCGGGATTCCCGCGGTTTACGCCGGCGGCAAGCCCGTCAATATGACGCTCAAAAAAGCTGAGGCCATCCTCTATTTCATGGCCGTGGAGACGACCAGCACCCGTGACGCCCTCTGCCGCCTGTTTTGGCCGGACAGCGACACCGAATACGCCCGACGCAGCCTGCGCAACGCCCTCTACCTGATTCGCAAGCACGTCGCCGAGGACCTGCTCTCCATGCCTAACCACTCCAGCGTTCAACTCAACAAGGACGCCGTCTGGCGCTGTGACCTATGGGAGCTGGAGCCGGTGCAGGCCGTCACCCGGGAGGACCTGACCCTTCTGAGCGGATTCTCCTTTAAAGAAGACGAATTCTTCCAGGAGTGGCTCATCGACCAGCAGCGCAGCGTTCAGCAGAAAATTTTCGACCACCACAAAAAAACTGCGAACCGCCTCGAGGAAGAGGACGACTACGCCGAGGCCGCCAAGGCCCGCGAGAAAATGGTCCTTATTGACGCTTATGACGAAGACAACATCCGCGCCCTGATGAGCCTCTACCTGCGCACCTCGGAGTACAATCACGCTATCGAGGTCTACCAGAAGCTGATGCGCACCATGAAGGACGAGCTAGGCGTCGTGCCGGACAATGACACGACCCGCCTCTACGAAAAAATCCTCGAACTCAAGGGCAAGCAGACCGCTCAGGCCACCGCGAGTCCCAAGACCTACTTCTTTGGCCGCTACGACGAACTTACTGCCATCGAAGACGAGCTCTACAATTTTCTGGAGAATCACCACCACCGCCACATCCTCATCACAGGGGAAGCCGGCATAGGCAAGACCACCCTGGTGGAGCGCGTCATCAGCGCACTGGAGCTCAGCGAGAAAACCGCCGCGCCGCCTTACGAACACACCTATGACCATCAGGCAGACAAAGATAATAAGAAGACCATCGGCAGCAAAAAAGAAAAAAATTCTGCCGATGGTTCCAGCCCCAACCCCACCACCAAACCGCAACACCAGCTCCCCGTCAAAGTTATGCGGGCGGCGGCGTACCCCATGGAGCACGATTTGCCGTACCGCATTTTCCGCGGCATCCTGAGGGAAATGCTGCAGGAACTGGGCGAGACCGGCACCAGCCGCATATTCGGCTTCGCGGACTTCATAGCGCCGGCCATGGCGACCCAAGGTCTGGAAGGGGACGAGCGCATCCGCTACGAGGACATGGTGCAGGAGGTCAGCGACCTGCTCACCCGCTATTCCCAGCGTCGAAACGTGGTTCTGATCTTCGAGGATCTCCACTGGGGTCAGACCCACTCGATCAATCTGCTCCTTGAGCTCATTCGCGAGCACCTGAAAAACGTCATGGTCATCATGACCTCGCGGGACGTCAAATCCAAAGCGCTGGACTTCATGACAGCCTGCGGCTGCAAGGAAAAATGGCTGCTCCGTGTGCCACTGGCACGTTTTTCACCCGTCGAGGCCCGGCAATTTCTCCGAAACGGCCTTCGCAATTCGACCGTGACCCTGGATGAGGCGGCCATGTCCCGCTATATCGAGGCCTCCGAGGGCAACACACTGCTCCTGCGGGAATACCTGGATCTGATCAACGAGGGGACCATCGATAAGCTCGACACTCTGAAGTTTGACGAGCTCATGCGTTCGAAGCTCATTGGCCTCTCCGAGCCCGCCCAGCGCGTGGCGGATGTCGCCGCGCTGTTCATGGAATCCCCGGATTATGAGGCGATCCAGGCCATCGCTGCCTACGAGGACGTGGAGCTGGTGGACCTGATCGAAGCTCTTAGAGGCGCGGGCATTCTCGAGGAGTGGGTGGACGGCGAGCGCCTGATCTACCATTTTACCCACCAAAAACTAAAGGATTACCTCACCGATCAAATTTCCGTCACCCGACGCAGGATCCTGCATAAAAAGATTGCTGACTACTACGAGCACCTGTATGCCCAGCGCGGCGGTGTTTCCGTATTGCCTTATGTCATCCACCACAGCCGTCTGGCGTCGGACGCACGCCGCGAATACCGCTACCGCGTCATTTACGGCCGCCGCTACCTCGACCGCTGGCATGAAGTGTTCAGCGGCCAGAACGTCGACCTCGAAGGGGGTCTGACCCTGGAGGACAAGGTCATGCAGTCCATCGACGAGGCCCGCAGCCGGCTTGATGCCAAGGATGAGAGCATCGTCACCTACGACCACCAGGTTCTCTACATGCGTGGCCGCCGTGCGATTCGCGAAGGGCGTTATGCCGATGGTCTCGAGTCCATCGACAAAGCCATCCGCTACTTCGAGATCCACCGCTGCGAAGATTTGCTGGAGCTCTGTCTCCTTCAAAAGATCTACTATGCGATCCAAACCGGCAAGTTGGAGCTGTTTGACTCGCTCCTCAGCGAGCTCGGCCACCTCATGGGCGGACCGGGGGAGCCGACCGGGGATCTCATCCACGTTTTCTGGCGCCTCAAAGGGCTTCATGCCACGCTGAGCGGGGATACTGAAAGCGCCCAGAACTACTTAATGATGGCACTGCAGTATCTCGAGCCTCTCACAGAGGAACAGCCCCGCACCCATTCCGCCATGGCAGCGACATTGAATTACCTGGCCATGGCCTATGAAGGCGAAGGGCGTTACGATGAGGCCTTCCACACCCTAACCCGCGCTATGGAACAAGCCGAGCTCAGCTTGCCGTCCAACGGCCTCGCCCTGATTCTCACCAATCTGTCTCTGGCGCAGTTCAGGCAGGGCAGGATGGATCAGTCCCTGGAGTCCGTCGTCCGGGCCGTTGAAATTTTCGAGCTTACCAAGAGCATTTGGGGCCGGGCCAAGGCGGAAGCCCATCTCGCCCGCCTTATGGATATAGCGGACATTCCAGAGAGTGTCGATGAGCACCTGGGCCGCGCCAGAGAATACGCCCAGCTCATGGGCAACCCTTACGAGATCCGCTTTGTGCAGGAAGCAGAGGCGGAGATTAGGTCCCATCCGTATCATTTGAGTAATGCGGGTCAATAGAAAAATGCAGGTCTGACCCCAATGGATCAATAAAAGTTGCAGGATTGCGATGAAAAATGCAGGTCTGACCCCGTCGGATCAATAAAAAATGCAGGTCTGACCCCGTTGGCCCCCGTCGGATTAATAAAAAATGCAGGTCTGACCCCACGTGTTTACGTGGGGTCAGACCCGCATCTAAAATGCTATTCCATTTTCCTAGTTTTGCTTCTCTTCCAGCGCCGCAATCTGACTGGAAAAATAATGCCAAGGCGCCGGGTAGGACTTGGCGCCGCCTGCATCATTCAAACCACCCGGGAGCGCCCTGAAGCTCAAGGCAGTCCTTTTTGCAGGATGATAAAATCTGATTTCGTACGACCATAGTCCAATAGGGTTGCCGTCTTTCACAAAGTCCGGGTTATATTTGGCATCTCCCAAAATTGGAAAGCCACTGGCCGAAAGCTGCACACGAATCTGGTGACGCCGGCCGGTGAGCAGCAGCACATCCAGCAGGGCAAGAGGGGAGGCAGCCTCCGTTAGTGCAGCGTCGGTCCGCCCGATGACTCGATATTTCAGCTCCGCCGTCTGCCCCTCAGGGCCATGTGCGACTTCTACAACGTTGCCCGGCGTGGTTCTCAGCTGATGAACCAGGTGGCCGCTGTCGTCTATGGGCTGACCCTGTACCACGGCGAGGTAGCGTTTTTTGATGCGACCATCGGCAAATTGGGCACTAAGGTGGCCCGCCGCCTCGCGGGTCTTGGCGTAAACCATGACGCCGCCCACTGGACGATCGAGACGGTGCACGAGTTTCGCGGTCTTGCCGGTCTCGCCGGACGCCTTCATGTGAGCCTGAACCGCCTCGAGCAGAGAAGGGGCCTTGGTCGGATCCGGCTGGCACGGCATGCCCGGGGGCTTCACGACCACAATGACGTGCTTGTCTTCAAATAAAATTTTCAGCATTGTTATGTCTCCTTTTTTTCACACTTGTATCTGCGATTGAAGTATGTGTATAATAGTCCTAATCTTGTGCAAATTTACGGAGCCGGCCACGATCGCGTGGCGCTGCCCGTCCGGAGGTGTCACATGCAGCTGAACCTGAAACGGTGGCTCGGCGCCATGCTTGCCCTGAGCTTAAGTTTAATCGTTTCTTTCGTTACGATCAACCATTTCGACGCAATTGTCGCGTGGATCGCGAAAATTGCCGGCGCCACGACCCCGTTTATCATTGGCCTCGTGATCGCCTACATCCTCGACCCGGTGGTCAGCTTCCTGACGCGGACCTTCAAGTTTGGGCGGGGCGCGGCCATCGGCGTGCTCTATCTTTTGCTCCTGGTCATTTTGGCCGGGTTCGGCTGGCTGGTTGTGCCGATGGTCATTGACAACGCCTCCGAGATCATCGCTGACGTCCCGCGGCTCATCACCATGGCGAACACGGAGCTGTCCGACAGCGGCATCCTCCAGAATGAAACAGTACAAGAGGCACTGGTCTCCATCCGCGGGCGCCTGGCGGAGTGGGCCAACATCCTGCTGTCCAACCTGACCCAAGGGCTGATGAGCGTCACGTCCGCGGTGTTCAGCACCATGATCGGGATTGTCGTGTCCATTTACACGCTGATCGACAAGAAGCGGCTGCAGGCCTCCATGGTGAGACTTTGCCGCGCGGCCTTCGACGATGCCCGGGCCCAGTCCATTTTCGACTGGGGCGCCAAGGTCCACGAGATTTTCTCCAAGTTTATGACGGGACTCATCGTTCAGGCCACCATTGTGGGTGTGCTGTCCTTCGTTGGCATGACGGTCCTGGGGGTTCGGTATGCCGCGATCTTCGGGCTGCTGCTGGGCCTCACCAACGTGATCCCGTATGTAGGCCCGTTTATTGGGGCCATCCCGGCGGTGGGCATTACGCTTCTATATAATCCGCTGAACGCCCTGAAGGTCGCCATTCTGATTGTGGTTGTCCAGCAGATCGACGCGAATCTGGTCGGTCCGCGCATTATGGGCAATTATATAGGGCTTCGGCCCATGTGGATCGTGCTCGCCATCTCCCTCGGCGGATCCTTCGGCGGTATGATCGGCATGATTTTGTCAATTCCGGTCGCCGCGATTCTCAACATTGTCCTGGTGCACGTTATAGAAAAGAAGGAAAAAATGGCGACAGAGACGGAAGATACAATCTAGAAAGAAGAAACTAGGTGTCAGCGGCTAGCGCCTATCAACCCCAAGTTTCTCCCAAAAAGAAACTCGGTGTCTGACACCGAGTTTCCCCCAAGCTCATCCAAATTCCCTAATTAGAGAAAGGAACATCAGAGAATGCCAGACTTAACGAATTTGAAAACAAGCTGCCACGACACCAAAAATGTTGCTTCCCATGATAAGATGCGAAAGCCGGAATGGCTGAAAATTAAGAAGGGCGAGATGCGGGACATCATCGAAGTTGAAAAGATGCTTTCCGCGAATCAGCTGCATACTGTATGCAGAGAAGCCAACTGCCCGAACCGCATGGAGTGCTACGGCAACAAGACGGCGACGTTCTTGATCATGGGGCCAAACTGCACCCGCGGCTGCCGGTTCTGCAATGTCACCAAGGAAGCCCCGCTCTGCCTGGATTCCGAGGAGCCGGCACGCGTCGCGCAGGCCGTGGTGGAACTCGGTCTCAAGCATGCCGTCGTCACCTCCGTCACCAGAGATGATTTAGCCGATGGCGGCGCTTCCCACTTCGTCGCCGTCATTCGGGCGATTCGCGAAGCGTCTCCCGGCACTTCCGTTGAAGTCTTGATCCCGGACCTCCGCGGCAACTGGGACGCCCTGGAAGTCATCATGACTGAGCGCCCTGATATTTTGAATCACAACGTTGAGACCATTGAACGTCTTTATCCTGAAATCAGGCCGGAGGCGGTTTACACGAGATCCCTGGAGCTGCTGAAGCGCGCGAAAGCCATGCAGCCGGATATTTTAACGAAATCCGGGCTGATGCTGGGACTCGGCGAGACCGAAGAGGAAGTCCTCAAGCTCCTGTCTGACCTGAGGGCGCATGAGGTGGATCTGGTGACCATCGGCCAATATCTGCCGCCTTCTGCGGAGCATTATCCGGTGAAGGAATACGTGCATCCTGAGGTGTTCGAGCTGCTCTCGAAAAAGGGCATGGCCATGGGCTTCCAGGACGTGTCCTCCGGGCCGCTGGTGCGCAGCTCCTATAACGCAGGAAAAGTCTACGACCAGATTCAGGATCAAGGCCGCGCCTAGGAGGGCGTTTTTGACGGTTTTGCAGGTCTGCGGCTGCGTCTATTGACCCTGTCGGATCACCCTGCGGTTTAGTAGGTCTGACCCTGTCGGATCACCCTGCGGTTTAGTAGGTCTGACCCCGTCGGATCACCCTGCGGCATAGCAGGTCTGACCCCGTCTGTCATTATCCCTTCACGCGAGGCGATAAATGGTGTACACTTAAATCGAAAATGAATGTTATTGCTCCGCTGATTAACTATTTGAGTGTGTTCTCGCCAGTCTGTCCATTTTGAAAGTTTCAACCCATTTCAATTTTGACTTCTTAATCACCGGAGCAATATGATGGAGGCTAATTCAATGAAAATTCCGTTTTACCATCTCGACGCGTTTACGGACCGGCAGTTTGCCGGGAATCCATCGGCCATCTGTCCGCTGGAGGAGTTTATTGACGAAGAGCTCATGCAGAAAATTGCTAGGGAGAACAACCCATCGGAAACTTCTTTCATTGTTAAGCGAGATGGGTACTATGACGCCCGCTGGTTCACTGAAAACAAGGAGCTCGACCTGTCCGGCCACGGAACGCTGAGCAGCGCGTACATCGTGTTCACCAAACTCGAGCCAGAGCTCGACCGCGTCAAGTTCAAGACCAAGAGCGGCATTCTCGAAGTCTATAAAGAGGGCGATCACCTGGCTATCGATTTGCCGGCACGCCCTGCGGTCAGATCAGAAATGCCCTACGAGCTGGTCCTCGCCCTTGGCAAACTCCCTAAGCATGTGTATCGCTACGCGACCCGTGACTACATGGTCATTTACGACGACGAGGACCAAATCCTCGACCTCGACCCTGATTTCGAGGAGCTCCTGAAGGTCCAAACCCACGGCGTCATCTGCACCGCGCCGGGTCACGACGTCGACTTCGTGTCGCGCTATTTCTTCCCGGTCACCGGCAAGGACGAGGACCCGGTCACAGGTTCCGCCCACTGCACCCTGGCGCCTTATTGGAACTCGGTTCTCAATAAAAGGGTCATGACGGCGAAGCAGCTTTCAAAGCGCGGCGGCAGCCTCCAGGTCGAGGTCATTGGCGACCGCATCAAGCTGATGGGCAAAGTCGTCACTTATATGGAGGGGACCATTACCGTTTAGGTCTTCCCAAAGGAAAAGGAAATCAAATTATGTCGTTTGATGCAGTAACTGCAGTGAATGTGGCTTCATCCAGCGCGGCGGCGCTTGGCGCGTCCGGTAATTTTTCGGCCCTGCTCGTGTCCGGGTTGCCCCTCGGCGACTGGCAGCTTGAGCTATTGCTTTGGTTCCAGTCCCTGCGCCACCCGGTCCTGACCTGGATCATGGGCGCCCTGACCATGCTTGGCGACGATCTGTTTTACATTGCGGTGCTTTCCGTGATGTACTGGACCGGTTCAAGTGCATTTGCCGATGGTCGCTTCAACAGCCACCGCCGGCTCAGCTCAAGTCATGATCTCTGCTCAGGCAGCGCCAAAAGACCTCAAAGTCGTCAAAACACCTTCGAACTCATGCAGCTGGTGGTGTTTTCCGTACTGCTTAACATTGTCATTAAAAACTTTGTAGATGCACCCCGTCCCTTTGAGGCCGTCTCCGGGATTGAAGGCCTTTGGACCTTCACCGCAGGGAGCGCCTCGTTCCCAAGCGGCCATGCCCAGACTGCGGCGACCTTTTGGCTGGCGCTGGTTTCGGCCGGTGCAGGCGTTCGGAAGGGGAGACGGGGCGGTGGTGTGACCATCGGCATAGCCTGTTCTTTTATTGTTCTGATCTCTTTGTCGCGTCTTTACCTGGGCGTGCACTGGCCTCAGGACGTGCTGGCCGGCGGGCTGATTGGCGGCGTTTTGGGCCTTCTTGGTCCGTCTTTTTTAAAGGGATTCAGCCGATGGTTCCTCATCCCCACATTCGCCCTGTCCGCCATAGGAATTTTCGTCTTTCTGGATCATTCCGCGGTGCAGCTGACAAGTCTGCTGATTGGGGCGACCATTGGGCATGGGAATTCTGGATTAACGTCGAGATCAACAGGCACTGCCGTTAAAGGCGCTGACGCAGATCCAGGCGCAGACCTGTTACGTCCAGCAAAGCCAGCACATTTACTTTTCGGCATAATGACAGTCGCTGCGGCTTACGGGACGACGACCTGGCTGTTGACGGCTTTTGGTTTTCCGGAGCTCATTGTCGATGGGCTGGCTACCCTGGAAACCGGTCTGATGATCACCTGGGGTGTACCGGCGCTGCTAGAAGCGGCCAGATCCGGAACTTGAGCAGGTCTGCGGCTAGCGCCTATTGACCCCACATGTTCCATTTTGAGGAGGGTATTTTCAAATGAAGGAAATTTTCTTTGCCGGCGGCTGCTTCTGGGGCGTCGAGGAATTTTTTTCGAGAATTGACGGCGTCGAGGATACCGAAGTCGGCTATGCCAATGGCATCACTGAAGATCCTGACTATAAGCAGGTCTGCACCGGCAAGACCGGATTCGCTGAAGCCTGCCAAATCAAATATGATCCTGAAGTCATCAGCCTGGACACCTTGCTCGACAAGCTGTTCAGTGTCATTGACCCGACGCTGATCGACAGACAGGGACCAGACATTGGCAATCAGTACCGCACGGGCGTTTACTACGTGGACGAGGCCGACCGACCGGTCATTGAAGCCTACTTCGAAAAAGTGCGGTCACACTATGATCTGCCAATTCGAACAGAGCTCGAACCACTGAAGAATTTTTATGAAGCGGAAGAGTACCACCAGGACTATTTGAAAAAGAATCCCGGCGGCTATTGCCACATCAAGCTAGACTGATCAAGTCGCTGAACGGAGTGATCTCCAATGGATCTAAAAGAACTTCACTATTTTCACGTCGATGCCTTTACTGACGCGCCTTTCGCAGGCAGCCCCACCGGGGTCATTTTGCTTGAAGACGCGCTCTCCGAGGAGACCATGCAGATGATCGCCTCTGAGCTGAACCATTCTGAGACCGCGTTTGTCATCCGCCAGCCCCATGAGGTGATGCGGAATCAATGCGCCTTTTATGCGCTGCGCTGGTTCACGCCGGAAACGGAGGTCCATTTCTCCGGGTCTGCGACTCTCGCGGCGGCCAAAGTGATTCAGCAGGAGCTGGGTGTCAGTGCGCCCTGCATTGTGTTTAAGACGATCATCGGCGAAATCTCTACTAAAACGGCAGGGGGCTACATTACACTTACGCTGCCCGTGGACGATTACGAGGCGCTGGACCCCTCTGAGCAGGTGCTTTGGTACCTCGGCATCAACAATTATCAGCGGGCTGTGTACAGCCGCAATCTCAAGAAGCTGATCATTGAGGTGGATGACGAGCTGACGCTGTCGCGGATCAAGCCTGACTTCAACAAGCTGCGGGGCATTGACCTTGATTTTGACCTCGGCGGCCTGTGCATTACTTGCAGGAGTTCAAATCCTGAGGATTATGATTTTGCCTCCAGGTATTTCAATCCCTGGATTGGGGTGGATGAGGATTCTATTACCGGCTCCATTCACACGGTCCTGGCGCTGTACTGGTCCCGGGAGCTCGAAAAGAAGCACCTCGTCGCCGTGCAGTCTTCGAAGCGCGGTGGCCGCTTGATCCTCGATCTGCTTGACGATGGCACGGTTGAAATCTCCGGCCGCGCTTATGTGGCCATCGAAGGCAGAATCCGTCTGCCAATCTGATTTAATCAAATCGAATGGCGTTTTAACTATTAAAGCCGCTGAGCTAAAGTGTTTGCCCGTGGTCATCTTTCCCGGCATCCTCTCAAGCTCAGCGGCTTTTTAAATTTACGAATTTTGCAGGTCTGACCCCGACGATTCACAAATTTTGCAAGTTTATTGCAGGTCTGACCCCGACGGATCACCCTGTTGATTAAATTATGCAGGATTATTGCAGGTCTGACCCCGTCGGCTGAACCATGCAGGTCTGACCCAATGTGTTAGCTCAATTTCCTCTGACGGCTGAATGCTGCCATGAACGACAGCGCCGACAACGTAATGGAGATTGGAATCACCCAGTAGCCTATTCCAATTCCGACCCAATCCGTCACACCGCCAATCAGGAGACTCGTGATGAGCGTCATCAAGTTGCCCGCCGTCGACACCAGCGCGATGGCCGTCGCCCGAAATTGTCCGAAGTCGCGGGCTAGGATTATGGTGACCATCGGGAATACTAAAGAATAAAAGAAGCCCGACCCGGCAATCAGGTACAGTCCGGCCTCACCGAGGAGCATCCCGCTGATGTAGAGGACCGACGCGCAGGCGGTGAACACTACGACGCTGCGCACGTACCCCAGCTTCTCAGCGATCACCCCTCCAAGGAGTCTGCCGATGGTAAACAGACCAAAAAACACCGCGCTGATCTCACCGGCCTTGTCTTCGGCAAAGTTGTAAATGGTTTTGAGGTAATAGACAATCCAGTTGGCGGTCTGAAGCTCGGACGCGACGTAGAAACCGACGCCAAGGGCCAGCAGTACCAGATAGGCTTTGTGGGGGAGGGCGCTCAGCCTGACCTTCGAGGCGCCGGTCATAGCGTTTGGCTCCTTCATAAAGAAGGTGAGGACGGCAGTGACAAAGAAGAGGATGCCGACCATTTGGAAGAGATCGACCCAGTCAAAGCCGCGGGACACCAGTTCTCCGCCGGCCCTTTGGCTGAGGGTCAGACCCAGTCCGAAAAAGAAATGGACGAGATTGACTAAGATAGCAGGGTAGCGCACCTGAATGACCGTGGCCATGGTGTTCAGGGAGATAATGAGCAAGGAGACGCAAAATTGAATCAAGCTGTAGCCAATAACGAAAAGCGTGTAGCTCTGAATTTGTGAAACGGCAAGAAACAGCACGCCATTCAGGAGTTGGGCGATCAGAATAATTTTTTTAAGCCCAAAGCGTTCGCCCCACTGGCTGCCAAAGTAAATGGCGAACACGCTGAAAAAGGTTGTGGCTGTAAAGAGCATGCCAATCTGCCCGTCCGTCACGTTAAAGCTTTCTATGAAATTGGGCACCAAAATGCCGCGTATGCCGGTGGACATGGCGAGTCCGAAGATCGACACAAAGGCGACCAGGATCATCCATTTCTTGTTGGTTTTCAAAGGGGGATACCTCCGTGGAAAGAATAGGTTGGGATGTTCGGGTGCGGCGGAAAAAGCCGATTGTGCTTTGCAGGCTGCGGCTGCGGCTGACGCCTGTCAACGCCTATCGACCCCGTCGCATACATGAGTGGGTCTGACCCCGTCAGGTACTTTTGCAGGTCTGACCCCGCGTGGTACACGAGTAGGTCTGACCCCGCGTGGTACACGAGTAGGTCTGACCCCGCATGATCCACCTTATGTCCATAGTAAGTTTTTCTGCTGCCGGCGTCAAAGACATTTATCCCTTTTTTCCAGTACAATGTTTTTCGGATTTTCACATTCCATGTTTATTTTTTATTGAGAAAAGGGTATGAATGCCCTAAGAGGTGATCACATGAGCGCGTTTAGAAAACCCATAAAAATCAGCAAAAGCGAAAGCAAGTACAGGGATGTCACCATTCAGCTCTTTAATCTGAATATCCTCAGCCACAATCAGGGGCCGGCCTTTGCCGTGCTGCTGAAAATTGCCGCACTGACAGCGTTCGCGTACACCGTCAGCAGATTCATTAACGGCGAACCGTTATTCAAAAAACACGCTTAAAGGAGTGACGTGCATGTTAGTCGTAAGAAAAAATAAATATGAAGAGCTTGAAAAACTCAGACGAAAAACGAATGCCATCCGCTTGGTAGAAGGTCTGTTGATTGGTTTGGCCATTGGGGCTATGATCGCATTTCTCCTGACACCTTGGGACGGCAAGCAAAACCGCAGTTACGTCAAGGGTCAGTTTGGCGGCCTCAGAGAAAAATGCCGCGGCCTTTGGAGCAGCTGTGGTTGGTGTGGCTGTGGCACCTGCGACGCAGATGAAGAAGACGAAGATCCTCATGAAGGATTCTAAGACGATTAAACTGTTTAAAAAGGTTAGCAACTCTTAAGCGTCGACGATCCCCAACCCGCAAAAATTTGTTTTTATGGCGGCACATACTGCCGCTTTCTTTTTGCGGCGGTGGACCATCGGCAAAAACAAAAACCAGAGAGGCGGATATCCAAATATGAAATATAATCATACCATAGTCATCAACCATTCCCGAGGCAGGGTCCTTGAGCTCATGATGGCGACCGAACACATGCCTAAATGGCAGCGCGGCCTGACCGTTGTTGAGACCCTTGAAGGCGAGCCCTTCACACTCAACGCCAAAACGCGTCTCGTCTTTGACACAGGCAAGAAGAGCCTCGAAATGACGGAAACCCTGATTGACATGCGTCTGCCGGACGCCTACACGGCCGTCTACGAGACAGATGAGCTCTGGCACCGCATCTCGAATATGTTCTCGGAACTCGACGGCAAAACGCTTTGGTCCACTGAAAACGAGTTCGTCTTCAGCGGCTTCATGCGCTTCCTTGGCCCGCTCATGAAAAAAGCCTTCATGAAGCGTACGGAATATGAAATGGCGCGCTTCAAAGAATTCGTTGAGGATTTTGATCAAATCAAGGAAGAATCCCCAAACTCAGATGAAGTGTAAAGCTTTTAAGGTTTTAAGGCTTTCAAAGCTTTCAAAGCTTTAGCCGATGGTCCCTTAACCCCCAACCCTTCACCCACCAAAAACGACAACTAACGGGAGTGATGCCTGTGGAACTTTACAATAAATCTCGCCAACCGCTGAAATATCTGAATCTCCTGTTTTACGCCGCCACGCTGGCGGTCAACGCACTTGCCAACATCCTGCCATTCAACGGGCTGACAACGGGGGAAGCATCGAACGCCTACCGCAATTTATTCGCCCCGGCACCTATTACATTTTCCATCTGGGGTGTCATTTATCTGCTTCTAGGATTTTTCGTGATTTACCAGATGGGATGGACCACAGGCGCAAAGCGTGGTGTTTCTCGGGTTACATCGGATATAGGCGCACTGTTTATAATAGCTTCTGCAGCTAACATGGCCTGGATATACTTCTGGCATTACCAGGAGCTGGCGCTGACGATTCTTTTCATGCTGGTCCTTCTCGTATCCTTAATTGGGATTTTCCTCAAACTCAGGGACTCACGGAGGGAACGTTCGGGGCTGCAGTCCATTATTGTGGATCTTCCTTTTTCGATCTATTTAGGTTGGGTCAGCGTCGCAACTATAGCGAACTTCGCTGCTTTCTTTGTTAGTATTGAGTGGGATGCCTTTGGGTTGGCACCAGAGATTTGGACAGTCGTAGTCATGGCTGTCGCAGTGCTCCTTGGACTGCTGGCTTTGTATAAAAATCGCAACTACGCGTATGCTTTAGTCGTGGTATGGGCCTTTGTGGGGATTTACCTCCAGCACAGGGATTATTGGACGGGGCAGTATCCTATGATTCAGTACACTGCAATGATTGGTGTCGGGGTCTTGGTTCTCTTTGGACTTTATGTGGCTTCGGGGGTTAGTTTGGTCCGACGGGGCCGCGGCGGTTCCAGACGCTATTGAGGGAGATTTGTTATATGGAAATGGTATATTATGGTGTTTCGTGGTGGTCTACGGTACACCAAGGTAAAAAGTAAGGCCGCTTGGCATGGCCTGAGGTCGGTTCCCGACTTCAGGCGTGCCAAGTGGCCTTACTTTTCTTTTTGGAAGCATGATTAATCTTTCACCTATCGAAGATCGTTAAATTCTCGCAGCCCAAATCCTTGTACTCAATGCCCATATAGCCGTAACTTCCAAGGTCGGGAAAGTAACATTCAAGGCCGGTGTGACCAATTAAAAAGCTGACGTTGTCGATTTGGTCTTCTCGGATAGTAGGGTAGCCATACTGCGTGGCGTGCTTATTGTAGGCGACGGCAAGCAGTGCTTTATAATCTACACCGGGTGCGAAACAGCTTTCAAGTGTAACCCGGCGACCATCGGCCTCATAACTGGCGAAGAAGGACGGATTGGTCGTCAGGTCGAGGGGCTGACCCTCGCGAATGGTGAAAACAGACTCTCCGGAATATGCAGGTCTGACCCCGTCTGTTGACGATGCAGGTCTGACCCCGTCTGTTGACCCAGCAGGTCTGACCCCGTCTGGTACACAATTGCTGTAAACGGAGTGGCGCAGGGTGTAAAAGGGGCCAACATCAGTGATGTCCAGCGAAAACTCAGCATAGGGCTCTTCGCCTGCGCTGAGTTTTTTTGGGGACGTAAGGGTTTTTAGGAACTGTCTGCTCTCTTCGAGAGTCGTTTCGGCCAGGGCTTGAATGGCGGGCGGCATATTATTGGGGTAGCGAAAGTGCAGGTAGGTTCTGACCGAGCTGTTTTCGACTGTTTCGTCGCCGGCGGTAATCTGCTGGGTGAAGAAGGTGTCAGACTGGACGAATTGCTGGTCTCTGGTGCCGGTGGTGAGGTAGGGGTTGGTGCCGCGACTATCGGCAAAGCGCTCTCTGATGGCCAGCTCGCCTTCGAAAAGGTGGAAGGGAAGCGTGATTTGGGCGGGGTAAAAGCCCGTGTCGAAGTCCGGGGTCTGGTGGTCGAAGATGATGACGATACCGCTCGGCTGGAGATAATACTTCTGGTTGGCCTCGAGGCCCTTAAAGGGGGCGGTCAGCCTCGGAAACCAGTACAGACCGTTTTCGAAGCCCGGCTCTTCGTCGGGGTGCTGGCTGCTCAGCATTTTGGCGACTTCGTCATTGATGCGGTTCATAGCGGTTTCGGGATTGGCAAAGAGCTCGGGA
The DNA here is from genome assembly GCF_030247605.1 of Acidaminobacter sp. Classification (GTDB taxonomy): domain Bacteria; phylum Bacillota; class Clostridia; order Peptostreptococcales; family Acidaminobacteraceae; genus Acidaminobacter. Next base: position 16,264 of record NZ_JAOTSB010000034.1, on the reverse strand, counting down.
AGCGGCACGATGTCGCCGGTGCGGAGGTTGTAATTGCGGGCTTCCAGGCGGCTGGTGTATTCTGACCGGTCTTCCATTGTATAGGTTTGATCCGCGTAGACAGCGACGGAAAGCAGGTTTTCAAAATTGAAGGCGGAGGTGGCGTTCAGGTTAGATGACACTGGCTGGGTGCCTGGGGGGATGCGCTGAAAAATGCCGCGGTAGGGTGGCAGGCCGGCTTCCTCCAGGGCTGTATAGAGATTGGTAAGGTCTTGGTTGATGGCGTCCTGGATGCTTTGGTCCTTTAGACCCTCAATTGTGAACGTGCTTTGCCAGATCACCCCCGGAACCTCCTGCTGTGAGGGGATGAAAGTGATTGGGTTAACATAAAGAGTTTTGAACGTTGATGGATTCAGGATCGTAATCAGGTTAGACAGGTCAGGTTGAGGGGCGGGCTCGAGGGGATCGCGGTTATTGTTTGAGGCCGCGTCAGGAGTTTGGATTTCGGGTGTTGAGTCTGCTGGATTCACTGGCGGCGTTTCCTGTGTGTTTGTGAGCTTCGTGCAGCCGGAAATCAGCAGCGAAGTGGCTATAAAGAGCGATAAGAGAAGTCGGGTCCGGTTTAATCCCAAAGGAGTTCTATTTGACCCGAACATAACCTGTCTCCTCTGCGAGGGTCTGCCCCTCATCCGAAAGCAGCCAGCTGACCACTTGTCTGGCAGGGCTTTCCTCTGGCTCGTCCCGGCGCATGATGGCATAATAGGCAGTGGTGAAAGGGTAGGTGCCTGATGTAATGCTTTCCGGTGTTGGGGCTGTGCCGTCAACTTCGATCAGTTTGATGTTTTCAGCCCCCCACATGTCCATGACAAAATAGTAGTAGGAGTAACCTATGGCGCCTTCGCCGTTTTCAAAACTGGCCACTGCGTCGATCAGCATGCCCATCTCTGCCACCACTTGCTCCATGGGTGGATCCATTGGGGTCAGACCTGGCATGACCATGTCAAGAAAACCCGTCTGACTGCCGGAGTTAACCGGGCGCTGGTAGGGGATGATGTCGAGATCTTTTCCGCCGACCTCGCTCCAGTTGGTCATTTTTCCGGTGTAGATGTTTTGGAGCTCAGCCGGGGTCAGACCTGCAATGGGATTATCCGCATTCACCAGGAACACGAAAGCCTCGCTGACTACCGGAATGATTTCAAACTCAACCCCGGCCCCTTTGGCTAGTGCAAGCTCCTCTTCGGAAGGGGCGGTGACGAAGATCAGATCCGTCTTTTTTTCTATGAGGTTGACGTATGCCTGGTGTGTTTTGTTATGTAAAATGTAAGGTCGAACCTCTTCCATAGACATGTCCATCATACGGGCGGCCAAGGCTTCAGAGAGGGGAATAGTCACTGTAGAACCATCAACCCTGGGGTAAGTTTCAGGTGTGAAGGAAGGGGCGTCGTCCGAGTAGGTCTGACCCCCGCTGTTATCCCCGCTATCCTTTTCTTCACCCGACTGGGTCTGACCCCCGCTGTTCACTTCAGGCCCGCCGTTCTCCATCTCTCGGCTGCAGCCAGCGCCAACCATCAAAAGGACGAGGAACATCACAAGAATGGTGACTACTCTGCTGAGAGGTTTACTTTCTTTGCCTGGACAATTGCATTTTTTGGTCTCTTTCTTCACTATTTCTTCGGGCATGATCAGCGCCTCCTGGCAAATGGGACATTAAGGTGAACGCAGCTAAATTTTTAATGATTAACCAACCTTAATTGTGAATGGTTTATCTAACTCGACTATATCACTTTGAATTTCCATTTGTTATTAAAGAACTATTAAACGAGCTCAGTCCAACTGTCACACTCACTCTGGAAGAGGGCAGGGCGGTCTGGACTTTTAAGTTGTGATTGAACAGCTATCAAGCAGGTGTCTATTAGAGCCTGCTTTTTTGCGCTGTAAAATTGGCGACAGGGAGACCATCGGCAAAATTGGTTTTATGACTTCAAATTGAACAAATTGGTGGTTTGAACACATGCCGTATGACAATTACTTATTGATCCCCATTCTCAATTCAAACTTTCGATTTCACGATCTTTAGCTCACCTAGTAAACTGTATGGGACCGCACGTTTTATAAAATGATGCGCGACAACGCTTACATAGTTCCAAAAATTATAAAATGCACTCACCCTATTTCAACCCAACCAAGGAGGCACACTCATGTCAGAAAGAAATACTCTCCCTGAAATCTTTGAAAGCTTTGCCGATGCACGCAAGCAAGGCTTCCTCGCCGCCAAAGCAGTGAAAGACGCCGGCAAAAATCTCGTTGGCTATTACTGCACCTTCACGCCCGTCGAAGTTATTATGGCCGCCGGCGCCGTCCCCGTCGGACTCTGCGCCACCAGCGATGAAACGATCCCAGAATCCGAAAAGGTCCTCCCGCGGAACCTTTGCCCGCTCGTCAAATCCAGCTATGGGTTCGCTGTCACGGACAAATGCCCGTACTTCTACTTTTCTGACCTGATTGTCGGTGAAACCACCTGCGACGGGAAGAAGAAAATGTATGAGCTCCTCGATGAAGTCAAACCGACCCACATCCTTCAGCTGCCAAACGAGGGGAAATCTCAGAGATCCCTGGATTATTTCAGGGAAGAAGTTCAAAGTTTTAAAGAGCGTCTTGAAAAGGAATTCAATGTGACGATCACCAATGAGGATTTAAAGAAGGCCATTCAACTTAAAAACCGCCAAAGGGAAACCCTTAAGGAATTCTACAACCTGATGAGCCTCACACCGCCGCCGGTCAGCGGCCTCGACATCCACAAGGCCCTCTATGGCTCTGAGTTTAAGTTTGACAAGGAAGCCCAAATCGTGGAAATGCAGGCGCTGACAAAACAAATCTACGAAACATATAAAGTTGAGGGCAGTAAGATCTCAGAAAACGCTCCGAGAATTCTCATCACAGGCTGCACAATAGCCGGCGCTACGGAAAAAATAATAACTGCAATTGAGGAAAATGGCGGCGTCGTTGTCACCTACGAAAACTGCTTCGGTACCAAAGCAGTCGAGGAAATGATCGATGAGACCCTTGAGCCCATCGACGGCATTGCCCGCAAATATCTCAACACCCCGTGCTCCGTCATGTCCAATAACCAGGACCGACTTGACAAGCTCAGCGAGCTCATTACCCGCTTCAAGGTGGACGGCGTTGTTGACGTCGTGCTGCAAGCCTGCCATACCTACAATATTGAAGGATTCTCCGTCAAGCGCCACGTTAAGGAAAAACACAACCTGCCGTATATAGCTCTTGAAACTGATTATGCATCATCGGATACAGGTCAGCTCAAAACACGTCTTGGCGCTTTTATAGAAATGCTTTAAACTGCTTTAAGCCGCTTAATGTAGGTCTGGGGGTTATATTATTCCCTTATTATAAATGGCCGACTGAATAAGCCGGTATCTAAGCTGGGATCTAAGCAGGAATCCAAGCAGGAATCCAAGCCGGGATAAGCAAAACAGAAAGGAACTCAACTAATGATATATATGGGTATCGATATTGGGTCCGTGTGTGCCAAAGGTGCGATTCTCCAAGGCGACCGGCTCGAAAAAGTGATTCTTCCAACAGGTTGGAATATCAAAGAGACCGCCAATTTGCTCAAGTCAACTTTGTTAACACAGGCAGGTGCTCGCGAGGAGGATATCACCCGCGTTGTCGCAACAGGTTATGGGCGTGTTTCCATACCCTATGCAGACAAAAAAGTCACTGAAATCACGTGTCATGCCCGCGGTGCCGTGTATCTCAATCCAAATGCCAGAACCATAGTGGACATTGGAGGCCAGGATAGTAAAGTCATCTCCGTAGATGCCGATGGTCGCGTCCAGGACTTCGTCATGAACGACAAATGCGCAGCCGGAACAGGCCGCTTCCTGCAGGTCATGGCCCATGTACTGGAAGTCGAGGTGGATGAACTCGATCAACTGGCACGGTATGATGAGGCTGTCACGATTAACGCCATGTGTACAGTTTTCGCTGAAAGCGAAATTATCTCGCTTCTGGCCCAGGGAACGGACAAAGGCGCGATTGCCGCTGGCATATTAAGTTCTATTTCTCAACGTATCCAGCACCTCTCCAGCCGAATCTCGGTACTGGATCAACTCATATTTACCGGTGGTGTTTCCAATTCAAATGTCCTCAGGCACATGCTCTCTGAAAAGCTGAAGCTTGAGGTCCATCATCACTGCGACGCGCAGTTCGCCGGCGCTATAGGTGCGGCTTTGCTTGCGCGGGAAATCTGCGACTAACTGCGCAAAATTTGAGAAATGTTACAAAAATATTGCGGTACCTGACCCCAAGTTCATTTGAGTGACAGGTACCGCTTTGTTTTTTGTACCAGACACTTTGTGGCACATGATGGTCTGGTTTACGCCTACCATCGGCAAGTCCCCTTCAATTCTCTCGACAGGCCCTGCCTCAATTTGATATACTGGTCTCAAATCTATATCACAACTAACCACCACCCAACCGGAACAGGGGGCAGACCATGTTTGGCAAAAAAGGCGACAACCGCTTCGAGACTATCTATTCCCAGGGCAAGATCAGCGTTTCCCGGATTATCGTTGATAGAGAAACCGGCGTCAACTACCTTTTTGTGTCTGATGGTTCCGCCGCCGGCCTGACCCTCCTGGTAGACCGCGAGGGCAAACCCGTCATTTCCCGCGTTGAAGACAACACCCACCTTTAACATCCACCGCACATAATTCAAGTCCCAACACCCACCAAGGCCGTAGACCACTGCGGCCTTTTGTAATACCCACCATTAAAAAAAGAAGGGCAGGTGAACCATGTCCCCGCGAAAATATGTCACCATTGACCGCCATTACCTTTTCAACCGCCAGCGCGGCACCTGCTTCTTCTGCGGCAAGCCCCTCAAAATGGGCACCCTCAGTATCGACCACTACCTCCCCAAGAGTGCCGGCGGCACCAACGACGTCTTTAACCTCGTCGCTTCCTGCAAGTCCTGCAACGCCGAAAAACTAAATACTATGCCGATGGACGTCGAATCCCAACACATCGCATGGTTCATAGAAGCTTACGACGACCATCACATCCTCACCAAGTCCAGCATCACGATCCCAAAAGACACCTTGATCGAATGGGTCCACAGCATTCACCGCTCTTACCCCAGCGGCGACTTTACCGTCTTTGAATCCCCAGGCCACCGCTTTTACGTTCGCTTTAACCAGATCGAAAAAATTATTGCCTTCCATCAGTCTGAAATAGACGAGTAAGCTGCGGCCTGCGCCTATCGACCCCATCTGTCGAAGTAGTAGGTCTGACCCCATCTGTACCCCGCATGTATTGACGAATAAGTTTGAGTAGGTCTGACCCCGTTGGTTCAAATTAATGGTTTTGCAGGTCTGACCCCGTTGGGTACTTCAACAATGCAGGTCTGACCCCGTTGGGTACATCAACAATGCAGGTCTGACCCCGCCAGGTACTTCAACAATGCAGGTCTGAGCCCGCCAGGCACTTCAGACCCCGTTGGTTCATTTTATATTTAAACAAATTACTTCCGCTTTTTCTGGAAGTTATCTTTGGCCATTTATATTACAATGAAAGTAATCATTTCTTCCTTTAACTCTTAGAATCCTATTAGACAGTCAAGCCTTAAACACCCAACTTTCAGGAGGCGACCCCACATGCAGCAAGTCCATTACTTCTCCTACACAACCCGTCTCGGCCCTGTCATTATAGCGGACAACGGCGCCGCCATCACCCATCTTCTGATCGGTGACGCCGCCGCTAACTTCCAAAGCTCAGAGAACAGCCGTCTCACGCCGCCACCCATCCTCAAAGAAACACCTCTAATCCGAGAGGCTCACCAGCAGCTGGAAGACTACCTCAGCGGCGCCCGCCAAACCTTCGACCTTCCAATTGCCCCAACCGGTACCGACTTCCAGAAGAACGTGTGGTCCGCCCTGAGACAAATCCCATATGGGACTACTCAAACCTATGCTGACATCGCCAAAAGCATAGGCAGCCCCAGCGCCTCCAGGGCAGTGGGCACCGCCTGCGGCCGCAACCCCATACTCATCATCACCCCATGCCACCGCGTCATAGGCACAAATGGCAAACTCACCGGCTTTGCTGCCGGCCTCGACGTTAAAACCACCTTGCTCCAATTGGAGCACGTCCTTCCCGCAGCAACTGCCCATGACCCCAACTAATTCCAAAGCCATACCGCCGAATAACCCACAGTTTCTCCCATACCCGGACCACGCCCTGGAGCATCTGACCGCCCGAGATCCTGCACTTGGCCTCGCTATCCAACACTTTGGCCGCCTGGAACGCCCCGTCGCCCCGGATCCCTTCACCGCCCTCGCCAGCGCCATCACTGGCCAGCTCATTTCCACCAAAGCCTACGACGCCATATGGGCCCGCCTCAAAAAAGAGCTCCAGACTGTCACCCCCCAAACCGTCTATGCCGCCGGCCCGGAAGCCCTGCGCGCCTGCGGTCTTACCCGCAACAAAGCCGCCGCCATCCACCAAGCCGCCGCGGCCATCCTCTCCAGCGCCTTCGACCTGAACGCCGCCGCGACTATGGACGACGAGGCAGCCATCCATCACCTCAGCTCTTTAAAAGGCATTGGCCGATGGTCATCCGAAATCACCCTCATCCACGGCTTCCTCCGTCTCAATATCCTAAGTTATGGTGACGCGGCTATCCGACGCGGTATGTGCAACCTGTATGGAGTACCGACCATCGGCAAAGATTTTTTTGAAACCTGCAAAGCCGCCTATTCGCCCTATGGCTCGGTGGCGTCCATCTATTTATGGAAATCTGCATTTATCGAAATCATATAATCATCATATTTTGAACAAAAATTATTCCTGGAGGTCCTATGCTGACGCCTTCGCAAAAATCCATGATCAATGAATCAACCTCCCTCCACGATGATCTCCAGAACCTCCTGAAGACCCTCGCCGAACCCGGTTACCAAAAGTTCGCCTCTGCGTTGCTGCCGGGGACGACTAACCTTCTTGGCGTAAGGCTGCCAATCCTGCGCCAAATTGCGGGCGACATCGCGAAAGGTGACTGGCCGCATTATCTCAGCACGCCCACAGACACCTATTTTGAAGAAACTATGCTGCAGGGCATGGTCATTGGGTTCGTCACAAAAAAAACAGGTGGGGTCGATAGGCGCAAGCCACAGACCTACTTATCTCTCAAAAGTGACACGCGGGGTCAGACCTACTTGTCCTCAAAAGATGACACGTGGGATCAGACCTACTCGTCTCTTAAAAGTGACATGCGGGGTCAGACCTACTCGTACCTAAAAGCCTTCATCCCCAGAATTGACAACTGGTCCGTGTGCGACAGCTTCTGTGCCGGGCTTAAATTTGCAAAAGATAGAAGGGAAGAGGTCTGGCCGTTTCTCATGGAATGCCTGAAATCCGACCATGAGTTTGAATTTCGTTTTGGTGCGGTCATGCTCCTGAATCATTATTTAACCCATGACTGGATCGACAATGTCCTGGAAGCCCTTTTCACACACACTCACAAAGACTATTATGCGAAGATGGCCATCGCTTGGGGACTTTCCCAAGCCTTCGCCTTTGACTCGGGAAAAACCTTAACGCATTTTGAACAACGGTGGGCGATAGGCACAGCCGCAATAGGCAAAGCCGCAATAGGCGGAGGCGCGATTAGCACAGCAACGTCAGATGCGGCCATAGACCAGGATGTCTTCGTCCGCCAAAAGACTTTCCAAAAAATCCTCGAATCCAATAAAGTCAGCGCCGAGTATAAATCCCTCATTAAAGCCATGAAAGAAGGGGAGAGCCGTGGCTAAAAATGAACATCCCGGAAAACCCTTGCGACCCACCCATCAAGATAAACTCGCCGGCGTCCTCAACTCCGACCCGGCGTACGATGGCCAATTTTTCTACGCCGTCAAATCCACCGGCATCTTCTGCCGCCCGTCCTGTAAGTCCAAAAACCCCAAAATCGAAAATATCGACTTCTTTGACACAAGTGATGATGCTCAACGCGCCGGCTATAGGCCCTGCAAGCGCTGCCGGCCCGACCTGCTCACTTATGAACCGTACAAAGAAAATGTCGAGGCAATCTATAACGCCATCATGACACATCTCCTGGAGCAGGAGTCTCTAACCGCCCAGATGAAGGCCCTGGGCGCACATCAGGACCCAATTAAATCTGCGTTCAAGACTCGTTACGGCAGCCTGCCATCGGCGCTCATTACCCAGAAACGCCTCTCCCTTGCTGCCGATGGTCTCCTCACCACCACGAAACCCATACTCCAAATTGCCCTCGACAGCGGCTTTTCCAGCCAATCCGCCTTCTATGACGCCTTCAAGCGCACTTACCACACTTCGCCAGGGAAGTACAGAAAACAGAACACTAATTCATAAGAGTTAAACGAAGGTGTCCGCGAAGACGCCTTTTTTATTTGAAGTCAATGCTGGTGACGCGGACAACTTTCACTTTGATGTCAGACACTCAACTCACTTTGGTGTCAGACACCAACTTCACCTGAGTGTCTGACACCCAACTCAAACCGGTGCCAGAGCTTTGTAATATTTCAGTAACATTCCAACCGCATCCCCCACCAATCCACTCGGCTTTGTACGTGAAAAAGTGCAAGATTTCTGCCGTAATTCCGCCCAGTGAGCCTTGACACAACCTTAACCACGTATTATACTTGACTTGAATTCCCACCTATAAACTCGGGATTGAATCACAACACTAAATCACAACAAAAATCACAACAAAAATCCCAACATCATAAAGACAATAAAAATTACATTGTACACAACCTAATTCACTTTCTCCAACCAGTACCACCACAACCCTATGAGGTGACAAAAATGAAACTCTCCACACGCGGCCGCTACGGCCTCAAAGCCATGTTCGACCTGGCACTGAACGACGGCGACGTCCCAGTCTCCCTGACTTCCATTGCGGAGCGGCAGGGGATCAGCGTCAACTACCTGGAACAGCTCATCGCGCCACTGAAAAAAGCTGACCTCGTCAAGAGCGTCCGCGGCGCACAGGGCGGCTACCTCCTCAACAAGCCCGCTGACCAGATCAGCGTCGCCGACATCCTGACCGTCCTCGAAGGCCCCCTCGGCCCCACAGAATGCGTCCGGCTCCTGGGCGACGACGCCTGCGAGCAGGCGGACTACTGCGTGACCCACATGATCTACGAAAAAATGCGCGACAGCCTGCTTCAAGTCGTCACGACCATTACTCTCAAGGACATGGTCCTCGACCACAAGCGCATGCATGCCGGCCCAATCGACACACAATTTTTCTGCAACAAATAATTCATTGAAGGGTCAATGCGCTGGCAGCTGACCATCGGCAAAAATAAATCTTTAAAGCGCACCACAAAAGCGCACCACAGGCACCGCAAAGAAAAATTGATCAGACTATTATCCTGAAGGAGTCCTGCCCAATGAGAAGCGTCTACATGGACCATTCCGCCACCACACCCGTCAAACCAGAAGTCGTCCAGGCCATGCTCCCTTATTTCACCGAAATCTACGGCAACGCCTCCAGCGTCCACGCCTTCGGCCGCGAAGCCCGCAAAGGCGTCATGAGCGCCCGCCAGACGATTGCCGACTCCATAGGCGCCCACGCCGACGAGCTCTACTTCACCGCCGGCGGCACCGAGTCCGACAACTGGGCCATCCGCGGCGTCGCCTATGCGAACAAAGCCAAGGGCAACCACATCATCACCACCACTATTGAACACCACGCCGTCCTCCACGTCTGCGAGATGCTGGAAAAGGAAGGCTTCGAAGTGACCTATCTCAAGACGGATGCCGATGGTCTCATTTCCCTCAAAGACCTGGAAGCAGCAATCCGGCCAAGCACCACCCTGATTTCCATCATGGCTGTCAACAACGAGATCGGCACTATACAGCCCATTGAAGAAATAGGCCACATCGCCAAAAAGCACGGCGTCCTCTTCCACACCGACGCCGTCCAGGCCCTCGGCAAGATCGAGCTCGACGTCAACAAGCAAAACATCGATCTCATGAGCTTCTCCGCCCACAAGCTTTACGGACCAAAGGGCATAGGCGCCCTCTACGTGCGTAAAAGCGTCCGCATCAAGAACCTCATGGACGGCGGGGCACAGGAGAAGAAGAGAAGACCGGGCACGGAAAACGTTCCGGGCATCATCGGCTTTGCCAAGGCTGTCGAAATGGCAGCGGAAGGCTTTGAAGAAAACAACGCCCGCCTGATCCGCCTGAGAGACAAAATGATCGCCGGCATCGAAGCCACGATTCCTTACATCCGCCTCAACGGCCACCGCACCCAGCGCCACCCGGGCAATGTCAACTTCTGCTTTGAGTTCATCGAAGGCGAGTCCCTGCTCCTGAGCCTCGACCTCGTGGGCGTCGCCGCCTCAAGCGGTTCGGCGTGTACCTCGGGCTCCTTGGATCCGTCCCATGTTCTCATGGCAATTGGTCTGACTCATGAAATTGCCCATGGCAGCCTGCGTCTGTCCCTTGGCGAATTCACCACGGACGAAGACGTCGACTATGTTATTGAGCAGCTGAAGCCAATCGTTGAGCGACTTCGCAGCTATTCACCACTATATGAAAAAGCCACTGGAGGAACCCGCTAATGTATAACGAAAAAGTCATGGAACACTTCACCAATCCAAGAAATGTCGGCGAGATTGCTGATGCCGATGGTATGGGTGAAGTCGGCAACGCGAAATGCGGCGACATCATGCGCATGTACCTCAAAATTGAAGACAACCGCATAGTCGATGTCAAGTTCAAGACCTTCGGCTGCGGGTCCGCCATTGCGTCTTCCAGCGTCGCTACAGAGCTGATCAAGGGCCGCACTATCAAGGAAGCCCTCACGCTCACCAACCAGGAAGTCATCTCTGCCCTCGGCGGCCTCCCGACGGTCAAGATCCACTGCTCCGTCCTCGCTGAGCAAGCCATCAAAGCCGCGCTCCTCGACTATGCCAACAAGAATGGCCTGACTTTCGAGGAACTCGCCAACTTCAATCCGGATGACGATGGTCACGACCACGGCCACGAGGACGATGAGCACGAGCATTAAAACGGAGGATCACAGCAATGCCAAATAAAAACCGCGTCGTCGTCGGTATGAGCGGCGGCGTCGACAGCACCGCCACCGCCTGGCTCCTCAAGGAAGCCGGCTACGACGTCATAGGCGTCACCATGAAGCTCTGGGAAGATGATGACCCCGATTACGTCGAAAAAGAGGGAGGCTGCTGCAGCCTGTCCTCCATAGACGACGCCCGCCGCGTCTGCGACAAAATAGGCATCCCATTCTACGTCATCAACTTCAAGCCCGTCTTCCGAGAAAAAGTCATAGATTACTTCATAGACGAATACCAGCACGGCCGCACGCCGAACCCGTGCATCGCCTGCAACAAATATGTCAAGTTCGACGCCCTCATCAAAAAAGCCCACGAGCTCGACGCCTACTACGTCGCGACGGGCCACTACGCCAAAGTCGAGCAGCTCCCGGACACAGGCCGCTACGTCATCCGCCTCTCTGAAGAGAAGCGCAAGGACCAGACCTACGTCCTCTGCAACCTCACCCAGGACCAGCTCCAACACATTCTGATGCCCCTGGGCGACTTCGACTCCAAGGAAAAAGTCCGCGAGATCGCGTCCCGCTTCGACCCACACGTCGGCGGCAAGTCCGACTCCCAGGAGATCTGCTTTATCCCGGACGACAACCACTCCCGGTTCCTCACAGAACACCTTGGCGACCAAATCGTCCCAGGTGACTTCGTCGACCCGGAAGGCAAAAAACTTGGCAAACACAAAGGCATTGTCCATTACACAATAGGCCAGCGCAAAGGCCTCGGCCTCTCTCTGGGCCAGCCCGGCTATGTCACTAAAATCGAAACCGACACCAACCGCGTCATCATAGGCGGGGCAGAGGACGTCTTCTCAGACACCCTCTATGCCAACGGCCTCAACTTCATGCCCTTCGAGACCCTCACAGAACCCATGCGCGTCTTGGCAAAAATTCGCTACGCCGCGCCGCCGGCCCCAGCCACCCTCAGTCCGGCAGGGGAGGACCGCGTCAAAGTTGTCTTTGACACCCCGCAGCGCGCCATCACTCCGGGTCAAGCCGTCGCGTTTTACGTAGGCGACATGCTGATAGGTGGAGGAACTATACTTTAGACCGCTTTCAAAAACAGAGTTCTGCCGATGGTCACAATCACACAACCCAACTCACCACCAGAAGCCCTGCCAGCCAAAAATTGCAGGGCTTTTTTTACGCCCATCCCCCGTCCTGCATGATTTCCTCCAATTTACACAATCTTTTGTTTTAGACCGCCTATTTGGTGCTATAATAGCAATAGAGTTCTCAAAATTGTGACAAAAACAAACCAAATCGTTACCTGGACAAAACACACCCCTAAGCATAGAGCTGCACTACATACAACCCTCTACGCCATCACAGCTTCCGGAAGGATGACACCTGATGACACCACTGTTCCTCCTGGCCGCCCTGATCCTGCTCAACGGATTCTTCTCGGCCTCCGAGATCGCCCTGATCTCCCTGAACGACAAGAAAATACAGTCCATGGCAGAAGACGGCCATCTTAAAGCCATAAAACTCAGAAAAATCCTCGGCGAACCCAGCCGCTTCCTGGCAACCATCCAGGTCGGCATCACCCTGGCCGGCTTCCTGGCCAGCGCCTTCGCCGCGCTCTACTTTTCGCCGCGTCTTTACATCTTCATGAAACCAACACTGATGAACTTCAATTTATCAGATGCCACCCAGGTGAACTTATCAGTCGTTCTCATCACCCTGGTCCTGTCCTACTTCAGCCTCGTCCTCGGCGAGCTCGTCCCAAAACGCCTCGCCAGCCATAACGCTGAGAACTTTGCCATGGCCGTCATAGGCCCTGTCACGCTTCTCTCCGTCATTACATATCCTTTCGTCCGCTTTCTAACCTTTTCCAGCAACTTCTTCGTCCGCCTCTTCGGCATTGACCCCCTCCACGAAAACGAAAACGTCACCGAGGAAGAAATCCGCATGATGGTCGACGTCGGCGAGGAGAAGGGCACCATCGAAATCGACGAGAAGGAAATGATCAACAACATCTTTGAATTCAACGACAAGACTGTCGACGATATAATGACCCACCGCATGGACATCGTGGGCCTGCCCCTCGAGGCTACCCTGGAGGAAACCGTGACCCTCATCAACGAGGAGAAGTACTCCCGCATCCCGGTGTATGACGATACTATTGACAGCATCGTCGGCATCCTCTTCTCCAAGGACATCATTCAGTATCTCGCCGGCTCCTTCAATACAGAGCTTTCTGCCGATGGTTTCAGCCTCCAGCCCCTCCTCCGCAAGCCCTACTTCGTCCCAACCTCCAAGCATACAGATGATCTCCTGCGGGACTTCAAAAAGAACAAAGTCCACATGGCCGTCATCATTGACGAATACGGCGGCACCGCCGGCATTGTCACCCTCGAGGATCTACTCGAAGAAATCGTCGGTGATATCTCCGACGAGGACGACGAAGACGACCTCCTCCAGGATATTACGCCTCAGGACGACGGTTCCTACCTTGTCGAAGGTCTCGCCAGCCTCGAAGACCTCGAAGCCTACTTCAAAGTCAACCTTCCCACTGAAGAATTCAAAACCGTCACCGGCTTTATCATCGGCGAACTGGGCAACATTCCGGATGAAGGGGAGCACCCAACCTTCAACTACGACGGCCTGACCTTCCTCGTTCTGGAAGTCGATGAAAAGCGCGTCACCAAAGTCAGAGTGACATTGACGCAAAAAGACGAAGAAGAGTTTGTAGAAGAGTAGCAGGGTGATCCAACAAAAGTTTAAAGTTCATTGTAGGGAAGAAAGCCAAGAACGCTTTCTTCCCTTAAAAATTGGTAAAGGAGAACCAATATGCCACAGCTAATCTTTTCAGGCGTTAAACAAGAAGAAGTCAAAGACGTCAGCACCCAATTGGTCGACGCTCTGGCAAAAATTGCAGACGCACCGAGGGACTATTTCACTCTTGAGGTGAACGACAGTGATTTTGTCTTCGACGGAGAAATTGTTAAAATCAATCCCGTCATCCAGGTGTTGTGGTTCGACAGGGGACAGGCAGTCAAAGACGAAATGGTCAGTGTCATAGATCAAGCTTTGCGGAGCAAAGGCTATCCAAACATCGAAATTATTTTTGAAGCCCTTGGAAAAGAAAGTTACTACGAGAATGCAGTACATTACTAAGTTTTAATTCAAAGTTTTCAATTCTAATTCGAGCAAAAAAACATATTGAAAGGGGACTGCCACATGCCAAAATTAATCTTTAAAGGCGTCGAAATCGAAGAAATCAAAGAAATGAGCACCAAATTGGTCGATACACTTTCCGGACTCACTAATGCCCCAAGAAACGTGTTCACCCTTGAGTGCGTTGAAAGCGCCTTTGTCTATGATGGAGAGATCGTCAAACCAGCTCCCGTCATAGAAGTCAAGTGGATCGAACGCGGTCAGATTGTCAAAGACCAGGTGGCTAATGCCATTGACCAGGCACTACGTGCCAAGGGCTACGAGCATGTTGAAATCATCTTCACGGAGTTGAAAAAGGGCGATTATTATATTAATGCGAAAGTTTATTAATTGTAAAAAAGATAAAATCAAAGGCCAACAAAGTGCGTAATAGAGTACGACTTGTTGGCCTTTTGTTGTTTGAAAAAGTCTAAAAGTTACGCCCGGTGTCAATAGACCTTAGCCGCAGATCCGCATGAGGATCCAACGGGGTCAGACCTGCACAAATCTTGCATTTTAGTGATCCAGCGGGGTCAGACCTGCAAAATTCCTAAAGCGCTCCATTGAACCACCCATGACTGAAGTCACGGGATTCTTGGGTCCTCACATCCATCGATGCGAAATATACCAAGCTATCCCCACAGTTCCTGCGGTTCTTGTTACGTTAACTTGCAGTTCTTAATCCTTCTTTTTGAATGTTGATGGCCGCGTTGAAATCCCTGTCGATCTCTAATCCACATTCTTCGCACCGATACAGCCTTACACTTAAATCCTTTGTCTGTTCACTTTGATGACCACATTTAGAGCAGATTTGACTGGATGCATAGAACCTGTCTACTTTGCGAACCAGCTTATAATTCCATTTACCTTTGTATTCCAGTTGTCTGAAGAACTCTGAAAAGCCCGCGTCAGCAATGCTCTTTGCCAGTCTTCTGTTCTTAATCATACCTTTCACATTTAGATCTTCTATGAAGATCTGATCGTAGCGTTCTATCAGCGACGTGCTCAGCCTGTGAATGAAATCCTTTCGACAGTTTCTAACCCGCTTATGCCAACGGCTCACTTTGACGCGCTGTCGGTTTCGATTCTTTCCGCCCTTCTGACGACGGCTTAACTTTCGCTGCTCTTTGATCATGCGTTTTTCATATTTTCGGTAATATTTTGGATTTTCCGCGACTTCCTTGTCAGAGGTGTAATAGAACGCTTTCAAGCCCATATCGATACCAACATTTGAACCCGTCGCAGCAGTTGGCTCATGCTCTATTTCAATACAGCACAGGCTGACGTAATACTTTCCATCTGATTCTTTTGTGATCGCCGCAGACACCATTCTACCTTGATAGGGTCTTGAATAGGCAATTTTGACATCTTTTACTTTTGGAAGTTTGATTTTGCAGTTTTGCTTTCTATACTTGCCGGATGAGGTATACTGAACTTCCTTTTCCTTGACCTCAATATTGTTTCCAGTCCAGCTCATTTTGCAGGACTGGACTAAATCTCTGTAAGATTTGAATTTCGGATGTCCTTCCAGATCGTAAAAGGTAAGCGCTTTGCCTGTCCGCGCTGCTTTTTCCAGGGTTTTCTTTGAGTATTTCTTTTGACCTTTATTAAAACGTGAATAAGCACTCGCTAAGTCTTTAAGTGTGTTCTGCAAAACAGATTTTTCGCACTGATAGAGCCATGGATGATTTCCCTTAAGCTCAGTGAGCAACTTCGACATCTTATTGTAGGGGATGAGGTGTTCCTTTTTTTCATACCGGTCCATATTCAGTTTCAGAAAATGATTCCAGACGAAGCGCTTTGCTGAGAACATGGTCTCGAGTTGTTCCTGCTGAGTTTTATTGGGTTGAATTCGGTACTTGTAGCCCTTTTCAATCAGCATGCCCTCAGCACCGCCCTATTTTTCTTTTTGTGATTGTATGTAAGCTTTGATCTCAGCTTCAGTATTTTCAGAATACGTAACGACAAAATAACCTGGATTCCATAAGT
>NZ_JAOTSB010000033.1 GCF_030247605.1 Acidaminobacter sp. | reverse complement strand
ATATTATGACACTAAGATTCAAGAAATTACTGAAGAAATTGAAATTTTAAACAGTCAACTTCAATCGGTAAACGCTAAATATAAAATTGAGCAATTAACTGAGTTGTCTTTACAATATCTTCGAGGAAAAATTTGTGAGAAATATGGTAATTTAACAAAGCGAAAGATCTTTACATATTTTGATTTAATCAACAAATCAAATGAGTTTACGCAAGAGTATCCAATTATCTTGAGCACCACATTTTCGTCAAGGAACAGTTTAAGTAAAGATGCAATTTATGATTTTTTAATAATGGATGAAGCGTCTCAAGTTGACATAACTACAGGAGCACTGGCTTTATCAGGTGCTAAGAATGCAGTAATAGTTGGCGATCTAATGCAATTACCAAACGTACTTACTTCTGAAACTCTAAAAAGAGCTGATGCAATTTTTGACTCATTTAATTTACATGAAGGATACTCATATTCACAAAATAGTTTCTTAAAGTCTGTTTGCAGTGTTATGACTGATGTTCCACAGGTACTGTTACGAGAACATTATCGGTGTCATCCTAAAATCATCGGATTTTGCAATCAAAAATTTTATAACAATGAACTTCTTATTATGACAGAAGATCATGGAGAGTCAGATGCGTTGTCAATATATAAAACTGTTGTTGGAAATCACAAACGGGATCAGCTTAGTCAACGTCAGATCGATGTTATATGCAAGGAAGCACTTCCAAGTATGCAACAAGTAGATATTGAAAATATTGGGATTATATCGCCATACAATGCTCAGGTAGATGCTATCAAGCATCAAATTGGTTCGAATACAATTGATGTTGCAACAGTACACAAATTTCAAGGTCGAGAAAAAGATGCAATCATTTTGACAACTGTTGATGATGTGATCACGAAATTTACTGATGATCCTTATTTATTAAATGTAGCCGTTTCTAGAGCAAAAAAGAATTTTTGTCTAGTAGTATCGGGTAATGAACAACCAAAGGATAGCAATATTGGAGATTTGATTTCCTATATTGAATATAATAATTTTAAAACTTTCAAAAGTGAAATATACTCCGTTTTCGATTATCTTTATCGTCAGTATACAGTAGAACGAATGGAATATTTAAAAAGGAATAAGCGCATATCAGAGTATGATTCCGAAAACTTGATGTATGTTACAATAAACAATATTTTGTCCAAATACCAAAATTTGTGTCTGAATGTAATTTGTCATCAGCCGTTAAATATGCTAATTCGAGACCCAATACACTTGAGTGATGAAGAATGTGAGTATGCGATGAATCCAGCTGCCCATGTGGATTTTATGGTTTACAATAAAATAAGTAAAAAGCCAATTTTTGCAATCGAAGTTGATGGATTTAAATACCACAAAGAAGGAACACGACAATCACAAAGAGACAAAATGAAGGATCATATTTTTAAACTTTATAACATTCCTCTATTGCGTTTGCCAACAAATGGAAGTGGCGAGAAAGAAAAGATTGAAGAGATGCTAATTGCATATAAAAATGCCAATTAATAAATCATTAAAATTAGTTTCTGTAGAAATGTGTGCATCAAAATTTAATTTCTCTATGTAAAAGTGATTTATGATATTTTGTTTGAACAATCTTCTGATAGTAAAGTGCTGCTTTTAATTAAATTGTTGAAATGGGTGATAGCAATGATAGAATGGGCAAAGTATTCATTAGGTATCGAATCAATTTTTGACCAATTGATACACAATGAAATTCTATTGTCTAGTGCATATCACTTCCAAAACAAAGACTGTATACTCATCATCGATAAGGATGCCATCTTCTCCACCCCCTTTCCATACAAACGCTACTGCCAAAAGCAAAACGAATGGATGCGCCAGCATAAAAAAGTTTATCGTTTTATTGATGGTGATATTGAGCTGGAAAGGTTTCTAAATGATCATTTTGTCGAAGAGGAAGCCGAATATCAGCTTGGCAGAACCTTTAATAGAGAAAGTGTCATGGCGGATCCAACACCACTTGAGTACCGGTTTGAAGAGTGCTTTATTGAAGCTTATGGTGAAGAGTCTTTAAAATATTTAAAGAGAGAATATGCATTTATTACAGTCGAGGGAGAAACTGCTTTTGTCGATTATGCTCTCTTCAATAAGGATGGGTCATGGATTGTTATTGAAGAAAATGGCGTTAATTTTCATCATCCTCAAAAAATAGGAAAAACGAAGTATCGTCAAATATTGAAGAAGCAAAATTCCGTTATTGATGCGAACGGCATTGTTTTCAGGTGGGATACGGAAAGTCTCGCCAACCGCGAGAAAATTGTGGATGAGCTTAAGGAGTTCATCGGCAGCATTGATGATTATTTGATTCAATATTCAATGGTTTCTCAGCGGGGATTTGTTTTACATGAACATCAGACTGATTATTTAAACGACTTGTCAGGGGATAGAGGAGAAGGAAAAAGGTCTGCGCTTGTTGTCCTGCCAACTGGGACAGGTAAAACCACAATCGCTCTGGAGGATATGAAGAGAATGGCAGCGGGAAGAGGCAAACTCAACGCCTTGGTACTCGCGCCATCACTGGATCTCACCAGGCAATGGGAAAAGGAATCCATCCAATATCAGAAAAAAGTAGGACACATCGAGGTCATGACCTATGCCGGTGCCGCGAGACAATATTACAAGGATTCACCGGGAAAATATCACTATGTGGTTGTAGATGAAGCTCACCATGGTGTTGCACCCGTCCTTAAAAAAGCAATCCAGCATTATCAGCCTGAATTTATGCTGGGGTTGACTGCTACCGATAAGCGATTGGATGCCCAAAGACTGGAGAACGTCTTTGGAAGCTATGAGGAGAAACTAGATCTGAAGCAAGCAATTGAAAAAGGCTTGCTGTGTCAGATTCGGGCTTTTCGCTTGGAAAGCAATATTGATCTTTCAGAAGTGAGATTTAATGGGAAGGATTATGTGTCAGCGGATCTTGAGCGACGCATAAGAGTAAGTTCAAGAAACGAACTCATTGTGGATGTCCTTCATAAATATTTCTATACAAAGCTGACGGGCAAGTCTGGTCTGATTTTTTGCGTCAGTGTCGCTCATGCTAAAGAAATGGCTAGACTGCTGATGGCAAAAGGGTTTAAGGCGACGTCGGTGGATGGGAAGGATAACCATCGGCAGAGAAAAATTGAGCAGTATATGAATAAGGAAATTCAGTTCCTGTGCACCTGCAGTTTGCTCAATGAGGGCTGGGACGCGCCGCATACTTCAGTGATTGTCATGGCGAGGCCAACGCTTTCCAGAGTTTTATATACACAGCAGCTGGGCAGAGGTACGCGCCTCGCTGAGGGCAAGGAAGCGCTTTATGTTATAGATGTCGTTGATCAGTATGGTTCTTTTGGACAGATTAGCAACAGGCCATGGTCCATTCATGGGTTATTTGGGTTGGACTATTACCAGGCCTTTGGGAATCTTTTTGAACGTTCCGGGGATACTACGGAGGAACTGGTACTGTTGGAAACAACACACGAAAGCCTGATCAAGCTTCAGCCCTTTGAATTATTTACTATGCAAAAGGTCTACGAGGACTATCTTTCGGTGGAAATGCTGGCCAGGGAACTGTTTGTATCAACAGGGACAGTGAACAGTTGGCTGCTTAAAGGTGAGATTCAAGCAGATGTCAGGATTCCAATGGGCAGGAGTTCAATAAAATTATTCCGACCGGAGCAGGTTGCTGAGATTCGAAAACTAAAAGGACTAAGGGAACACTCTGAGGAAACGCTGGTGGAGGACTTTTGGGCGTTTATTGATGAGCGAACTTATACCTTTAGCTACAAGATGTATTTCATTCTGTCGCTGCTCGAAAAGGTCGACAGCACGGGTGACGCGGACATTCAAGGGCTGACGGAGCGGTATAGAGATTATTATCTTGAGCGTCATGAAAAGGGTTTGACCGTTGACCGGGAGAATTGTCCTTATGCGGACAAAGACTATATTATGGACGACAAGATTTTGACTCAAAGTATTCTTTCAAATCCATTCGAAAAATTTGAGCGCAAGCGTTTCATGTATTACGCCAAAGATTTGAAAAAGATTTCGATACACCATAGGATTTGGGACGAATTGACTTGTGGGGATGGATTGGAACGATTAAAAAGCAGAATGCTTGAAGATCTGCAGAATTATTATGAACCGCTTGGTGGATTGCAGTTTATAAAAAGTTTTTGATTTGAAGTGACCAGATGGATTGTGATAAAATCCGGATATATCAATTGATTGAAGGTGAAAATTTGAAAATGTCAGGCTGTGTTTTTTGCGAAATGCCGGTTTCTGCTTACGTCATTGAAAATGACTATTTCTATGGTCTGTTTGACAAATATCCCGTCACAGAAGGTCATTTGCTCATTATTCCTAAACACCATGCAGAGACTTTATTTGAGCTGACTGAGAATGAGAGAAAGGCTTTGTTTGAAATAATGGAAGACGGAAAAGTTCTCCTAGAGAATAAGTTTATGCCTGCAGGATTCAACTTCGGGGTCAATCAGGGTTTGGCTGCCGGACAAACTATTCCGCATCTGCACCTTCACATTATCCCTAGGTATGTTGGGGACATGGAAGATCCGGAAGGCGGCGTCAGGGGCGTCATTCCTGAGAAGCAGAAATATAGACACAAAATGTAATGTGAGTTAGATTGGGATTGCGTTATAGATCATTCCGGCATTTAGCTACACGTTTCGTTGATCATGTCAGTCCACACCCGCGCGTCACTTTTCTTGTCACAGTCCGTGACAACAATTTGTCATTGCCAATTTTGCGTTTCATCGCCAAGGAACGGGAAAATTGGATATAATAAAGTCAAATTGTTCACAACCATCTAAGGAGGAAATTGACATGAAAAAGCTTTTTTATCTATTGCTGGCCGGGAGCCTGGCGCTATTTGGCCTGACTGCATGCGGTGACGACGAGGGCGGTTCATCGGCCGGCTCAGGTACATTACGTGATCCATATGAAGCCTATGGTCTGGTTCGAGAAGAGAGTTACAATGAAGGCAATACCCTTCAGTCTGCTATGATGGAAGATCCACCTTCTGCCATCACTCTTGAGCCAGTGTTTTATTACAGAACGAATTACGCGACGGTTCCTCAAAGCGGCGAGTTCACCCTGGAAAAGGGCGGAAGCGCGAGCATCGCTCTGGACCTCGAACTCGTCCATGACACTGGTGAAACTGTGCCCCTCAAGTCGAACATTACCTTGAAGTATGACGGGTCCAGTGACGAAGACCTCTTTCACGCGGACACCAGCACTTACGGCAACCCGACCCTTTACATCAATGGGGCTTATGTGAACGAACTCAGCCAGCACGATGTTACGGATAAGGACGTTAACTTCGAGCAGATCAGCTCGAATAACGGCTATGGGTTTGCCTTCGACGGCCCGGCGGAGGAATTCCTCTATGTGGCCCTCGGCGTCGACAAGGGTAATGCTACCAGTTCTGACGGGAACATAGGTATTCTGTATTTAAGAATTACCGGCGTGAAAAAATAGGGTTTATCCTGAAAAAATATCAAGTTATTTGACCTTTCGTCCAAGGGGTGAACTGAAGACCATCGGCTAAATTTTGATCACCAAAAGCCCAAAACTGAGGCCGATGGTCATTTTCCTTTCAATTCACCCACCTCACGAACTTTCTAATTCTACCCGGCCGGTGGTCATGGTATAATATGGCGTAGTCACCATTTTCGTTTGACTTAAAATAACGTTTTACGGAGCGCCTATGCAGCCATTAGAGATGAAACAACTGAAGGAACAAATCGTTAAATATATAAGGGCCAAGATCCTGAAAGGGGAGTACCCTGAGGGCTTCGAACTGGTACAGGAAAACATTGCTTCGGAGTTGGGCGTGTCCAGAATGCCAGTGCGGGAGGCCCTTCAGATTTTGGAGCAGGAAGGGTACATCGAGCGGATGCGCAACAGGCACATGCGTGTGGTGGGGCTGTCTAGGGACAGCATCAAAGCCCATGGCAGGCTGCTGAGTGCAATGGCATCCGAAATTGCGGTCATGATGTTCGAAGGTCATTATGGGATGGCGCGGTTGAATAACGCGTATCACACACTGAGGGCTGCGGTTCAGTCTGGCACCGGTCATGAGACACTTGTGAAGCTGGAGAAGGACGTTCATAAACAGCTCTATTTTGATGGGCTTGGAACCTTCGTTGTTCAGCAGTATGAACGGATGCTGACCTCGTTTTGGATGCTGGCAGAGATTCGTGGGAGTTATGATCCTGCGCAGGGGCATGTGCTTTTGGGTGAGATCATGGCGTGCCTTGAGACGGGCAAGCCCCAGGCGCTTTATGATGGGTTCAGGAAGTACTATGACAATGTGATAGAAGCATTGATTAAGGATGATTCAAATGAGTAGTTTAAAGCCAATCAAGTTATTGCCGACCCGGGAGCGGGTGGCATCAGCACTTCGTAAAGCTATACTGACCCGGGAGCTGAAAGAAGGCGAGAACATCACCCTGGATGGGATCGCGACGCAGCTGGGCGTGTCCAATACGCCGGTGCGTGAGGCCTTTCAGATTCTGGCCAGTGAGGGCTTAATAAAGCTGACTCCTAATAAAGGGGCCGTGGTCACGGGTTTGACGGAGAAAATGATCCGGGACCATTATATAACCCGGGCTATTTTAGAGCGGGAAGCTATTGGTATGGTCTGTCAGAGTCGCGCGGATATCACGGACATTGTGGAAGCTTTTGAAGAAGGACAGCTGGCTCTGAAAGAAAACAGAGCCTATGAGTATTCCAACTTCAATCAGGCATTCCATATGGCCATTTGGGTGGCAGCGGACAATGACCGGATCCTGTCGATTTTGTCTTCCATGTGGAATGGACTTTCCATGGGGCACAAGGTGACAGAGGACGCCTACGCTCAAATTTCCAACAGTGAGCACAGCAAACTGGTGGAGGCTATAAAAGCTTACGACGAGGAAAAAGCAAAGCAGCTGATGTATGCACATATTATAAGAAGTATGGAAAATATACTGACGCACTTCGTGCAGGATCACGAGGTTTTGTCGGAGATTGACTGAGTTTTAGGGGCGGTGTCTTATGGGACACTGCCTTTTTGTTTTATGGTGTTCTTATAAAAAGAGGCACCGCGGAATGTGTTGGGGTTACAGAATGAATTTTTTGATTATTGACAACATATAAGATCCCGTATATCATTAAGGCACAAATGGATACATTATCAAATATTAAATATCAAATATCAAACACCGAATGATGACTTGTTATTTGGTTTGATTATTGGTAGTTTAACTTTGAGGGTGTCTTCAAATTGAAGGGAGGATACATATTTTGAGTCCAGCAATTATTACTTTACTTTTACTCCTTTTCGCCGTCGTTATGTTCGTTTGGGAAAAAATTCCGCTTGCTGTCACGTCCATGATCGTCTGTCTTGCTTTGATTTTGTTTAAGGTACTGGAACCATCGGCAGCCTTTGCGGGCTTTGTCAACAATAACGTCATTCTATTTGTCGCTATGTTCGTGGTTGGCGGCGCGCTGTTTGAGACTGGAATGGCTAACAAGATTGGCGGCGTTGTAACAAAATTCGCCAAGACTGAACGGCAGTTGATCGTGGCAGTCATGGTGATCACAGGCCTCATGTCGGGCGTGCTTTCGAATACGGGTACGGCGGCGGTATTGATCCCTGTCGTCATTGGTATAGCAGCCAAGTCGGGCTTCGCTAGGTCTAGACTGCTCATGCCGCTGGTTTTCGCGGCAGCTATGGGCGGCAATCTCTCCCTGATTGGCGCGCCGGGCAACCTGATCGCGCAGTCGGCTCTTCAAGAGATGAACATGCAGTTTGGATTCTTTGAATACGCTAAGATTGGTCTTCCTATCCTGGTGGTGGGGATTATATACTTCGCGTTTATAGGCTACAAGTTTCTACCAAAGACGCAAGGGGATCCGGACAGTGTGTTCAATGAGGTCATTGATTACAGTCATGTGCCTGCCTGGAAACAGACTCTTTCGCTGCTGATTCTGGTTGTGACTATTATAGGGATGATCTTTGAAGAGCAGATCGGGATCAAGTTGCACGTTACAGGCAGTATTGGCGCGCTGCTTCTCGTTCTAACCGGTGTTATGACTGAGAAGGAAGCATATAAGTCGATTGACTTAAATGTTATTTTCCTCTTTGGCGGGACATTGGCGCTGGCATCAGCTCTTGATAAAACAGGCGCTGGCGCCTTGATCGCTGAGACGGTCATGGGTGCCCTCGGACAGAACGCGTCACCGTTTGTGTTGTTATTTGCCATCTTCATGATCGCAGCAGTATTGACAAACTTTATGTCCAATACAGCGACCACGGCACTGCTGGTGCCTATCAGTGTCTCCATCGCTTCCGGCATGGGTGCTGATCCAAGAGCGGTTCTGATGGCGACGGTCATAGGCGGTTCACTGGCTTACGCGACGCCTATTGGCATGCCGGCCAACACTATGGTTTTGGCGGCTGGCGGTTACCGCTTCATGGACTATGTTAAAGCAGGTTTGCCGCTGATAGTGGTGGCGACTATTGTGAGCATGATTTTGCTGCCGATCTTCTTCCCGTTCTTCCCGGCTTAGCAGCGCTGGATCTGACTAATATTCAAGGAGGCTAACTGATGAATAAAGAGCAATCTGTTCAAGTGGTAAAAGATGCCATGTCAAAATTTATTGGTTTCGTGGGCATCAGACTGCCTGACGATGTTGAGAAAAAACTCGCTGAAATGAGGGCTCTGGAGAATAGCCCGCTGGCGAAGACCATTTATGATTCCATGTTCACTAATCAGAAGCTGGCTAAGGAGCTCTACAGACCGAGCTGCCAAGACACGGGCGTGCTGCAGTTCTTCATTAAATGTGGGACCGGATTCCCTTTAATGGGCGAGCTTGAGACCATTCTTACTGAGGCGGTATACACAGCGACTGTAAAGACGCCGCTCAGACACAACAGTGTGGAGACTTTTGACGAGTACAATACTGGTAAGAATATTGGCAAAGGTGTACCATCTTTCTTCTGGGAGATCGTACCGGAATCTGACAGCGTCGAGATTGACGTTTACATGGCTGGCGGCGGCTGTACGCTTCCTGGTAAAGCTATGGTGCTTATGCCGGGAGCAGGCTATGAGGGTGTCGTGCAGTTTGTTATGGATGTCATGACTAGCTATGGTCTGAATGCCTGCCCGCCGCTGCTTGTTGGTGTGGGCGTGGCTACGTCCGTTGAGACGGCGGCGGTGCTTTCCAAGAAAGCGCTGATGCGACCTATAGGGTCCCATAACCCAAATGAGCGGGCTGCGAAGCTGGAGCAGCTGCTTGAGGACGGCATCAACAAGATTGGCCTTGGACCACAGGGCATGTCCGGAAATCTCTCTGTTATGGGCGTTCATATAGAGAACGCGGCGCGTCATCCGTCCACCATTGGTGTTGCGGTCAATACAGGGTGCTGGGCGCACAGACGGGGACATATCATCTTTGACAAAGAGATGAACGTCACGATTACGTCACATTCGGAGGTGAAGTATGAATAATAAGAGAGTGCTGACGACGCCGATCAAGGCAGAGGATCTTGAGGGCATCAAGGCTGGAGATATCATTTATTTAAGCGGTCATTTCGTTACTTGCAGAGACGTGGCCCATAGACGTCTGATTGAGCAGGGCAGACCGCTTCCGGTGGATCTGAACGGCATGGCAATCTTCCATGCGGGTCCAATTGTGCGCAAGCTAGAGGATGAGAAGTTTGAGATGATCTCCATTGGACCAACTACGAGTATGCGTATGGAGAAGTTTGAGAAAGAATTTATTGAACAAACCGGCGTCAAGCTGATCATTGGCAAAGGCGGCATGGGGCCGAATACGGAAGCGGGCTGCAAAGAGCATAAGGCGCTTCATGTGGTGTTCCCAGCGGGCTGCGCGGTGCTTGCTGCGACGCAGGTAGAAGAGATTGAGCGCGCCGAGTGGCAGGACCTTGGCATGCCGGAGACCCTTTGGGTATGCAGAGTAAAAGAATTTGGGCCGCTGATAGTGTCGATTGACGCGGAAGGCCGCAACATGTTTGAGGAGAACAAGGTCGTCTTCAACCAGAAGAAGGATGAAGCGATCAAGGAGATCAATACGCAGGTTAGCTTTATTAAGTAAGACTCTAGGGAATTGTAAAGAGCCAAGACCATCGGCAAAAATGGTCTTGGCTCTTTTTTTTGAATGAATGGCTGCAAAAATTTTGCTGATTTTAGCAATGTCTCATTCTCTAAAGTGTTTTTCCTTCAGTTTTGGACTTCAAGCGCTCTCTGGTGGGCTTGATTCAGCAGCTGCTCAAGCTCCTCGGAGCCTGCGTTGATCAGCTTCTGTCTCAGATCAGTGTCATATGAGGCAAGTGACTTCTCACCCACAATGTACTGATCAATTTCTTTGAACAAGATCTGGTCCAGTTTTGTCACCAGAGCAGCTACGCGCTTGGCTTCCTCTTTTGTGAGTGGAGGCGGGAGTGGTGAAGTTCTATTAGCGGGGCTGTTTTCAATCTCTTTCATGATGGGCTCTAATTCAGGCTGAATCTGATATTGATAGGACATGTCGAGACTTGGGGTAAAAAAGCCTTGGCCTGTTCCACGTTCATACTGCATAAGTCTAAAACCAAAAGGAAGCTCATGATATCGCTGAAATAACTCAGGATTAATGGTCATTTTACCTTCTGCTATGGTGTACCCGTTTTGCTGGATGCCATAGTTGACTAGTGCGGTGCCTTCCTCTGAATAGAGCCAGTCAATAAGCTTAACTGCAGCTTCGATGCTCTCAGATTTGGCGGGAACTACATAATACCGGTGCATGGCATGGATTTGATATTGATAACTCATTCTTGACTCGCCTGTGATATTTTTTAGTTTGAGAAGCGGCGCAAAATGATAATTTGGATTTTGTTGTCGCAGCGCTAGATTAAAGTTTTCAATATTGACCGGGAAATCAAAATAAAAGAGCGCTTCGCCTGAGCTCAGTTTTTGCTGCCATTCATCCACCGTTGAAATGGCATAGAAGGGATCAAGGACTTTTTCCTGGTAAGCTTGTCTCAGGAACTGCAGGATATGGATGAACTCTTGGTGGGCCGGTCCGTATTTGTATCGCCCTGGGTCCATTGAATCTTCGAAATAGTAGGAGGTGGTCAGGCTAAATCCTGAACCAAGGGGATAGGAGACATTAGAGATCAATCCCCTAGTACCGCCTTGGTTGATCCATATAGCTTGATCCGGAAAGGCGGCTTTGAAAGCGATCAATGAATCCAGAAGTTCATCATAGGTACCGGGCACATTTAAGTTAAGCTGCTCAAGTAAATCAGAGCGAATGACTGGATGTGCCGCTGATGGTAGAGGGTTAACTGACGTTATAGGGAAGCCAAACCATTTATCATCAATTTTAAGACGGTTTAGTTCAGGGTGTTTCTCCACAAAGGCTTTAAAATTTGGCGCGCTAGTCTCAATCCACTGATCCAGAGGCGCGAAATGGTTTTCTGATCCATAACGAAGTAAATCCATATAACCGAGTTCAATGAGGTCGGGGACATTTTCGGAAACCAGCATTAATGTCAGTTTGCTGCTGAAATTGTTGCTTGGGACCGGTTCTATTAAAATATCAACTCCAATAGTGTCACGAATTGAAGTTCTGGTTTCTGGATTCAAATTGATAGGTTGAAAGACAGATTCTCGTCTCACGACTCTTAATTTTACCGGCGCGGGATCTGTGATTTCTTTATTGGAATCCGTATCTGTGAGGCTTTGACATCCCGTTAATAATGAAAATGATAGTACTGCTAAAGCTATTATGGTTGTTGGCATCCGACTCATTGGCTCACCTCGCGTGTTCTTCTGATTTTCGATAATTACTTGGATTGGTTCCAACATGTTTTTTGAAAAGCCTATAGAAGGTGACTCTGCTATGAATGCCGACCTTTTGACAGATTTCATCAATGGTCATTGAAGAATCGGCAAGCAGACCTTTCGAAATCTCTATGCGTTTAGCGCTGATGTAATGCGTCAAATTGACATTAGTGTGTGTTTTAAAGGATCTGGACAGATGCTTGACTGAAATCCCGAGGTCCGTCGAGATGCGCTCTAGATAGATATCCTCAAAATAATGTGACTCAATGTATTGTATGACTTCCTGAACTAATAGATGAGAGTGGTCTGCGCCAGATTGAGAGGATTCCAGCAGCGCGCCAAATAAACTCATGATCATTGCCTTGCTGTCAACGGTCTCGTCCTGGATAATCCCTCTTTTTTTGAATGCCTGATAGTCATCTTGATTTAAGAGCGTAAAGATATCAAGCTGCTGATCAGCGGCATATCTGACAGCGGTTCGATACAGCTCATCATATAGCGCGCTTTTTTTGATCATCTTGGCTGGATCCGCGTCCATTTGAATGAGAAGCGTGTCGATAATATTTTCGAGACCGGATAAATCTTTAGCCTTTAGGCAATTGATCACTTTTTCTTCATCCTTAAATGAAAAGTAGTGAGCCGGACTGAGTGGAAGATTTGAGGCATCCCATACACACCGCTCGCCGGAAACATTGCCGTGATCAATAGCAGACTGTGCTTCGCCATATGATATCCAAAGTTTGTTGATACCGTGATGTGCTTTGCCAATACCAATTTTAACAGTGTAGAATTCAACTTCATAAGAGAAGGACTCAATGATGTTCTCACAAGCTTCAATCAACGAGTCGCGTTCGGCATCATCCTTCAAATTGAGTATACACGCGAAATGACCGGGTTCAGGCTCCAAAATATGCATTTTAAAAAGAGCGAGAAATGACTTTTGAAGAATCGTTCTGATCCCTTCTAAAATGTCATATCTTTCAGTATCTTGAAATTCACTATAAAAGCTGCTGTTTAGATCAAATAAGATGCAGCAGCATACATAGGAATCTCCCCTGAAGCCTAGGTCTTCATGAATGATTTTATTGAATTCTGCGAGGTGTTCTGGGATGTGTCCTTTGATTAATTGTGAAAAGGCGTTATCCAGATATTCATCTGATATGCGGCTTATTTTTGAAGAAGTGGCTGAAGTGACATCCAGCAGCTGATTCAGCGAAGAGTTTATAATTTCAAATTCATTTTTCTTATTAAAGTTGATTCCGGTACTGCTGTTATTTTCGTCAGAAAAGCTGTTGATCAGCACATCGCGAATATTTCTGATTGGACTGTAAAGCTTAACGCTAAAGATGAGGGCCATGATTGATCCAAGCAGAAACAATAAGACGCAGGACCAGAGCGTGACACGAAGTACGTTTTCAGCCTCAGCATAAAAATAGTGTTTTGGTGTGAGTGTGAAAAAACTCCATCCGAGACGGTCTGAGGTTGACTTTGTCACAAAATATGAGGTTTGATTCCAATCAATTTCACTCATTTCATTTGTTCCTGTCTGTTCGGTAACGCCAATTAATGTCTTCGTTTCAAGTGCCATCAGCTCTGGTCGACTGGCTATGACCGTATTTCCTTTTTTATCAAAGACAATAAATTCCGTATCCGAAAAGACAATGTTCTTTCGAACCATCTCATAAATCGCTTCAGTGGACAGACAAACCACGACTGCCATATTGCCTAGATCACTTTGCTTAACGGAGACCGTTGGAATGATGGTTTTGGTATTGCCGCTTGAAGTCGTGACCAAGGTAGGCTCAAGATATTGAACCGTGGAGGGATTGGTCAGAAAAGCCTTCCAAAATGGTATAGGATACTTTTCAAATTGGTAAAGTGATTTGAAAAAGGTGTCAAAATTTTCAGCACCTGCACTGCGGAGAATCCACTGATCGTCCTTAAACACAAAAAGATTGTCAATGACATAGTTTGAGACGTTCTGGCTTCTGGTGATAGCTTGGAACATGCTTTCAAACTGTTTTTTTTGATCCGCGCTCAGTGACTCCGCGGGGGATATTTGCGCTTCAAAAGCATCATCCAACATCAAGTTCAAGCTTGTATCCACGGCCATTTGAATAGAATTTTCAATAATCTCTTTTGAGAATTCCAAATTTCCGGCGAGTTCTTGACCCGTCTCAATTTTTGAATTTTGTACTGAGTAGATATAGAAAATGCTCCCAACTATAATGACTGGGATGAGAAGCGCGTTGAAATACAGAAACATCCTTATGAACAGCCTGTTTTTAATGAACTTGTTGAGATTCTTCATCATGATCTTCACGCCTTTTCCTATGACCTCAATAGTTGTGTTTTGGAGCGATGCAGATTCGTGATACATGCCGGTCTAAAATGTAACATCAATGTTCGGGAATTGATACAAAGAGTGACAACTTGGTTCTTATACCAAACAGGCCAATGAGATATGGTAAGGCTAGCATAGGTTAGCATAATTCCTGTGAACCATAAGCCAGACAAACAGAGATGGCTGATGAAGTGGTGGATCGTCGACAAAAAAATGACGCTGCTATTATTAACCTGGAAAAGGGGATGGTCAATGATTGAATCGAGTCAAGTTGAATTACATAACCTCAGATTCTTCAAAATGCGATTATTTGGAGTTTAAGTCCCAATTGCTGTGCTTTGCGTAGAAGCGTGATTAATTTAAGCGTAGAGCACCCATAACACTTAAAATGGAGGTAGGTACCGAAATGAAGAAAAGATACTCGACCGGACTTTGTATTCTGCTGATTGTCAGTATGACACTGCTTATGCTTCCGATGACAGGATGGGCGGCATCAGATAATAATTTCAAGAAGATGGAAGCTGTCACTCTGAATGGAACAGATTACCCGGTGAAAGACTTCTCACAAGCGAACCAGCTGCCACTTACGGGCTATTTTAATTACAATTTCAACATCTCAGATGTAGTACGTACGGCCAAAATCTATATTTCTGAAGATGCTCCAATCCGTTCGTACTTCACTGTCATTGCAGTTCCGGACGGTGTAGATACAGAAGAATTTCTAGACGTGACAGGCTGGAAGGAAATTGCGGATCAAAAAGCTGAAGGGCTCTTTATCCTGGAGCCGGGTGCCGATGGTTGGGGCACCTACTCAGAAGAGGCTGCTTACATAGCTGCAGCTCTCAAATTTTACAGTGGCAACTCATACTTCTCAATTTATGGCGAACACTACTTTGTAGGCTATGGTGACGGCGCGCCGGCACTAGAAGCGTGGGCGGCAGCCAATCCACTCAGAGTGATCAGCCAAGTGTACCTGGATTCAGAAGGTCTTGATGAGGCGTATTTAACGCAATTTGAGGAAATGGAGTTTGGCGGCTTAAATAATGGCTACAACCCAATCCTTTTCCCTGAAGATTTTGATTACATTGCCGTATCAGAAGCGCTGCTTCCAACCTGGTATATCAATCCGGTCAAGGGACAGTTTAATGATAGTCTTGATTACTGGATGAACGCCAATGACTGTGATGCTGTACCGGAAATAGACAAAGTCTTTGGAATGGTCTATCCTCAATCCAATGACTCAGAAAGCTGGATGACCTCTTACTCAGGTCCTATATCCAAGGTCGCTGTGCTAAATAAAAAAGTCGACGTTCTGAAAAAAAGCGTCACAAAAGAAATTTGTGATTTTATGAATTTCTACACGCGTTATGAGAACGTCATAGCTTATGGCAACCAGCTTGTCGAGCGCGCGGATTACAAGGCACTTGGCATTGAAGTTAAAACCATGATGGTCGAAGGCGAGCTCAGAGAATATATGGTTTATGTTCCGGATTCAGCAAAGAAAATGTGGGGCGACAAAGCGCCGGTAGTGATGGTATGGCCTGGCAACACCCAAACGGATAAGGTATTCCTCGATGCCACACAATGGTGGAAGGTCGCTCAAGATGAAGGCTTTGTTCTGGCGATTATTTGTGAACAATACGCGCTTAATTCTGTGACCATGAGCCATAAAAACATTAATACTTTCTACAAACAGTTAAAGGAAGTGCTCTTGAGCGAATATAAAGTCGATCCAACTAGAATCTACTCGAGTGGTCAGTCCGCCGGCAGTATGGTCAGCCAAAAATTTGCTGCAGTATATCCGGAGTATTTTGCAGCGATTGCCTCAACATCAGGCGATGCAAGATTTGAAACAAACGGAACGATTGATATTGATGGGATGATGTACACTGTAAGCAATGAAATGATACCGAACTATCTCATCTATGGCACTGGTGATCTCGGCGACTTAAAAGGTCACCTGTGGGATAGTTTAAATAATAAACTAGACGCTCTAGCGGCCTATCACTTGTCAGTCAACGGTTTCTCACTCGATGAACATAACTATGACAGCGCTTCAATAAGCGGTTGGATGAACCGTTTCAAAACCTGGACCTGGTCTAAAGAATTCAGTGGTGAAGAGGTGTCGATCTTCCAAGTGACTGAAAACATTTATCGCTCCCACAATTGCATTCACGAAGAAATGCCTTTGCTTTGGGACTTCCTCGAACACTATAGCATGACTATGGATCAAGACGGCAACGTCGTACGATTCTATAGCCCATCCGGGTTCACAGTCCCTGATGACCAAATTCAAATCTATTCCTCACAGGAATAATGATGGATCTGAAAACTTCCGAATTCGCACCTGATCCATGTTGACGAATCCTACCCAAGGCTGCTCCTAAGTGGAGCCGGGGCAAAACAGAGTTGTTTTGCTCCTTTTTTTATTTGTTGTATTTGAGGGTAATCCTTAAGTGCCAAAAACGGAAAAGCGATTCTTTAATAAGTCGATTGAGATTCCGCTTGGTTGATGTTTATTCCGCTTAAAGATACGTTGTTTCACTGGGTGAAATTTTTCAATATTACAAATATTATAGCATAAAGTGCAGTTGGCATAACATACTTTTCAATAGTCATGAATCGAAATTGCTCAAAAAACAGAAATTTGATACAGTTGGACTTCAAATGAAACATGATCAAGTCTAAATCGAAACATCGAAACAGGCTTTGTCACTATTTACAACGCTCAAAATGCTTTAAATTTAGGCATAAGAGCGGTGCGCGTCTGCAGACAGTGAATGATCGTATAATGTCTTTTTTATTAATTCGGGAGGTGACATTGATTAAGGATCCAATATTATCATCTTATATAAAGTGATAAAAATGCGTATTTGTTATTGAAAGCAGGCCGACCGACAACTATGACAATAGGAGGCATTTTATGAAGCGACGTTTCTGGTCTTTCCTAATGATATGTGTCATTGCAGTTTCACTCGTCAGTATTCCGAATTTGGCGAATTCTACGATTCCAGCGTTTCCAACGAACTTTGAGGAGGTCACGAATCAGCTCGATCTTCTGGATCCCATGAGGCTGCCTTATACGGGATTATATGAGCAGACGGTGACCATCGGCAATCTTACCAGAACTTTTAAGGCGTACATACCTGAAAGCGGCGTCCACTGCGCTTCGAGTGTTTTTATTCTTCCGCCGAATGGTGAAACTGCCGCCGACTTTATTGAGGACAGCGGCTGGATGGAGATCGCGGATAAAAATGGCTTCTATTTGTTTGTTCCTGAACCTTTTGAAGGCGAGTGGAAGCAAGATGGCACAGAAGTTGACTATATTAAAGCCGTTGTGGCGGAGACCGCGAAGCGAGTCTATTACAATCCTTACCCTGGGAATATGTATATTTTGGGATATCAGGAGGGGGCCACGGTGGCGCAGCAGGCTGCTATGAGGACGCCTAATTCCTGGGCGGGGCTTGCGACGTTTGGAGAAATCAATGTTACTGAGACGTTTATGATGGAGACCGCCGGCTTGGCTTCCAACGATCCCCAAGTGGCGTTATCTGAAGTGCCGGTACCGGTGTGGATGATCGCGAATAAGCTTAATGATTCGGCGTCAGCGACTTTGGCGTATTGGATGGCTGCGAATAATGTCAGCGATCAAGCTTATACACTTGACGACACCCGCGTTTATATGCCTGAGTTGACGACAGTCGACCGTATGATCGACGCCCAACCAGTCGCAAAGGTGCAGTTTACCAAGAAAAATACAGTTAAATATGACCCGGAATTCAACGAACAAGTATGGGATGAGTTTTTGAGCAAAGTCGGCAGATTCGCAGGCATTACCAACACCAATCTTCGTGCGCTCCTTGGCGAAGAGGGCGCAGGCATGGTTGGGCAAAGCCTGGTTGTGGATGGCTACAAGCGGACATGGTACGAGTATGTTCCGACCTCTGCCCAAAGCAATCCGGATCAGCCTCTGCCTGTGGTCGTCGTCTACCATGGCGGCTCTCAAACCAGCGCTTCTTATATTGACTACCTGCAGTGGTATAAAATTGCAGAAGAGCGCAATTTCATTGTAGTCATGCCGCAGGGCTACCCTATGAAGCGCAACGGCATCCCGCATCCGTCATGGAATGTCGCGGCTGTTCCGACCGCGCCGGATGACATTGAATTTACAAAAAGCATGATTGAAAACGTGGAAAGCAGATACAGCGTGGATCAAGGCAAAGTTTACTGTACCGGCCAGTCTATGGGTTCCATGATGAGCCTGCGCGCCGCAATGGCATTGCCTGATATTTTTACAGCTTCAGGCTCGACTTCAGGTGTCATAATAAATCCTGCTATGTATGAATTGACAGATGTGAATACTGACTATGAAGTTCCTGTTTGGATTATAATGGGACAGAATGACATAGGTGGTGGGTCCTTGACTCAAAACGCAGCTGCTAAAACGACCGTAGAATACTGGATTGAACGGAACCAAACCATCGCCGTGGATCAAGGCTCCTATTACAAAAATGGCGCCTATAATCACTTCATGTTCGTCAACGATAATAATACGCCTATGGTTCGTTATTCAGTCGTCGATCAGAAAGGGCATCTCTGTCTGCCGTCTGAAGCCTGGATGTTATGGGACGAGTTTTTCAGCAAGTACAATAGAAATGAAAATGGGGATATTGAATTTGAAGGCAGGGCAGCTAATTAATGATCATAGTTAGATAGGGATAATGTGAAAGAGCCAAGACCATCGGCAAAAACGGTCTTGGCTCTTTTGAGTTTTGGTGGAAGGCGTCAGAAACCTTCTTCCACTTGGCGTCATCCCTTGTTCGTATAATAAGTCCCCAGGGCCAGGACGGCGAGCGCCACCCAAAAGTTGAGTCCGGGGAGCTCTCTGAAAACCACTATGGAGGCCGCGGCGCCAATAAAAGGCGCGACGGCGTAAAAGGCGCTGGTTTTAGACGCGCCCAGGCTCCTTTGGGCCAGGACATACAGGTAGACGCTGAAGCCATAGGCAATGAATCCGAGGACTAAGGCGGCGATCAGGAGCTTGGGTTCAGGCAGGGATTTGCCGATGAAAAGCCCAATGCCAAGGGCACCGAGACCTGATCCGAAGCCTTTGATTACGACAATTTGCTTGGGATCTTTGCTCGACAGCATCCGGGTACAGTTGTTTTCAAGGCCCCAGCTCAGGCAGGCCAGGAGGACAAAGGCTGAGCCGATGGAAAAGGAAAGGCTGCCCTCGCTCTGGAAGCTCAGGATCATGGTGGATAATGTGACGAGGGCGATGCCTATGCCAAGGGACTTGGAGATCTTTTCGTGAAACACCAGCGAGGCGACCATGGTGGTGGTGACAATTTCGAAGTTGTTGAGGAGGGACACATTGGCGGCTGAGGACATGGACAGGCCTGCCATCAGAAAAATGGGTGCGGCTATGTCCAGTAGGACCATTGCAATAATGTATTTCAGCTCGGATTTGCCAAGGGAGATTTCGCTGGCATCGAGGTTGAAGACTTTGTAGACCAGCAAGATGGCAAGCATGCCAATACCGGCGCCCAAATAGAGAAGTCCTGCGAGGATGGTGCCATCCAGATTGGTCAGCAGCAGTTTTGAAAAGGGTGTGCTCAGAGCGTAAAAAGTTGCAGCTATGAAAGCGAAAAGAACGGCAGATTTTTTGGTTTTATCAATGGTGCTTTTATGTAACTTAGCGGATGAATTTGTGGATGGCATCTTCAAGCTGATCCAGGACGGTCTGATCATCATTTTCCACTGCGTCTGCCACACAGTGTCGGATGTGATCTACCAGAATAATTTTGCCTGTGTTATTGATCGCTGCAGTGACTGCGGAGAGCTGGATGAGGATGTCGGTACAGTCCTTGCCGTCTATGACCATTTTCTTAACGGATTCCAGGTGTCCAATCGCCCGGGAGAGGCGGTTGACGACGTTTTTGGTTTCTGTGTGCTTGTGTGCGTGGGGCATGATCTGACTTCCTTTCGTTTTGTGGGAATCACCCCCCCGGGGGGGATAATTTATTGTAACATAGTTTTGGAGAAAATGCATGGTTGGGGGGGGTTGGTTGGAAGTTTTTGTTTGGGGTTGGAAATTGGGTATAGATGTGATGTAGGACGCGGGAGTCTAAGTAAGGAACAAGTGAAGGAAAAGTGAGGTGTATTGCATGTTCACGAAAAGAATGAAAATCTGCCTGATTACGGGTGTTATGCTTGGGATTGTCTGCATTATCGGTGCGTCTGTCAGGTCGGGCTTTCAAAGTGAGCCTTATTTTCTGTTTTCTCTGTGGTATAACCGTGTGATTATGGGGCTGGTTATTGGTCTGTCTGGCAGGGGGATTAAACTGCTTAATGTGGTCGTTAGAGGTGCGATACTCGGACTTATTGTGTCTTTTGCTTTTTACAGTTCAACTGGGTTCACGGATGTTGTTAGTTTTCTGGCTGGGATTTTGTATGGTGTGATTATTGAGGCAGTGGCGTTTAAAATGGATCAGAAATCTATGTGAGTTGTTTGGTGGAAATGGGTGTTTGGAACCACCTCGCCACTTTATGATTATTAGTATATGAAAAATCCGTGTAATTTAAAATATGATTTTAAATTACACGGATTTTACTGCTTGTTTATTGCGTTATACTCGTGTAATATAAAATCAGAATTTCAATTATACGGATATTATTGTTTTTATGAGATGAGGTGACAAGGGATGTTTATTAACAGAGCTTTGGAATTGATCGTGAAAGAAGTTGCCAATTCATTTCCTGTACTGTTGTTAACTGGTCCAAGACAGGTCGGAAAAACAACACTCTTAGAAAAAATTGCTGAAAAAGAGCGGAAATATGTAAGTCTGGATGATCCGGCAGCCAGACAATTGGCAAAAGAAGATCCTTTGCTATTTCTGCAGCGGTACGAACCGCCGGTGATTATTGATGAGATCCAGTATGCGCCCGAACTGTTGCCGTATATAAAGATTCATGTAGATAAAGGAAAGAAAATGGGGGAATTTTGGCTTACAGGATCTCAGATGTTTCATATGATGAAAGGGGTAAGTGAAAGTCTCGCAGGGCGAGTGGGTATTATACCTATGCAGGGGCTTTCTATCTCAGAGTTGAACAAGATACCGAATGAGCCTTTTTCAACAGATACTAAACGTTTAATGAACAGAGTTGGTTCTGCAAAAAAGATGAATTTGATTGAAGTCTATGAACGGATCTATAAAGGTTCAATGCCCGCACTCTATGAAAGAGAGCAAAGTGTTGAAAGATTTTATGCCTCCTATGTTGACACTTATATCCATAGAGATATCAGAGATTTGACTCAGGTCGCTGATGAAATGCAATTTCAGAGGTTCTTAACAGCTTGCGCAGCAAGAACGAGTCAAATGGTAAATTATTCTGAATTGGCAAAGGATGTAGGCATTTCTGCGCCAACTGCAAAAAACTGGTTGTCAATTTTAGTTACATCAGGAATTGTTGTTCTGATAGAACCCTATTTCAACAATGCTCTAAAAAGAATTATTAAAGCGCCAAACATGTATTTTATGGACACCGGTCTTTGTGCTTATCTGACGAGATGGACATCCAGTGAAGCTTTAGAGGTTTCAGCCATGTCAGGCGCGTTTTTTGAGACCTTTGTAGTTTCTGAAATAATAAAGAGTTATTTGAATGCTGGAAAAAGACCACCGGTGTTTTACTATAGAGATTCAGATCAAAAAGAAATCGATCTAATCATAGAAGAAAATGGAAGACTCTATCCAATAGAGATTAAGAAAAGCAGCAATCCCCAAAAGAGTGCAGGCCGTCATTTTTCAATATTGGAGAAAACCGGTCTGGAATGTGGCATGGGAAATGTTGTATGCATGGCGGATGATTTATTGCCTATAACTCGTGAGGTATGGGCTGTTCCGGTATGGCTGATTTAAGGGATTAAATGAAAGAGCCAAGACCATCGGCAAAATAAATGGTCTTGGCTCTTGTTCTTTCAATAAGTTTACGCTGCTGACTCCGCAGTCTCCAGCACTTGCTGTGGTTTGGAGGTGTCGGCTTGTACCAGGATGACCCCGGAAAGAATGACGGCCATGGAAAGCAGAATGCCAGGGGTGATGGGCTCGTTCAGGATCAGCCAGCCCATGAGAACGGCGACCATAGGGTTGATGTAGGCATAAGTATTGGCTTTCGCGAGAGGCCAGGACTTTATGATGTGCATATAGGCGCTGTAAGCCAGGATAGAACCGAAGATGATCAGGAAGAGGAGCGCCATGAGGCTTTCGATTGAGACGTTCAGGGTGTGGTTTTCGCCTGTGGCAAAGCTGGCGGCCAGAATCCCTAGACCGGCAAAGAACATTTGAAGTCCGGACTGCACGATCATGTGGCTTCGCAGTCTCACCGTCCCTGAATAGATGGTGCCTGCGGACCAGAGCACGACTGAGATCAGGCACAGGATGACGCCGCGCAGATCCAGCCGCATGTCGCCGCCGCCTGAAAAGATGAGGATGGCAACGCCGCTGAAGCCAATTAAGAGACCTAGCCATATGCGGAGGTTAGCAGTCCTGAGCTTTGGATAACAGATTATTTGCATGACGGCAACGGCCAGCGGAATTGAAGCGACAATCAGGGAGACGGCGCCGGCGCTGATATAGCGTGAGGCCAGTCCTACAAAGGCGGGACCGCCAAAGAGGATCAAGAGACCAATGATGGCGGATTGAACATATTCTCGTGGATAACTGGGGAATGGAATGCCTTTCAGGAATGCGTAAAGCAGCATCAGGGCGCCTGCGATGGAGAATCTGAGAGAGGTGAAGAATAGCGGCGCAATGTCCGTGACGCCAATTTTTATGGCAACATAGGCGGAGCCCCAGAAGATGCAGACGGCCAGGTAGGCAAGCCAGTTGGTGAGTTCTTTATTGTTGGATTTAGACATGGGTTAGGGCTCCTCGTGAGGTCGATGTTTGTGTTTTTAGACAGATCAGTCAATGGGATTATGGCGTATACGTGTTTAGTGTAACAGGTGCGGGGTCACTTATCAAAATATATTTATGATTTTAATGCGGATCTCCTGAAATATTTGTTGGAAAGGGTCGATTTGTGTTAATGCCGGCCTTGAGCGCAGAGAAAAAGAAGATATAATGGTAGAAAGGATTCTTGAGGTTCGTTTGTTTAAAGCGGATTCGGTGTTAATAATGGTTGAAGGATGGTTGGAGCATGAGTGAATTCAAAAATGTGACAGTGGTTAAAGAAGCAAATAAGTATTTTGGTGGCGCGGTGACAAGCCGTACTGTGATCTTCGAGGATGGGGAAAAGAAGACCCTAGGCATTATGATGCCGGGTGAATATGAGTTTGGCACGGCGGAGAAGGAAGTTATGGAAATCATGTCAGGCAGACTCAGTGTTCAGCTTTCTGAGGATCAGCCGTGGATATCGATTCATGATGCTTTTACGTTTGAGGTGCCGGCGAATTCGAGATTCAAATTAGTGGTTGAGGAAGTCACGGATTATTGTTGTTCGTATGTGAAGGCATAGATCAAGATTTTCATGTTGAGAAATGGGAAGGGCCAAGACCATCGGCAAAAGGTGGTTTTGGCTTTTGAATTTTTGAAGGGTGAAGTGAAACTTTAATTCAATGTAATAATAAGTTTTTCGCAAACCCTTGACTTGGAGTTAACTCCAGGGTTTATGATGGGTAGGATGAAATGCGCTGCTGGTTTTGTCGTGGGAGTTACAAAGCTGATCTCGTGGTGGGATCCAGTTCATTACTGTTGTCAGAATCTAGCACTGGAGGTTATGTTGTGAAAAAACTCGGATTTGGTTTAATGCGTCTGCCGCTGTCTGACCCGGAGCAGGCGTCAAGTATAGATCTGGAAGCCCTTAATCAGATGGTGGATACGTTCCTGGATCAAGGTTTTACTTATTTTGACACCGCCTATATGTACCATGATTTCAAAAGTGAAATTGCCATTCGCGAGGCGCTGGTCAAACGGCATCCAAGGGAACGGTTTAAACTGGCGTCAAAGCTGCCTGTCATGTTTCTGAAAACGAAAGAGGACCGGGAACGAATTTTCAATGAGCAGCTGGAAAAGTGCGGCGTTGACTATTTTGACTATTATCTCCTGCACAATTTGAGCATCTCACATTATGAGATTGCCAAAGATCTTGAGTGCTTTGAGTTTGTCCTGCAGAAGAAGAGAGAAGGCAAGATCGGGCAGATTGGTTTTTCTTATCATGATCATGCGGGGCTGCTTGAGGACATATTGAGCGCGCATCCCGAGGTCGACTTTGTTCAGCTTCAGATCAATTATCTGGATTGGGAGCATGAGGGGATTCAGTCGAGGAAGTGCTATCAAACAGCGAGGCGCCACAATAAACCTGTGATTGTTATGGAACCGGTGAAAGGCGGCGCTTTGGCTCGTATTCCGGAGGCGGCGGAACTGATGTTTAAGAACCATCGGCTGGATTGGTCTGTACCTTCCTGGGCAGTGCGATTTGCCGGGAGCCATGAGGGCGTCTTTATGGTGTTGAGCGGCATGTCAACTATGGAGCAGCTGCTGGACAATATGAGTGTTATGAAGACTTTCGAGCCGCTGGGGCAGGCGGAGGTCGAGACCATCCAGAAGGCGGTGTCGATCATCAATGAGGCCATAGCTGTAGCTTGTACGGCTTGCCGGTACTGTGTGGACGATTGTCCGAAAAATATTCCGATTCCAAACTATTTGGCGCTGTACAACGCAGAGATGCAGTCGACGAATAAAAAATTTTCCTTACAAAAGGTCTATTATGAGAATTATGCCAAGGCTTTTGGTAAGGCGTCGGATTGTATTGAGTGCAAAAGGTGCGAGGCCCTATGTCCGCAGCATCTTGAGATTGTTCAGCATCTTAAGTCGGTGGCTGAGGTTTTTGAAGGTTAGTGTGATATTTGATAGCGTAGGATTGTGAGAAAAAAATTACTTTACTCCACTTAATTTGAAAATGAAAGGACAATTCCACATGAATAATTTTGTATACGACATTCCAACCAAAGTGTATTTCGGTGAAAATCAGCTGGGGAACCTGGGCCCGGAGCTGAGCAAATACGGCAAGAAGGTGCTCTTGACTTACGGCGGTGGGTCCATCAAGAAGATTGGCCTCTATGACAAAGTCGTGGAGGAGATCAAGAAGGCGGGCCTCGAGCTTTTCGAACTTTCTGGGATAGATCCTAATCCGCGAGTGTCCTCGGTCAATGCCGGTGCGGACATCTGCAAGAGAGAAGGCATTGATGTGCTGCTGGCCGTCGGTGGCGGGTCGGTCATTGACTGCACGAAGTATATCGGAGCGGCGGCTTACTATGATGGTGACGCGTGGGATATTCTCCTGAAGAAAACCCCGGTAGAGCAGTGCTTACCTATTGTCACGGTCCTAACCCTCTCCGCCACGGGTTCCGAAATGGATTCCGGCGGTGTCATCAGCAACCCGGAGACGAACGATAAAATTGGTTTGCTTTTTCCGGTCATGCAGCCTAAAGTCTCCTTCCTGGACCCAACGGTGACATACTCCGTGAACAGGTATCAAACCGCCTGTGGCGCCGCTGACATTATGAGTCATATAATTGAAGTCTATTTCAATATGAATCAGGACTTGTACATGCTGGATACGGTCATGGAAGGTTTAATGAAGACGGTGATCAAGTATACGCCGGTGGCTTTGGCCGAGCCGGACAATTATGAGGCGAGGGCAAATCTGATGTGGGCGTCTTCCTGGGCAATCAATGGGTTTGTGAACGGCGGGAAGCGTCATGCCTGGAGCTGTCACCCAATGGAGCATGAGCTTTCGGCGTTTTACGACATCACACACGGGCTGGGACTGGCGATTCTGACGCCGCGCTGGATGGCTTATACGCTGGGCGAGAAGACCATCGGCAAATTCGTTCAGTATGGTGTGAATGTGTTCGGTGTTGACCCGACGCTGCCGCAGATGGAGATCGCGCAGCAGGGCATTGAGAGGTTGAAGGCGTTCTTCTTCGAGACGCTGGGGCTGCAGAGCACGCTGACGGAGATTGGCATTGACGACACGCATTTTGGACTGATGGCGGAGAAGGCGGCGGAGCTTGGGGCGACTAAGTACGCGTTCCAGCCTTTGGCTGCGGAGGATATTGAGAAGATTTACAGGATGTGCTTGTAGAGAAATTTGGGAATTGGGAGTGACTGTTATGGGGAAGATACTTATTGCGTATTACTCGCGAAAAGGACAAAATTATGTCAGCGGGGCCATTAAAGATTTGAAGGTCGGGAATACGGCCGTGGCGGCTGAGATGCTGGGGGCGCTGACGGGTGGCGATCTGTTTGAGATTGATACCGTTGCGGCTTATCCGTTGGATTACATGGAAGCGACGGAGGTGGCTCAGAAGGAGCTGCGTGCGGGTGCGCGTCCGGCGCTGACGGCTCAGGTGTCAGGCATGGAGGAATATGATACCATTATTTTGGGCTATCCCAACTGGTGGGGCACTATGCCCATGGCTGTGTATACCTTCCTCGAAGCCTATGATTTTTCCGGAAAGAAGATCCTTCCTTTTTGCACCCATGAGGGCAGCGGGCTCGGGCGCAGTGAGAAGGAGATCGCGAAGATTTGCCCGGATGCGGCGGTTTTAAAGGGTCTGGCGATTCACGGA
Organism: Acidaminobacter sp.; assembly: GCF_030247605.1. Taxonomy (GTDB): domain Bacteria; phylum Bacillota; class Clostridia; order Peptostreptococcales; family Acidaminobacteraceae; genus Acidaminobacter. The sequence continues at coordinate 6,467 of NZ_JAOTSB010000033.1, read as the reverse complement.
ACCGGTGTGGTTGGTGCTGGACAGGCACTGGAGAAGTGGCTGAAGCAGGCGGGTATTAAATAATAAAGTTTTTTAGAGAGAGGGAATGAAGGATGAAAGTCTTACTGGTGAACGGGAGCCCTCATGAAAAGGGCTGCACTTATACTGCGTTGTTGGAGGTTTCGAAGGCTTTAAATGAGGACGGGATCGAAACGGATTTCTTCTGGATTGGTACAAGCCCTATGGCGGGATGCATAGACTGTGGGACCTGCGGCAGAACCGGAAACTGCGTGTATGGCGACAAGGTGAATGAATTCACTGAGATCGCTGGTCAATATGATGGGTTTATCTTTGGCGCGGCGGTGCATTATGCTTCGGCGAATGGCGCGATGACTGCTTTCATGGACCGCGTGTTTTATACGGACGGGCGCTCTGGCAGACGCAACTTTTATTTGAAACCGGCAGCGGCGATCGCCTGCGCGCGGCGGGCCGGGACGACGGCGACTTTTGATCAGCTGAATAAATATTTTTCGATTTCACAGATGCCTATCATTTCATCGAATTATTGGAACAACGTGCATGGGTTAACACCGGGAGAGGTTGTTCAAGATTTGGAAGGCATGAAGATCATGAGGACCCTTGGGCGAAATATGGCCTGGTTTTTGAAGTGCAAGGAAGCGGGCGCAAAAGCCGGCGTGCCTTTGCCGAAAAAGGAAGAAGCCGTCTATACTAATTTCATTCGTTGAGGTTTAGGGAGGCATTTTAAATTGACCATTTCTGAGGTTAGTGAAAAATATGGACTTTCAGCGGATACGCTGCGCTACTACGAAAGGGTGGGGATGATCCCGCCTGTAAACCGGACGCCAAGTGGTCTTCGTGATTTTACTGAATTGGACTGCAGGTGGGTGGAGCTGGCAAAATGTATGCGCAGCGCCGGGCTGCCTGTCGAGGTCATGATTGAGTATGTCAAGCTGGTACAACAGGGGGAGCATACCATTGAGGCTCGAAGAGATCTCCTGGTGGAGCAGCGCGTTCATCTGCTGGCCCAGAAGGTGGCTATTGAAAATATGCTGGAGAAGCTGAATTATAAGATCGGTCGGTATGAAGAGGCCGTGGAGACGGGTGTGCTGTCCTGGGATCCGGAAGAAGTGTAGGGGGCGGCGTGCTTTTTGATTTGAGAAATGGAAAGCGCCAAGACCATCGGCAGAAAAGCTCTGCTGGGTCTTGGCGCTTTGCTGTGTGAAGAGGTTTAGTGTCAGGCGCTCATTGTAGTTTTGTGTTTGATATTTTTTCGATTCAGTCTGCAACACAAAGCGAAAATGATTCGAATCGTATCGAATCATTTTTTTCGTTCGGTAATGATTTGAATAGACAACTTTGGGTAAAATGGGCATGAGGTGTTTTTAATGAAAATTGATGAGCTTCCTAATGGGATTTTAAGTAAGGATTCAAAAACAGACCACTTTGAAACTCGGCGCTCTGATAATCAAGAGCTAACCTTCATTCAAGCAGAAGGGATTTTTGAGAAATCTCAAATTAGGATGGATGATGAGCTGAAAAGATCTATGGGGATCATTAATGATGAAGGAGATTTTACAAATTTGGGATTGCTCATTTCGGATCAGAATTGTTACTCGATTACTGCAGCGTTCATTCAGGGCGGCAGCAGTTTGATATGTAAGTTTAGAGAGGAATTCACCGGATCAATTCTGAAGCAATGTTACGCTTTATATGACTATATAGATCAGTTCAATAGAACAAGATCAGAAATTGAAGGATTATACCGTCATGACTTCCGTGATTATCCATTAGAGGCTATACGTGAAGCGTTGATGAATGCTGTGGTTCATAGGGACTACGCATTCAACGGAAGTACTTTGATAAAAATATTTGAAGATCGCATTGAGTTTTTAACCTTTGGTGGTTTGCCAATTGGCTTGACATCCTCTGATCTTAAATTTGGCATATCTGTGCCTCGTAATTTGCGTTTGTTGGACGTGTTTCGCAGGCTGAATCTGGCTGACTCTGTTGGAATTGGTTTTAAGAAGATTGAGAGATGCTACCAAGGGGAAAGGACCCAACCGTCAGTAGACGTTACTGAAAATGTGTTTATGCTAACTCTGCCAAACTTAAATTTGGATAGGGAGCATCCCCAAATTCATTCAGAGTCATACGTTCGAGAGACTGAAGACCTTTCAGAAATTGAGCGGTCAATTGCTGAATTTATAGGCAGCAAATATGAGGTTTCCAGAAAAGAGCTAGAAACTTCATTTGGACTTTCTCAAAGTCGAGCTGTGCGGACATTGAACGGTCTTATTGACAAAGGCCTGATTCATAGTCGTGGAAATGGGAAGAACACAGTTTATGTTTCGAAGTCTAAAAAATGGTAAAGTGACTTTGGATGTCGGAAAGAATGTCGGAAAGAATGTCGGAAAGAATGTCGGAAAGAATGTCGGAAAGAATGTTGGTAGGGCTGTGGAAATAAGCCATTTCGTAAATTGAACAATAAATAATCCATTAGCTGAAGTTAATTTTATCTGATGGTAGAATGCAGGTCTGTAATTTATTATTCTTTGCACAGTTAGTTAGAGAATGTTCTGCTGGACAGGTAGGAGTGGTCTTGTGAACAAAAGCGAACTAAATACTATCGTTGCGACAGGTGAAAATTATAAGATTGAGTTCAAGGAGAATATCGATAAGACTTTTGTCGAAGAAGCTGTAGCATTTGCAAATGCATCGGGTGGAAAAATTCTTATGGGTATTACAGATCGCGGGGAAATTAAAGGTATTGATACCTCAAATTCTTCGAGATCAAGAGTGCAGGATACACTGATGGGGATAAAGCCGACCATCGGCATAAGTATTGAAATTGTTGAGAATGTAATGGTGATTGAGGTACCAGAGGGAAGAAACAAGCCATATGCTTGTTCAAAAGGGTTCTTTTTGCGTGTTGGGGCGAATTCGCAAAAGTTAGATCGGGATGATATTATGGAGTTCTTTCAGAGTGAAGGCAGGATTAGATTCGACGAAATTATTAATAGGGACCTTGAGGTCGATAGCGTTCTGAATAAGAGTGCATACGATAATTTCATAAGGCTTGCTGGAATTTCAAATGTCCTGGATCCAGTCAGCGTTCTGGAAAATCTGAACTGTGGCCAGACTGATGACGAGAGATTTAGGCTCAATAATGCTGGAATTCTGTTTTTCTCTGACAATCCAATTCGACATATAAGTCATGCTTCGGTCGTGTGTGCGTTATATAAAGGGAAAGATAAAGTGATCATTTTGGACAAAAAGGATTTGAGTGGATCTATTTTGCAGATGATAGATGATGGTATTTTGTTTTTGAAAAAACATCTTAATTTAAGTTATGAAATTGAGGGCTTAAGGAGAAAGGAGATTTTGGAACTTCCCGAGGTGGCTTTGAGGGAAGCGGTCACTAATGCGGTTTGCCATAGAGATTATTTTGAAAAAGGCGCTCAAGTCATGATCGAAATATTTGATGACCGGGTTGTGATCTCTAACCCCGGGGGATTGCCTAAAGGTTTGGAAGTGAAGAACTTCGGTAAAATTTCAATGGCGAGAAATCCGGTCATTGCTTCACTTCTTGAAAAGTGTGACTATATTGAAAAGATGGGGACTGGCATACAGCGGATGCGGATTGCCATGGCGGAGAAACATTTACCCGAGCCGGAATTTGACTTTGAAGGTTTTTTTATTGTGACTTTATACAGAAATTCAAAGCAGGTTAGACAAGGGATTGAGAAGGACAGAGATCATGAGGATCTGGGTATTGAGGGAAGGATCCTCGAGCTGATGATGGCGGATTCCGGGGTTACGATTTCCGGGATGTCAGAAAAACTTAACAGGTCTACCCGGACTGTTGAAAGACATTTAAAGAAATTGCGGGAAGACGGATTTGTTGTAAGAGAGGGTTCAAAGAGCTCTGGTAAGTGGGTTGTGAAGGCCACGCTGGCTGATGAGAATGAATAATTGAATGAAATTTGAAGCGCCAAGACCATCGGCAGAAAAGCTCTGCTGGGTCTTGGCGCTTTTTGTGTGATGAAATTTGGGGGAGTGAAGGCGTTAAATAGATTTGAATTATTCTCTCAAGCTCTGGCACCGGAATGAAGTGAGTGACAGGCACTCAATTCATTTCCGTCCGCGTCACCAAGTTAAACTATTAACGACTTACTTTATTACCCGATCCATTAATGCGAGGAAATTTTTATAGCTGACCAGTTCAATTTCTTCCTGGCTGAAGCCCCGTGCGCTCAACCGGGATATCATGTTAGGTGCCTGGGTGATGTCCTCGAGGCCTATAGTGCCGGCATATGTATCCGAGGTAAAGCTGTCCGTGGTCGAGCTGGACAGGTATTCGAAAAAGTCGAAGCCCAGGGCAATTTTGTCAATCCCAATCAGCCCTGCGACGTGCACCAGGTGATCGATCAGCCGGTCGACGGTTCTCTCCGCCGGCTCTTCGTGAATAAACTCGTTGTAAGCGTTAAGTCCAACCAAACCATTTTTGCTGCCGATGGTTTTGATTTGTTCATCGGTTAAATTCCTGGGAACGTCGCACAAGGCTCTGGCGTTGCTGTGGGACGCAATGATCGGTTTGCTTGAAAGGTCGGCAATGTCCCAGAAGGTTCTGACGTTGGAGTGGGAGACGTCCATAATCATGCCAAGGTCATGGATCAGTGATACGGCTTCTTTGCCTTTCTGAGTCAGGCCGCGGCTAGGTTCGCCTTTGACGCCTGTCGCCAGCGCGTTCTGCTCGTTCCAGGTCAGGCTTGCGTGTCGGAAGCCCAACTGGTAGAGCGTATACAGGGCATCGACATCTTCTCCAATGCCGCTGAGGCCCTCGAGCCCAAGCATGACTGCGAGCTTGTTGGCTGCGATGGCTTTCGCAAAATCTTCAGATCTGTACATGACCTGGACAAGGTCTCTGCTGTCGAAGAGTTCCTTGCTCATTGCCTGGATACTCTCGAGCAGCCTTTCTTTTGGGCGGGCATCGTGGGGCGGATCCGCCCAGATTACGAAGATCCCACCTGCCATATTGCCTTTGTTAAATCGCTCCAGATGATAATCCCTTATTATGTTTCTCTTGCCTTGCGCACTTTTGACTGTGACGTCAGTCCAAATATCTCCGTGAATGTCGAGCAGCATGCTGCACCTCCAAAAGCTGCAGGGCGCGCCAACCGAGCCCTGCAGATAGTTTCTTAATCTACATGTACTGAAGAAGATTGCCCATAAAGATGCCCAGGTAGTTGCCTATGATGTAACCAAAGACACCTGCGAGAATGATTGGGCCAACCAGCTTGTTCCAGCCTTTTGCGATTGCCATTGCTGCGGCAGTGGTTGGACCGCCGATGTTCGCGTTGGAAGCAAGGAGGATTTCTTCGAGATCAAATTTGAAGAGTTTGCCAAGAACAAGAGATACCAGCATGTTGATTATAACGATAATGGCTGTGAAGACGAGGAGCAGAGGCGCCTGGTTGATGATGACTGAAATGGAAGCCGGAACACCGATGACGACCAGGAAGATGTAGATGAGGAAGGTTCCGATTTCCTGAGCGCCGTGAATGCCGCTCATAAATTTAGGGGCGAAGGTTGCCAGCAGCATAGTGAAGGTCGTGATCAACAGGTATTTATTGCCGAGGAGACCGTTTGACAGGTCGAGGAAGAAGTTTCCGGTTGGAATGATGCCTTTGAGAACTGCAGCCAGTTCTGTTGAGACCCAGACAATGATGAGGCCAAGTGCAAGAGACATAGCGATATCTCTTAATGAAATCTCTTTACGACCCCAGTATTGCTTCGCGAGGGTTTCGCCTTCGGATGTGTCCACCATTGCGTTGACGGCATCGATATGTGGATGCTTGAATTTTTTAAGGAAGAAGTTCATGGTTGGGATTGCAAGTAAAACGAAGAAGTAGAGGGCCATCAGAAGGTTGTCCGCTACGGTGAGGGCTGAAATCCAGGATTCGCCGGCACCGAAGGCTTCGGACATAGCCGCGAAGTTGACCCCGCCGCCTATGTAAGAACCGGTCATGATTGCGGACATTTTGTACAGCTCTGGAATTGAGTTCTTGAGCATGGCGTGTGCCACAGTAACGCCTGCAATGGTTCCAATTGAGCTCAGGAGGAAGATGATCATTATGCGTCCGCTTTCACGCCAGATCTTTTTAATGTTGGCGTTGAACATCAACAGAGGAATGGCCAGCGGTACGACATAGCCCCAGACCACGTCATAGGTTGGTGCGGCAGTAGGGATGATGTTGAGGTTGGCGAGGACCATGGCGATGACGAGACCGATAATGGCGCCGGTGATCTTTGATGCCCATGCGTAAGTTTGCTCGAGATAGATGCTGAGTGCCGCGGTGCCGACGAGGATTGACCATAGAGCCCAAGCATTGTCTGCGCTGATGAAAGAATTCATTATAATACCTCCTCTATAAAATGAGTTCTTCGTTACAATCAATATATTAAAC
>NZ_JAOTSB010000032.1 GCF_030247605.1 Acidaminobacter sp. | reverse complement strand
TCAAGAAAGAAGAAGGCGGCAGACATACCCCGTTCTTTAACGGCTACAGACCGCAGTTCTTCTTCAGAACGACAGACGTTACCGGTTCAGCACACCTTCCAGCAGGCGTAGAAATGTGTATGCCTGGCGACAACATCGAGATGACGATCACTTTGATCTCACCTATCGCTGTTGAAGAAGGCCTCAAGTTCTCCATTCGTGAGGGCGGCCGTACGGTTGGCGCTGGTTCCGTTATCAAGATCATTAAGTAATATAAGCATAAAGCTTAGAGAAGTGGGCCTGTGAAAAACAGGCCCACTTTTAAGTGTGAAAAGTGTTGCATATCTGATTAGATGGTAGTATAATGATAAAGCGTGTTTACAAGCGATGAGATAGAAGGTTACCGATCTGGCTCGGAAAAATTTCTATTGAGAACGGTCCAATCATTGAATTGGGCGACCGGGATTTGTGTGCCTGAAAATGCGATACGCCAGGCAAGGTGTGCATAGACCCAGTCGTGTGTTTAAAATCACGCGCATTTATTTCAAGGAGGTAAAACACATGGCTAACAAAGGACAGAAAATCAGAATCAAACTCAAGTCGTTCGATCACAAAGTTCTCGACAGCTCAGCACAAAAGATCGTCGAGACAGCAAAAAGAACTGGTGCTGATGTAGCGGGACCAATTCCGCTTCCTACTAAAAAGGAAATCATCACAATTCTTCGCGCAGTTCACAAGTACAAGGATTCCAGAGAACAGTTCGAACTCAGAACGCACAAGCGTTTGATCGACATTCTCAATCCAACGCCAAAGACGGTTGATTCTCTCATGAGACTTGATCTCCCAGCCGGCGTGGATATTGAAATCAAACTGTAATACCCTACTGTCGTTACTAAGAGATTGGTTTGAATAGATTCAACCCTCAAGCTTAGTATGATTGCTAGAGCAATCCGCTGTAAGATTATCGGGAGGTGTAAACTCAATGTTAGGTATTTTAGGTAAAAAAATCGGCATGACACAGGTGTTTGACGCAAACGGCAATGTCGTTCCAGTCACTGTTGTTGAAGCAGGCCCTATGCATGTCACACAAGTCAAAACGGTTGAAACGGACGGCTACTCTGCTATCCAGGTGGCATTCGGTGATACGAAGGCACACAGAGCCAACAAACCGACTAAAGGTCATTTCGCAAAAGCTGGCGTTGAAATCAAGAAGTATGTTCGCGAATTCACGGTAGAAGATGCATCTGCATTTACAGTCGGCCAGGAAATTAAAGCAGATCTCTTCGCTGAAGGCGCAGCTGTGGATGTTTCCGGTATTTCCAAAGGTAAAGGTACTCAAGGCAATATCAAGCGTTGGAACCATTCACGCGGTCCTATGACTCACGGTTCCAAAAGCCACAGGCTTGCAGGCTCAATCGGTGCCGGCACTTTCCCGGGTAAAGTTGTTAAAGGTATGCCAATGGCAGGTCGTATGGGCCGTGAAAAAATCACGATTCAAAATATCGACGTTGTCCGTGTTGAAGCAGACCGCAACCTGATCCTTCTTAAAGGCTCGGTTCCGGGACCTAAAGGCTGCCTGTTGACCATTAAACCAACGGTCAAGTGTGGCAAATAGTGATTCGAGTAAAGGAAAGGAGGAAGCAACGTGGCTAAATTAGATGTTATAAACATGTCAGGTGAAAAAGTTGGAGAAATTCAACTGAGTGATAGCATTTTCGGCGTTGAGGTCAACAAACAAGTTCTTCACCAGGTTGTTGTCAACTATCTCGCCAATCAAAGACAAGGCACACAGTCTGCAAAGACTAGAGCCGAAGTTCGCGGCGGCGGCCGTAAGCCGTTCCGTCAGAAGGGCACTGGCAACGCTCGTCAAGGTACCATCAGAGCGCCTCATTTTGTAGGCGGTGGCGTGGTATTCGCACCGAAGCCAAGAGATTACAGCTATGTTCTGCCAAAGAAAATCAAGAGACTTGCTCTCAAGTCTGCGCTGAGCTCAAAAGTTCAAAACGGTGAGATTGTCGTCCTTGAGGACCTCGCATTCGAGGCACCAAAGACTAAGGAAATGATCAGCGTTCTTAAAAATATCAACGCTGACAAGAAAGCACTTATTGTCACCCTTGACAAGAATGACAACGTAGTTCTTTCCGCCAGCAACATTCCTGGCGTCAAGACATCCTTCGTTGGTCAGCTCAACGTTTACGAGATCCTCAACCACAACAGCTTCATCATCACTAAAGCTGCTGTCGAGAAACTCGAGGAGGTATACGCGTAATGAAAACTGCTTATGACGTTATTATTCGCCCAATTGTGACCGAGAAGAGCATGATGGGCACTTCTGAAAAGAAATATACTTTCGAAGTCCATAAGGACGCCAACAAAACGGAAATCCGCCAGGCGGTAGAGACTATTTTCGGTGTCAAAGTTGAAAAGGTCAACACCATGAACGTCGATGGAAAAGTTAAGCGACAAGGTAAATATGTCGGCAAGACTTCCAGCTGGAAGAAAGCCATTGTCAAATTGGCTCCAGGCAGCAAAGACATCGAGTTCTTCGAAGGCATTTAATTACTGAAGGAGGGAAAAAACATGGGTATCAGAGGGTTTAAACCCACTTCGCCTGCGATCAGACAGATGACGGTGTCGACTTTTGAGGAAATCACAAAATTCACACCTGAAAAAGCCCTGACTGTTTCGATCAAGAAGAATTCAGGTCGTAACAATCAAGGTAAAATCACTGTTCGTCACAGAGGCGGCGGTACTAGAGTCAAATATCGTATGATCGATTTCAAGCGCAGCAAGGACAATGTTCCTGCAACTGTTGCCTCTATCGAATATGATCCAAATCGTTCAGCAAACATCGCACTTCTTCACTATGCTGACGGTGAAAAACGTTACATCGTAGCACCTCACAAAATTGCTGTCGGCGACGTCATCATTTCCGGCGAAGGCCACGACATCAAGATTGGTAATGCTATGCCACTGAGCAATATCCCGCTCGGTACCATGATCCACAACATCGAGCTCAAGCCTGGTAAAGGCGCTCAGCTTGTTCGTTCTGCCGGCAACGCTGCTCAGCTGATGGCTAAAGAAGGCAAACTTGCGCTTCTTAGACTTCCATCTGGCGAAACACGTTATGTCAGAATTGAATGCCGTGCGACGATCGGCCAAGTTGGCAATATCGACCACGAAAATATCACGATCGGTAAAGCTGGCCGTACACGTCACATGGGCATCAGACCTACAGTCCGCGGTTCCGTCATGAACCCTAATGACCACCCTCACGGCGGTGGTGAAGGCCGTTCCCCAATTGGACGTCCGGCACCTGTTACACCTTGGGGCAAGCCTGCACTTGGTTACAAAACTCGTAACAAGAAAAAGGCTTCCGGCAAAATGATCGTATCAGGCAGAAAGAAATAGTTTGGGATTGGTGGCGGACTACGCGTTCGCCACTGCCTCGACGGGTAAAGCACGAAGGGAGGAAATGCAAGGATGAGCAGATCGCTTAAAAAAGGACCTTTTATTCATAAAGGACTTATCCGGAAAATTGAAGAAATGAACGCAGCAGGAGATAAAAAAGTCATCAAGTCTTGGTCGAGATCTTCGACGATTTTCCCTCAAATGGTTGGACACACGATCGCAGTTCACGACGGCAAAAAACATGTGCCTGTTTATGTGACAGAAGACATGATCGGCCACAAGCTCGGAGAATTCGCCCCTACGAGAACTTTCAAAGGCCACGCGGGCGATAAGAAGAGCGGTAAATAAGGCCATTTTAGATCGGAAGGAGGGCACACAATGAAATCCGTAGTAAGAGCTGAAGCGAAATACGTTCGTATTTCCTCAAGAAAGATGAAACCAATCGCGAACTTGGTCAGAGGCAAGAATGCCAAAGAAGCAAAAGCGATTTTGAAGTTTATACCGCGCAAAGGCGCAAGAATCTTCCTTAAAGTACTTGAGTCGGCAATCGCCAACGCAGAGAACAACAACCACATGGATGTTGACAAGCTGATTGTCGCTGAAATTTATGCTAACCAGGGACCTGTCATGAAGCGTTTCAGAGCGGGTTCTCACGGGAGAGCAAATCCAATTCTTAAGAGAAGCAGCCATGTAGGCGTCGCGGTATCCGAAAGAGAATAGTAAGGAGGGAATAGCGGATGGGTCAAAAAGTAAGCCCACACGGACTTAGAGTCGGTATTATTAAAGATTGGGACTCAAAATGGTACGCTAACAAGAAAAACTTCTCCGAGTTGCTCGTAGAAGATTTTAATATCAGAAAACTTCTTAAAAAGGAACTTTACACTTCCGGCATTTCCAGAATTTATATCGATCGCGCAGCGAACAACAGAATCCACATCAACATTTTCACAGCTAAGCCTGGTATGATTGTTGGCCGCGGCGGAGAAAACATCAAGAAATTGAGAGAGCAGATCCAGTCTATGACCGGCAAAACTGTTCAACTCGACATTTCTGAAGTTGAAAATGCAGATACGGATGCACAACTCGTCGCTGAAAACATAGCGTCGCAGCTCGAAAGACGTATTGCTTTCAGACGTGCTATGAAAGGTTCCATCACCAGAACCATGCGTTCCGGCGCTGTAGAAGGTATTAAAATCATGACTTCCGGTCGACTTGGTGGAGCGGAAATCGCGAGATCTGAGAACTACAGTGAAGGCAATGTACCTCTTTCAACGCTTCGCGCAGACATTGACTACGGTTTTGCTGAAGCGAACACCACTTACGGAAAAATTGGCGTTAAGGTTTGGATTTGCAAAGGTGAAATACTTCCTAAAGCAAACGGCGAAAGCATGCTGACACGCAAAGAGCCTAAGAAAGCAAGAACACCAGGCCAAGGTCAAGGCGGCGGTCAGAGAGATAACAAGAGACCGGGCAGAACTGGCAAGCCAAGACAAGGCAGAAATGAAAAAGACGCAAGATAATTCCTTAATCGGATAGAGAAGTTCATGGAAGGAGGCTGTACGCCATGTTAATGCCTAAAAGAGTCAAGCGACGCAGAGTACATCGCGGCAGAATGAAAGGCACTGCACAAAAAGGCAATGAAATTTCGTACGGAGATTACGCAATGGTAGCTATGGAGCCAGCGTGGATCACAGCGAATCAGATAGAAGCAGCGAGGATTGCGATCAACCGTTACATTAAAAGAGGCGGTAAAGTTTGGATCAAAGTCTTCCCTCACAAGCCGGTCACTAAGAAACCTGCTGAGACCCGCATGGGTGCCGGTAAAGGTTCACCGGAGTACTGGGTAGCCGTTGTCAAGCCGGGCCGCGTCATGTTCGAGCTTTCTGGTGTTAATGAAGACACTGCTCGTGAAGCGATGCGTCTTGCTGCTAACAAACTGCCTATTCAGTGCAAGTTCATGAAGCGCGAAGAAGTGCTTGAAAAGGGTGGTGAATCTAATGAATAGTAACAAACTCCGAGATCTTACTCCGGATGAGCTTACAGTAAAGCTGAATGACCTTAAGAGCGAATTGTTCAACCTTAGATTCCAGTTGGCCACTGGCCAGCTCGACAACCCAATGAAGATCAAAAATGTCAAAAAAGACATTGCCAGAGTCAAGACGATCCTCAGGGAACTGGATATTAAGGCTTAATCGCGAAGGAGGTAAGGAAATTGGAAAGAGCTAACAGAAAAGTTAGAACTGGTACAGTTGTCTCCGACAAAATGGATAAGACAATTGTTGTAAAAGTAGAAGATTTCATTCGTCATCCTCTCTATGGCAAACGCGTCAAGAGAACGACGAAATTCAAAGCACACGACGAACAGAACGCCTGTGGTATCGGCGATAGAGTTCGAATTATGGAAACTCGCCCTCTCAGCCGCGATAAGCGCTGGAGACTCGTAGAAATTATCGAGAAGGCGAAGTAATTCTTGCTGATTGGAAGGAGGTTGCAAGCATGATCCAACAGGAAACCCGGTTGAAAGTCGCGGACAATTCTGGTGCCAAAGAGTTATTGTGCATCCGCGTACTAGGCGGTTCAAAGAGAAAGTACGGCAACATCGGCGACGTTATCGTCTGTGCCGTTAAAAATGCAACACCAGGCGGAGTTGTTAAAAAAGGTGATGTTGTTAAAGCAGTCATCGTAAGATCCGTCAGCGGCGTTAGAAGAAACGACGGTAGCTACCTTAAATTCGATGATAACGCAGCAGTCATCATCAAAGAAGATTTGTCTCCAGTCGGTACCCGTATTTTTGGACCGGTTGCTCGAGAATTAAGGGATAAGAAATTTACCAAAATCGTTTCCCTGGCTCCAGAAGTCCTATAAGAGAGTGGGAGGTGGAAATAGATGCGTATTAAAAAAGGCGATACGGTTGTCGTAATTTCCGGCAAGGATAAGGGCAAAAAAGGCAAAGTCCTTCAAGCGCTTCCTAAGAAAGAGCGCGTTATCGTTGAAGGTGTCAATATGGTGACTAAACACCAAAAAGCTACACAACAAGTCAAGCAGGCTGGCATCATCCATCAGGAGGCGCCAATCCATGTTTCGAACGTCATGCTTCTCGACCCTAAGGTCAAAACGGGTACGAGGGTTTCATACAAAGTACTCGACAGTGGCAAAAAAGTCAGAGTCGCCGCAAAATCTGGCGAAGTCATTGACTAACGGTCGGGAAGGAGGGTTAACCAATGGCTAGATTTAAAGATAAATATCTTAATGACGTTACTAAGGCTATGATGGAAAAATTCCAGTACAGCAACGTCATGGAGATTCCTAAAATTGAAAAAGTAGTGGTCAACATGGGACTTGGTGACTCAAAGGAAAATCCTAAAGAGATCCAGGTAGCGGTTGCAGAGCTCGCTAAAATCACAGGTCAACAACCTGTTATCACAAAAGCGAAAAAGTCAGTCGCGAACTTTAAAGTTCGTGAAGGCATGCCGGTCGGCGCTAAGCTTACGCTTCGCGGCGAAATCATGTACGAATTCCTCGAACGTCTGATCTCAATCGCGCTTCCGCGTGTTCGGGACTTTAAAGGCGTCAATCCAAATGCTTTTGACGGCAGAGGCAACTATACGCTTGGCGTCAAAGAGCAATTGATTTTCCCGGAAATCGAATATGATAAGATTGACAAAGTCCGAGGAATGGACATCACCTTCGTAACAACTGCGAAGACAGACGAAGAAGCTCGTGAGCTTCTCGCGCTTATGGGGATGCCATTCAGCAAATAAGGAGGGGTATCAAGTGGCGAAAACATCGCTTAAAGTTAAACAGGCTCGCACGCAAAAGTATTCTACACAAGAATATTCACGCTGCAAGCTTTGCGGAAGACCACACGCATACATCCGCAAATTCGGCATTTGCCGTATTTGCTTCAGAGAATTGGCATATAAAGGTCAAATTCCAGGTGTGCGTAAAGCCAGCTGGTAATAAGGAAAGGAGGTATTGTCCATGACTATGACTACAGATCCAATTGCAGATATGCTGACACGCATTCGAAATGCCAATATGGTAAAGCATACTGTCGTCGACATCCCGTCGTCGAACGTTAAAAAGAGAATCGCTGAGATTTTGATGGCAGAAGGCTTTATTAAAAACTTCAGCATGATCGCAGACGATCACCAGGGAATTATCCGAGTCGAACTTAAATATGGAGACAATAAAGAAAAGGTCATTTCCGGCCTTAAACGTATTTCAAAACCAGGCCTCAGAGTATACGCAAAGAAGACGGACATTCCGAAAGTCCTTGGCGGCCTTGGTATTGCCATCATTTCGACATCTAATGGCATTATCACAGATAAGGAAGCTCGCAAACTCGGTGTTGGCGGCGAAGTCATCTGTTACGTTTGGTAATTTAAAGGGATAGAGTAGGAGGTGCAATAATGTCTAGAATTGGTAGATTGCCTATTACGATTCCTGGTGGCGTGACTGTCAACGTCGACGAGACGAACTTAGTAACGGTCAAGGGTCCATTAGGGGAGTTAACAGAGCAAATCAACAAAGATCTGAAGGTTACAATCGACAATGGTGTTATGACTGTCGAACGTCCTTCCGACAACAAAACACACAGAGCGCTTCACGGCCTTAGCCGTACGCTTATCAACAATATGGTCGTGGGTGTATCCCAAGGCTACTCTAAAAAGCTTAAAATTGTTGGCGTCGGTTATAGAGCCATCAAGAACGGAAATAAGCTTGAACTTTCTCTCGGTTTTTCTCATCCTGTATCGATGGAAGATCCGGCAGGGATCACGACTGAAGTTCCTGTTCAGACTGAAATCATCATTAAAGGGATCAATAAGCAGCTCGTAGGAAACTACGCTGCGAAGATCCGTGATTGGAGACGTCCTGAGCCATACAAAGGCAAGGGTGTCCGTTATGAAAACGAAAATGTCCGCCGTAAAGAGGGCAAAACCGGTAAGAAATAATCGGGAAAGGAGTGAAGCGGCATGATTAACAAAGTTGGTAAAAATACAAACAGAAAAGCTCGCCAAATCAGAACTCGCAAGAAAGTCGCGGGTACTGCTCAGCGTCCTAGACTGAATGTCTATAGAAGCCTTAACAACATCTATGCCCAAATTATCGATGACGTCGCTGGCGTCACGATCGTCTCCGCTTCGTCACTTGAGGCGGAACTCAAAGGAAAATTTGCGCATTCCGGCAACAAGCTTGCCGCGAAGGCTGTCGGCGAACTCGTCGCAAAAAGAGCGATTGAGAAGGGTATTCAACAAGTCGTCTTTGACCGTGCCGGATACCTGTATCACGGACGTGTTAAAGAGCTGGCAGATGGTGCCAGAGAAGCCGGCTTAGAATTTTAGCAAAGGAGGTTAACGAATGAACCGCACAATGATCGATGCGAGTAAACTTGAACTTAAAGAACAAGTTATCAACATAAATCGCGTTACCAAAGTAGTTAAAGGTGGTCGAAACTTCCGCTTTGCTGCGCTGGTTGTCGTCGGAGATGAAAATGGCCATGTCGGTGTTGGCACAGGCAAAGCCCAGGAGGTTCCTGAAGCGATCCGCAAGGCTATTGAAGATGCTAAAAAGCATTTGATTTACGTTCCGCGTGTAGGTACATCTGTACCTCATCCAATTCGTGGTGAATATGGTGCAGGTGCTGTTTTGATAATGCCAGCATTCGAAGGTACCGGCGTTATTGCCGGCGGACCTGTCCGCGCTGTCCTTGAGCTCGCAGGCGTTAAAGACGTTCGCGCAAAATCTCTTGGCAGTGACAATCCACGTAACGTCGTCAACGCGACTATCGATGGTCTGACTAAGATGAAGACTGTTGAAAGTGTCGCTAAATTAAGAGGCAGATCCGTAGAAGAAATTCTTGGTTAGGAGGTGCACAAGCGTGGCAAATACAATCAAGGTTAAATTGGTGAAGAGCACGATTGGTGCGATTCCGAAACACAAGAAGACGGTTGAGGCTTTAGGTCTCAGAAAGATCGGCCAAATCGTCGAAAAGCAAGACAATCCTCAAATGCGAGGGATGATCCAGCAGGTCAGCCACCTGGTTAAGATCGTCGAAGCTTAAACGAAGGAGGTGTGATTATGAAGCTTAATGAATTAGCGCCATCACAGGGCACCAATAAGAACCGAAAGCGCAGAGGTCGCGGTACAGCGACTGGCCAAGGTAAAACAGGCGGCCGCGGTATGAACGGACAAAACGCAAGATCCGGCGGCGGTGTTCGTCCGGGTTTTGAGGGCGGACAGCTTCCACTCTTCCGTCGAATTCCGAAGCGCGGCTTTAAAAATAGAAACCGCATTGATTGGACAACTATTAATGTTGAAACGCTTAACGCGTTCGAAAACGGAACTGTCGTTACTCCAGAACTTCTGATTGAAAGTGGCATCGTAAAAAAATTCAGCTATGGCCTAAAAGTCCTCGGGGACGGCTCACTGAACAAGGGAATCACGGTTAAAGCCCACAAATTCACTCAGTCAGCGATTGAAAAGATCGAAGCTGCTGGAGGAAAGGCAGAGGTGATCTAGTTGCTTTCAACACTTGTCAACGCATGGAAGATTCCAGACCTAAAAAAACGAATACTTTACACTTTAATGATGTTGGTCGTTTTTCGTCTTGGGTCGGCCATTCCAGTTCCGGGAATCGATAAAACTCAGCTTGCCTCGCTTTTCGCGAACGACTCAGGATTTCTTGGGTTCTTCAACCTGATTTCAGGCGGCGCTTTTAAAAACTTTACGATTTTCGCGCTCGGTATTTCTCCGTATATTACCGCTTCCATTATTGTCAACCTTCTTCAAATTGCCTTTCCTGATTCGGTTGGTGCAATGGCAAAAGAGGGAGAGGAAGGCAAGAAGAAGCTTGCTCAATATACGCGCTATGGCACTGTAGTTCTCGCGTTGATTCAGGCAACTGGTTGGAGTATCGGTCTTTTCAGACCGGCGTATATCAATGATACACCGTTAAGCATTGCAATTTCAGTCATTGTACTGACTGCTGGTACAGCATTCCTGATGTATCTCGGTGAAAAGATCACCGAAAACGGTATAGGAAATGGTATCTCGCTCTTCATCTTTGCCGGGATTCTTGCAAGGGTTCCGGAAAGTGTTGTCACTACAGTGCTTCGATTCCTTGATGGTCAGCTTTCAATCTTCAGCATAATTCTCTTTGTTGTGATTGCGCTGCTGATCATTGTCGGAATCATCTACATCCAGGAAGGAACGCGCAAAATACCGGTACAGTATGCCAAGCGTGTTGTTGGCAGAAAAATGTATGGCGGCCAGACCTCCTACATTCCGATGAAAGTCAATCAGTCCGGCGTTATTCCAATAATCTTTGCAGTATCGCTGCTGATGTTCCCTATGACGATCGCGCAATTTTTCCCAGACAGTAAATTTTACGAGTTTTTAAGACTCTATTTTGGTCAATCGAGTATTATCTATAACGTACTTTACGCTCTTTTGATTATCTTCTTCACTTATTTCTATACGTCCGTTATCTTTAATCCAATTGAAGTAGCAGACAATATGAAGAGAAATGGCGGTTTTATCCCTGGGATCAGACCAGGAAAACCGACATCAGAATATCTGGAAAGAACCATGAGCCGCATTACGATTGCAGGTGCAATATTCCTTGCGTTTATCGCGGTACTGCCAAATATCATTCTTGGTTTTGGATCTTTGAACTTGGCATTTGGCGGCACTTCACTGTTGATCGCTGTCGGTGTTTCGCTTGAAACAATGAAGCAGATTGAAGCTCAGATGGTCATGAGGCATTATCAGGGCTTCTTGAAGTAGTCAGGAGATGATGGTGATGAAACTGATCCTATTAGGCCCTCCGGGAGCCGGTAAAGGTACTCAGGCAGCAAACATTATCGAAACTTTCAGTATCCCACATATTTCAACCGGTGATATTTTCAGAAAAAATATCAAAGAAGGTACAGAGCTAGGGAAGAAAGCGAAAGAATATATGGACCGGGGCGAACTCGTTCCGGATACACTGGTCGTAGAGATCGTAGAAGATCGGCTCAAAGCAGAAGATTGCAAATCTGGTTTTCTGCTCGACGGTTTTCCGAGGACTGTATTTCAGGCTGAAGCGCTGGATAAAGTACTCGAAAATATGGGCGCAGGACTGGATTATGTTGTAAACGTCGTAGTAGATCCAGAACTCCTTGTTGAAAGAGCTGTCGGAAGAAGAATCTGCAGAGATTGCGGAAGCACTTATCATATCAAATATAATCCGCCAAAAGAGGAAAGTGTTTGCGACAAGTGCTCAGGCGAACTTTACCAAAGATCTGATGACAATGCTGATACAGTCACGAACCGCATCCGGGTGTATATGGACGAGACTTCCCCGCTTATTGAATATTATCGAGTTAAAGGAAATTTGATCAATGTCGACGGTCAACAAGACATTGACAAGGTCTTTGATGATATTCTCAAAGCAATTGGGAGAACTCAGTAATGATTCTTGTTAAATCCAGTACGGAGATTGAGTATATGCGTGAGTCAGGTAAGATCGTGGCGACGGTCCATTCGGTCCTCAAAGACATGATCAAACCTGGGATCACAACGAAGGAACTCGATGAAATCGCAGAGCGCATTATTCTCGAACATGGGGCGCAGCCGGCGTTCAAAGGCTATGGTGGCTTTCCGGCTACCATATGCGCCTCTGTGAATGAGGAAGTCGTCCATGGCATTCCGGGAGACCGGATGTTGCGCGAGGGCGATATCATCAGTATTGACGTAGGCGCACTCAAAAACGGCTATTACGGAGACAGCGCCAAAACCTATCCCGTAGGAAAAATCAGCGCAAAAGCGGAGAAGCTGATCCGTGTTACGCGGGAAAGCTTTTATGAAGGGCTTAAATTCTGCAAAGTTGGTTACAGACTCTCAGACGTCTCACATGCCATACAAATGCATGTTGAAGCGGAAGGATTTTCCGTTGTTCGAGATTATGTGGGGCACGGCATTGGCGCTTCACTGCACGAAGACCCTCAGATTCCTAATTACGGCCCAGCCGGAAAAGGACCCAGGTTATCGCCTGGCATGGTGTTGGCCATTGAGCCAATGATCAATGCGGGACGATTTTTAGTCAGAGTGCTAGGGGACAATTGGACTGTAGTGACTGCAGATGGCAGTTTATCCGCCCATTACGAACATACCATAGCCATAACAGATGAGGATCCTATTATCCTTACCACGGATCAATAAGCGAGGTGTGGAGATTGGAATCAACAAAAGGATTGGTTGTTGGTCAATTTGTCAAATCAAAGGCAGGTCGTGATCACGATAGGTTATTTTTGATTCTTGACATCATTGATGAAAATTTCGTATTATTAGTAGATGGGAATTTAAGAAAAATCGATTCGCCAAAACTGAAAAAGGTACGCCATTTGGTTAAAATTAATCAAATCAGCACAGCTTTTTCTGAAGCGCTTGAGGCAGGCATCAAACCTGATGACAGCCTGGTGAAACGTGAAATTGATAAACTCCAGCAAGTCTGATTCAAGCACGGGGAGGTAAGAGAATTATGGCAAAAAGCGATGCGATCGAAGTCGTCGGAACCGTTATTGAAGCGTTGCCAAACGCGATGTTCCGTGTCCGGCTGGAAAACGATCATGAAGTGTTGGCTCATGTTTCCGGCAAACTCAGAATGAATTTTATCCGAATTCTGCCGGGCGACAAAGTGACTATGGAGTTATCTCCATATGATCTGACTCGTGGAAGAATTACCTGGCGCGGCAAGTGATAAGGAGGTATAACGCATGAAAGTCAGACCATCGGTGAAACCGATTTGCGAAAAATGCAAAATTATTAAGCGCAAAGGCAGAGTAATGGTCATTTGCGAAAACCCTAAACACAAACAGAAGCAAGGTTAACCAGTGAAAGAATCTGACGTGGGGACGCGGCTGTCCTTAAGGATTCCAAGCGTCAGATTTAGACATATAGCGGTAATCTGGCATTTTACGAAAGCAGGAGGTGTACATTAATGGCAAGAATTGCAGGCGTCGACCTGCCTAGGGAGAAGAGAGCCGTCATCGGACTCACTTACATCTATGGCATTGGTAAGCCAAGATCTATTCAAATTCTTTCCAAGGCCGGTGTCAGTGAAGATACTCGTATCAAAGACCTGACAGAAGAAGAGGTTAACAAACTCAGAGCGGTCATCGAAACTGATTATGTCGTCGAAGGCGATCTTCGACGTGAAGTAGCCCTCAACATCAAGCGTCTCCGTGAAATCGGCTGCTTTAGAGGCATCCGTCACAGAAAAGGACTTCCTGTCCGCGGACAGAGAACGAAAACCAATGCTCGTACGCGCAAGGGACCTAAGAAAACGGTCGGACGCAAGAAGAAGAAGTAAAGGAGGGTGAAGCATGGTAGCAAAAAAAGTACGTAAAACTACAGTAGCTCGCGGCAAGAAAAAACGCGAACGTAAAAATATTGATCGTGGCCAGGCGCATGTACAATCAACTTTCAATAATACGATTGTGACGCTGACTGACACAGCCGGCAATACAATTGCATGGGCAAGTGCAGGCGGGCTCGGTTTCAAAGGATCCAGAAAGTCTACGCCTTTTGCTGCGCAAATGGCGGCAGAATCTGCAGCTAAAAACGCTATGGAACATGGCCTTAAACAGGTTCAAGTTTTCGTAAAAGGACCAGGCGCTGGTCGTGAAGCTGCGATCCGTTCTCTTCAGGCTGCAGGCCTCGAGATTTCTTCGATCGTTGACGTAACGCCGATCCCTCACAACGGCTGCAGACCGCCGAAACGCAGAAGAGTTTGATATTATAGGAGGTGTAGTAAATGGCTAGATATACGGGACCTTCTTGCAGACTTTGTCGCCGAGAAGCACAGAAACTTTATCTTAAGGGTGATCGCTGTTATTCCGACAAGTGTGCTCTCAACAAAAGAGAGAACGCTCCGGGGCAGCATGGCGCCAGAAGAGGTAAGCTTTCCGGCTACGGCGTACAGCTGAGAGAAAAACAAAAGGTTAAGAGATACTATGGTATCCTCGAAAGCCAATTCCGTGAGACATATAATAGAGCTGACAAGATGAAGGGTATCGCAGGCGAAAACCTTCTCCAGCTTTTAGAGCTTCGCATGGACAATGTCGTTTATAGACTTGGTTTTGCGAATTCCAGAAAAGAAGCACGACAACTCGTTACGCACGGACACTTCACAGTGAACGGCAGCAAAGCCGATATCCCGTCCATGACGCTTAAAGTCGGCGACGTCATTGAAGTCAAGGAGCGCAGCAAGGCTTCTGACAAATTCAAGGCGATCATGGTAAAGGGTCAGGCAACGCCAACTTGGCTTGTTGCTGAACCAGAGAAAATGAGCGGTAAGATCGTTTCGGCGCCGGCAAGACAAGATATCGATCTTCCGATCGAAGAGCACCTGATCATCGAGCTCTACTCTAAGTAGTCGTCGTAACGTAATGTTACCCTCACATCCTATAAATGAAGGAGGGTTTGTGCAGTGATAGAGATTGAAAAGCCGAGTATCGAGTGTGTTGAAATGAACGAAACGGCAACTTATGGCAAATTTGTTGTCGAGCCTCTTGAGCGCGGGTATGGCATTACACTCGGGAATAGTTTAAGACGCATTTTATTGTCTTCTCTTCCAGGTACAGCGGTAAAGTGGATAAAAATCGATAATGTACTTCACGAATTTTCCACGATTCAGGGCGTAAAAGAAGATGTCGTAGACATTATTCTCAACCTGAAAAACCTTGCTGCCAAAATTCATTCGGATGACGAAGTCAAGATTTTAAGAATCGAAGCGACTGAGGCTGGTCCGATCACTTCAGGCGATATCATTTGTGATTCAGATGTCGAAATCCTGAATACAGATCTTCATATCGCGACCCTCGACGATCACTCAACTCTGAACATGGAAATTGCCCTTGCAAAAGGCCGCGGCTATGTATCCGCAGATCTTAACAAGGATCCAGGTATGTCCATTGGCATAATTCCTGTGGATTCCATTTTTACGCCTGTAAAAAAGGTGAACTTCAGTGTTGACAATACACGTGTAGGGCAAGTTGCGGACTATGACAAGCTTGTCATGGAAGTCTGGACGGATGGTACAATTAAGCCGGATGAAGCGACGTCAATCGGAGCTAAAATCATGGCAGAACATCTGAAGCTTTTCATCGAAATGACTGACAGCACCAACGGTGTTGAAATCATGGTGGAAAAAGAAGAAGACAAGAAAGAAAAAGTCCTTGAAATGACGATCGAGGAACTCGACCTCTCCGTGCGTTCATACAATTGTTTGAAGCGCGCCGGTATCAATACCGTTGAGGAATTGACCGAGAAAACGGAAGACGACATGATGAAAGTCAGAAACCTCGGTAAAAAATCACTTGAAGAAGTCAAGCAAAAGCTCGAAGAGCTTGGGCTTGGCCTGAAATCTGAAGAAGAATAGGAAGAAAAAGGAGGGGAATCCATGGCGGGTTATCGTAAACTCGGGCGTCCAACAGCGCACCGTAACCTGATGCTTCGCAATCTGGTTACAAGCCTGATCAAGAACGGCCGTATCGAGACCACTGAAACGAGAGCCAAGGAAGCTCGCAAGATCGCTGAAAAGATGATCTCGCTCGGCAAGCGCGGCGACCTTCACGCAAGACGTCAGGCAATGGCCTTCATTACTGAAGAAGCTGTTGTAAAGACGCTTTTCGAAGAAATTGCGCCTAAGTACGCTGACAAGAGCGGCGGCTATACCAGAATTTATAAGCTTGGACCTAGACGAGGCGACGCAGCGCCAATGGTCTTAATCGAGTTGGTATAAGATCGTTAAGAGGGACTAAGGACTATAGCTTAGTCCCTTTATCTTTTTTATTTGTTGGAAACCGGCGTAGCACATGATCTAAAAGATCATTTGTAAGGCGCTTTTTTGAGGTGTATAATAGAGTGGCAAAGTCAGATGGAAGAGGGAATAGCATGATTCAAGCGAAGAGCGTTACTTATTTTTATAATGAAGCAGAAGTCACCCCCGCGCTCAAAGAATTGAATATTGATATTGCCAGTGGTGAATTTGTCGTCATAATAGGCCATAATGGTTCAGGGAAGTCGACATTCGCCAAACTTTGCAACGGTATTATGCATCCCACAGAAGGCATCATTTTAATTGATGGGATGGACACCAGCAATTATGATCAGATCTGGGAAATTCGAAAAACGGCAGGTATGGTTTTCCAAAACCCTGACAATCAAATTGTCGCAACAGTGGTTGAAGAAGATGTAGCGTTTGGACCTGAAAATTTAGGAATTTCACCGCCGGAAATACGAATCCGTGTTGATGAGGCTTTGAATAGTGTCGGTATGTACGAACACAGACGCAAACCGCCGCATTTATTGTCTGGCGGTCAAAAGCAACGCATAGCCATAGCCGGGATACTGGCAATGAAGCCAAAATGCATTATTTTGGATGAACCAACAGCCATGCTGGATCCCTCAGGCCGTAAAGAAGTTATGGAAACCATCAGGCGTTTGAACAAAGAAGAAGGTATCACCATTGTCCACATCACACATTTTATGGATGAAGCTGTCCATTGTGATCGCGTCATCGTCATGGAAGATGGGGCAAAGCTCCTTGAAGGCACCCCCAAAACAGTGTTTTCAAAAGTTGAGCAGCTCCAAGGCATGGGCTTGGACGTCCCTCAAGTCACACTTTTAGCGCATCAGTTGAGGGAACAAGGTGTGGACATTCCAGATGATATCATTACTGTAGAAGAGTTGGTGGAAGAGTTATGTCCATTATTATAGAGAAACTTAACCACATATATGATATTGGAAGTCCCTTTGAGACGAATGCGCTGAACAGTGTTTCTCTCCAGATTGAAAAAGGGGATTTTGTCGGTTTGATTGGTCACACCGGATCGGGCAAGTCCACTTTAATTCAGCATATGAACGGGTTATTGAAACCTACATCTGGCAAGATTTTAATCAACGGGTTTGACATAACCTCTTCAAAGGCTAAACTAAACGAAATTAGAAAAAAGGTTGGCCTGGTCTTTCAATATCCAGAGTATCAACTGTTTGAAGAGACAGTTGAGAAGGATGTGGCGTTTGGTCCGAACAATTTGGGCATTGAGCCTGAAGAAGTCAATCGACGTGTCAAAGAATCGCTGGAAATGGTGGGTCTTGATTACGAAGAAATTCGTGGAAAATCTCCTTTTGAACTCAGCGGCGGACAAAAAAGACGCGTTGCAATTGCCGGCGTCATTGCCATGAAACCCGAGGTCCTGATTTTGGATGAACCCACTGCCGGACTGGATCCAAAGGGTAGAGATGAAATCCTTGAGCAAATTCTGGCGCTTCATGCAAAACAGGGAATTACAGTGATTCTGGTTTCCCACAGCATGGAGGATATTGCAAGATACGTCAGAAAGATCTTTGTCATGGACGAAGGGAGTCTGGTCCTGGCTGGCGATCCCGCAGAGGTCTTTAGTCATGTTGAGCAACTGGAGGCTATTGGATTGGCAGCGCCGCAGGTGACATATGTAGCCAAGGCGCTGGCGGCAAAAGGTATAGATATCGATCCGACACTCTATACGGTTGAGAATGCAGCGACGCGTCTGCTTGAACTTCTAAGGAGGAAAAGCCATGCTTCGTGATATCACCGTTGGCCAGTATTTACCACTATCATCACCTGTGCATCGGATGGATCCAAGATTTAAGTTGGTAGCTTCAATGCTTTATATAGTGTCGCTCTTTTTTATCAACTCCTTTATAGGCTATGGCGTTGTGCTGGCTTTTCTGGCACTGACCATAGCGGTCTCCAAGATACCCTATAAATACTTGCTTAGAGGTCTTAAGCCGGTTTTGATGATTATCATCTTCGCGTTTGGCATAAATGTCTTCCTGACCCCTGGCACGGAACTCTTTCGTTTTGGGATCATCAAAATTACGAATGAAGGTGTCAGACAAGCCTTTTTTATGGCCAGCCGCTTAATTCTCCTGATCATTGGAACCTCCATGCTGACTTTGACAACCTCTCCCATTGAGTTGACGGATGGACTGGAGAGGCTTCTGAATCCTTTTAAAAAGCTGGGACTTCCGGCACATGAATTAGCAATGATGATGACAATTGCACTTCGTTTTATTCCAACATTGCTGGAAGAGACGGATAAAATCATGAAGGCGCAGATGGCGAGAGGCGCTGATTTTGAAAGCGGCAATCTGATCAAGCGTGCAAAAAGCCTTATACCTTTGCTTGTCCCGCTTTTCATAAGCGCTTTTAGAAGAGCGGATGAACTTGCTATGGCAATGGAAGCCAGATGCTATAGGGGCGGCGAGAATAGAACGAGAATGAAGGTGCTCCAGTTTACACATTTGGATTTGATTGGGGTATTCGTCTTTATACTGTACTGGGGCGGCCTGATTGCAGTCAGGATGTGGACCGCTTGAAGCTCAGAAAAGCCCCGCGCCGCGTCAAATTGACCATAGCCTATCAAGGCACTCAATATCAAGGTTGGCAGCGTCAGAAGCGATTCAAATCGATTCAGGAGACCATTGAGAAATTGCTCAGCAATTTATTGAGCGAAAAAATCGATTTAACTGCGTCAGGCCGTACAGATGCAGGCGTGCATGCACTTGCCCAAGTGGCGTCTTTTGTGCATCATTCTGCTTTCCCGACGACAAGACTATGCTATGTTCTAAATTATCATCTGCCGGATGACATCCTGATTCTATGTGCAGAAGATGCGGAGCCGGACTTCCATCCGAGATATTCTGCACGAGGCAAAATCTATCAATATAAAATTGACAACTCTATCAATAAAGATCCATTAAAATCCTATTTGGTCTGGCATGTGCCTGAGCCACTGGATCTGGACAAAATGAAAGAAGCAGCGGCTTATTGGATTGGTGAGCATGACTTTGCCACCTTCAGATCCCAGGGGAGCTCAGCGAAGACAACTGTTCGACGCATTGAAGACATTGAGTTTCACAAAGAGGGTACACTGGTGACTTTAACTTTCAGAGGGAATGGGTTTTTGTATAATATGGTTAGGATCATGACAGCGGTTTTGGTTTTGATTGGAAAAGGAAGTCTCGAACCATCAGACGCCGGAAGGCTTCTGGATGCCAGGGAACGCACCAAGGCACCATGGACAGCACCGCCGCAAGGCTTGTACTTAACTGAGGTCATTTATTAAAAAGCGGCTATGATCGCTCTGTATGAACAAATTCATACAATTTATATTGGATTTTAAATAGCAAACTAACAAAAAGTAGTTGACTCTGTGTGCTTGCTATTATAAAATAAGTTTGGCTCATTTTGAGGCGAACTAAAAAAATCCTGCCCCGGGTTTTTTTATTAAATAAAAAACGGTGAAATATTAATGTTAGGAGGGAACTCATGAAATCTTTCGTTGCTAAACCCAATGAAATAGAGAGAAAATGGTATGTCATCAATGCTGAAGGAAAGACCCTCGGCAGACTTTCCACTGAAGTTGCTACAATCCTTAGAGGCAAACATAAGCCAATCTACACCCCTCACGTCGACTGCGGTGATTATGTGATCATCATCAACGCTGAGAAAGTGGTTCTGACAGGCAAAAAACTTGATCAGAAGAAATTCAGATGGCACACTGGCTACACGGGCCACCTGAGAGAGCGCACCTATCGCGAAATGATGGCGAAGAAGCCTGAAACGGTTGTCACACATGCCATCAAAGGTATGCTTCCAAAGAACACCCTTGGAAGAGAGATGCTGAAGAAGCTGAAAGTATACAGCGGTGATCAGCACAACCACGAAGCACAGAAGCCTGAAGCGCTCGAAGTATAACCACGAAGGAGGGAATTCATGATGACTATGCAGTATCAAGGCACAGGAAGACGAAAAAGCTCCACTGCGCGCGTACGCCTCGTACCGGGCAATGGTGAATTCAAGATCAATGGTCGTACAGTTGAAGATTACTTCAACTTTGAAACACTTCGCAATGAGATTAAGCGTCCTCTGGTTCTCACCAACACGCTTGGCAAATTCGACGTCTTTGTAATTGTTGAAGGCGGCGGTTTTACTGGTCAGGCTGGCGCGGTTCGCCACGGTGTTTCCAGAGCCCTTCTTAAAGTAGATGACGAGTATCGTGCCATTCTTAAAAAAGAGGGTTTCCTCACGCGTGACTCCCGCATGAAGGAAAGAAAAAAATACGGACTCAAAGCTGCGAGAAGAGCACCACAGTTCTCCAAGCGATAATTTGCTCAATCAAGGACACCTCATTTTGGGGTGTCTTTTTTCGTAAATATAGAAAGTGAATCCAGTGGCTGCCCTTTTCTTCATTTCAGGATCACATGAAATTACTAGACGCCATTTTGTGCTATAATAATTAAAAGCCGTCTGAAAGGGTGCAAAATCATGAATGAATACAAACAGATCAGTCTCCCAAAACTGAATAATCTTCAGCCCGGTCTCGAATCCACGTGTCTGAAGCTTATGGAGGAGGCCGGAGAGTTAGCGCAATTAATTGGCAAATTTAGAGGCCTAAATGGTGAGACTGTTGATATGGCACCCAAGGAAGTTGTGGAAAGGATCAGCCTCGAGTTGTTGGATGTTGCTCAAGTTGCTGTTTCAATGATGTTTGTGCTTGAGGAGACCTATCAGATTGATATTGACGAAAAAGTATCTGAGCACATTGAAAAGCTTATGAGAAAAGGTTATCTAAAAGGATCGAAGGAGTGATCGAGATGACGATACTCGCTGGTTATTTAATGCCGCATCCGCCTGTCGTGATACCGGCAGTTGGACACGAACAGTCAAAGGTCGTTGCCGCAACGGCCAGGTCAATGGACGAGGTCGGACGACAGATCGCCCGGCTTGAGCCTGAGGTAATCGTCGTAATTTCACCTCATGGACCGCTTTTCAGTGATGCTGTCGCTATTCGCGGAGAAAGTTGTCTTGAGGGCAATTTAAGTGCTTTTGGAGCACCAGAAATCCACATGAAAAAGAATAATGCAATGCCACTTATCAAAGCGCTTGCGGATCTGGCAGCAGACAACAATCTGCCGGCGGTCATATTTGATCACGCGCTAGCGCGAAGATTTGACGTATCCAGTGATTTGGATCATGGTGTCCTTGTCCCTCTTTCCTTTATAGAACCCCATTATTCAAACTACGAACTGGTAGAAATCACCTATGGCTTGTTGTCAACGGATGAATTGTACAGGTTTGGTCAATTGCTTTCGGCTTGCATAGATGATTTGGGCTTTCGCGCGGTCATAATTGCGAGTGGTGATTTATCCCATAAGCTCAAAGATTCGGGACCTTATCGTTTTGATGCCCGCGGCCCGAAGTTTGACGAGTGGATCGTTGATGCCTTTGAAAACAACGACCTGGTTAAAGTTGTCACAGCAGACGAAGCCCTTTGCGAGGGTGCCGGCGAATGCGGTAAAAAGTCCCTGGACATTATGATTGGGGCCCTTGATGGTCTTGAGATCACTTCAAAAGTATTGTCCTATGAAGGCCCGTTTGGCGTGGGTTATGGCGTTGTTGCGCTGACGGATCCGAAACCCGCAGATAATGCCAAGCGGTTTGATGAAGTCGTACAAGGTGTTTTAAGCAGAAGGCTTACAAGACGCAACAGAGAAGATAATTTCGTGAGGCTGGCCAGACTGGCAATTGAAGACTATATTCGAGAGCAAAAGCGAGTCAGTCTTCCCGAGGAACTTAAGGAGCCGGAGCTTGAGGGGCCATCCAAAGGCGTATTTGTCTCGATCAAGAGCTCCGGGGGGCTGCGGGGTTGTATAGGGACGACCATCGGCACACAACGCTCCTTGGCGGACGAGATTATTCACAACGCTATCCAGGCAGCGACTGAGGATCCGAGGTTTCCGGAAATTGAGCCTTGGGAGCTGGAGCACCTCACTATTTCTGTGGATGTCCTTTCGAAAGGTGAGCTGGTACCGGGCTTTAAAGCGCTCGATCCGAAGATCTATGGTGTCATTGTGGAATCTGATTTCAGACGGGGGCTTCTCTTGCCTGACCTTGAGGGTGTTGATACGGTTGAGGATCAAGTTAGAATTGCATTAAACAAAGCTGGCATTAAAGAACATGAGACGTATCGGATTCATAGATTTACAGTTGAGCGGCACGTATAAAGCTAAGTGACAGGAGATTTGAAAATGACATTTGACGAAGGTGTTCAGGCATTAAAGGATCAGGCCCTCAGCATGATGATCCATGCAGAGGGTGAAATAGCGCATTCCTCCAGAGAACGGGGCATTAAACCTTTGTATTTGATTTACACAAAGGGCATCCGTTTTGCGGGAGGGGCGCTGCTGATCGACAGAGTTATAGGCCTTGGGGCTGCCAGAATTGCGGCAGAGCTTGGCATTACAAAAGTGTGGACGCTTGTGATGAGTGAGCCGGCCAAAGCTTATCTGGATTCAGTGGGTATTGAGGTGCAGTACGCTGCTTTGGCAGACCATATCCAGAACAGGGAAGGCACCGGATTCTGCCCGGTCGAGACCATAGCCTTAAATACCAGGTCTGAGGAATCGCATTGGTTTGAGGCTATGATGGAGGAAATTCGTCAGTTTCTGACGCGTATCGGAGCAATTTAAGATCGTGCGAGACATCATTCATAAGATGTGAGGTGTTATGTATGAAAGAATCAACCTTGGTTATTATAAAACCGGATGCAGTCAAGAAACAAAAGATTGGTGCAATATTGTCGCTTTACGAAGCCCACGGTTTGGTTCTCGAGGAAGCCTATATGTGTGTACCTGAGGAGGAACTGGTTGAGAAGCACTACGAAGCGCATAAAGACAAGAGTTTTTACGCCTCTCTGGTGCGCTTTATGACTTCTGACCGGGTTTTTGTCATGAAGCTGACTGGAGAAAATGCCGTCGAGGTAGTCCGAGAAATCAATGGGGCTACAGATCCGGCCAAAGCCCGAGTGTGCACAATCAGGTACCTCTATGGAGACAGCGTCCAGCTCAATGCCGTCCATGGATCTTCAAGTCTTGAGGAAGCCAGGGAAGAGCTGGCGCTCTGGTTCGGGAAAGACGAGGCGGCTGAAGAGGAATAAAAAGCGGTTGTTAAGATTTTGGAATTGATTTATGTAATAATGACCCCAAAAAATAGTAATTGGAGGACTTTATAATGAACGAAACTAAATCATTGATCCGCGGAGCGTTGATCATAGCGCTGGGACTTCTGGTACCGACAGTTTTTCATCTCACATCTGTCAGCGGATCGATTTTCCTGCCAATGCATTTGCCAATTCTAGCAGGTGCAGTTTTCGTTAATCCTTGGATTGCCTTAATCGCGGGTGCGCTCACGCCGCTCACGAGTGCCATTGCCACTGGGATGCCGCCACTTTTCCCAATAGCCTTTCTCATGGCTTTTGAACTCGCTGCATATGGCTGGACCATGTCATGGCTGATCAACAAGCGACGGATTAATGTATATGCTGCGCTTGTCGTCTCCATGCTGGTCGGTCGCGTTGTACTTGGTCTTGCTGCAGTAGTGACCACATCGGTTTTCGCTGTTCAATTAAATCCGGTGATGTACATGAAAGGCGCAATTTTGACAGGTCTTCCGGGCATGGCGCTGCAGCTTCTGGTGGTGCCTGTACTCATTAAGGCATTATCTTCATCGCTTCAACTCAGAAGAGGGTAAGGCGGCATGCTGCGAATTCATCAGATCAAAATGGAAATTGAGCATAGTGACAGGGAGATTGAAATTCAGTTGAGAAAGAGGTTGGGAATGGGGGCGAGTGAGCCCCTTTCCTGGCGCATAGCCCGGGAATCCCTCGATTTGAGAAAGGGTCAGCCTGCAAGAGTGGTCTACAGTATAGATCTATTCGCCGGAGACCGCGAGCCTAAGCTGCTCAAGAAACTTGGGAAAGATGCCGAGCGTTTGGAGGCAGCAAATCAAACTCATTCAACCGAGTCCGGACCAAAGGGAAATGTGCTTCAATTTCCACCGGTTGTAATTGGGTTTGGACCTGCCGGGATGTTTGCGGCAGAACGCCTCAGCCGTCATGGTTATACCCCGGTTATCATTGAACGTGGAAGTCGTGTGGAGAAGCGCGTAGAAGACATTGAAACATTTTGGTCAACCGGCGTCCTCAATCCGGAATCCAATGTTCAATTTGGAGAAGGTGGCGCGGGTACCTTTTCGGATGGAAAACTGACTTCGCGCAGCAAGGATCCGAGAGGTCAGCAGGTTCTGGATCTGCTTGCGGAGCTCGGAGCGCCTGAAGACATACGTTACAGGCAAAAACCCCACATTGGCACAGATGTCCTCAGACATGTGGTAAAAGCCATGCGGCTCAGAATCGAGGCACAGGGCGGTCAATTTTTGTTTGACACAAAAGTTTGTTTGATAAAACGGTTGCCTGATGGACTTTTTGAGCTTGAGTTGTCAAACGGTATGAAAATGAAGTCGGACGTGGTCGTCCTCGCCGTTGGACACAGCGCCAGAGACACCTTTGCAATGCTCCATGGGCAGGGGGTCGAGCTGCGCCAGAAGCCGTTTGCTGTTGGTGTCCGCATTGAGCACCAACAGTCAGAGATTAACCTGCAGCAGTATAGTGAGCATCTTGAGGCTTTAGAGAAGCGCTACGGCGCATCGGAATACAAGCTGACAGCGACGACCTCCGGAGGACGTGGTGTTTATACCTTTTGCATGTGCCCGGGCGGCGAAGTTGTCGCGGCTTCGTCAGAGCCGGGGGGTGTAGTCACCAATGGCATG
This sequence comes from Acidaminobacter sp., assembly GCF_030247605.1. Taxonomy (GTDB): domain Bacteria; phylum Bacillota; class Clostridia; order Peptostreptococcales; family Acidaminobacteraceae; genus Acidaminobacter. The sequence continues at coordinate 9,181 of NZ_JAOTSB010000032.1, read as the reverse complement.
AGCAGACGGGCAAGGGATATGGAAAATGCCAACAGCGCTTTGCTGGTCTCTGTGACGCCAGAGGATTTTAACTCGAAGCACTTGCTCTCTGGAATCGAATTTCAGCGCGCCTTGGAAGCTGCAGCGTATGAACTCGGAGGCAGAACTTACGGCGCCCCGTATATGACGGTGGGTGAATTTTTGGGACACAGGCCGTTTAACGCGTCAGATGAAACCGGAAAGATTAAACCGACTTATCGACCGCATCCGGTCAAAGCGGACTTCAGAACAGCCATGCCGCCGTTCCTGCTGGAAGCGCTTCAGGATGGCCTGACGCAGATGGGTCAAAAGATGAAGGCTTTTGCCGATGGTGACGGGATTCTCACCGCATTTGAAACCCGCAGCTCGTCTCCTGTACGTATTCTGCGAGATGAAAACACCTTCGAATCCATTTCACACCCGGGTCTGTATCCTTGCGGTGAAGGCGCGGGCTACGCAGGCGGGATCACCTCCTCTGCAATTGATGGAATTCGCGTGGCAGAGCATATTTTGACGCGTGGTCGTCCTGAGCTGCAGGCGTCGTGGGATTGAATCGGATATTAAATAAATTGTTTAAAGAATACAATGGAAACCGCTTAAGAAACCCACTTTTTTGTTTAGCAGACAGAATATTGGCAATATAATTGAAATGATAAGACTAGTATGCTAAAATAATTGTGAATATTAAAAAAATTCAACAAGGCAAATGTGTTTCCTTCATTTTCAACCTTTTGATGTACGTTATAATCAGAGGGAAACGCAAAAAACCTAGTTGTAGACTGATGCTAATCATGTTATGATTATAAACACTTGTATTACGGTTTCGTAATATTGAGCACCTCAGAATGGCTGGCGGGAAGTCGACTGCTTTGAAATTTGATAATGCGTATAAATCTTCGTTAGGACGTTGTTTGTACGCATTTAATATTTTGGGAATTTTTCCCATGATTGTCCTTTTGGCTCTCCATGATGTTTCACCGCATAAATCATCACTAAATATGCGGTTGAATCATAGATGCATCATAATTTTTATTCTCATTCAAAAAGGAGGCGTAGTTAGTGGATCAAACAGGACAAAAAAGAGAAAACTGGGGTTCGCGGTTCGGCTTTATCATGGCAGCGGCAGGATCCGCAGTCGGTCTCGGAAACATTTGGCGTTTTCCGTATCTGACTGGTATGAACGGTGGTAGTGCATTTATCTTAATTTATCTTTTCTTCGTTTTCGTCATTTGTCTCAGTGTCATGATCGCCGAGTTTACAGTCGGCAGAAACTCTGGGAAAGCTGCAGTAGGTGCGTACAAATCCAAGAGCAGGAACTGGACCTTTGCAGGCGTCATTGGTGTACTAAGCGGATTTTTGATCATGGGCTTCTATCCAGTCGTTGGTGGCTGGGCATTGGCTTATGTCGTCAAATCTTTTACAGGGTTGCTTGCTGCACCGGAGGCCATAGGTGATTCCTTTGGCGCCTTTATTGGCAATCCGGTTGAGCCGTTGATCTGGATGGCACTCTTCCTTGCCATGAACATTTTTATCGTATCACGCGGTGTCGCAAAAGGTATTGAAACAGCGGGCAAGATTCTCATGCCTATGCTGTTCGTCATTTTGCTTTTGATCGCGGCTCGTGGTTTAACCCTCGAAGGTGCAAGCAAGGGTGTTGAATTCCTCTTTAAACCGGATTTCTCAGTTGTAACCGGCCAGACTTTCCTGGCAGCTCTGGGACAGGCGTTCTTCTCGCTTTCCCTTGGTATGGGCTGTATGATTACCTACGGAAGTTATCTGAACAAGTCGGAGAACCTCGCACAGAACGCAGCCATCGTAACCGTGATGGATACCTCTGCAGCGCTTCTTGCAGGTCTGGCAATGTTCCCTGCAATGTTCGCATTTGGATTTGAACCAGCTGCAGGTCCTGGCCTCGTTTTCGTCGTCGTTCCTTCCATTTTTGCTCAAATGGGCGCTTTGGGTCCAATCCTTTCCGCTTTCTTCTTCGTCGCCTTGGTAGTCGCAGCGCTCACGTCTTCCGTTTCCCTGCTGGAGGTCGTCGTTGCTTACCTGATGGATGAAAGAAGCTGGACTAGAAAGAAAGCCGTTTATATTTCCTCGGCTATCATGGTCGCAATGTGCATTATGGCGTCTCTATCTCTGGGTGTCATGTCAGGCGTTACCTTCCTTGGTGTCGGCGCGTTTGACTTCTTCGACATTTTGACAGACAAGATCTTCCTCGCTATCGGCGGCCTGCTCCTTGCAGTTTTCACTGGTTGGTTTGTAGACAAGGAAGTTTTGAGACAAGAGCTCACTAATGGCGGCACAGTCAGTTTTGCGCTGTTTGAAGTATGGCACGGATTGATCAAATATGTCATTCCTGTCGTCATTGCTGTAATCGCTGTAACGGGGATCATGTCCATTTCTCAGAAAGGCCTCATGATCTTTGGTCTTGCAGTCATTGCTGTATTGGCGCTCGTCTCCAAAAAACTTTAATCTAATAAGCTTTAATTCAAAAAACCTTTCCGGTTCTCCGGAAAGGTTTTTTTAGGTGGTGCAAAAAGTAAAAAGCAGGAAACAGCGTCGGCCGTCTCCTGCTCATTTCTACAATCATGTCTTCCTTCAATTTTACAAACGATACTTCGTAATTTCCTCACAGTAACTGCAAATATATTCCGCCGAGCCGTTCATCTCATATAGTTTGAACTTTGGAACTGCGTAGGCATCCGAATTCGTGATGCAACGCGGATTGATGCAGTTGAAGAGGCCGGTAACTTCTTCGGGGATGTTGGCTTTTCGCTTGTCCGTGATTTTTGAATCCCTGACAATATTGACGGTAATGTTGTGGTCGATCAGGCCCAGGATATCCAGATCAATATCAAATACATCCGCAATCTTGATGATGTCCTTTTTACCGAGAGCTTTGCTGTCTACATTCATAAGCAGCACGACCGGTGTGTCAATATGCTCGGAAAGGAGCTTGTTGAAAATCTTAAGTCCGTTGCCTGCTTTGATGTGATCGATGACGATGCCATTTTGTATACCTTTAACCTCTAGCATAAGGACCCACCTCCAGCAATTTGCAGATTAGTGCCATTCTGACATAAACGCCCATTTTCGACTGTTCAAAATAAGCGGCTCTCGGATCCGTATCCACATCTATGGCGATTTCATTGACTCTCGGAAGCGGGTGCAGAATGATTAAATCTTCCTTTGCAGACCTTATTTTGTCACGGTTAAGAATATAAGTATTTTTGAGTCTGACATAGTCTTCTTCGTTAAAGAAACGTTCTTTTTGAATTCGTGTCATGTAGAGCATGTCCAGCTCTTCGACAACGTCTTCGAGATAGCGCACTTCGATCAGTTTGACGCCTTGCTTCTCCAGTTGTCGCTTGAGGGAGACAGGCAGTGTCAGTTCATCCGGCGAGATCAGGTAGAATTCCTTGTTTCCAAATCTAGCCAGGGTTCTGATAAGACTGTGCACTGTTCTGCCAAACTTAAGGTCGCCGCAGAATCCAATCTTCATGTTGTCAAGCCGACCCTTGAACCGCTTGATGGTGATGAGGTCCGTCAAAGTTTGGGTAGGATGCTGGTGGCCTCCATCGCCGCCGTTGATGACGGGAATGGTAGCAAAATGTGTCGCTAGTTTAGGTGCGCCCTCTTTTGGATGGCGCATGACAATCAAATCAGAATAATCATTGACGACCTTGATGGTGTCCGCGAGGGATTCGCCTTTGGCTGTGGAACTGGTACTGGCGTCGCTGAAGCCAAGGACCTGGCCGCCGAGGCGCATCATGGCGGAATCAAAGCTCAGCTTGGTGCGGGTGCTTGGCTCAAAGAAGAGTGAAGCCATAATTTTTCCATCACAAACTTTTCTGTATTGTGATGGGTTCTCATAAATCGAGAGTCCGGTGTCGACGAGTTGCATCAATTCTTCCAGTGTAAAATCTTCAGGTTCGATCAGGTGTCGGACTTGTGACATTAGAGCGCCTCCTTATGGTCAGGGGTTGGGCAGTGGACAAAATAAAAGACCTTTTTCCCAGAGGAAAAAGGCCACAATGGCATCATACTTTGGTGCGTGAGCACCTGAAGCGACGTTGCGCCTTCCCAATCTCTCGGACTGAGTTAAAGGCTGTATTGAATTCGCCTAATACTATCATAATTTTATTTGAAGTGTCAAACGTTTTGAGGAAGATTTGACCATGTAATTCCATACAGCGAAAAACATAAATATTTACCGTTGTTAAGATTCAGATTGACATCGATTTTGGGGTATGATATTTTGTATAGAGTTATTAAATTAGAGCACCTTTAACCAGGTACGAGATGCCTGTAAGGTCGAACTGATGAGAATGATCCGGCGCGGGTGCCGGTATCCTTCCCCTTGCAGACAGCTGCAAGGGGTTTTTTGATTTAGGAGGTAAGAGGATGAAACGTTTGATCGTGAATGCGACTTATTTGAGAGGTGCCAATCTGGATTGGGACAAGGGGCCGCTGTTGATTGAGGATGGCGTGCTGAAGACCATCGGCATAAACGAATGCGAAAAGCTGATGTCGGAAGCGGATGAAGTGATCGATGCGAACGGGTGGATTGGAATTCCTGCTTTTGCTGACCTGCATGTGCATTTCAGAGAACCGGGCTTCGAAGTGAAAGAAACGCTGGAAACCGGTTTAATGGCAGCTGCCAAAGGCGGGTTCACATTGGTCGCAGCTATGCCGAACACGAAACCGCCTCTGGACTCCTGCGAACGCATTGAGGCGCTGATGGCAAAAGCAAAAAAACTGTCACCTGTAGAGTTCCTGCAGTTTTCGGCGGTGACCCTGGAACAAAAGGGCGATACAGTTGTCGATGTGGAGGGGATGGCTGCCAGGAACATCAAGCTCTTCTCAGAGGATGGCCGAGAAGTCCAGTCGCCTGAACGGTTTAAAGAAGCTCTAATTAGGGTAGAACAGGCAGGAGGGCTGGTGGTCACCCATTGTGAGGACCATGATCTGACTGCTCAATATAAGGATGGCCCATACCCGCCGGAAGGCGAGTGGAACATGGTTAAACGCGATATCCAGCTGGCGGCAGAGACGAATACGAGGCTGCATCTGGCGCATCTCAGCACAAGGGAAAGCATTGAACTCGTCAGAAGTGCAAAGGCAGAGGGGATTAAGGTGACTTCTGAAGTCGCGCCGCATCACCTGCTCCTCGACTCAGACCGGGTCAGTTTCTCAACGGCTTTCTATAAAGTTAATCCGCCGCTGCGCAACGCCCGTCACATAGCAGCTCTGATCGAAGGGATTAAGGACGGCACTGTAGATATGATCGCGTCTGATCACGCGCCTCATGAAATAGAGAGTAAGCATTGCCCTTATGGGGTGGGAAGTTATGGCTTCAGCAGTCTGGAATATTCCTTTTCGGCAGCGCATACGGCTCTCAGGGCCAACGGCATTAGCCTGAGAACGCTGGTGAAGCTGATGAGCTTTGCGCCCAGGACTTTGATTGGCAGAGAGGAAAACGTCATTGAAAATCAGAGACCTGCGGATCTTGTTTTCGTCAATTTGGATGAGAAACTGACCGTTCAAGAGGGAGACATAGTTTCAAAAGGAAAGAACTGTCCTTACATTGGACATGAATTGACCGGTGCGGTGAAGTGCCTGATTCTGGGGGATCAAATACTATACAGGAGTGGTGAAGAGAATGTCGGCTGATCGTTTAATTAAGAAAATCATGGAAAAGAAAAGTGTCCTTTGTGTTGGACTCGATCCGGTTGTAGATAAATTGCCCAATGTTCTAAAGCAGGAAATTGAAATGCAAGGGAAGACCCTTGAAGCCGCGGCGGAAGCGGTCTATAAATTCAACACAGTCGTGCTGGATGCTGTGGCGCCGTATACTGCCGTGGTCAAGCCGCAGGTTGCTTTTTATGAAGCGCTTGGGGTGCCGGGGCTCGAGGCGTACAGAAAGACAATCGAGTACGCAAAGAAGCTTGATCTTTATGTGATCGCGGATATAAAGCGCGGCGATATTGGAACAACCTCAGAGGCTTATGCCCAAGCGCATTTGGGATACACGAATATCCTTGGCGAGAAGAGACGCGCATTTGAATCTGACGCCGTTACGATCAATCCCTATCTCGGCGATGATTCCAACCATGCCTTCAGCCAGTGGGCTGCTAAAGAAGATGGCATGACGTTCCTCCTGGTAAAGACCTCGAATAAGACCTCAAGCCAGCTGCAGAACCAAAAGGTGGGAGAACGCTTTGTCTTTGATGTCGTGGGAGACATGCTGAAGGACAGCCCGTATGCGATTAAGGGCGAGTATGGATATACACCGCTCGGTGCCGTGGTTGGCGCGACTCATCCCGAAGAACTCAGCCTGCTCAGGTCCTCATTGGAAGGCAGCTTTTTCCTGATCCCTGGATATGGCGCTCAAGGCGGCAGCGCGGACGACGCTACGAACGGCTTTGACGAGCGCGGCTTAGGTGCAGTTGTCAATTCCTCAAGAGGGGTCATTTATGCCTTTAATGAAGAGGCCAACTATGGCGCTCAAATAGCAGAGGCTGCACAACAATCCAGAGATGATTTGAATGCAGCCCTGGAGCGGGCCGGCAAGACGTATTGGGAGGCATAGTGCATGAAGTCTATTCGCGATTTGAAAATTGTTTCAACGGATGAAATTGCCCAGGGCATCTTTGCGCTGGTACTTGAACGCCATCCGGATTTCGGGGACCTCAAGCCGGGTCAATTTTTCAATTTAGCTTTGAAGTCGAGGGAACTTCCGCTTCTTAAGCGTCCCATCAGCCTGTCCACCTGGGATGATCAAACCATGACTTTTGTTATTCGAAAAGTAGGAAAAGGCACTGAACTCCTCTGCGCTGCCAAGCCTGGTGAATGGGTCTCTGCCGTGGGCCCTCTCGGCAATGGCTTTGATTTGGCGCAGACACCATCGGCAGCGACGCTCCTGGGCGGGGGCATAGGCACCGCGCCGCTGTTGGCTCTTGCAGAGGCCTTGTCAGCCGCAGGCACTAAAGTTAATGTTTACCTTGGATATCTGAATGAGCCCTATCTCATAGAGGCCTTCAAAGCTGTGGCCGATGGTCTTTTCATCGCCACCATGGAACCTGTAGAAGGTTTTTATCACGGCAATGTCGTCGAGTACTGGATGAACCAGGAATCCGGTGTAACGCAGCGCCATGTTTACAGCTGCGGCCCAGATGCCATGCTCCATATGGTTCAGCTCTCGCTGAAGTCGAGGGGACAGAAGGGACACCTCCTCACGGAAGAGCGCATGGCATGCGGCATAGGCGCATGCTTGACCTGCGCAAAACCCATTGAGCAGGACGGCGAAGTCCATATGCTGAGAACCTGTATCGAAGGTCCTGTATTCAAAGCCGAGGAGGTCGTATTCAATGCAAATGAATAATGTGGATTTAAACGGCCTGATCCTCAAGAATCCCGTTACGGTGGCATCAGGCACTTTTGGATTTGGCAGGGAATTCGCCGACTTTTATGATTTGGGACTTCTCGGCGCAATTTCGGTAAAAGGTCTCACCCTCAAACCAAGAGAAGGCAATCCCGTGCCGCGGCTGGCTGAAACCCCAATGGGCATGATCAATAGCGTCGGTCTTCAAAACCCGGGTGTTGAAGCGTTCATTCGCGACGAAATCCCGTTCCTGCGAAAATTTGACACGAAAATTATTGCGAATATCAATGGCAACACCTTGGAGGAGTATGTAGAGATGGCGAAAATACTTGAACAGGAAGATGTCGACTCCATAGAGGTCAACATTTCCTGTCCGAATGTCAAGAGTGGCGGTATGGCTTTTGGCACAGATCCCCTCATGGCTTCAAAAGTGACTGCGGCAGTGCGCAATGTCACCTCGAAGCATATGATTGTCAAGCTGAGCCCGAATGTGACCGACATTCGGACTATTGCTAAAGCTGCAGAAGTCTCCGGTGCAAACTGTCTGTCCATGATTAACACCATTACCGGCATGGCTTTTGATCTCAAGACGCGCCGTCCAATCATTGCCAACCGAATTGGGGGTCTGTCAGGTCCGGCAGTCAAGCCGATCGGCGTGCGTATGGTTTACGAAGCGGCTTCAGTTGTGAGTATTCCAATTATTGGCATGGGTGGGATCATGACCGCAGAGGATGCCTTCGAATATATGCTGGCTGGCGCTGCGGCTGTCGCTGTAGGCACAGGGAATCTCGTGAACCCAATGTGCGCGCCTGAAGTACTCGAAGGATTAAAGAAATATTTGCCGATGGACATTTAGTCCCAACGTACTTTGAAGTCACTCATATTCAACCCTCTGCTAAAAACTTCGATATTTTAGCAGAGGGTTTTAAACGGACTTTTTGAAAAAGTACCATTGAATTTTCGAACTTCAATAGTGCCTTTAAAGAAGGAAAAATGACCAGAAAAAAGATTCGTTTATTTTGAAAAACCTAGTTGACGAACGTCTGCTGAGATGCTAAACTAATCAAGTCGCTGAACGTTGAACGTTTATCGCAACGCTTCAAAAAAACTTGGTAAAAAACGGATTTGAAAAGATCCAAAAGAATTTAAAAAAACTCTTGACGACTTGAAACCACAGTGTTAAACTGTAACAGTCCCTTGAGATGCCGGGTTGAAAAACTTCATTAAAAGCGACACATTCGATCCTTGAAAACTAAACAGTGTACAACCCAAAATTCTGAAATAAAAAGTCGGTTCTGCTTGGAACCGGCGAAGTGATTTCTGATTATGGAAATAACGGAAGTCAGTGTTACAACTGCAGTTTAAGGATTATGATTAAGAGTTTGATCCTGGCTCAGGATGAACGCTGGCGGCGTGCCTAACACATGCAAGTCGAGCGCGATTAGTTGGACTGGAGACTTCGGTCAAAGGGAAGACTATGAAAGCGGCGGACGGGTGAGTAACGCGTGAGCAACCTGCCCTGTACAGGGGGATAGCCACTGGAAACGGTGATTAATACCCCATAAACCCAAAGGATCGCATGATCCAATGGGCAAAGTTCCAACGGTACAGGATGGGCTCGCGTCTGATTAGCTAGTTGGTGAGGTAATGGCTCACCAAGGCGACGATCAGTAGCCGACCTGAGAGGGTGAACGGCCACACTGGAACTGAGACACGGTCCAGACTCCTACGGGAGGCAGCAGTGGGGAATATTGCACAATGGGCGCAAGCCTGATG
>NZ_JAOTSB010000031.1 GCF_030247605.1 Acidaminobacter sp. | reverse complement strand
AAGATAATGTCAGGACGGTGATGAGGTATTTAGGAATCCCTGAAGACCTATTTATTCGAGGAGCAGTTTGATTTAAAAGCCTCAAATTAAATCCTTAATAAGCAAACCAATTTCAGCGGAATATGAGTTATAAGCTGCTCGGATTTTGAATTTGACAGATAGAGCTTCTCAATTTCAAAATAGACATCAACATTAAGATGCTTTAACTCACGATAACACTTCAACAGATCCAAAATGCCCCTACCGAATCTGCTGATTGATTTGGTCAGAATCAGATCGATTTTACCTTGCCGGCAGTCTGACATTAATAGCTGAAATTGACTTCTTTTAGCGATATTTCTGCCAGTGTCCTGATCTGCATAAACGCCAGTTAATATCCAATTCTCATGTTCATGGATATAGGTTTCATAATATGCTTTTTGCATCGTTAAGCTGGTTTGTTGTTCATCATGCTTTGTACTCACACGACAATAAGCGGCCACACGCTTATACTCTCGCCTTTTACTTGGCAAGATGACTCTGTGGATTGATTTCATTTTGAATAAGACTTTCTGATTTCCTGAACCCGATCATATAATTCGCGATCAATGATAGCAGGGTAATCGTCATCTCCCACGTAACGTTCATAGGATAGGATATTGGCAATTGTTTGAGTGCCCCATTTGGGTTTGTTATAAGGTGAGGGGATACCATGTGACTCAAGCTTTTCCGCAATATTCCTGATGCTGAATCCTTCTGTATAGTATTCGAATAATAGCTTTACGACTAAAGCTTGAGCTTGGTGGATTTCAATCTGATTGGCAGGACCCCGGTTGTAGCCGAATGCGATTCGCTTTTGATATTTATCGGACATATAAAGTCAGCTCCTTATAATAGCGGGTAAAAAAATGGACAGATTCTTGGTAGAATACAAAATCATTCTACCAGAAATCTGTCCACTTATCTTGGTGGAGGTAAGGGGATTTGAACCCCTGACTTTCACGCTGCCAGCGTGACACTCTCCCGCTGAGTTATACCCCCAAGTCTGCCTAAAACTTATTTTACCAAGATCACAGGATCTGTCAACGGGTATTTTCAAATGCTTTAAGATTTTTTTCGAATTCCTTTTTTTTCGAAAACCTTTTTTTCGAAAACGGCTCATCAATTCAGTAGATTTGTCACAGCCTCAAACTCAGCGTATAATGGTGCTAAGTGATTATGAGCAGATTCTGACCTTCAACAAACAGGAATAGAATCAGCGCAAAAATAAGGAGGCGAGTCCATGGAAGTTCAAAAAAACCCCGCCCGACCTACAACCGATAAAAACCGTCGACTTAGAAAGAGACGAACCTCGAGCCCACTAATCCCAACCTTACTTATTCTGCTGATCACACTAGCTGTGACAGTGACGGGCTGCCAAAAACCAGAGACGCCTGCTGAACCGGTTGAGCCTTTGCCGCCGGTGGTGGTTGAGGAACCATCGGCGGAAGAAGTTCCTGAAGTGCCGGAAGTTCAGCCGGTGCACGAGCCAAAAGACAATCCTCAGTTTGGATATGGCGACGAGCAGGGGATTTTTGCACTGCTGTTAAGTGATCCGAAAACCGTTAATCCTGAAAGCTATACCCACCTGTCACTGCCGGGTGGCGCAGTGACGGAGATCAAGTATGAGGGCATTCAGCCGCCGGGTCCCAATGATACCGTCATGGACATCTCCTCAAACTTCAAGCAGCGCTACGGCGCGGTTTATAGGCTTGCTGGAGGCAAGATTCCCGAAAACGACAGCGTCACCCTGATGACGGCCCCCTTTGTGTCCGCAAGGACCTTCCACAACCTGACAAAGGTGGGAACGCCAAGTACGGACCAGGCACTTCTGAAAAAGATTGAAGCCGAAAAAAAGATGGTCATGAAACACTTCTGGCATCTGTATGACGCGGAAAATGGCGCCGGGATTTATCTGGCCCAGTTCGAACCCCAGGCGGATCAGGCCATGCTGACGCTGGTGCTGCGAGATCAAGAGGATGCCCTCTGGTACGCCTATTTTCCTGCGAATTATGTCAAGGAGCTGGATCTCTATAGCTGGCGCGTGGATGATGGCGGTGAAGTCCATCCTGAGAGCTTTATAGTAGGGTGGCTGGCGGATTTTGGTTCGACACCGGAGCTGGCGCTTTATTGGCGCGGCGCGGAAGGTGAGGTTCTGTACTGGTTCCGCGGGGACAATGGGGGGCTCATTAAGAACCTTGAAGGGTACAGATACTGGGGCGCCTACTGATGCGACTGAAAAGTTTCGCCCTGCGTTGTTGCCGCGTCGGAGCGCTTGCTCACTTACGCTTGAGTAAGCTTCGCAGCACGCTCCTCCTAGCGCCTAGCATTGCTCGCTTTTGAGCCGCATCACTTACAACGTGGAAAAAGACCTACTGATGTGGCTGAAAAGCTTCGCACAGCGCAGCTTTCGCGTCAGAGCGCTTGCTCACCTATAAGAAAATAACCCTAAAATGAGGGATGACCATGGAAAAACTCAACCGCAGCTTTATCAACGAAAGCGAGCATCAAGGCGAGGTCTATTACAGAGGCTATCATAAGGGCCAGTGGCGCCTGCTCCCCGAGGACGCGCCCCTGGATGATGTCAATTGGATCGATGTTCGCGGGCAGATTTCAGAGCATGATTGGTCGTCCATCGCGGCCCAGCTGGGATTGCAGCTGGATGTTTTGCTGGATAAAGTGGAAAGCGGCCAGCATTCCCAGTATTTCTTTGACCACCAGAGCGAGGGGATTATCGCCCGGGTGCTGATGCTGGATGAGCCTAAGTTCAGCGGTGTCGATGTGCCCGCCCCGGCGGAAGAAGCTGACCTGCCGGAACGCCTCAAGAAAGCCAAAATTCACCTCTCAACCGGCCAGCTGACCCTGATTCAAACCAAAGAAGCCATCCTGACCATGACCGACAACGCGGACGCCTTGGTGAACCACGTGCTCAAGCGTTACCGCGAAGAGGATGAGACCATGGATCCGGAGTACTTTGTCTATTTATTGCTGGACAGCATCATTGATGAGTATTATCATGTCATGATGGAGATGGAAGCCCGCTACGAGCTCCTGGAGGACATGATTCTGACCAAGCGGATGACCGACCGCCTCAGCGACCTGCACTACTTCAGGAAGACGCTGTTCACCATCAGAAACGCGGCCAATAACCTCCACGATGCCCTTGAAAACCGGATGATGGACCGCCAGGAATCCCAGTCGGTCTATATGCGCGAGCTCTACGAGCACCTTAGGAGTATTGAGGACTATGCCCTGTATTTTCGCGAGGGCATCACCAGCTTGATCGAAATTATGCTGACCATGAACGACAACAGACTGAATGAAATCATGACCACGTTGACCGTCTTCGCGTCCATTTTTATCCCCCTGACCTTCCTGACCGGCGTCTATGGGATGAACTTTGAGTTCATGCCCGAGCTCAAGATGGCCTTCGCCTATCCGCTGTTCTGGGTGATTACCATCGCGCTGACCCTCTATATGATTCGCTATTTTAAAAGGAGATCCTGGCTTTGATTCCAAATTACGTCGATTTTAAAGCAAAAAATCAAAAAGCTAATTTTAGCCGATGGTCACCCAACCCCCACCATCGCCTCCCATTGCTGCTTGTTTTGATCGTCACCATCGGGCTGATCTTTGCGGGCTGCGGGCAGAGTGGGGTGGCAGAGACAGAGGCGGCTGAAGTACCCGTGGAAGCGCCTTCGGAAGCGGCGAAAGCGGAGATCTCTGAAGCGTCTGGGCTTACCGAACTCAAACCGGAGGCTGAACCCAGCCAGGCCATTGAAGATATGGCCATCCAGGTCTTTGCCATTGAGGCCTCGCTGGGAGAAAATTATTACCAGCATGTCAAGGTTGACCTCAATGAGGACGGCGCTGCTGAAACCCTTGTTTGGCTCTATGGCGCCAATTTCACCACGTCAAAGGGCGACGCCCTGATGATCCTGAAATCCGATGGCACGCTCCTCCAAGCCTTTCACACAGTGCATGTACCCATTACGCTGAGCGGCGAAAAAGCAGGGCAGTACCGTTCTTTTTACATGTACAGTGAAAATGGGAAATACGCCAGATTTGACTTTGGCATCCAGTACCCAGAGGTCATGGAGATGGCTTTTGAGGTGGATTATGAGGCGGTGGAAGGCACGGAAATCTTCCAGGGACTTGGTGGGGATGCTGCGCATCCCATCCTGTTTTAAGGTGTGGAAACTCGGTGTCAGACACCGAGTTTCATCCCGAGTTTCTTCCAAATCAAAAAGGTGCCAGCGGCTTCGGCCGCAGGCACCTTTTTCCTTATCACAACAACTCAAAGGGTCTCGAATACAATGGAATTCTGGTATTGCGCAGGGGTTGACGCAGGGTGAGCTGCTTGGCGATCGCGGGCAGGATCCCGGCAAAGGCATTCATAATCATAGGCGTCCTGTTAAGAAAGCTCTCGGCCTGATCCACTTGGGACAAGTCTTCCTCCGGAATGTCCGAAACGCCCCTCAGGATCAGGACTGGCACATGATTGTGGTGGCAGACCAGCGCGACGGCGGCGGATTCCCAGTCGGCGACATCGGCATCATGAGCCAGCAAGGTCTTTCTAACGGTAAAATCAATATCCTGATCTGCCGTGGCTACCGTGCCGCTGACTAGACCCAGGGGCTCCAACACCTCCCTGATCCAGTGGTTGTCAATATGGACATCATAGGCGTCGTAGAAAAAATCATTGGTGTCGCAGAGGCGGTCAATACAGTCATACTGCGCTGCTCTGCCTGCATACATCAGGCCGCCAACCCCGGGTCTTCCGGTGACACCGCCACAGGTCCCCATCATGACATGCAGGTCAGGCTTGTGAGCTGAAAGGGCATGCTGACAGGCCGCGCCGGCCACGGTTTTGGAGGGTCCGCCTTGAAACAGAATAAGGTCGACACCCTCCAGGGTCATGCTGTGATAGTGTGAGAACGGCCCCAAAGCCTCGGGCACCAGTGACGATACGGCATCAATCGCGGTTTCCAGCGCGTGCCATTCCGTGCGGCAGCCGACCTGAACGGTGATAGTTTTCCTGGCAGCAGACATGTTGTCGCCTCCTTGCGGGGGTAAGTTTTATCGAGGTTGTTTGTTGCACCTGCCTAAGGCAGCAGCCGCGCCCGGACATCCACCTCAGGAAAGGCCAGCCCATACCGGACATCCACAAACATATCATAGGCCTGGGCCTCAGACAACGTCTTTGGCAGCAGCATGGCCAGAATATAATCTTCTCCCAGGCTGAAGCGCTGGCTCAAGTCTACCTGAACTGTGGATGGCAGGTCCATGTATTGCTTGGCCTGCTCAATGAGAATGGCTTCAAGCTTGTCCGCGGCCGCGCCGCTGGGATCCCCTAAAAATTCGTCCAGTGTCACCCGCTCGCCGGTGGTCAGATCAAAGACGGCTGGTTCATTATAGTTGACGTTGACCTCGGTCTCCGGATCAAAGGAGGAGGCAGCCAGCTGAAAGCTTGCCCAGCGGTCGTTGGCGAACTCAAGGTAGAATCCCAGGTTGTAGGACGCCTTGGGATTCTGCCCCCAGGCGACTTTCTCTTTAAGCTCTTCCATAGTGGCATTCAAATTGCCTTCCAGAGCCGCCATGACCTGGGGATCTTCAAAGCCAAACAGCTCCGGGCGGGACTCGTAGAACGTCGGGTGCTTGTAATTGTATATAGCTTTAATGCCCTTAGGGGAATCAAACCCAAAGCGCCTGAAGTTCTGCACCGCGTCGACATAGGCGTACTCTGAGGCGTCGGAGCCGTCCGGAAGGTCTATGACCTTCGAGGCGAGCTCAGCGAGGCCGCTGTCAGGTGCCCTTTCAATAGCGCCCTTAAGCAGGTCCTCAAATTCCGGATTCAGTGTGTTGGTCTCATAGTTGAAGGGGCCGCTTCCCATGGTGCCGGAAAACAGCATGCTGTAGGACCATCTCAGCAGCGGCTCTAGGTAGACGGTCTGGTAGGGCGAGGCCGACGCTTCAAGCGCTTCCTCCACCTTCAGCGTGTAATCGACAAAGGCGTTGTACGGCAGGAGTCCCGTTTGGTACGACTCCGTCAGGAAACCGTAATAGGAAGAGGAGAGGCTGAAGTAGGTTTTGAAACCATCGGCCAAAGCACTGAGCTTTGAAAGGCGGTCAAAATCGAAGCCCGGCCCCACGTACTCGCCGTACTCGACCATGCGCATGTAGCTCTGGTCCAGGACCTCGAAGTACCTGCGCAGCGCCGGATCCTCAATATCCTTGATCTTGGCGGCATCCCACTGGCGCTCGAACAGGGTGTTATAGACGTCAAACAGAGGGCTCCCCATGTCGCCGTCTTCGCTGTACAGCGCCCGCGACAGCACGCTGGTCTTGTATTTGGCGTGATCGAACCAGCGGGAGGTGAGCCTGTCTTTCGCCTGCTCGTCCTCGGCAGCCTCCAGGGCCTTAAGCCAAGCTGCCGTGACCACGTCGAGCTCTGCGTCTTCGGCCATCAGGTTGTAAAGCGCTTCTTCAAGTACAGTATCTGCCGATGGTTCCGGTGCCTCCACCTCAACCTCCTCCGGGGGCGTCGCCTTACAGGCCCCCAGCAGCGCCGAGATGCTCAGGATCAGAAGGATCAGCAGACTGGACAGCAGACGACTGCCTGACCGGCTGGAGGATTTGAACTGGTTGAAGGGTTGAAGCGGGCCTGAACGGCCAAAATGTCTCAATGAGCCCAATAGTCGCTGTATCATAATCTCACAGTTTCCTTTCGTTAAAAAAGATAAAGATCTAAAGTTACTATACCACTCGAAACTTAAGAAAGTCTCAAAAATTGGCATCATTTTGTTTCGCAGGACCTCAAGCAAGGTATACACTAACATACAGAAAAATTTTCAAGACAGTAACCCTGGGAATCCCCGGAGGGACTGGAATTGGAAGGAGACGAAAGATTGTGAATACATTGTCTGAACGACAAGACATCCCGGTGGAGCACCGGTGGGCCATACGGGAAATGTACCCGGATGTGGAGGCCTGGGAGCAGGAATTTTCAGGGACGCGTGAGCTGATAGAAGCGCTGGCCGCTTTTAAGGGCAAGACCGGCAAATCCGCGGACACCCTCAGGGGCGCTATTGACGCGGAACTGGCGCTGTCCAGAAGAATCTCCAATTTGTATACCTTCGCGAAGATGCAGCTGGATGAAGACACCCGGATTGGCGAGCACCAGGCGCTGGTGTCCAGGATGGAATCCCTGTCCGTGGCGGCCCAGGAAGCGGGGGCGTTTTTGGTGCCGGAAATTATGGCGATTGATAAAGCCATCATGAACCTGTACATGGGCGCTGGCCCTCTGGCGGAGTATAAACAATACCTGGATAACATTTTACGGTTTAAGGCACATACCCTTTCTGAAAAAGAAGAGGCGCTCCTCGCTATGGCGGGTGATCTGGCTTCTGCGCCCAGCACCGTGTTTGAGATGCTGAACGCGGCGGACATGAAGTTCCCAGTCGTCGAGGATGCTGAGGGGAACAAGATTCAGCTCACCCATGGCAATTTCATTCCTACTATGGAGAGTCAGGACCGCACCCTTCGTCAAAATACCTTCAAGGCCTACTATCAGTGCTATCAGGATCACATTTTCACCATGGCGAGCCTGATTCAGGCGGAGGTCAAGAAAAACCAGTTTTTCGCCAGGGCGAGAAACTTTAAGAGCGCACGAGAGGCGGCGCTCTTTGAGAATCATGTGCCGGTGAAGGTGTATGACCAGCTGATTGAGGCCATTCACAGGAATCTGCCAAAGCTTCACCAGTATATTTCGGTTCGCAAGCGGATTCTGGGACTTGAAGAAATGCACATGTACGACCTCTATGTGCCGCTGATTCCTTCGGTGACGAAGAAGATGGATTACTCAGAGGCCAAGGCACAGGTGATTGAAAGCCTGGAGCCCCTTGGAGCGGAGTATGTGGAGACGGTAAGGTCTGCCTTTGACCAGGGCTGGATTGACGTTTATGAGAATGCTGGCAAGCGCGGCGGCGCCTATTCCTGGGGGACTTATGACTCGAAGCCGTACATTCTGCTGAATTACCAGGGGACCCTCGACAGCGTGTTTACGCTCACCCATGAGATGGGGCACTCGATGCATAGTTATATGACTCACCATCGGCAGCCATATCTTTATGGGCACTACAGCATTTTCCTGGCGGAAGTGGCGTCGACTACGAACGAGGCGCTCCTCAACGATTATCTCCTGAAGCGCGTGAAGGACAAGGCTGAGCGGCTGCACCTGCTGAACCACTATCTGGACCAGTTCCGGACCACAGTGTTCCGGCAGGCCATGTTCGCGGAGTTTGAGCGTGAGATCCACGGGGCAGTGGAGGCGGGCGGCGCGATAACTGCCGATGGTCTGAAGGCCCTCTACCGCAGCCTGAACGAAAAGTATTACGGGCCGGACGTGGTCATTGATGACGAGATTGCCATTGAGTGGGCGCGGATCCCGCATTTCTACTACAACTTCTACGTCTTCCAGTATGCCACGGGCTTCTCGGCGGCGATCGCGCTGTCGAAGGCGATCCTAGACAAGGAGCCAGGGGCGGCGGCGCGTTACCTGGAGTTTTTGGGTGCGGGGCGCAGTGCGTACCCTATTGAGATTTTGAAGCGCGCGGGGGCGGACATGGCTTCCGGGGTGCCGGTGGATCAGGCGCTGGAGCGGTTTAGTGAGCTGGTGGAGGAGTTTGATCGGTTGACGAGGGAATAGCTCTTGAAGAGGGAATAGCCCCTTGAAAAGGTAGGAAGGCTGATGGCACTGGTGCGCCATCGGCCTTCCTTTTTTGGAAGACGTCGGTGTCAGCGGCTAGTATCTATCAATCCCCTCTTTCGAAATGAAGTGAAACAAAATTTGAATTACTTTCAATCCCTTAACCCTTTTTTAATCCTTTTAGGGTATTATGATGGAGTAAGGGAGGTGTTCGGTTGCGTACGAAAAAATTAATTCATTTGCTTGGGATGATTTTATCAGCGGTTGTTTTCCTTGGAGGATGCGCCGCTCAAAATAATGAAGCAGCAAAGAAAGCGCCGGAGGGTTCTGCCGAAGGCTCAACAGTTGGCATATTGGCAGAAGAGGCGGCTCAGGACGCGGCTGATCAGGCGGAAGTGGCGGCTGAGGGCGAAGTGGTTCAGAGCATGATGGCCGCAGACGCAGAAAATTTGACGGGTGGTGAACCTGCATACAGAATGGCGGGGGAGTCCCAGGCGGCGGGTTATGGACAAAAGGAAGCGTGGATTCGATCTGAAAAGGCTGAGGTGAGGTACCCAATCATTGAAGGCCTAGGCGATCTTGAGCTTCAAAATGAGATCAATGACGCGATTTTTTCAGCGGTTAATGGCTATGTAGTCTCGGCGAACGATGATGGGGATCAGGTCACTCTGGATTATGAGATCACGCGAATGGATAATGAGATCCTGTCTGTGGTGGTCAGAGGACTGCAGCCTCATGAGAAGAGCACTTATGATGTCATGTTTTCTGTAAATCTCGTTGCGGGCACGTCCAGGGAGATTAACGCATCGACTTTGTTCCTGAATGATGAGGTGTCGAAGAAGGCGCTCACAGCGCTGCTTCAAGGTGCGGATGAAACTTTTGCGAGTGAATTCGGACCTTGGCTTGGTATTTATTTTGAAGCGGAGAATCTCAACTTTTTCTATTTGGAAAACGACAAAGCAGCGGTGTACAATGTGATCTCTGTCCCACTGGAAGAACTAATGCCGTATTTCAAAGAAATGCCTTGGAAAGCTGATGACGCAGAAGTTGAGGCTGAAGTGACAGAAGGTAAAGTGGAATTAAAACCATAGAAGCTTAGTTGAAACAGACCTTATGGGTAACAGACCTGGTGGGTCTGTTTTTTTGTTTTTGAAATGAAAATTAAGAGCAGCAAGGACTCGACCGCTAATCATTGGGATCGGGATCAATGTTACAAAAATATTACGAAGCTCTGGTACCAAAGTTGACTGAGTGACAGGCACTCAATCAACTTTGGGGACAGGCACTCAATCAACTTTGGGGACAGACACTCAATCAACTTTGGGGACAGGCACTCAATCAACTTTGGGGACAGACACTCAATCAACTTTGGGGACAGACACTCAATCAATTTTAGGGACAGACACCTAACCTTTAATTTGTATTTCGTATTAATAATATCGTTGACAAAGTATTAATTTGGTGACAAAATATAATTGAAAAGACACCGAAAGGCAGGTGAGACCATGTCAAAGAGCATCATCAGCTTAGTATTGTCTAACGCGACGGTTTCCAAGGTGGACAGAGAATGCGCGCGAACGGGGAAGAGCCGTTCTCAGCTCATTGATGACCTGCTGGCAAGGCATTATGGGATAGATCTTCCATCGATTCGTTTTTCGGAAATTGTGGGGATGTTGAACGAACGCATGGCTATGCTCCATACGGTTTCTGTCCTCCAGGATGTTGCAGACAACGCTGTTGAATTTCGCACTGCCCTGACCTACCGCTATCAACCCAAAATTTTGTTTCAGATTCAGTTCAGCATGACGGAGCAGTGGCTGACGGCGACGCTCAGGATCTCGACGAGGACGACTTCATCGGCTCTGCTGTCGCTGCTTAAGGACTTTTTCATGCGGCTGGACAACATGGAAGTTCTGAAACTGCACATGGCTCGGCGAGAGGGGATGGCGAAATCACCACTTCCTGAGGCAATGACTGTCGAGTCGTGGGGAAGGGTCAAATCAATGCCATCTGATTTGGGCCGAGCGCCGGTAACGGCCTTCGACGGCACCCGGTTCATCCGCCAATACCGCTTCAACGCGCTGGAAACCACCAGCGAAGAGGTGGCGGACCTGTTGCTCAACACTTGTAAATGGATCAACCGGTCGCTTAATCTCTACTTTGGAAGAGAGGAAGGCGGGCCAGGCTTTGAGCCATCTCTGGAAAAACTCTATTTTGAATTAATGAAAGCCAACCGTTAGAATCTCAAACATGTAAATATAAATGAGGTGATTTGAATGAATCCTGAAAAATATACGCAAAACGCCATGAGGGCGTTGCAGCACGCCATCAATCAAAGCGTTGAAAACGGAAACCCGACTGTGGATCTGGATCATGTGCTGGAGGCGCTGCTGGCGGATCCTCAGGGTCTAATTCCATCCATTTTGAAGCGTATGGAGATCGATGTGAATGGGCTTCAGAATCTGGAGCGGGAGACCATCGGCAAAAAACCCAAAGTGAGCGGGGGGAGCCAGCCCATGCTCTCGAGCGAAGCGACCAAGGCGCTGAATCAGGCGGACCAGGAGGCGGAGGCCATGGGGGACCACTACGTCAGCGTCGAGCACCTGATGCTGGGGCTGATTGCCCATGCGCCAAAAGAACTGAAGCAGCGGCTGGAGCAGCGAGGGATCAGCCGGGACAGCTTCCTGCAGTACCTGCAGGCAGTGCGGGGGCATCAGAAGGTCACGACGGACAATCCGGAGGGAACTTACGACGCGCTGGAGAAATACGGGACGGACCTGGTGAAACGGGCCACGGAGAACAAGCTGGATCCGGTGATAGGGCGAGAAGAGGAGATTCGGCATACCATTCGGATTTTGTCGCGTAAGACCAAGAACAATCCGGTGATGATCGGTGAGCCGGGGGTCGGCAAAACGGCAGTGGTCGAGGGGCTAGCCCAGCGGATTGTGCGGGGGGACGTGCCTGAAAACCTGAAGAATAAGCGGGTCTATTCCCTGGACATGGGGGCGCTGCTGGCGGGCGCGAAGTACCGCGGCGAGTTCGAGGAACGGCTCAAGGCGGTGCTGGATGAGGTGTCGAAGAGTGACGGCGCCATTATTCTCTTTATTGATGAGATTCACAACATTGTCGGGGCGGGGCGGACGGAAGGCTCCATGGACGCCGGCAATATGCTCAAGCCGCTGCTGGCCAGGGGTGAGCTCAGGTGTATTGGCGCGACCACCCTGGACGAGTACAGGAAATATATAGAGAAGGATTCGGCGCTGGAGCGGCGTTTTCAGCCTGTGATGATCGATGAGCCAACGGTGGAGGAGACCATTTCGATTCTGCGGGGGCTCAAGGAGCGTTATGAGATATATCATGGGGTCACGATTCACGACGCCAGCCTGATTCAGGCGGCGATCCTGTCCCACCGCTATATTACGGACCGGTTCCTGCCGGACAAGGCCATTGACCTGGTGGACGAGGCCTGCGCGCTGATCAAGACAGAGCTCCAGTCCATGCCGACGGAGCTGGACGAGGTCAGCCGGGACATCATGCGCATGGAAATTGAAGAGGCAGCGCTGGTCAGAGAGACGGATGAGGCGAGCCTGAAGCGTCTTGAGAACCTTCGAAGGGACATTTCTGAGCGCCGCGACGAGCTGAAATCCCTCATGGCGGTCTGGGAGAGTGAGAAATCCTCCATTTCCAAGGTCAGCGCTCTGAAGGAACAGCTGGAGGCGCTGCATCACGAGGCGGAGGCTGCTGAGCGGGACTATGATTTGAACAGGGCAGCACAGCTCAAATATGGTGACATCCCAGCGCTGGAAAAGGCGCTGACTCAGGCGGTTTTGGAGACTGAGGGACGTGGCGAGAACACCCTTCTGAGGGAGAGTGTGACGCCTGAGGAAATTGCTAAAATTGTTTCCCGCTGGACGGGCATTCCTGTGGCCCGGATGATGGAGGGCGAGCGTGAAAAGCTGCTGAGGCTGGAGGAGATTCTTCACGGGCGGGTTATTGGCCAGGATGAGGCGGTGCAGAAGGTTGCAGATGCAATCCTGCGGTCGCGCTCCGGGATCAAGGATCCGAACCGTCCAATAGGATCGTTCCTGTTCCTTGGACCGACCGGCGTTGGTAAGACGGAGCTGGCCAAGACTTTGGCCGAGGCGCTGTTTGACAGCGAGGACAACATGGTCCGGATTGACATGTCAGAGTACATGGAGAAGCACTCTGTGGCGCGCATGATTGGGGCGCCTCCGGGGTATGTGGGCTATGAGGAGGGCGGCCAGCTGACGGAAGCCGTGCGCCGCAAGCCGTATTCGGTTGTTTTGTTTGATGAAGTGGAAAAGGCCCACCGGGATGTGTTCAATGTGCTGCTCCAGATCTTGGATGATGGCCGGATCACAGACTCCCAGGGCCGCACGGTGGACTTCAAGAATACTGTGCTGATTCTGACTTCGAATATTGGCGCCCCAATGCTCCTGGAAGGAGTGGACTCTGAGGGACATTTGAGGGCGGGGGTCAGGAACGCGGTGCTCAGCGAGCTGAAACATGCTTTCAGGCCGGAATTTCTCAACCGTCTGGATGAAACGGTACTGTTCAAGCCGCTGATCAGGGAAGAGATTGCGAAGATTCTCGATCTGCTGCTGGCGTCTATTGAAAAACGACTGTCCGAGCGCGAAATTAAAATTCACTTGTATGACACGGCGAAAGCGCTGATCCTAAAGGAGGGCTATGACCCTGCCTTTGGGGCGCGTCCGCTGAAGCGTTATCTGCAGCGCGGCCTTGAGACGACACTGGCGCGGGCCCTCATAGCCGGAGAGATCAATGACGGCGATACGGTATCCGTGGTCGCCCGGGGCGGCGCGCTGGCGATTGAGAAAGAGAATCGCCAAATGGAAGAGGAACAGGAATAGTAAAATAGAAGCGGGATTGCCGAGGCGATTCCGCTTCTGTTTGGTTGAGGCTGAACATTAAGGCCGGCGCTGAAGAAGTTTAAATTGTGTCTGAATTGTTTTAGGGTCTGGTACATTAATCATTTCGGAACCAGGTGTGGTGTTTGTTTCGGAACCGGATACAGGGTTTGATGGCCGATGGTTTCGTGACCGACTACCTTGAATTGTAGTAAATTGTGTGAAGCTCTGGCACTGGATTCAAAGCTGTCCGCGTCACCAGTTTCGTTTTTGTCCGCGTCCCCAAAGTGAAAGTTGTCCGCGTCCCCAAGTTGAAGTGGCTTAAAAATTTAAGCCAAATTTCAAATTAGGTTTACTTTCGTTTTGTGAATTGACATAAAAACATTGACGTACCCTTTTAACGCTGTTACAAAATGGTTATAATAAAGCATCGAGGTGCATAACCATGGCAAAAAAGAAAGTCCCCAAACCCACAAAAAAAGAGAAGGCGCAGATGATCGAGCTGCTGCTGGCACTTTATCCGGATGCGGCACCCGAACTGACCTTTAATTCAGATTACGAGCTCCTGGTCGCAGTCATCCTGAGCGCCCAGTGTACGGACGTACGCGTCAACGAGGTAACAAATATCCTATTCAAGCGCGCCGGCACACCGGAAGCTATGACATCCCTGAGTCTAGAGACCCTCGAAGACATCATCCGCCCATGCGGACTCTTTCATACCAAGGCCAAAAATATCCTCACCATGTCCCAAACGCTCACCCGGAACTACGACGGCAAAGTGCCCGAGACCATGGAGCAGCTGATGGAACTGCCTGGCGTTGGAAGAAAGACGGCCAACGTGGTGGTCAGCAACGCCTTTGGCGTGCCGGCCATAGCCGTGGACACCCACGTATTCCGCGTATCAGCGCGACTGGGGCTGGCCTCAGGCCAAAACGTCGACAAAACCGAGCAGGAGCTGATGAAGGTCATGCCCAGGGAGCACTGGACAAAGCTTCATCACTGTCTGATTCTCCACGGCCGCCGGGTCTGCAAAGCGCGAAAGCCAGCCTGTGAGACCTGCGGTCTGAACGGGCTCTGTCCCCACGGCAAGCAGCTGCTGAGTGAAGCCATAGCTCTATGAAATGAATAATTTCTCATTTTCCATAACTATTCAACCAATGCAGCAAGCCACAGAAGGAGCTGAAATCGTTTGAAAATCGTACTCGTCACGGGTGGCGCCCGCAGTGGCAAGAGCACCTTTGGAGAAAAATACATCGCGGAGCTGGCTTCCAGAATTGCCTATATCGCGACAGCCATCCCTTTTGATGATGAAATGAAGAGCCGCATCAAGCACCATCGCGGTTCCAGGCCTCAGGAGTGGACTACCGTCGAAAAATACTTTGAAATAGACCGGGTCATCCCAAGCATCGCTTTCGAGCACGACGGGATCATCCTGGACTGTGTGACGCTGATGGTCAGCAACATGATGCTCGAGGCACCGGACGTGGACTGGGAGAACCCTGACCCGGCCAAAGTCAACGAGATTCAGGATGCGGCCATTGCCCACGCCAAAGCCATTGTGGAAGCGCTTAAAGCCTCAAAAATGAGCGGCGTTTTGATCACCAACGAGATTGGCATGGGCATCGTGCCCGAGAATCCCATGGCGAGAGCCTTCAGGGACATTGCAGGCCGCGTCAACCAGACCATAGCTTCCATGTCAGACGAGGTCTGGCTCCTGGTCAGCGGGATTCCGGTCAAAATAAAATAAGTCTGCCACTTTCGAAAAGTGAGGTCGTCACGTGAAATCGTTGATATTGATGCTGCAATTTTTTACGCGCCTGCCGCTGCCCTTTGAGATTCAGGCGGACGCGGAGGACTTTAACAGGGGGTTTATCTGGTTCACCACCGTAGGCCTCGTCATAGGCGGTCTGCTTACCCTCCTCTACATAATCCTGTCACCCTGGGTGGGCACTCTCCTCCTGGCGGTCATCCTGGTCCTGGCCGAGGTCCTTCTGACGGGCGGCCTGCACCTGGACGGCCTCTCGGACACCTTCGACGGCCTTTATTCCAACCGGGACAAGGAACGCGTCCTCGAGATCATGAAGGACTCCCGCATAGGCGCGAACGGCGCCCTGGCCATGATGTCCTGGCTGCTCCTGAAAATCGCGCTCCTCAACGAGCTGTTCCAGCTCACTGCAGTCCATACCCCGAAAACTGCAACCTGGCTCATCCTTCTCCTGATGCCGGTGGCCGCGAAATCCGCCCTGGCCCTGAGCTGTTACCTGGGCCCCTATGCCAGAAAAGAGGGCATGGGCCATCTGTTCATAGGAAAAGTGAGTGGCAGCCGATTGTTCCCCGTCCTCACCCTCGCCGCCATCCTGCACGGGCTGCTGGTACCGGCTTCTCTTGCGGTTTGGGCCGGCATCCTGCTCCTCACCCTGGCCTACACCCGACACGTCCGAAAACGCATTGACGGCTTGACCGGAGATACGCTGGGCGCCTGGCATGAGCTCTCCGAATTGTTTTACCTGGCAGGCTGGCTGGCAATGATCCAAATCCTTTAAATGCAATTCTGTAAGACTACACTTGTATTAAACAAAAAATAAACCTGGCCGTAACGCCAATTCCGCAATAAAGGAGTCCCTAAAATGCAGATTCACCTGCTCAGACACGGAGAAACGGAGATGAATGCCAAAGGCACCTTCTGCGGGTTCTCAGATCCGTCGCTTTCCAATAAAGGCAAAGACCAGGCCCGGCATATTGCCGAGGATCTCAAAAGTCACACCTTCACGCGCGTTCTCGTCAGCCCCCTCAAACGCGCGGTAGAAACCGCGGTGATCGCGACCGGGATCGATCCCGACGCCTATGAACTTCATCCGGATCTTAGAGAGATGAACTTTGGTGCCTGGGAAGGCATGACCTACGAGGAGATCATGACGACGGGCGGCGATTATGCCCTAAAATGGGAAGCGGATAACCTGAACATCCCGTGTCTCGAAGGGGAGTCCATGGTTACGTTTCATGAGAGGGTCATGGCGGCCTACAATTCCCTGAGTAAAGATTTCAAAGAAGAGGACCGAATCCTGATCGTATCCCACGCCGGCGTGATCCGGAGTCTTCTGACGGAGTGGCTCCACGGCTCCATGGAAGGCTATTGGCGATACAAGATTGACAACTGCGGTCATGTCATTGTAGATTTTATTGACGGCTTCGCGGTGCTGGTTCATCTCAAGAGCCCGTTCCCCGCGCCGGAAAGGTCGTTTTGAAGACCATCGGCTATAATCTTGGGTTAAGCAAAGCAGCGTGATACCCGGAAAAAGCCAAATGCAAATTATTCCCCCCAAAGTGGTTGAACAAGCTCTCAATGAGTTCATACATAAAGCGGCTAGACCCAAAAACCAACAACACTGACATCCGCCGGCCTGCGAGGGCAGACGAGATGCCATGTAACTAAGAGGAGGCGTTATGATGGCACCAAAAGCTAAACCCATTATGATTCAAGGCACGGGTTCCTCCGTGGGCAAGAGCATTTTGACCACAGGACTCTGCAGAGTGTTTCGAAATGACGGACACAATGTGGCGCCATTTAAATCACAGAACATGGCACTCAACTCGTACATCACAGAGGACGGCGGCGAAATGGGCAGAGCCCAGGTCGTTCAGGCAGAGGCAGCCGGCAAGAAGCCGGATGTGCGCATGAACCCAATTTTGCTCAAGCCGTCCACAGACCAGGAAGCCCAGGTCATTCTCCTAGGCGAGGCGGTGGACAGCCTTGGCGCAGTGGACTATCACTCAAAAAAACCAGAGCTGGTATCCCTGGTGCGCAGCGCTTACGAAGGTCTTGCCGCTGAAAATGACATCATTGTCATTGAAGGCGCAGGCAGTCCGGCAGAAATCAACCTCAGAGATAACGATCTTGTCAACATGGGCATGGCTGAAATTGCGGATGCGCCTGTGCTGCTTGTTGGGGACATTGACAAGGGCGGCGTTTTTGCATCCCTTTACGGTACCATCATGCTTCTTTCAGAAGAGGAGCGAAAGCGTGTCAAAGGCATGATCATCAATAAGTTCCGCGGCGACGTGAAGCTCCTCGAACCGGGGCTGAGACAGATCGAGGAACTCACCGGGATTCCAGTCCTTGGCGTCGTGCCTTACACCGAACTCAAGATTGAAGACGAGGACAGCTTGTCCGAGCGTTTCCGCGTCAAGGCGGAGAGCCACGGCAAAGTCAACGTCGAGGTCCTTTATCTGCCGCATGTCTCCAACTTTACGGACTTTGACGTGTTTGGCATGCAGGAGGACGTCAACCTCCGCTATGTCATGCGGGGCGAGCGCATTGGTGATCCGGACATCCTGATCATTCCGGGCACCAAGACCACCATGTCTGACCTTCAATTCCTCAGAGATTCCGGCCTTGCCGACCAAATTTACGAGCTCCACAGAAAGGGCCGCATGATCATAGGCCTCTGCGGCGGCTTCCAGATCCTGGGCAAAACCATTCAGGACCCGCATCACGCGGAGAGCACCATCGATGAAATGCCTGGCCTTGGACTTCTCGATGTCGACACCGTCTTCGAAACCATCAAGACCACAACGCAGGTCTTCGGCCGCATCAGCGGCATGCGCGGTGCTTTTGAGGAGCTCAACGGCATGGAGCTCAAAGGCTATGAAATCCACATGGGCCACTCCTACCGCAGAATGGGCGCGCCGCACATCATTGACATCTACAACCGCTTTGGCCTCGACACGGAAGTCGCAGACGGCTCTGTGGATGAAACCGGCAAAATCATAGGCACCTATGTCCACGGCATTTTTGACAATCTGCTCTTCACCCGTAATCTTGTCAACATCATCCGCAAGGAAAAGGGCCTGGACAAATTGCAGGCACCTCTTGAAACCTATGAGGACTTCAAGGATAAAGAGTACAATAAACTGGCAGAGCTCCTGAAGTCCTGCCTGAATATGGATAAGATCTACGAGATCCTGGGTTAGCGACATGCTGGCATACTGGATCGGCTACGGACTGGATCTGGCGGTGGGGGACCCTGTGAGTGTGCCCCACCCCATTCGCTATATAGGACGGCTGGTCAGGTTTTGGGAACACAAGCTTCTGAGAGAGGGCGATTCACCCGGCAGTTTAAAGCTGCGGGGTGTCGTCCTCGTTTTATTGACCGTCGTTCCGGTGTACTTGTTCTATTTGGTATTAGTCACTTTGGCAGCCAGGCTGCATCCCATAGCCGGATTAATAGTGCAGGCACTGGTTTTTTTCCAGATGATGGCCACCCGCAGCCTCTGCGACGAAGGCATGAAGCTTTATCACGCCCTTGGAGCAGAGCCGGAGGGCTTGGCTGGGGCCGAGCAGGAGGGTATGGCTGGGGCCGGACAGGAGGGCAAGACTGGAGCGGAGCCGGAGGCTAAGGTGGACGCGGCGTCGCAGCAAAATCCTGGGTCGAAGTCTCTTTCTGATCAGGATATTGACAATGCTCTGGACCCCGCTCGAAAGCAGCTCTCCATGCTGGTCAGCCGGGATACCTCAAAACTGGATCGCGTCGCCATTATTAAGGGCGGCGTCGAAACGGTTTCAGAGAATTTTGCCGATGGCATCCTCGCCCCCCTCTTCTTCACCGCCATAGGCGGCGTCCCGCTGGGCATGGCGTATAAAGCCGTCAATACCCTGGATTCCATGGTGGGCTATAAGAATGACAAATATCTGCATTTTGGCTGGGCCGCCGCAAAGTTCGACGACCTCGCCACCTGGCTGCCGGCACGACTCAGCGGCCTTTTTGTGATTCTGGCAGCCTGGGTCCTCCGACTGGACTGGAAGCGCGCCGCCCGAATCATGATCCGGGATCGACGCAATCACGAGAGCCCCAACAGCCCTTACCCGGAAGCTTCGGTGGCAGGGGCTCTTGGCATTCAGCTTGGCGGCAGAGCCACCTATTTTGGCGTCACTTATGAAAAAAAGACCATGGGGGATCCGGTGGAACGTCCTGTGCGGGCTCATCTGAAAACCACGGTTCGGCTGGTTTACGGTGCGTCTATACTTGCATTTCTTTTTTGGCAGGGCGTAATACGACTTGTCCTTTAAGGTCACATCGTGTAACATCATGAAAAAGGGGGATCACTATGCAGCGCTATGAACACGGCGGAAATCCATATAGTTTGGAACAAAGCACGGGTGTTCCCTTGGACTCTTTGGCGGATTTCAGCGCCAACATCAACCCTCTTGGGCCGTCTCCAAAAGGCCTGAGTGCAGTTATGGCAGCTTTGAACGCTGAGAGAGGCCCTTTGACGCGATACCCTGACCCGCAGTACGCTCAGCTCAGGAAGAGGCTCGCAGCCTATCACGGCGGGGCTTTGAATGAAGCGAACCTGTATCCTTCCAATGGCGGGATTGAAGCGATCCATGACGTCTTCAGGGCGCTGAAGCCTTCCAAAGTCATGATTGTCTCACCTGCCTTTGTTGAATATGAAAAGGCTGCGAGAGCCCAGGCCACAGAGGTCGTCTATTTTGACCTTAAGGCTGAAGCGAATTTTACACTGGAGCGGTCGGCTTTTTTAAACGCTGTGGATCAGCAAAAACCGGATCTCGTCGTGCTGGGCTCCCCCAACAATCCAACAGGTCAGCTCGTAGAGAAGGCGGTCCTGAAGGAGACGTTAAAGCGCCTGTCAGTTTGGGGCGGCGCGCTGCTCACAGATGAAGCCTTCATGGATTTTTTAGCGGATGAGGCTTCAAGTTCTTGGTCCATGGCTTGTGAAGTTCCTGAGTATGAGAATCTCTTTGTCACGCGCTCGCTGACAAAGTTTTTTGCTGTACCAGGTCTTCGTGCAGGCTATCTGATCACGTCCTCGCCCGCATTTGAGGCTTATTGGCAGGAGGTCAAACCGGTCTGGGGCATGAATGCCCTGGCTCAAGTCTACGTTTTGGCGGCTGTTGACGATGCTGAGTACATAGAAAAAACAAGGGCGGAGCTTGACCGCTTGAAGTCCAAGCTGTCACACAGCCTGTCCGCCTTTGAACCGGTCGTCCTGTTTCCCGGTGAAGTGAATTATCTGTTGATTCGTGTCTCCGAGCCGTTTCAACGGACATTAAAGCAGGGACTTGAAGCTTCGGGGATCCTCATCCGGGACTGCGCCAATTACAGAGGTCTTGGACAGGGTTATTTCCGGCTGGCGGTTCTTGGGGATGAGGATCAGGCTCGGTTGATCAAAGCCTTGTCGTCGCTGCTGATTCAAAATGAATAATTTTTAGGGAAGCTGAAAGATGTCAAAAGATCATGTTCGACTCAAGGTGCCCACGACCTGCGGGGAGCTGATTCAAGGACCGTATCTTGCAAAGGAGTCCTTAATATCGCTGCCTATCAATTTGTATACTGAAGTGGAAGCTCGCCTGGTGAAGGGTGGGGGGAGCGGAACCACTGGAAAAACAAACCTGCAGCCCAAGGCGGCTGCGGGGTTTTTGAGCGCAGTCAAACACCTGGGGTTGACTGAACGGGAGGCGTCGCAGGTGGAACTTGTGCTGAACTCTCCTGTGGCACCCGGGAAAGGTTATGCGTCCAGTACCTCGGATCTTTGCGGCGTCATGGCGGCGGTGTTTGAACTGTTTGAGGCGCCTCAGCCGGCGGAGACTCTGGCAGCCCTCTGCGCAGAGATCGAGCCGAGTGACGGACTGATGTTCGAGGCGTGGACGCTCTTTGATCATCTGTCGGGGAGAGTGCTCGAAACCTATAAAACGGTGGAAAATGTGAAACTGCTGGTCCTGGAGCCGTTATCAATCTGTGTGACAGATACCTTTCGATCTGATGAGGCGGTGCAGATTGCCCTTGATCAGAAGACGGAAATACCTTTTAGATTATTCGAGAAAGCCATTCGAGAGGGTTCTGTCAGAGGCGTGTTTCAAGCTGCGGCCGCCAGTGTGCTGGAGCATCAGGCGGTCTTGATGAAGCCCCATCTCGAGGCAATAATGGAAATGGCTGAAAGGGAAGGCGCCTATGGGGTCGTGGGTGCCCACAGCGGCACAATTCTGGGGATTGCCATGCCGGAAGCGCTGGAGGAAGGCGTCTTGATTGAAAGGCTGCGCGAGCTGGGTGTTCTAGAGTGGTATCAGAAGCAGTTCGTGGCGCGGACGGTGGTTGGGGGCTGCCAGATACTGTAATGATTCAAACATGAGCCTCAGCAGCCTTGCTTGGGTGCTGCAAAATACTGTGATGCTGCGGCATCAATGACTTGTCAAAAGGAGAAAATTTTATGTTTATGGACGTCGTAAAAGCTATAATACTGGGCATAGTCGAGGGTCTGACAGAATTTCTGCCGGTGTCCTCCACCGGACATCTGATCATTGCCAACAACTACCTCAGTTTTGAGGGTGACTTTGCCAATCTTTTCGCAGTGGTGATTCAGACTGGCGCGATCCTTGCTGTTATTTTGTATTTCCGGGACAAAGTCTTCCCGAAACGCGGTGAGATGAAGACTTATGTGTCCCGATGGTCCAAGGTAGCCCTTGCCGTGCTGCCGGCGATTGCCATTGCGGTCCCTTTTGAGGACGCTATTGACGAAGTGCTCTTCAATCCCACTGTGGTCGCCATTGCGCTGGTCGTCGGTGCGGTTATGCTTCTGTTCATTGAGAACAGGCATTTCAGAGTGCTCGTCAGAGACGAGCAGCAGATCACCTACCGTGCGGCGCTTTTTGTTGGCCTTGCCCAGTGCATGGCTTTGGTGCCGGGGATGTCCCGCTCTGCGTCTACGATTATAGGCGCTATTGTCATAGGATTTTCAAGGTCTCTGGCGGCGGAGTTTTCGTTCTATCTGGCCATTCCGACGCTGGTTGGTGCCGGCATTTACAAAATGGCAAAATTTGAGTCGGCCTTAACTCAGCCGCAGTGGATTTTGCTTGCGGTGGGGACTGTGGTGTCCTTTATTGTGGCGTATGTCGTCATTGCCGGATTTATGGGTTACATTAAAAAGCATGATTTCAAACCTTTTGCCTGGTACAGGATTGCCCTGGGCGCTCTGGTGCTGTGGCTGGCGTAAATGTGGAAGCTGGTATCTGCGGCTGACGCCTATCAACCCCAAACTACCTTAAAATGTAAATTAAGAAAGAAGGTCAGCCATGAATTCAAAGGTCGCGTTGGTCAAATGCCAATCCTTCGACTATGACTATAAACCTGTGAGAGAAGCCATCCAGGAGGCCGTTGAGGCCCTTGGGGGCTTTTCGGCGTTCCTTTCACCCGGCGAGCGTGTCATGCTGAAGGTCAATCTCTTGATGAAAAAGGCGCCCGAAGAGGCGACGACGACCCACCCGGTCTTTGTGGAAGCCTTGGCGGATCTCGTGACTGAATTTGGCTGCGACGTCCTCATAGCGGACAGCCCCGGAGGCCCGTTTGTGCTCAGGATGCTGGAGAGCGTCTATAAGGGCTGCGGCTATGACCGGCTCGGGCGTTCTGAACGCCCGGAACAGCCCGGTATTAAACTGAACCGCAATGTGAAAAGCATGGAGCGAGAGAATGCCGATGGTTACCTGCTCAAACGCCTCACCCTGATTGACGCTTTAAATGATGTCGACAAAGTCATTTCAGTCTCCAAGCTGAAAACCCACGGCATGATGAAGTTTACCGGCGCAGTGAAGAATATGTTTGGAACGGTCCCGGGCATGATCAAGGCAGAATATCATTTCAAAATGCCCGAGCCGGACGATTTTGCGGACATGCTGGTGGATATTTGTGAGCACGTCAGGCCTGTTCTGTCCCTGATGGATGGGATTGTAGGCATGGAAGGCGCAGGACCTTCCGCCGGTGATCCAGTCGACCTGGGGGTGGTATTAGCCTCTGACAACCCACACTGGCTGGACATGACCGCGGTGAAGCTGGTTCAGATCGATCCGCAGGATGTGCCCACTTTAAGAAGAGCAGTGACCCGGGGATTGATTGATCCGGTGAACGCTCCCGCAGAAATGACAGGTCTGCCGCTGAAGGCATTTCATATACCTCATTTCAAGGCACCAAACATTAGAAGCATTGAATTTTTAAGAGGCCACGCCCCTTATTTCATCAAGCACGCTGCGGATCTCATGCTCAAGCCGCGGCCGGTCTTTGATTCAAGGCATTGTGTGAAGTGTGGGGACTGCAGGCGGCTTTGCCCGCCTCAAGCGATCGCTATGGACAAAGCAGTCAGGGAAGGCTACCCGGTGGTGGATCTTTCAAAATGCATAAGATGCTACTGCTGCCAGGAGCTGTGCCCCAAGGAGGCGGTGGAGATCCACAGGCCGCTGCTTCTACGTCTAATGACTAAGTTTTAAAAAGCCTCTTGTGGCTGCTTGCGGCTGCGCCAAAATCGGCTTAGCCTATCGCCCACTGTTCCTGCGCATCATGACAAAATTCTAGGAGATGACTATGTCTATTGAAATTGCGCTTTATCAGCCCGAAATTCCACCCAACACTGGTAATATTGCCAGGACCTGCGCGGTAACCGGCGCCAAGCTGCATCTGATCAAGCCTTTGGGCTTCTCCATTGATGAAAAATACGTAAAAAGAGCCGGACTCGACTACTGGCATTTGGTTGACGTCACGGTGCATGAATCTTTGGAAGCGTTTCTGGAGGCTATGCAGGGACGCCCGCTCTATTTTTCGTCGACTAAAGCCCGGAAGCTCTATACCGAGGTTGAGTACGAAAAGGACGCTGTCATTGTCTTTGGCAGCGAGACCCGGGGACTGCCGCTGCTGATTCACGACACTTACAAATCGGGTTTGATGCGGATTCCAATGCGCGATTCCGCAGACGCAAGAAGCTTAAACCTTTCGAATGCGGTCGCCGTCGTCTTGTTTGAGGCCCTCAGACAGCAGGGGTTTCCGGAGCTGGTCTAGAGGCTGGGGGTGCTGAGGCCTGGGGGGCCATCGGCAAAGTCTTATAACTTGTTTTGCTTTCGCATCAGCAGAATACACGTTATAATGGAACTATTCAAACTAGAGGGGTGTTTATATGGCGGTTAAAATCATCACCGACAGTGTTTCTGATTTGCCCGGCGATCTGAAATCAGCCTATGGAATTGAAGTGCTGCCTCTGATGGTCAACTTTGGTGAGGTTTCTTACAGGGACGGCATTGATCTCACACCGGAGGCTTTTTTTGAGAAACTTAAGACGGCGCAGACGCTGCCAACGACTTCCCAGGTCAACGTAGGCCAGTTTGTGGAATGCTTTGATCGCATTGTAGAGGCAGGGGGAGAAGCTGTTGTCATCACACTTTCCTCAAAACTTAGCGGGACCTATTCCGCGGCGGTGACTGCGGCAGAGGAAGCGGGCGCCGGACGCATTACGGTCATTGACTCCAAGTTCGTAAGCTTCGGACAGGGCCTTCTGGTTCTGAAAGCCGCTGAAATGGCGAGAGAAGGCATGAGCAGGGAAGATATTGTCAACGAATGTGAGCGACTTATGACGCGGCTCGAAATGCTAATCTTTGTCGATACATTGACCTACCTGCATAAAGGTGGAAGATTGAGCGCTGGAGAGGCTGTGATTGGCGGGCTCCTGAGCATTAAGCCTGTACTATGTGTCAAGGACGGGGCTTTGGCGCCTCTTGACAAGGTACGTGGGCGCAAGAAGACACTGAAATGGTTCGAACAGTACCTCCAGGAACATGCGGCGGAGATGTCAGAGGAGAGCGTAGGCTTTTTCCATGCGGCAGATCCCATCTTTATGGAGGAAATGATTGATGTGGCCTCAAGCGTCATTCATCCTTCCAAAATTCATCGTTCTACAGTCGGCGCTGTGGTCGGGACGCATTCTGGCCCGGGTTGTGTTGCATTCACCTATTTTAGAAAATAATTTTCCCGATTTGTCAGATCGACTGTAATAATAATTCATTTGCCTGTTTTAGAATCCGCCAACACGTTGAAAATTAAGGCTTTCAACGTGTTGTTAATTTTATGACAAAAATGTTTATAGGGGTTGCAATTTATTTGTGAATGCACTATAATGACGATGTAACATAAAGATTGTTAAATAAATACGAATCTTTTATCAGAAAATTCTATGAGTGATAGACGCAGGACTTGCGTTAAAAATTGAATAGACTGGATGAAAAGTCAGGGAGAGAATCATTAATTTGATCGCCGAAGGGACAAGCTGTCACTGCCAAGTGACCGTGAAATTTTCAGGCAAAAGGACCGGACTTAGACAGATCTCTGAAAAGCCGAACAGGCACCGTAGGGGCAATTATTTTGTGATCAAACTTCAATCACAGATAAGAAACTCTCAGGTTGAAACAGAGGGAGGAATGGCAGCTTTATTACTGCATTCCTCCCTTTTTTATTTCGATAAATGAAAATAGATGAAGAGCGATTGAAAGTGAGGGATTCTGAAATGAAATTCATACTGGTCACCAACAACCGAATGGTTCAGGAGCGCTTTAAGCCAGGTGATACGAAGAATCTCACCCAGGTCGTTTATCAGGAAAATCTTGATTTGATCGGCGTTCTGGCAGAGGCGCGGAACTTGATTCACAAGGGCCACAGGCTGCTGACGCATCCGCTGTCCGGCAGCGTGAAGCCTTACGAGACACCATTCAAGTCAGTGGCAGTGACATCTGAAGTTGAGGTACTTGATTTTCAGTCCCTTCAAATTATTGAAGAGAGCCTTGCCACAGCAAAAAAGTTCCTCGCGGATGCCAAGGTCATTCGCTACTCGGATAAAGTCTATGACGATTTCAGATTGATTGACCTCAACCTCATATTAAGCGGCATTGAAAGCATAAATCAGTTTGGTTAGAGCGAACTGGTCACGGAAACGTCGCAAAAGCGGTGCGTGATTCTCTACAGTACGCTTTGTAACGCATACAACCAGGAAATTAGAACATGGGGGGCACAGGCATGGAAAAGCACTATGATGTCGTGATTATCGGCGCAGGACCTGCGGGTCTGTCAGCGGGTCTTTACGCTGCTCGCGCAAAGATGAAAACTGTTATTTTGGAAAAGGAAAAGCCAGGCGGCCAGATTGCAACAACAGATGAAGTCGCCAACTACCCGGGCTCAGTTGAGCACGCTACCGGCCCAAGCCTGGTAGAGCGCATGGTCGCTCAGTGTGACGAGTTTGGCGCGGAGCGCGTGAAGGATGGCGTCAAGTCTATTGATTTTAACGGTGATCTCAAAGTGATCGAAACTGAGAGCGGCGATATTTATAAAGCAAAAGCAGTCATCGTTGCCACTGGCGCATCCCCTAAAAAGATCGGATGTCCGGGCGAAGCGGAGCTCACAGGCAAAGGCGTCTCCTACTGCGCAACTTGCGACGCGGACTTTTTCACAGACCTCGAAGTCTACTGCGTTGGCGGCGGTGATACCGCGGTTGAGGAAGCTATGTACCTGACCAAGTTCGCGCGAAAAGTCACACTGGTTCACAGACGCGACGAGTTCAGAGCAGCGAAGTCCATCATTGAAAAAGTCAAGAAGAACGAGAAAGTGGAGTACCTCATGGACTCCGTCGTCGAAGAGGTCTATGGAGACGGCATTCTCGAAGGCATCAAGGTTAAGAATGTCAAGACCGGCGAAGTTGTGGACATTCCGGCGTCTGAGGATGACGGCACTATGGGTGTCTTCGTCTTCATAGGCTACGATCCGCTTACAGCCCTCTTCAAAGGCGTTCTCGACATGGATCAGACAGGATACCTGATCGCGGATGAGAACATGAACACCAATATCCCGGGCGTCTTTGCCGCAGGCGACGTTCGCCAGAAGGTGCTTCGCCAGGTGGTGACCGCAACTGCGGACGGCGCGATCGCCGCGGTTATGGCAGAAAAATATATTGAGGATAAATTCCACGCATAGTGGGTATTTATAGATAGGGTAGGGAGGAAAATCATGTTTATACTGGACAAAGACAATTTTGAACAGGAAGTGCTTGGTGCCGATGGTTTTGTGCTTGTCGACTACTGGAGCGACGGCTGTGAGCCATGCAAGGCCCTCATGCCGGACGTGGAGGAACTCGCGGCGGAATATGAAGGCAAAGTCAAATTCTGCAAACTCAACACAACGAATGCCAGAAGACTGGCGATCTCTCAAAAAGTGCTTGGCCTTCCTACAATCACCCTTTACAAGGGCGGTCAAAAAGTAGGCGAAGTCACTAAGGAAAAAGCTTCAAAAGCCGGCATCAAAGAAATGTTGGACGCTAATCTTTAAAGAAGAGCATTGTCTGTAACCGGAGGGTCCGGTTCAAATATACAAGGAGGTGAACCTTTTGCGTTTAGAACTTGGTGAAATTCTAATCAAAGACGTTCAGTTTGGCGACGTCAGTAAGGTCGAAAACGGGACACTGTTCATTAATCGTGATGAGATCGTTTCGCTTGTCATGGAAAATGAATATATCAAAAGCTGTAAGGTCGATCTTGCTAAGCCGGGTGAAGAAACCCGCATCACACCTGTTAAGGATGTTATTGAGCCACGCGTCAAGGTTGACGGTCCTGGTGCAATTTTCCCAGGCGTCATCAACAAAGTTACAACCGTTGGTTCCGGTAGAACCCACGTACTCAAAGGCGCAGCAGTTGTTACTTGCGGTAAAATTGTAGGCTTCCAGGAAGGCATTATCGATATGTCCGGCCCTGGCGCAGACTTTACACCGTTCTCCAAAACCAACAACGTTTGTCTGGTCATTGAGCCTGCTGAAGGCATCAACCAGTACGACTACGAAGCGGCAGCCCGTATGGCTGGCCTCAGAGTCGCAACTTTAATCGGTGAACTCGGCAGAACGGTTACTCCGGACGTCGTCCACACTTATGAGACTAAACCGCTCTTTGAGCAAGCAGCTCAGTACCCAGAGCTTCCTAAAGTCGGCTATGTCTACATGCTTCAAACACAAGGCCTTCTCCACGACACTTATGTCTATGGCGTTGACGCGAAGAAGATTGTTCCTACAATCCTCTATCCGACTGAAGTCATGGATGGCGCAATCCTGAGCGGCAACTGCGTTTCAGCTTGCGACAAGAACACAACCTACCACCACCTCAACAACCCAATCATCAAACATCTCTACGCTGAGCATGGCAAGTCCATCAACTTCATGGGCGTCATCATCACGAACGAGAACGTTTACCTCGCTGACAAAGAGAGATCTTCCAACTGGACTGCGAAGTTCACGAAGTTCCTCGGCCTGGACGGCGCTATTGTTTCACAGGAAGGTTTCGGCAACCCGGATACTGACCTGATCATGAACTGCAAAAAAATCGAAGCGGAAGGCGTCAAGACTGTTATCGTAACAGACGAGTATGCTGGCCGTGACGGTTCATCCCAGTCCCTCGCAGATGCGGATCCATCTGCAAACGCAGTGGTCACAGGCGGCAACGCAAATGAGACCATTGAACTCCCTCCAATGAAGAAAATCATTGGCATGCTGGATTACACGGATAAAATCGCTGGCGGATTTGACGGCTCCCTCAGACCGGATGGCAGCATTGTTGCCGAAATCCAGGTTATTACGGGCGCTACCAATGAGCTTGGCTTCAACAAGCTCACTGCAAGAATGTACTAATAAAAAGCAAGTCGAAATAAAAAGAATTTAAAATCGAAAGGATGTCGAGAATGAGCATTTTAGCTAATAAAAAAGTGATCATCATTGGCGACCGCGACGGTGTTCCGGGCCAAGCGATCGAAGAATGCGTCAAGACGAATAGCGCGGCAACAGTCGTCTATTCCGCAACAGAGTGTTTTGTCTGAACGGCTGCAGGGGCCATGGATTTGGAGAATCAGAACAGGGTTAAATCTTTAGCGGATGAGTACGGACATGAGAATGTCGTAGTTATCTTCGGCGCAGCAGAAGCAGAATCAGCTGGTCTTGCAGCTGAGACCGTCACCAATGGTGACCCAACGTTTGCAGGAAGCCTTGCAGGCGTAGCACTTGGACTTTCTGTCTACCACGCGGTAGAGCCTGAGTTCAAGGCTGACGTAGACGCAGACGTCTACGAAGATCAGATCGGCATGATGGAAATGGTCCTCAACGTGGACGACATCGTTGCTGAGATGACAAACATGAGAACGTCTTACTGCAAATATCTCTAAGATCGCGCCGATAATTTAGAGATATCAAAGAACTAAAACGCTTTACCAAAACCCTGATTATCAACCCTGATAAAAACCCTGATTAACAACCAAATCCATGCAATTACACAGTTCGGTCGAACTGTACAAAACCTGATGGCAATACCGTTTTAAAGTAATATACCAGCGATCCTTTAAACCAGAAAAATGTGAAGGGAGGGATCCTCAATCTATTCCACCGCGTTAGTATTTGCGGAGGAGTGTGAGGCGGCTTATGAGCAAG
This sequence comes from Acidaminobacter sp., assembly GCF_030247605.1. Lineage (GTDB taxonomy): Bacteria > Bacillota > Clostridia > Peptostreptococcales > Acidaminobacteraceae > Acidaminobacter. The sequence goes on along the minus strand of NZ_JAOTSB010000031.1, from coordinate 4,874 downwards.
ATTAGAATTGTGCACTACATTAACCAATTCTTCGCGGGCATTGGCGGTGAAGAAAAAGCAGACGTGAAACCTGAGCTGAGAGAAGGCGTTGTCGGTCCCGGCATGGCACTGAACGCTGAATTCAAAAAGCTAGGAAAAGATATGGAAATCGTTGCTACAGTAATCTGTGGTGACTCCTATTTCAACGAGAATCTTGAGGAAGCAAAAGCAACAATCCTCGAGATGATCAAAGCCCAAAACGCTGACATGCTTATTGCAGGTCCGGCGTTCAACGCAGGCCGTTATGGCGCTGCTTGCGGCACAATCTCCAAGTTCGTTCAAGAAGAGCTCGAGATTCCAGTTGTAACAGCTATGTACATTGAGAACCCGGGTGTCGATATGTACCGCAAGGACCTCTACATTATCGAGACTGGCAACTCCGCAGCTGCAATGCGTACAGCGGTTCCGGCTGTCGCGAAGTTCGCTGTCAAGCTTGCTGAAGGCGCGACTATCGGCAGACCTGCTGAAGAAGGCTACATTGAGCGCGGCATCCGCAGAAACGTCTTCGTCGACAAGATTGGCGCACAGCGTGCGGTTGAAATGCTTGTCAGCAAGCTGAATGACCAGCCTTTTGAGACAGAGTACCCAATGCCGGTATTTGATCATGTTGCTCCAGGCAATGCAATCAAAGATCTTAGCAAAGCAAAAATCGCTCTGGTCACTTCAGGCGGTATTGTTCCGAAAGGCAATCCAGATCGCATCGAGTCTTCTTCTGCCTCCAAATATGGCAAGTATGACATTGATGGCATTTCTGACCTGACTTTCGAAACTTACGAAACTGCTCACGGCGGATTTGACCCGGTTTACTGCAACGACGACTCCGACCGTGTACTTCCTGTAGACGTCCTTCGCGACCTCGAAAAGGAAGGCAAGATTGGCGAACTGTACCGTTACTTCTACACAACGACAGGAAATGGTACTTCCGTTAAGAATTCCAACGAGTTTGCTGCGGAATTTACTAAGGACCTTCTTGCAGATGGCGTTGACGCGGTTATTCTCACTTCAACGTGAGGCACCTGTACTCGTTGCGGTGCAACGATGGTTAAAGCTATTGAAAGATCCGGTATTCCTGTTGTCCACATTGCGACAGTAGTTCCAATTTCCCTGACTGTTGGCGCGAACAGAATCGTTCCGGCAATCGCAATTCCGCATCCGCTCGGCAATCCAGCGCTCGAACCGGCAGAAGAGAAAAAGCTTCGCCGCCGTATCGTCGAAAGAGCGCTCCATGCTTTGACTGTAGAAGTCACTGAGCAGACGGTCTTTGATAAATAATATAATTTGACCTGAATAGGTTGAGGTGAAGGGTATGTGCAGTGCAGGCCTCTAGCCTCAACCTATTTAAACATTATTCGGAGGTGTAAAATGTCCTACGCAGTATTGAAAGCGGCCGGTTATGTGCTCGTGCACACGCCGGACATGATCATGCACAATGGTACAACTCAAACAGTTGAGAAAGCAATGAATCCTGATTCGGAATACCTCAAGAAAGTTCCTGAGCATCTTCGTACGTTCGAAGAAGTTGTCAACTACGCGCCAAACCAGACTTATATTGGAAACCTCACGCCTGAAGCCCTTGGGAAGCTTGAAAAGCCATGGGTCGGCGTTGATGTCCCGGGCAGCAGCCGCGATGGCAAGTTCGGCGAGATCATGCCACAAGTTGAATTCATTGCCATGCTGAAACTTTCTGACGTCTTTGACCTTGTCAAGCTCGAGAAGTCCTTTATGGATCTGGCGAAAGCGGAATATGGCAAGAATGCTCTGGCGACTCCGGAAGAGCTCGCTAGGCTTGGCGAAGGCGATTCCCTTGCCATGATCGAAGAGCTCGTGAACGTCCACCATGCGGAAGCGATTTACCATGACGGCAAACTCGTCGGCTGCGTCAAGAAAGCCCACGACGTCGACGTCAACCTCAATGCCCATGTCATGTTCGAAAACCTCGTTGTTAAGGCTTCCGGCATCCTCGCGTTCAAACACCTGGTAGCTAAAAACAACATTGATCCACTTTCAATTGATTATGTGATCGAGTGCTCTGAAGAAGCTTGCGGCGACATGAACCAGCGTGGCGGCGGCAACTTCGCAAAATCCATTGCTGAGATGGGCGGCGCAGTCAACGCGACCGGTTCCGACCTCAGAGGCTTCTGCGCGGCGCCTACTCATGCTCTGATTACAGCGGCTTCTCTCGTTAAGGCCGGCACTTATAAAAATGTCGTCATCGTCGCCGGCGGCGCTACTGCCAAGCTTGGCATGAACGGCAAAGACCATGTCAAGAAAGGCCTCCCTATTCTTGAGGACGTCCTCGGCGGATTCGCGCTTCTGATTTCTGAAAATGACGGGAGCTCCCCGGTTCTCAGAACAGACCTAGTCGGCAAGCACAACGTCGGCACAGGCTCTTCTCCTCAGGCAGTTATCACGGCGTTGATTTCAATGCCGCTCGACAAAGGCAACCTCAAAGTTACGGATATCGATAAGTACTCCGTAGAAATGCAGAACCCTGACATCACGAAGCCTGCCGGCGCCGGCGACGTTCCTGAAGCCAACTACAAAATGATTGCTGCAATTGGCGTCAAACGTGGTGAGCTCGAGCGCACGCAGCTTAACGAATTCGTTGAGAAGCACGGCATGAACGGCTGGGCACCTACACAGGGCCACATTCCATCAGGCGTGCCATATGCTGGTTTTGCCATAGATGATTTGACGACTGGCAGCTTGAACCGCGCAATGATCGTTGGTAAAGGCTCCCTGTTCCTCGGCCGTATGACGAACCTGTTTGACGGTGTTTCCATTGTCGTCGAGAGAAACAGTGGCGAGACTGCTTCAGAGGGTGCTTCCGTCTCCAAGGAAGAAATCAACAACATGATCGCAGAAGCCATGAGAGGTTTTGCCGCTCACTTGCTAAACGCGTAAGGAGGGGCTAATATGTCTGAGAACCTCGAAGTAAAAAAGATTCTTGGTAATGCGTTCCTCGAAATCGCGGATGCCATTCAAACCGGTAAGTTCGGCAGCCGCGTTCGCGTAGGACTGACTACCCTTGGCAGCGAGCATGGCGTGGAGAACCTCGTCAAAGGCGCAGAACTTGCGGCTCGCGACGCGGACTACGATATTGTCCTGATTGGACCTAAGTGCGACACTTCCCTTGAAGTGGTCGAAATCAATTCTGAAGACGAAATGCATAAGAAGATGGAAGAGCTCCTGGACAGCGGCTACATCCAGTCTTGTGTCACCATGCACTATACGTTCCCAATTGGCGTTTCAACGGTTGGCCGTGTGGTCACACCGGGAATCGGCCGTGAAATGTTCATAGCGACCACGACGGGTACGTCTGCGACCAACCGAACTGAAGCTATGCTGAAAAACGCCATTTATGGTGTGGTCGCGGCAAAAGCAATGGGGATCCAAAAACCTTCAGTGGGCATTTTGAATGTCGACAACGCGCGTACCGTTGAGCGCGGACTCAAAGAGCTGATCGCTGCAGGCTACGACCTCAGCTTCGGCGAGTCCGGCCGTTCAGACGGCGGCAATGTCATGCGCGGCAACGACCTGCTCATGGGCTCTGTCGACGTCATGGTCACAGATACTCTGACAGGCAATATCCTGATGAAGATGTTCTCTTCCTTTACAACCGGCGGAAGCTATGAAGCCACTGGCTTTGGCTATGGTCCTGGCATTGGCTTTGACTATGAGCGCGCGATCCTGATCCTCTCAAGAGCATCAGGCGTACCGGTTGTCGCAAACGCGATCCGTTACGGCGCCATGCTCGCTAAGGGCAATCTGAAAGAGGTCGCTAAAGCGGAGTTTGACAAAGTTCGCGCTGCGGGCTTTGACAAGATTGTTCAAGGCTTGACCAAGGATACAAAAAAATCAGCTGCAGCGGAAGAAGAGACAGAAGTTAAAGCCCCTGCGAAAGAAGTCGTCACCGGCTCCGTTTCAGGCATTGACATCATGGACCTTGAAGATGCGGTTAAAGCGCTTTGGAAGCAGGGCGTCTATGCGGAGAGCGGCATGGGCTGCACCGGACCAATTGTCATGGTGGCTGAAGAGAAGCTTGAGCTCGCAATCAAACTGCTGGCGGAAGCGGGTTTCCTTGCTAAAGAAGCGGTACCTTGCTAGTTTAGAGGTTGGATTGATCCAAGATGAATTGAGAGAGGCCGGTAAGTCGCTGGAATGTGCGATCTACCGGCCTTTTTACTAAAAAATTATGTTCTTTGCTTGATACTTGAGGACAATTTTGGATATAATTAAGATGTATTCAACAACATGAGGTGAGCCTGTCCACTAGAGAGTGCAGGAAGAGTCGCCAGTCAAGATTATTAACAACATCGGAAAGTTTGAAGTGCGGGTCAATACTCGCAGTGCGAGGTACTCTGTGTTGTAGGTCTTCTGGTGAATTTTTTTGCGATATAAAAAGGACATTTGGCACAACCTGAAAAATGAGGAGGAACGGGATGATGAAGAAGCTATTTGCATTACTGCTCATCGTTATACTTGCGGCCGGAGCGCTCGCAGGCTGCGGTGAGACAAAAGAAAGCGTTGTCGTAGGCATGATTACAGACACTGGCGGACTTGGGGACCAATCCTTCAACGACTCTGCATGGTATGGCCTTGAGCGTGCAGAAACTGACTTTGGCGTAGAGCGCAAGGTTCTTGAATCTGCCACAGCAGATGACTATCTGCCAAACCTGACTTCATTCTCTGAAGAAAACGTTGAGCTTACCTAGATTCTACGTGCAATCTACTCATATAACCCTTTAAGCAAGTATTTATAATCGTTAAGCCAAAACCATTCTTTCACCCAATGGGTGAAAGAAAATTGCAGCAAATTAACATCTATTTGTATG
>NZ_JAOTSB010000030.1 GCF_030247605.1 Acidaminobacter sp. | reverse complement strand
GTTAGAAATTGGATTTGTCCGGAATGTGGTGCAATCCATGACAGAGATCTTAACGCAAGCATAAATATTAAGAATGAAGCCCTAAGGCTTCTAACCGCTGGTGCGGCGGGGATAGCCTAATAAAAAATTGTTCGTTAGAACGGTGTTCTTAGGAATCCCGTGACTTGAGTCATGGGAGGTTCAATGAATTGTACAGTCAGGAAAAGTCGTCGAAGTCCACTGACCAGTTTTTCGATCAATATGTTCAAATCGGAGGATTTCCGTTCCTCAAGCATTTTAGTCATGAACCTGACGCGACTTCCCAATACCTTATGGATCTTTATAATTCCGTTCTGATCAAAGATGTCATGAAGCGAAATCAATTTCGGGATATTGATTTATTGGAACGCATCCTCCTTTACGTGATTGCTCATGTGGGAGAGACTTTCTCAGCGAACGCCATTTCAAAATATTTTAAGAGTGAGGGACGAAAGGTTGCGCCGGAAACGGTTTTGAATCAGCTCAAGGGATGCGAGGAAGCTTTTTTATTTCACCGTGTACCCCGGATGGATCTGATTGGGAAGCAGATTATCCAAGTCAATGAGAAGTATTACATTGCGGACCATGGGATACGGCAAGCGGTTTATGGAAATAACACAAGAGATCTTCAGCGTATTCTTGAGAATATGATCTATATGGAGATGCTTCGACGTGGTTATAAGGTCTTTGTGGGACGCGTTGGGAACCGGGAAGTGGATTTCGTGTGCGAAAAAGCCGGGCGCAGACTTTATCTGCAGGTGTCGTATCTTTTGGCGTCCAAGGAAACCGTCGAACGGGAATTCGGCGCACTTCTGGCGATTGAAGATAATTTCCCAAAATATGTTTTATCTATGGACCGGTTTGATTTTAGCCGACAAGGTATTATACATCATTATATTCCGGATTTTTTACTGAATGATCAGATTTAGGATAAACTGTTAGGACATGACCCATGGTAATGGATCCACTTGTGCCGATGGTCACCCAAACCACAATTTGCGTTGTATTTTACAACGATGTAAAGGATAGGAAGTAGATTAACATTTCAAAACAAACCCATTATCGTACGATCGGATAATGGGTTTAAAAAGAATTTCGACTTCCATATTATGACACATTCTAAGAGAGTGGCGAAAAGGAACCATCGGCAGAGTCATTGCTTTGTGAATGATCTGGCTGCAGCATAATATGATGAAGATGCCTGTGTGCTTGAACTCATGATCTATGAAGTTTTGGAGAATGAATTTTAAGTTGTGGTTTTCTTCCGCAGCGTATGGAAACTCGTCTATTACAAGGACTAGCCGGCTTTCCTCGGCTTTTTCTGAAAGAAATTGAAAAGCCCCATTCCAATCTGCAAACGCGCCAATGGATTCATGAAGCCCCAAAAATCGGTTAACCTGTATTGAAAATAGTTCTAAGTTCATTTTGTCATTTGCCTCTTGAGCCATAAAAAGTCGGGGTCAACCATCATGTGGTGTAAAGGAAGCGACAATATATGCAGACAATCCTGGATGCAGAGCATATGATGGTGTACGGGATCATTCTCGGGATCCTCCTGGCGGTTATGGTCGTTTATCTCATCAGACATCGGCAGCTAAAATACTGGAGAGCGGTGTTGTCGCTGGCCCTGAACACCATTGTGAGTGGGTTTTTCCTGTTCTTGCCAGCGGCTCAGGCTATGCCAGCTTATATCTATATCCTATTGCTTTTGGTGATCATCTGGACTCTGGAAGCGATCAAGTTTTTGATGAGAGCTTACTGGCTGCGGCAAAATGGTCTCCCAACGATAAGAGACAGCTTGGCATCACTTGGATGACGAGCTGTCTCTTTGTCAGTGTACCCGCGAATCTAAAATAAATTAACAGATCGGGAGTGGAACTGTCGTGAAGTACTAACTTTCATAAAAAATGAGAACGCGGTGCGACAATGTAGGATTTTTTCTTAAAATCTATTTACATTGCTTTTTTAATGTGTTAATATTCAGAAAATGAAACCTTGATGAGGGTGTTGGATATGGAAGATGGGAAACGCGTTCAATCTATCGATCGGGCAATGATGATCCTCCAGCTTTTTTCGGATACGACACGAGAGCTTAAGTTGACTGAAATTGCTGAACAGCTGGATTTACATAAAAGTACTGCATTTGGAATACTTAATACGTTAAAATATCATGGCCTGGTGAGTCAAAATGATGAAAATCAGAAATATTGTTTAGGTATTCGCTTGGTGGAACTCGGCAATTTAGTGATTAATTCTATGGATATTCATCACATCGCATCACCGCTGCTTAGCGAAATTCGAAATACAATTGAAGAAACTGTCCATTTAGGGATGCTCGAGGGCTTGGAAGTTATCTACATTGACAAGCAAGAATCATTTCAATCCATGAGGATCTTTACGACAATTGGAACACGCAATCCGGCCTATTGTACAGGTGTTGGAAAAGCAATGCTGGCGTATTTAGATCCGGAGATGGTCAACAGCAAATTGCCAAATGAATTGAAAGCATTTACAAGTCAAACCATAACGTCGAAGCCGGCACTCCTGGAAAACCTGAGCGAAATAAGAAATAATGGCTTTGCTATGGATCATGAAGAGCGGATCGAAGGTTTAACCTGCGTCGCTGCGCCAATATTTGATCATACCGGACAGGTGAGATATGCTATAAGCGTTTCTGGACCAACGATCAGAATGACAGATGAAAAAATTCAAGAGGCAATCCAGCTTCTAAAAAAAGCTACGGGTGATGTTTCATTAAAACTGGGCTATCGAGGTTCACTCAGATAAGCTTTTTAAAATATTGAGGATACCTAAGCTGTATAGTTAAGGGACTAAATAGAAAATGGAATTATTGGGGTAGAAATACCCTTTTAATAAACCTCGTTGTGAGAACACAGTGCGACAATGTCGCACAAACGGCGGGGCGTAACATAATTTTCAGCAACAAAGGGGATTCAAAAAAAGATTAAGGAGAGTGTCAAATGAAAAAGCGTGGAATGATGTTGTTAAGTGTACTACTGATCTTGTCAATGCTGCTGACTGCCTGTGGTGGCTCCAGCGAACCTGCTGCGCCTGCGGAAGCGCCTGCTGCAAACGAACCGGCTTCAACAGAAGTAAAAGTATTTAAACTTGGTCACATAGCTGCACCTGGAACTGCCTACGACAACTTTGCCAATGAGTTTGCGCGTTTGGTCTCAGAACGCTCGGAAGGCAGATATGAAATTGACGTCTTCCCTGCAGGTCAGTTAGGCGTTGACAGAGAATTGATGGAATCACTTCAGATTGGGAACGTCGATTTTACTATTATTACGGCATCAGACATAAATCAATTTGTACCGGAAATGGCGGTACAGGATTTGCCTTATCTTTTCAGAGACTGGGATCATGTTGAAAAATTCCTCGATTCAGACATTGCAACTGAGATGTACAGATTGACTGATTCTGTTGGCATGACGACATTATCTTTTATGCCAAGAGGCTTTAGGCACGTCACCAGCAACATAGAACCAATTATGGTGCCAGATGACTTAAAGGGTCTTAAAATCAGGGTTGCTGAAAGTGAAACCTATATTGATACATTCAAAGCACTTGGTGCAAACGCTCAAGCTATGGCATGGGGCGAGGTTTTTACAGCGCTCCAGCAAAAGACTATTGACGCACATGAAAACACAATTGTTACCACACGTGACTACAAAATTGACGAAGTCCAGAAGTATATGTCTGAAACCGGCCACTTCTTCGCATTCGCCGCACTTCAGATGAACACCAATCTGCTTAACGGTATGAGCCCTGAGGATCAGGAAATGATTCGCCAAGCCGGCCTTGAAGCAGCTAAGACCTTAGGCCTTGAGCAAAAAGCTAATGAAGAAGCTGCAAAGACTGAACTTGAATCTAAAGGTATGGTATTCAACGCAGTAGAGGATAAAGCTGCATTTGAAGCGCTTATGACACCGGTATATGACAAGTTCCTTAAAGACCATTCCGGAGAGTATCTTGAAGCCATAAAAGCAATTCAGTAAAAAGCAATACAGGTGAAGGGTTTTGCTTCCCGAAGCCCTTCACCATTTTTTTCAAGTGATATGCATATATTAGGGAGATGATAGTTTGAAGACTCTGAACCAGATCAGTGAAGTTGTAAATAAAGTTTGTGGTTGGTTTCTGATATTCGCTTTTGCCTTGATGACAGTGACCTACTTCGGTCAAATTTTATTAAGGTATGTCTTTCAAACAGGCTTGAGATGGACCGAAGAGTTGACCAGATACACTAATATTGCTTTGGTAATGGTAGGCTCTGCTGTGATGGCGGGAAGAGCCTCTCACATTAATGTTAGTGCCTTGGAGGTGGCAGTATCTCCTAAGGTCAGAAAGTGGCTTGTGATTTTTCAGCAGCTTCTGACAGCTGCTTTTTTTGGGATAGCGATATTTATCGCTGCGGACATGATGACATTGGCTGGTACACAGGTTTCTACCAACATGAGAATTCCGATGAAAATCGTTTACGGGATCTTCCCGATCGCATTTTCCATTCTAGTTTTTCAAGTGTTTGTTTTTATTATGAATCAATTGTTTAACCAGGAGGTCGAATAAATGGGCGGTATTTTGTTCGGAACAGCGCTGCTGCTGCTTGTAGTCGGTGCGCCTATCGTCACGGCACTGGGTTTATCCTCATTGGTTTTTATTTATGCAAACGATATCCAGCACGTTGTGGTTATTCAGAAACTATTTGCCGGTATTGACTCAGCGGCGTTGCTGGCTGTACCGTTCTTTATTCTGGCGGGAGACCTGATGAATCAAGGCGGCATAGCAAAGAGAATTGTTAATATGGCAGCGGCTGCGGTAGGAAATATTCATGGCGGATTAGGTGTCGTCGCAATAATCTCCTGTATGTTCTTCGCTGCAATATCTGGCAGCGGGATCGCCACAGCAGCAGCAATTGGCGGGGTTATGATGACCGGCATGCTGCGTGCGGGTTACAGCCGGTCATTCAGCGCTACAATCGTAGCGGCGGCGAGCCCAATTGGTATTATTATTCCGCCGAGTATCGCCTTCATAATTTATGCGGTTCTATCCAAAGTTGCCGTTTCTGATCTCTATAAGGTTGGCTTGCCTGCCGGTCTGATTGTAGGTGCCGCGCTTGTTGTTCCTACGATTCTGATTTCAAAAAAACGCGGTTATCAAGCCAAAGCTGAACAGATTGCTGCCGGTGAAATTGAAATCAAGGGATTAGTACATGAAGAGAAGGGCAAAAAGTTGTCCGGACTGCATTATTTCCTCGATTCATTATGGGCATTAGGTACACCTGTCATTATCGTTGGCGGCGTTTTCGCCGGCATTTTTACACCGACGGAGTCTGCCGTCGTAGCAGTAATCTACTCCATTATTATCGGAATCTTTGTGTACAAGGAGATGAAGTGGAAAGACCTTCCAAGAATTTTCTTGGCATCAGCTATATCCACTGCTGGCATCATGGTCATCATGGCTGCTGCAGCACTATTCGCATGGGTTATGGTCTACGTTAAGATTCCACAGACGATCCTTGATACAGTCTTAGCCTTGACCAATAGTAAATATACGATATTACTTATAGTCAACGTTATAGTCTTAATCGCCGGCATGTTTATGGAGTCGGGTTCCATTCAATATATATTAGTACCAATTGCTCTGCCGATTGCATTGACACTGGGGATCGATCCCGTGCACTTCGGCATCATGCTGACAACGAACCTCGCCATAGGAATGCTGACACCGCCTTTTGGCATAACCTTGTTTACGTCCGCAAGAGTATTTGGAACCAGTATACAGGAGATCACCCGAGAGACGATGCCTTTTCTGATTGCTTTATTGGTTGCGCTGGCAATTATAACGTTTATTCCACAGTCCGTTATGTGGATCCTATAAAAAAACTGGCTTGTTATATATTACAAGATAGGAGGAATTATTATGTCAAATGTAAAGCCTGAAATTGCAAATCAAATAATGACTGGAGCCTTTAATACAAATTATCATGATCAGGGTGAAGGTTATCCTGTTATGCTTCTTCATGGCTCAGGTCCTGGAGTTACCGCTTGGGCCAATTGGCGTCTTGTCATCCCTGAATTGGCCAAGAATAGACGCGTTATTGCACCAGATCTAGTTGGTTTCGGATATACAGAAAGACCTGAAAATCCTGAATACAACATGACGAACTGGACGCAGCAGGTCATTGATTTTATGGATGCTCTCAAACTTGAAAAAGTCGATCTCGTTGGAAACTCTTTTGGTGGTGGTCTGGCTATTAAACTTGCTATTGAATATCCGGAAAGAATTCGACGAATTGTTCTAATGGGAAGTATGGGCATTAGTTTTCCTATTACACAAGGATTGGATGATGTTTGGGGTTACACGCCTTCCTTCGAAAATATGAAGAAAATGATCAATCTTTTTGCCTATAACAAAGAGATCGTGACAGACAATCTAATAAATATGAGATTTGAAGCGAGCATCGAGCCTGGATTCCAAGAGTCGTTTTCAGCTATGTTTCCAGCACCAAGACAAAATGGTGTGGAATCTATGGCATCTGACGAAGAAAAGATTTCGAAAATTACGCAGCCTACGCTCATAGTACATGGCAGAGAGGATCAAGTCATTCCACTCGACAATGCTTTTAGACTCATGAGCTTAATTGACGACGCGCAACTCCATGTATTTGGACACTGCGGTCACTGGACTCAAATTGAACAGACAGGGCGCTTTTGCAAATTAGTCGAAGATTTTCTTGCCGAGTAACATCATATGGGGGATGAAGTCTATGGAAAATATGTCTGCAAAACTTGAGGGGATTGCATTAGAATTATTCAACTCTGAACAAACCTGTGTACCGATTCAAGCGGTATCGGCTCGCTTCCCTGAGTTAGCAATTGAGGATGCCTATCAAATTCAAAAAATCAATATTGACAGTAAACTCTCCAAAGGGGACTCGATTACGGGCAAGAAAATTGGTCTTACTTCATTAGTCATGCAAAACATGCTGGGTGTCAATCAGCCGGATTTTGGCTACCTCCTCAAAAGTATGGAAGTTCATAATGGCGTCACGGATCGCGGCACTATGCTTCAGCCCAAAGCCGAAGGTGAGATTGCCTTCATATTGAAAGAGGATCTGAATGGCCCAGGGATCACACCCGAAGACGTTATTAACGCCACAGACTATGTTGTAGCCGCTATCGAAATTGTCGATAGTCGTGTCGCAAACTGGAAAATAAATATTATAGATACCGTTGCCGACAATGCTTCATCCGGACGATATATCCTCAGCTCTCAAAAGGTCGATCCTAAATCAGTAGACTTAAAGGGCCTTAAAATGGAATTTTGGAAGAATGGAGAAAAAGTCAATGAAGGAAGAGGCGAAGATGCGTTAGGCGATCCTGCCTATGCGGTTGCTTGGTTGGCTAATACGCTCGGAACGTTTGGAGTCACACTTAAAAAAGGCGAAGTGGTGTTCTCGGGCGCTTTATCAGCGGCATTAAACGCAGAATCCGGGGATGTATTTACTGCGAAATTTGAGACATTGGGTGATATTCAGTTAAAATTTGAATAACGAGAGTGGGGTCTATAATGAAGAGAATTAAAGTTGGCGTGATAGGTCCAGGCAACATTGGTCTGGATTTGTTATATAAGATTAAGCGTAGTCCATACTTGGAAACGTCCATGATCGTAAACATTCGTGAATCCAAGGGTTTGGATCATGCGCGTCAAATGGGAATCAGAGCATCAAGCAATGGGATAGCAGACATTCTGAAAGAAGATGACATACAAATTGTGTTCGATTGTACAAGTGCAACCGCACATTTACAGCACGCATCATTACTCAAAGAGGCTGGGAAGTTCGCGATTGACCTTACCCCTGCAGCGGTTGGCCCCTATTGTGTTCCTGCAGTCAACTTGACAGATGATTTTTTGGAGTTGGATAATGTCAATACTGTTACCTGCGCCGGACAAGCTGTAACTCCTATTGTTGCAGCTATAAATGAAGTTGCTGATGTTTATTACGCTGAAATCGTTTCTTCTGTCAGCAGTAAAAGTATCGGACCTGGTACGAGAAAAAATATTGATGAGTTTACAGTTACCACCAAGGAAGCGCTTGAAAAGGTTGGCGGTGCGGACGAGGGCAAGGTTATTATTATTGTCAATCCAGCTGAGCCTCCAATTTATATGAGAAACACAATTTTTACAAAAGTTAAAAATCCTGATCTTGAAGTCATTAAAGATGCCGTGCAAAAAATGGTCGAAAAAATTCGCACTTATGTGCCGGGTTATGAAATAATTTTAGGACCGATCATTCAAGGTGATACGGTGACAACTATGATGCAAGTCGCTGGTCTAGGAGATTATTTGCCGGTCTATTCCGGAAACCTCGATATCATCAATAGCGCCGCTATAAATATAGCTGAGGCTTACGCAAAAAAGTTGATGGGTGGTGATCAGATTGTCTAGAATTTACTTAACAGATACAACACTTCGAGATGGAAGCCATACCGTTTCCCATCAATTTACACTGGAAGATGCCGCTCAGATAGCGGGCGGACTTGAAAACGCTGGTATTGATATCATTGAGATTGGCCATGGCGATGGCTTGATTGGCTCTACGATCAACTATGGGTTCGGAAAACATGATGACTTTTCTCTGATTAGCGCAGCCGCCTCTCAGCTGACTAAGTCAAAGCTTGCAGTACTGCTGCTGCCTGGGATTGGAACGGTAGAAGCGCTTCAGAAAGCTCAAAAAGCTGGCGCGAAAGCAGTGCGTATCGCTACTCATGTCACTGAGGCGGATATGGGAGAAGAGCATGTTAAAGCAGCCAAGGATATGGGGCTATTTGTTGTAGGGTTTCTGATGATGGCTCATATGACGGATGTGAATCGTTTGACTGAAGAGGCGCTGAAGTTTGAGTCCTATGGCGCTGACGTGGTTTATGTTACAGATTCCGGAGGCGCAATGCTGCCAAAGGATGTATTTGAAAAAGTCAGTTCACTTAAGAAGAATTTAAAAATTCCAATTGGTCATCATGCTCATAATAATCTTGGGCTGGCGGTGTCAAACAGTTTGACCGCTATTGAAGCGGGTGCGACTTATATAGATGGCTGTCTGTCAGGGCTAGGAGCGGGTGCGGGTAATACTTCGACAGAAAGTTTAATCGCTGTTCTCAATAAAATGGGGTACGAGCATGGCGGCGATCTCTATAAGGCTATGGATGCCAGTGAAAAAATCCTGATTCCATCGCTAAAGAAAAAAGGACTGACGATTAGCAGCCATTTGGATGCCCTGATCATGGGCTATGCAGGTGTGTACTCCAGCTTTTTGCTTCACGCAAGGCGTGCGGGTGAAAGATTTGGTGTTGATGTCAGAGATATTCTAATGGAAGCTGGAAGAAGGAAAGCGGTCGGCGGTCAAGAAGACTGGTTGATTGAAATCGCGGTTGAATTGTCAAATAAACGATCCCTGTAAAATTCTATTAAACGGATATGTTTTCCCCTAATCTGATGCTGTAGAATACAGCAAATCCCCTATTCAAAGTAGAATTGGGGATTTTATTTTGGGATCCACCGTATCTGTTAACACCTGTGGTAACAACTGTGAAGTTGCTGAAGTTCATTGCTCAAAGATCTACATATAGCAAGTCCTGTGAGGGCATCTTAGCCCCATATTTTCTGGAAGCTGACCTGGATCAATGATCTGAGTCAGCTTTCTTTATCGTTTATCAAACAAAAATTAGAATTCCGAGTTGCGCACACAACAATTGGGTGATATAATCAATCACGTAAGTTGTGTACGCAACAAACGACGTAAAGAAAGAAGGGATCCTATGACGCATTCACCCGAACAATTTGGCGATTTGGTTGTCGCAGTTTACAAAGAGATGAAAGCTAAGACGGAAAAAGACCTCAAATCCTATGGGCTAGGAATGGGACAACTGCAAATTTTGATGCTTTTCTACGTAGATCCTAATAGAAGTTTCTCCCAAAACGATCTCGTTAGAATACTAAACATAGATAAAGGAAACATCAGCAGAAATGTTAAGAAGTTAATGGACAAAAATTATTTGGAGCAAGATATGGAGCACTCAAAAATGGTTAAGCTGTCTGCTCAAGGAATAATGATCAAAAAGGAAATTATGACTGCTTTTATGTCGCTTCATCAGTCAATGACTGAAGGCATTTCGGAAAATGAACTAAAGCAAACCGTGTCGATCTTGTCTAAAATATCCAAAAATTTGGAGGCACTCTAGTGAGAATTATACTTTAATTGGGAGGCAATATAATGTCAAAAAAAGTTGTTTTAGCAATCATCATTGGTCTGGCTGCAGGTCTTATTGACTTGATTCCGCTCGTCATGGTTAAAGTGCCGCTGCTTAATATGATTTCAATCCTGTTGTTTTGGATCATAACGAGCTATTTTGTCGCTCATGTGACACTGTTCAAAAACTCTCTGCTCAATGGCTTGGTGTTGTCAACCTTAAACATGCTGCCACTAGTAGCGATCATTTATACAATCAATCCTAAGGATTTTCTGCCCATGCTCTCTATGGCGCTGATTCTTGGCCCTTTGGTCGGTTATTTGAATGGACGGTTTAATCAATAATCTGCTTGTGGCTCTGTGACCATCGGCAGAGCTTTGCTTATTAAAGATTATAAGGCATGCCGATGGTCACCCAACCCACAATTTGCGTTGTGTTTTACCCCGATGTGAAGGATAATAAAGTTAGAGGTGCCATAGTCAGCGCGTAAGATGCACGGTTATTACAAATACGGCTGCAGCCAGCGTTTTGGCAAGACAAAGCCTGTTCAAACTTCTGAAATGGTGGGACGCTGCAGTTCCGAAAACGACTCTGATATGGGATTGACGGAAATGACTTTAGACCGGAAAGGGGGGAGGTCGGGCATGTGACTTGAGTGGTGCTATCGGTATCCGCTGAGAACATTTCCTGACCAAGTTGGAATGAATACAGTATTGTTTGATGGGTTGCCGGTGACACCGAGCAAAGTGGTCTGTATAGGAAGAAATTTTGTGGCCCACATAGAAGAACTTCAGAATGAAATGCCGGATGCCATGGTGCTGTTCATGAAGCCCAATGCCGCGATCAGCGGCATGCTGAAGGCTTGGCCAGACAAGGAGATTCATTATGAGGGAGAGCTTTCTTTCATCATCAGTGAGGGGAAGATTCGCGGCGTTGGCTTTGGACTGGACTTGACCGACAGAAAGCTGCAGAGCACACTGAAAGCGAAGGGACTGCCCTGGGAGCGGGCTAAAGCGTTTGACGGCGCGGCGGTATTTGGTGACTTTGAACCCATTGAGGAAGAGGATATTCCTCAGCTTGCCTTCCAGCTCTGGATCAACGACGAGCTGCGGCAGGAAGGGGATGTGAACCTCATGATTCATAAACCCCTGGACATGTTGGAAGAGGTGAAAACCATGACAACTCTGGAGGACGGAGACATCCTGATGACGGGTACGCCAAAGGGTGTCGGGACCTTTCAGGCAGGGGACCGGGTCGTTGGGAAGATTTTTATGGGGCTGACCGAGCTCATGGCGACAGAGTGGATTGTGAACGGATGAAAACTGAGAAGCCAATGAACGCTGTGAAACCTATGAACACAATGAAACCGGTGGAAACGATGAGACCAGAGGTAACCATAAGCGAGCCGCTTACCCTGGCGTCTATTTCAGATGGAAGGCTCTACGAACTGAGGGACTTTGTCAGCGCGGATTCCGACGGGTGCGAAGGCTGCAGCGCGTGCTGCTGCGGTGTCGGTGAACTGGTTAAATTGACGCCCTTCGACATCCATGAGATGAAGCGCGGACTGGGGAACGCCTTCGATGACTTGCTTGTGGATCACCTGGAGCTGCGCACCGTTGATAAAATTACGCTTCCATATTTAAGAATGCTTGGGCCTGATGAACGCTGCAGTTTTCTGAATGATGAGGGGCGCTGCTCGATTCATGGGTTTCGCCCAAATATCTGCCGATTATTCCCTCTCGGAAGAGTCTATCAAGAGAAGGATTTCAAGTACTTCCTACAGGTGGATGCCTGTGTGAAGCCTAAACTGAAAAAAGTCAAAGTGGAACAGTGGATAGGCATAGAGAACTATGAGAAAAACAAGGCATTTCTTCTGGCCTGGCATACCTGTCTAAAAGCCCTTGCTTTTCGCTTCAAGTTTATTCGGGATGCAGAGGAACTGAAAGCCGCCAATGACTACCTGCTGGAGACGTTCTACCGAAGACCTCTGAAAGATGGAGAAGATTTTTACGATGCCTATTTTGAGTCGCTGGCTGAAGCAAAAGACCGGTTGGGGATCATTGTTTAGTGGCTTTTCCGAAGGGACATGCCTGTACTTGGTATTGCGAAAGAAATTCCTGAAGCTGATCGACAATCAAACTAACCCATTATCGTACGATCAGATAATGGGTTATAAAAAGGGTGGAACTTCCATATTTCACCATGATAATGCAATCAAGAAAGCATCCGCACAGAGGGGGCATCTACAATGAGAAGGATTAAGGCTGCTATAGTTTCAATACTTCTTTTAATAGTTATTGGTATTGCTGGATTCGTGATCCTTGCGAAAGTGGATTTATTTTCTATTGGAACGAATAAAAGCTCAGAAATATCTTTAGTACAGGATAAGCTGGTGGAGCTTTCAGAATGGACAACGCTAAGGTATGACTATAGAAACGTCATAGTAAGCCGCACGGAACGAAGCCTGTCACTTCCCATTGTTAGTGATATTCAATTTGCAGAAACCATTAAGCTCATTGAATACACGGGGTATCTTAAAGCTGGGACGGATCTTTCAAAAGTTGAAATCACTTATGACGAACCATCTCAACGGTATAAAGTCAGAGTTCCAAAATCCCGAATACTTGATAATGTTGTGGAAACTGAAAATACGAAAGTTGAAGATCTAAAAGGCAGTATCCTCTCTGATTATCCTACCCAGACCATTTTGGATGAAATAAACGCAAGTAAGAAAACCCTTGAGGAAGAAAAAATCAGCCAAGGATTTTTGGAAGAAGCAGATCTGCGAATAAGCACCCTGATGATTTCCTTTCTAAAATCCTTTGACTTTGACAATGTCGTCATTGAATTCTATTAATATTGATGCTGTGGCTAAACATGACCATCGGCAGAAGAAATCTTTGAACTGTCTTAATATTGCAGCTCAACACGCACACCTGAATCTGGCGTTATTGAGATATAATAAAATCAAATGAACAAATCAGGAGGTCGCTTGCATGAAGACTATGGACATTGACGCTATTCCGGGAGAAAAATGGTTCCCTAAGGAGACTCATTTTATTGAGGATCTGCAGGAATACTGGGGAGATTGGGGCGTTTCTTCAGAAGTAGACAAATTGAGGGCTGTTTTGATGAGGCGCCCTGGCAAGGAAATAGAAGAATTTGATGCCAAAGAGGTTCGATTCTCTGATGTGCCTGTCGATACTCAGTTAATGCGCAAGCAGCATGATGCGGTTGCCAATATTTACAGAGACCATGGCGTTAAGGTTTATTATGTGGAGGAACAGAGGGAAGATCGTCCCAATGCCGTCTTCTGCAGAGATTTGATGTTCATGACCCCTGAAGGCGCCATAATCTCACGGCCCGGCATGTCAGCGCGTCGCGGAGAAGAGCGGTATGTCGCTCAAGCCTTGGCAAAATTGGGGGTTCCAATTATCAAGACCATTAATGGCGACGGGATCTTCGAAGGCGCCAATGCCATGTGGGTGGATCGTGAGACCTGCGTGATCTCGACGGGAAGCAGATGCAACCGCAGCGGCTATGACCAGGTGGCTGAAGAGCTCCGAAGAATGGGCGTTTCCAACATCCTGCATATGCAGCAGCCTTACAGCAATATTCATATTGACGGCCTGATGAACACGGCGAGTCACGACACGGTGCTGGTTCACGCCTCGCAGGTGCCTTATGACGTGCTGAATGTGCTGAAAAAGAAAGGGTACAATATACTTGAAGCGCCGTCGACCACTGAAGTGCGGTCAAACTTTGCGTGCAATTTTGTCGCCATAGAGCCGGGATTGGTTGTAATCCCTGAGGGGACACCAAGAACCCAGGCGCTGCTGGAAGACAATGGCATCAAAGTTATTCCTGTGGATGTGTCGGAAATTCTTAAAGGCCGCGGGGCGATTCACTGCATAACGGCTTACCTGAAAAGGGGCTAGTGTCGAGTAAGCACTTAAACTAAACGTGCTGGAGGCCCAAAAAAGTCATAGGATCTATAAGAGGGAGATGAATTGGTTGAAAAAAGAAAAAGCGACATTGTCACCAGAACAACGCGCAGAATTACTCAGCCTATTGAAGATCCGTTTTGAGAAAAATAGAAACCGGCATCAGGGGATTGAATGGGACCGAGTACAGGAAAAGCTGGAAAATAACGCAGAGAAACTGTGGTCCCTTTATGAAATGGAAAGAACCGGCGGCGAGCCGGATGTTGTTTCCGGTGACCAACAATCAGATGAATTCTATTTTTATGATTGTTCAGCGGAAAGCCCAAGCGGACGCAGAAATGTCTGCTATGACCGTGAAGCCCTGGAGTCAAGGAAAGCAAACAAACCTGAGAACAGTGCAGTGGGCATGGCGGAAGACATGGGCATTGAGATTTTAACGGAAGAACAATACCGAAAGCTGCAGGCAGTCGGAAGCTTTGATACCAAAACGTCGAGTTGGGTGAAGACGCCTGACAAGATCAGAAAGCTCGGTGGGGCCATCTTTTGTGATCGCCGCTACGATACGGTTTTTATGTACCATAATGGTGCGGAGTCGTACTATGCTTCCAGAGGGTTTCGTGGGGCGTTGAGGGTTTGACCAATCAAACGACAGGAGGCACGCCAATGTCTGAAATAAAAACCAAGCAGCACGATCAAGATGTCTTTGAGTTTATCAATACCTTCGCAAATACGGAGCAAAAGCGTCAGGACAGTCTTGAGCTTGTGAAACTGATGCAGGCGTTTACGGGGCACCCGCCAAAGATGTGGGGGCCAACTATGATTGGGTTCGGCATGTATCACTATAAGTCGGATCGGAGCAAGCAAGAAGGGGATTGGCCTTTAGTTGGATTTTCACCGAGAAAAGCGGCAATTTCCCTGTATGTGTATACGGGCAGCCCTGAACATGAGTATTTGCTGAAGGATCTGGGCAAGTATAAGGTCGGAAAGGCCTGCATCTATATCAAAAAGCTGTCGGACATTGATCAAGAGGCGCTGAAGAGGCTGATGCGGGTCAGTATTGATTTTTTGGAAGAGAAGTATGGGCGGGCGAGTGAGAAATAAAGGACACTATGAAACTTTAACGACCATCGGCAGCGCTTCTGTCCTTTTAGTGATTAAGGATGAGGACGTCCTTTTAGTGATTAAGGATGATGACGTGCCGATGGTCGTTTTGTCCCCCAATGGGTCCTGTTATGATAACGAGGTTAAAGCAGTCGTCTTTTAACGCCCTGTGAAAAACTGTACCTGGCATGCAGAACGAAGTTGAAGAAGTTGTTTTTGATTAAAAAACAAGTATTATCAATCTTTTCAAATCATTTGAACGTCGGCGTTCATAAAAATGTACCAGGTACGGATAAAGAATGTCAAAATTCAGAAAAAAATATATGAAAAATAATATTTATTTCTGAAATAAGAAAAAAGTTGAAAATTTCAAGTGCGAATGCTATTCTAAAGATGAAAAGAGGTGTTTGTATGCTTGAAAGAACCGAGTACTTGAAAAGGCTTATAGCTTTTCGCGATCAGAAAATCATCAAGGTAGTCACAGGCGTTAGACGCTGTGGAAAATCTACTTTACTTGCCCTATACAGAGACTATCTGATAAGCACCGGGGTCGAAAAAGCGCAGATCATCTCGATTAATTTAGAAGATATGGAATACGAGGCGTTGCTGGATTATAAGGTACTGTACAATTTTGTTAAAGACAAGCTATGTGAAAATAAATCAACCTATGTGTTCATTGATGAAGTGCAGAATTGCAAATCATTCGAAAAAGTTGTAAACAGCCTTTTTATCAAGGACAATGTAGATGTCTATATTACGGGTTCCAATGCTTATATGCTGTCAGGCGAGTTGGCAACCCTGTTGTCGGGAAGATACATTACAATAGATATGCTGCCTTTATCTTTTAAAGAGTATTGTCAGGCTGTGCCGGCCTCGAACAGTTCAGAACGTGAGAAATTTAATGATTATCTGAGGTTCGGGTCCTTTCCGTACGCGGCATTGTTGGAGCAAAATACTGCAAAGATTATGCCATACCTGGAGGGGATCTATAACACGATTCTGATTAAGGATGTGGCTATGCGGGATGGGATCACGGATGTTTCTGTTTTGGAAAGTATTGTGAAGACCTTGGCGAGCGGGATTGGAAGTCCTATTTCTATCAATAAAATTGCGGACACGATTCAGTCCAGTGGAAGAAAAATATCCGTCAACACCGTGGATGCCTATGTTCGCGCTTTAACGGACGGTTATATTTTTTATAAAGTCGATCGGTATGACATTAAAGGACGACAACATTTAAAAACACTTGGCAAGTATTACATTGTAGACTCTGGAATTCGCCAGATGTTGTTGTCTCAAGGCTCTGCGGATTTGGGTCATTTAATCGAGAATACAGTGTATTTGGAGCTTCGGCGAAGAGGTTTCAAGGTCAATGTTGGTAAGCTTGAACTGAAGGAAGTGGATTTTGTGGCATCGGGGCCTGAAGGTTTGGAATATTATCAGGTTGCTGCTTCTGTTTTGGATGAAAAAACCTTACAGCGTGAGTTGGAGCCGTTAGAGAAAATTGGAGACCATTTTCCTAAAGTTTTGCTAACCTTGGACGATATTGGCAGCGGCGTGAACTATAATGGGATACGTCACGTGAACCTTTTGAAATGGCTGTTGGACAGTCCCTTGGCTTAGGCTTTGGAACGGTGAAATTGACATGACCATCGGCAGCGTCTCTGTCCTTTTAGGGACGAGGGCGTGCCGATGGTCATTTTTATCGAGAAGGAGATCGAAAACGTTGTGCAACGAAAAGCTTTTGGTTGCAATTTGCGTCTGATTTTGCAGCGAATAATGGGCCGGCAGTCAAAAGTTTGCTTCGCCTCGGTGAGGTGCTATAAGGCGATCAGCCTCCCCACCTCCGTGAGTCTCTGGTGGGCGCGCCTCAGAAAATCCTTTGGAGCGCCGGCGCGTTCCTCTTCTGTGGGGCCCACTTCCATGGTCAAGCAGCCGCTGTAGCCTTTTGGAAAGGCGCTGGTCAGCGCGTTCCAGTCAATCGTGCCGTGGCCCGGCAGCCAGTGACGGTCCTCGGCGCCATCATTATCTGAGAGGTGAGTGGCCGCCAGCCGGCTCCCAAAATCCTTCAGGAGCTTGAAGTCGCCCTGGTCCGTCAGCTTGTGGTGAGAGCTGTCAAAGCAAAAGCCCAGCGCTGGGGACGGAAGGTTCTCAAAGATGAAACGGACGCGGTCGTTGTGCCGGGTGTTCTCAACGGCAATCGTCACCCCGAGATCCTCAGCGGTTCGCGTAAGTGCATCGAGACTCTTCAGCCCCTGGCGCCGGGATGCCTGGGAATCCGGTCGGTCGCTCAGGTGCATGACCATTGTGGGGATCCGGTGAAGCGCGCAGTCGTTGAGCCAGGCCAGATGGCTGTTGACGACCGCCACCCGCGCCGCTTCGTCCTCAGACCAAAGGGCGTCCGAGTCGTTGAAGGGAACGTGGATGTTCTCCAGGAACAGCCCTGCTTCCCGAACCAGACGCGGCATATCCTCTCTCTTTACGCGGTAAGGCAGATCCTCGCTTTCCCACCAGAGCGACGTGGCCTCAAAGCCCGCCTCTCTGATCAGGCTGATCCGTTCTTCAAACGGCATCACAAAGCCATACCATGAAAAAATGCCTGCTTTATGGTTCATAGTTGCACTGCTCCTTTGCGAGAGGTATGGTCATCTAAATGGTTGATGTTTTTTGCAGCATCTTGGCTCATACGTACCCAAACGGAGGCGGCGCTTATCAAACGAGAAGAGATTAAGGGATCGAGACCTGCCGATGGTATTTATAAGTTCAATTTGTTGTCGGTTGGGTAACAATGTTCTATAGGCATTTTGATCGATTTCGAAATGAGGTATCAGCAAATGAAGCAATGGTATGAAGCGCTGTTTGAAAATTATGGCAATCAATATGACCTGGAGCCCTTTGCTCAGGGTACCAGTGGGGAGTGCGACTTCATAGAGGCGGAGCTGGGATATGATAAAAGCCTGAAAATCCTGGACATTGGCTGCGGAACGGGACGTCATGCCATTGAGCTGACCAGGAGGGGTTATTCGGTCACGGGCGTGGATCTTTCGGAGTCGCAGCTTAAGAAAGCCAAGGAAAATGCGGCAAAAGAAGGCCTTGAAGTACGCTTCCTCAAGGAGGACGCGCGTGCGCTTCCTTTCGAGGGGGAGTTTGACATGGTCCTGATGCTGTGCGAGGGCGGTTTCCCGCTCATGGAGACGGACGAAATGAACTTTGAAATTCTCAGAAATGCCGCCAAGGCGCTGTCGAGACCTGGCAAGCTGATTTTCACCACGTTGAATGGGCTGTTTCCTCTGTACCATTCCATTGACAGCTTTCATGAAGAGGGGCAGAATCAAGGCGAACCGGGCGAGGGCGCGCGCTATAAAAGCGAGCGCTTTGACCTTATGACGTTCAGGGATCACAACGTTACGACTTTTACGGATGATGACGGGATTGAGCATCAGCTGGCATGTAATGAGCGTTATTATGTGCCGCCGGAAATTACATGGCTCCTCAAGAGCCTTGATTTTACGAGTGTTGAAATTTTTGGCGCAAAGTTGGGCGCGTTTTCAAGAGCGGACAAGCTTACGGCTGAAGACTTTGAAATGCTGGTGATTGCTGAGTTAGAAGGAGAAGACCGCAGGTAACTGATTGAATCGACAATTGTAAGGTTTCTTGATGTGACCATCGGCATATGCTTAAAGGTTTTAAAGGATTTTTTTGTTGCCGATGGTCTTGAACAGTTCAATCTGCCTGTATTGCCGAGTCGGATCGCCGCAATACAGCCCCTCTGCCATACTTGTTAGCTAAAGGCCAAGAGCGGTGAAAATCTCTTCGAGGTTTGGCTTGGAGAGATGATAACGATTCAAAAAGTTCTGAAGCGTACAATTGCCATTTCGGTGACAACTGCCGCAGTCGTGGACGTCGTCCCCGAACATAATTTCAATGACGTTTCTGCGCATTTCGAGGATGTCCTCAGTCTCGGTCCGGATAACCATACCTTCTGATGCAAGTGTTGAGCAGGCTGGTGACAGACGGTCGGTCCCTTCAATTTGAACGACACAGAGACCGCAGTTTCCGTGAGTCTTTTGACCCGGCTGCCAGCACAAGAAGGGGATTGTGATCCCCGCTTGACTTGCGGCAGCCAAAATGGTGTCACCCTTGGAGGTGGTCACTGGTTGATCGTTAACAGACAAATGGATTTGATCCATAAAAGTCACCCTTTAGAGTATATTTTATAGGCAAAATGTAAATTAATTTAGAAGCCCCCCTGTTTGCGGGTGGAATCCGAGGAGGAATCCACATTATGGCAGGGGGGCTTTCTTGTCGGTTTTAAATGCATCAGAATTCGTTCAAGCGTCGGTTGTCATACTTGAAGCGCCTCTGACTATACCGGTTCTCTTAAGAAAGTGGAACACCAGACAGGGGCAAATGAGCAAGGCCAGAAGGCCGTAATCACCCGGCCAGCTCAAGGCGCCGGGACTGGTAGGCCAAATCATGGCGGCGAGTATGAAAAGTGCTGCAATTATGCCGCCGGTGCTGATCAGGCGCCTGACAGCTGTAGTTTTGAAGGGGCTGAGGGAGAGTATGTTCAGCTGAAGCTGCAGTTTTCTGGCAGAAAGTACGGTTGAGCCCCACAAAACCACGTAGAAAAAGGCAGCGACCTTAACGAGTGAACCAAAGGCGGCGTTGCCGATCAGCGGCGTTATACCAACTAAAACAGCGACTGTGATAATGGCAGCATGGGGTGTTTTGTAAGTGGGATGTATTCTTGAGAAAACCCTTGGAAGAAGCCCGGCATTACCGAGTGCGTATAGAGAGCGAACAGCGCCATAAAACACGCCGTTAAAAACACCCAAAACATTAAAAATTGCCGCGCTTAGAATGATCACTCTAAATACTGTATGACCAGTCAGCCTGACAAGACTGTCGACAAGGGGGAGCTTGGACTGGGTCATTTCCGGCCAAGGAACAAGACTAGCCTGAAGGAAGAAGAGTCCAGCGTATAGAAAAGTCGAAATCAATATGGACCACATTAGAGCTTGTCCTATTTTTTGAATACTGAGGCTAGCGCGTGCTTCCTCAACGCCTTTTGCGATATTTTCCCAACCGGCGATTGAGAACGGAAGCAAAACAAGGAAGGCAACAGCACCTTCGAATAACGGCTTTTCTGCTGTCATCCGGAGGTTGCCGGGGTCGGCGTAAAACAGACCCGCAATTATGGCGGATATGACCAGAAGCAATACGGTACCTACGAGGATGGATTGAAGCCGAGCAAAGAGCCGGGTACCTCGGTACTGTAGAAAAGCAATTGCTGCAACCAGAAAAAACCCAATCAGGAGTCCTGCGACTGTGACCGGCTCACTTCCGATATGATAAACTACAGGCCACTCACTCAGAGCAGGAAACAGGGTTTCGGCCATGCGTGTGATCGCCAGGGTCTGCCAGGCGCTGACGATCCCATTGACTAAAAAACCTGACCAACCCGCTATGAGGCCAGCGGTATTTCCGAAAGCGCGTCTGGCATATTGCATCTCTCCGCCGCCCTCTGGAAATGCCGGCATAATGCTGATGTAAGAAAGGGCTAAAGTCATAATCATGATGAGTCCGGCTGCAAAAGCCAGTGCCGCATTGACCGGACCGCCGGCGGCGGTCATCCAATAGCCTGCCATCAGGAGCCAGGAGGATCCGAAAACGCAGCCAATCCCCATGCCGAGAAAGCCTATGAAGCTGATAGAGCGCTCCAGTTTTGGAGTTTCAACCGTCTGTTTCACAATGGATCACACTCCGCATCATTGTTGGTTGATCGTTTTCAATGCTTTCTTAATAATTTTAGTCAGCTGCCTGCGCGTTAAGCCGTTTGAACAAATCCACACAGAAGGTTTTGAAGCGCTGGCTGCTTGGCGTTAATTCCCGCTCGCCGTGGAAGCCAATATAAACCGTTCGTTTGCAGACCGGATCCTTAATGCGGCGCAGGAGAACATCGTGCGCCAAGGCGGTAAAAGCTGTTCGCTCCGGGACCATTGCCAGGAGTGAACTGCTGACTAAGCCATCAAAGAAAGTAAAGGAATCTTCGGTATAAAAGCCAATATTTGGCTCAAAGCCAGCTTTATGACAGAAAAAGAGCAAGTTCTCATACAGGTTTTCCTGCCTTGGCAGACACTGATAAAAGTAGGGTTTTGTGTCGATCAAATCAATTTCTTTTTTTTCAGCCAAAGGGTGTTTGCTGCCAAAGGCCAGCAATAATTCCTCCTGAAGGATTTCAATGCTTGTCAATTCAGGATAGATGGTCGGAGATGCATAAATATGAAAATCACATTCGAGTACGTCTTCCGGGGATGGCGTATAGCAGCTTTTTATCAATAGTCGTGAATTTGGGTACGCGTGTTCGAATTCCTCGCGTACATAAGCGCTAATAAAATTGGCGGCAGAAAAGAGAACGCGAACCTCGTTTTCGTTTTTTTTCTCCAGAAGTCGAACTTGCCTTGTGGCATCGTTCAGAAGCAGCAGGACATGGCTGATCTGATGGTAATAGAGACGGCCGGCCTCGTTGAGACGAATGCTGCGGCCGATACGTTCGAACAGCTTGACCCCCAGCTCTTCCTCGAGACTGCTGATTGCTTTGGACAAGGCGGATTGAGAGATCCAAAGTTCGTCTGCCGCGCGGCTCATATTATTGCATCTGGCAACGGTACAGAAGTAATGAAGCTGAATGAGTTGCATCAGAAGATCCACCTTTCAAAGAGCAACCCTCAAACGTCATTGCGGATTGCGGATTTCTTTTGTGCAACATTATACATAAAAATGGTGGTTTGTGCTATGAGATTTTCAATTCAAACGAGCTGGCACAATGCATTTGCCATGCCGATTGTATTTCGCTCTGAATGTCGTGCCCATCGCGGCCTATGATCACTAGCTTCCCGCGATTCAGGCGAAATTTATTCTTGATGACAGCCGGCGCGATTTGGACCTCCTTGCCAACCGCGTCGATATGAAGCCAGCCATCGGCAGCGCGAATGAAACCTTTGATTCTTAGAGCGGTCTCACCCATTGAATGGCAGAAATCGAATAACTGGTCCAGGCTGGGGGTACTATCTGTTTCCAGTGCGTAGGTCGCAGGTCTTGTAAAAGGCGTATTGCTGCTTTCTCGAGCCTCGCCGTCTGGATGCTTTGCAGAAGACTCGGGAAGTGGGAGTGGAATTTGAGCAAACACCGTATCGTAGATTTGGGCGCTGTCATTCAGCGTTCTGATTTTTTCGTGTATGCGTGATATGACCGATTGGTCCACGAGATCGCATTTGTTGACAATGACGAAATCAGCTTCGGCTACCTGCCCTTGAACAGGCATCAGCACTTCGGCGTATTGCAGAAAGGTCGTGCAGTCCACAAGGCAAATGAGACCGCGGTAATCATAAGGCCTTGAGAGGTAAGGCGCAAGATTGGAGAGGATAGTATGCATACCTGCGGGATCCGCCATGCCTGAATTTTCGATCAGTAGGATGTCGACCGGCTGCTCGGCAAAGGCTTTTAAGG
Organism: Acidaminobacter sp.; assembly: GCF_030247605.1. Classification (GTDB taxonomy): domain Bacteria; phylum Bacillota; class Clostridia; order Peptostreptococcales; family Acidaminobacteraceae; genus Acidaminobacter. Next base: position 12,514 of record NZ_JAOTSB010000030.1, on the reverse strand, counting down.
TGCGAACGAATCCATCTTTAAGGCAGGCGCAGAAGATAGAGCCGTTGTTGATTTCTACCATTCGAACGCCTTCACGCTCTATTAATGCACCGTCGACACCGATACTGCCAAACTCGTTGACTAGGATCCCGAGACGTTTGGTCTTCATATCCTCCATCAGAAGGCGTAAAAAAGTTGTCTTTCCGGCACCTAAAAAGCCTCCGATCAAGTATAGCTGAATTGGATCCTTCATATAATCACCTCATCATAATCCATAGACTGAACGACATTTGGCATAACGGTTGCAATGCTTTTTCTGACGTGATTAGCTGAAAGCTTTTGCCCGGTAGTGCTTGGCGCCTCAACCTTTCTTATCTCTTCTTCGTAGAACATGCAGCGCTCTTTCAGGCATTCGAGATTTCGATCTGAGAATCTGCAGATATGCTGTGCCGGCAGGTCGAGTTTTATATCAAGCACTTCTTTAACTTGTGAAGCGACACTGTTTAAGGCAATAAAAACCGTCCTTTTGCAGCAACGTGGGCCTCCAATACGAGCCATTTCAAGGAGTGCGGTACCGGTAGCCTGATTTCCGAAAGCCCATGAGTCCCTTGAGATTGGACTGCTGTCCGTGAGGATGCACCAGAAGATGCCGGTGCCAACAGCCGCGCCACAGGCGCCGTAGTAGCCGCAAAAACCGCCGAGGACGTTTTTTGAACGTTCTTCTGCAAGCTTCAAATCGCGTTCGAGCACCTCGATGCTTTGGCGTTGCGCCCGGCGGCAAGCTGACAGCAACACTGCGGGCACGATGTAGTGATGCACCGGGTGATGTGTGGGGAAGCCGTCGAGTGCCATGATGGCAGAGGTTACATCCAGAATAGAGCCGCTGAACGCGCCTCGAAAATAAGCGGTGCAGATAGCGTTTATTTTGTCGTAAAAGTTACCGGTTTTATGCAGGTCATCTGCCATATTAGTCTTCCTCCATTTCTCCAAACGGCATGGACAGAATATAGTGATCCATAAATACGTCGTTGCCGGAAAGCTCAATGTAATTGCAGCATTGTGCAATCTTCTTAGAGTGCTTAAGATTGTCGTTTCCAAGAAGGATCTTTGAGGCACCCATAATGGCGCCATTTCCTAGGACAACAGTTCTGTCCTTTGTTCCAAGGGGAATCAAACCAATATTTTCGGCGGCAGATAAGTTAACAAAGGAGCCGAAGCCGCCGCACAGATAAAGGACATCGATTTCGTCGAGACTTATGCCGCAGGCTTCTGTCAATGTCAGGATACCGGCGTGGATCGCTGCTTTGGCCAACTGGATATTTCTGATGTCCCCCTGAGTCAAGGTTACGCTGCTCTCCGGAAAAACGAATTCGGTTTCTTCGTCGTCGCGGATTGCAAACTCTAGTTTATGCCCCTCGGGTTCAATTCTGCCGCTGGGGGAGATCGCGCCAAGCATATAGAGTAGAGAAATTGTATCTACAACCCCTGAGCCGCAAATGCCGGCAGGAGGTTTGCTGTCAATTGTTTCGAAGACGATTTTGTCATCCCAATCATCAAAGTGCACGTGGGCAATGGCGCCTTCTGAGGCAGTCATGCCGCAGGAAATGCCAGCGCCTTCAAAAGCAGGACCTGCAGCGGTGGAGCAGCAGTGGAGCTCGCCATTGTGGACGAGAGCCATTTCGCCGTTTGTGCCAATATCGACAATGAGAGCGGTATCATTTTTTTCCATCATATCGGATGCCAGGATACAGCAGACAAGATCGGCACCGACATAGGCGCTCACGCAGCTTGGCATATAGACATCAATTCCTTTGAGGATGCTGCAGTCGGAGTGGTCGAAGAAGCTCTTGGGGATAAATGGAGCAAAGCCAATCCCGCGCGGATCCAGGCCTGAAAAGAAATGCAGCATCGTTGTGTTGCCTGTCACGACGGCGTTAGTGATCGAGGTTCTCAATATTTGGGCATCTAATGCCAGTTGATCAATCATATCTTCGATTTGTTGGACGATTGCCCGCGTGATCCCTTCGTTGCCGTTTTGAATGCCATAATTGATGCGGGAAATGACATCTGCTCCGAAGTGCTTCTGTTGATTCAAAGCGCTGACAGTGCCAAGCACGTTGGCATTTGTGTCAAAAAGTGTACAGACCACGGTAGTCGTTCCAATGTCAACGGCTATACCGTAATGGTAAGGCGGCATCAGAGGTCGGTCTGCCATAAGCGGAGTGGTACCTTGGGTGAGGATTTTGTGTGAGCGTTTTTCTGGGAGGTAGATTGTAAATTCGCCGAACGCCCGGACAAAGCAAGCCATGCGTACGCCCTGATCTGACTCGGTGGCGCTGAGCATGGCAGCTTCAGAAGGCTTAACTTCGCTAAGTGAGCCCTCTATCAGTACTTTGCATTTGCCGCAGGTGTGATTCCCGGCACATGGCAGGCTTATGCCGACGTTGAGGCGTTGAATGATGTCGGAAACCAATTCTCCTTCATAGTCAGGAATGAGTTGAATTTTCTTCAATTTGCTTTTCATATCATAAATTCACCATCTCATCATGCAAATCTCCGTCGAATGGCGCTTTTCTACTCTCGCAGACTGCACGCGGACAGATCTCACAGCTGGCAAATTCTTCATCAGTAGCGTAAAAGAGACCTGAAGTGGATTTGAGTGGTTCGATCAGACCACTTGCCATCACATTGACGTCGAGATCCTGATAAAGGCCTTCCATAAGAACGAATATCTTCTTTACCTCTTCCACGCTCCAGTCGATGACGGAACCGGGACATAGACGGATGTGCTTTTCGATGCCAAAAAGGTTTTCAATTTCAAGGGACATTTTATCCATTGCCTGAAGATAGGACAGATAAGCGATTTGATCTAGAAGATACTCGTCAAGAAGATCGTCGTGCCTTTTGGCAAATTCACAAATTTTGCGCCCGCTGGTCGCTATATAGGCAAAGACCTTTTTTTCGTTTTCAAGTTTTTTAGCGACAATTTTGCTTTTAAAGAAGCATCCATTTACCGTAATGCCTTCGGACTGATGTTTATCTATGGAAAACTCTCTGACTGCAAAAGCCGGCTTTAGATAGGGTCGCGCTTCTTCGAGCAGCTCGAGTGCCCGAACAAAGGGTTCTGCCTCGGTGTCTTCGCAGTGAAGACGTTCGAGCAAAGCCCGCTCGTCGTAAACAAATTCCATCTCGTTGCAGAACAACTCCCTCATCCAGGTTCCTCCTTAATTCAAATCCTTTAATCCAAGATGGGGCGATCAAAGATCGCCCCTCGCGTATATGGTATTTACATGTATTTTTTGACTTCGTCAATGAGCTCTTTACGGCTTGGGATGATTGAAGACCACTTCAGTTCACCGTTGATATAGATGGACGGCAGCTTTTGGACGCCCATTTTTTTGGTTCTGGCGATATCTTCGCGCACTGTGTATTTGTATTCCACAACGTCGACATCGTCGCCAAATTCATCCTTCGCCAGCATAGCTGCAGCCAGCATGTAAGTACAAGCTGCGCAGGTTGCCGCGTCGAGTGTGAAGACCTCAATCATAGGCTTTTTGAGTGCGGTGTAATCAGGGAGAACCACGTCGAGGGTGTCGTCAGCGGCCTCGTATCCGGAAATCATGTCGCGTGCCATATCGGTGTGCTTGACGGCCTGAATCGCTGCAATTGTATTTTCCGGCGGAATATTATATGGCATATCGCAGCCCGGGCTGATGATGAGATTGTCTTTTGTAATTCGATCGAGCAAGTCGACGACATATTTCATGTTGTCGTTCTGATTGCCGAAAAGCATTGTTGTTGTCAGAGGAATATTTCCGCCAATTGCTATATTGTATTGATCTGTGACTTTCTTAGCTTCAATGAGATCTACGTTTTCATCCACTGAGATGTTGTCGGGATGGGTTTCGCACATGACCTGCATTTGCATAGTGGCGTTGCCGCAGACGAAAAAGCTCGAAACGGCATTTCTTTTTCTAATATGGTCGAAAATTTTGATAAACGCGGGCGCGAGAAGTTCTTCGAAGCTTGACGGAGAAACCTGGCTGACCAGTGGGTCGACAATGGCGATAACATCCATGCCGGCGTCTAAGTAATAATCGGCCATCTTAATATTGACGTCTGCGCAGTAATCCATGAGTGCCTCGACATATTCTGGTTCTTCAATCATATCCATAAAGAATTCGCTGCCGCGAAGATGTGATGCCAGTGTCAGCGGCCCGCAAGTTAAGCCGTATAGCGCGGTATCGTCACCGACTGCAGTTTTCATTCGCCTCATGACATCCAAAACCATAGGGATACGGCCGTCGGTTTCCTGAGGGAGTGGAAGGGTCTTTGGATCGACCATTTCATCCTCGAAAGGGTGGGTTCTAACAGAGGGAGGGTTGTCTTCAGCCCACATTAATTCACAACCCAGGATTTCTGCTTCAATCTGAAGGTCGAACACAATTGGCATCCCATCAGGTGTGTAAAGCTTGTGTACTTCTAAAAGTGAATCGTAGAGTTTGTCCGGATCGACCAGGACGTCCTTTGCGGTATAGCCTTTGAGATATCCGGCGTGCACACCTGCAAATGGAACCCAAGGGATTTCATTGGTTTGTTCATGACGTAATACTTTCAGTAAAAGTTCTTTGCCCACTTCTAGATCTCCCCTTCTCTTCAGTTGAATAACTGAAATATGCAAGAAATAGCGATACAACATTCATATAATGAAAAAATACATTTATAAAACAAATAGTATTCTTGAGGTATCTGTTTGTCAAGGGTTCTATTTATGCTAAAAATGTTAATAAATGCTAATTTAATTTTATGAAAATGCGCTATAGCAAGGCTTGTGCGGCATTTATGTTAATTGAACAAGCGTGCTTATGCATGAAGGCTATAACCTTATGACCTGACGCGAATGAATATGAACTGTTTTGTTTGAAACCGCGAATAGACGTCATAAGCAGTATATTGAATATTCAGAAAACGATAAGCTATAATGAGTTCATAAATTGGACCAATCAGAGGAGGTAAGTCAATGGCTACATATGAACAATTAGCACAGGAAGTCGTAAAAGGGAAAAGAAAACTAGTAATAGCCTCAACTAACGAACTTCTGCAAGCGGGGGAAGCTCCGCTTGACATCATCAACAAGGCGCTTGTCGTAGGTATGTCCGAAGTTGGTGTATTGTTCCAGCAAAACAAAATGTTCATTCCTGAAGTTCTAATGAGCGCAAAGGCAATGGAGGAAGGGATCAATATCGTTAAGCCGCTTCTTCAAGCAGGGGACATGAAGTCAAATGGAACCGTTATTATGGCGACCGTTCAAGGAGATTTGCATGACATTGGCAAGAACCTCGTGGGCATCATGCTCGAAAGCAATGGATTTACTGTCATCAATGCTGGTAAAGACGTTTCTCCTGAACAGCTTGTCAATATGGTTAAAGAACTCAAACCGGATGTACTTGGCATGTCGGCTATGCTTACAACAACTATGCTTCATATGAAGGACACCATTGAGCTCCTGAAGGAAGAAGGCATTAGAGACCAAGTCAAGGTCATCATTGGCGGCGCGCCGGTTTCTACAGATTTCTCAACTGAAATCACTGCAGACGGATTCGCGCCGGATGCACTGTCGGCTGTCGGCCTTTGCAAACGTCTTCTGTAATATTCGCTGCCAATGACCGTGAATTAGAAAGGGGCTTAAGAGATGTATACAAGTAGAAGTCATTTTAAACGCGCAAATTTTGATGTTAATCAAACCATTTGTTGGAAAATGCTTTCCGAAGACCAGTGTGAAGAGATTTTTGTCACAGCAGTTGAACTCCTGGAGCGTTCCGGCGCTCAAGTCGAGAGTGAAGAAGCGCGAGCGCTTTTTGCGGCAAAAGGCTGCTGGGTAGAGGGCGACACTGTCCGTATTCCAAGCGCAAAGCTTGAATGGGCTGTCCGCACCGCGCCTTCTCGTATTACCCTCTGCGACCGAAATGGCAAACGAGCTGTTTTAATGGAAACGGAAAACAACCATTTCGCGCCGTATTTCGGAAGTGAGAAAATCCTTGACCGTTCAAGCGGTGAACAGCGTGACATTACCGTGAATGACGTCGTTGAGACAGCGCGACTTTCCGAAAAACTTTCACGCGTCAGTCTTGTCAGTGCGCCTGGAAAGCCTTCGGGCGTCAATAAAAACAGTGCAGGGCTGCATGCCTTCGAAGCGCTGTTGTCCAACAGCACTAAACCAATCCTCCAACCGGTGGGAAATGCAAAGGAAGCTGAATTTGTCGCGGAAATGGCAGCTGCTGCAGTGGGCAGCTCGGACAAACTTCGCCAAAATCCATATGTCGTGTTTGCTATCCAATGCGATGAGCCGCGTTTCCACGATCAAGACGCTCTGGGTGCTGTGATGTTCGCAGCAAAAAGCGGCATACCTTTTGTCTACCTAAACAAACTGGTCTCCGGCGTTACGGCGCCATTAAACACTGCTGGAACGCTGGTTCTGGCTCTTGCAAACAGCCTGGTCGCTCTGACGCTTTCTCAGTTCGTTTCCGCAGGCGCACCTTTTATCTCCGGCGGACAATTTACTGTCTTTGATCAAAAGAACGCGGTTGCACCATTCGGCGCGCCTGAAGCAGGCTTGATTGGCGCTGGTTTCTCCAACTTGATGAGACATCTTCGCATCCCTAGCGCTGGCGTCTACGGCCTTTCTGATTCTAACTTTTCAGACGCGCAAGCGGGTGCAGAATTTACATACGGCATTCTCACATCAGCGCTTGCCGGCACAAACGTCATCGCAGGCGGCGGCGCCCTTGAATCCGGCAGAGTTGCAAGCGCCGCAGTCTTGGCTATGGGTGACGAGGTACTTGGCAATGTGCACCGCATTATGAGAACCTTTGATATGGATGAAGAGCATTTGGCGCGCGGTGTCATAGATGAGGTCGGCCCTGGCGGCAACTACCTAAGCGAAAGTCATACGAGCTTCTACTTCAAGTCTGAGCAGTACTGGCCAACATTGATCAACAGAAAGCGCATCGATGACTGGGTTGATTCCGGCGCTAAAACGATGGGCACTCGTGCACTCGAGTACGTCGAAGAATTGTTGTCCGCGCCAGCCGTATCAAAGCTTGACAGCGCTGTGGCTGCGCAGCTCAAATCGATCCTGGCTAAAGCAGATCAGACATTATAAGGATGGAGGGAAGACCGTGAAAAATCGAGTTAACTATAGAGCCAATAAAACACCTTCAATGAAGGTGTTGACAGATTCACAATGTCAAGAGATCCTGCTCGCTGCTGAAGAAGTCCTCTTCCGCACCGGCATGGAGTACCACGATCCGCAGGCACTTGAAATTTTGAAAAAACACGGCTGCTTTGTTGATGGCATTCGAGTCCGGATTCCTCCGTTCCTCGTCGAGCGTGCGCTTCGCTCTTGTCAGAAGCACGTCGTGCTCTGCAACAGCCGTACGGGCAAACCGGAAATGTTCCTTGAAGGCAATAACGCCTATTTTGGATCAGGATCCGGAACCCCGTTCTTCCGCGATCCTTATACCGGAGAACGCAAACGTTCTACAAACCAAAGCATAGGCTGGGCGACAAAAGTTCTCGACGCCATGCCGAATATTGACTTCTGTATGTCCCTGGGTCTGGTACAGGACGTTCCGCTCCTCGTCGCGGACCGCTGGGAATTCGAACAGCAGCTGCTAAACACTTCTAAACCGATTGTCAACGTCGTTACGGACCAATGGGCTCAGGCAGACTGTATCGCTATGGCGGAAGCCGTCGCCGGCGGAGCCGAAGAGCTGCGCAGACACCCATTCATCACCTTGTATTTGGAGCCGATCTCCCCGGGGATCATCGCGGCTGAATCCTGTCAAAAGGTTATTACAGGCGCTGAAAAAGGCATCCCTACAATTTTCACACCATGCATTATGGCAGGTACAACTGCACCGGCAACTATAGCCGGCGTCCTCGTCCAAGGTATTGCAGAGAGTCTCAGCGGCCTCGTACTAAGCCAGTGTGCAGGCGAAGGCGCAGCGTACATCATGGGCGGCGTCTACACGATCATGGATATGAGTTCGACGATCTTCTCCTACGGCGCGCCTGAAATGGATCTGATGCTCGCATGCCTGACTGACATGGGTCATTACCTGAACCTCCCTGTCTTTGGAACGAATGGCTGTACGGATTCCATCATTGTTGACGAGCAGGCTGGCATTGAGGCGGCACTGTCAATTACAATGACAAACCTTTCCGGTCCGAACCTCAACCACGACATTGGTTACTGCGAATATGGCACAACTGCCAACCTGGATCTCGTTGTCATGGACAATGAAATCGTTGGTATGGCACGCCGACTGACTGCAGGTATTCCGGTCAACGAAAATACGTTATCCCTTGATGAAATTGAAAGCGTGCCGCCAAAAGGCCGTTTCAGAAATATTTGGGATACAGATTGGGATGATGATGAAGACTTCATTCCTAAGACAAATAATAGGAATTTTGAATCTGATTTAATAAGCCGTGCTGCTCATGACATGTGGAAATCCAATGGGCGCAAGTCATTGACAGAACGCTGCAACGAAACGGTTCGAGATATCATTGAGAATTATGAGCCTGAGCAGCTTCCAAAAGATGTTAAGGCAAAAATCAGAGATATTGTCGAACATGCCGTCGCCAAAATCCCTGGCGTCAACTAAGCTCAGACAAGATCGGGCGACCCTAGGGTCGCCCGATCTCTATTTTATCCGAACGAGGAGATGAGATCATGTCCTTTGTACTCGGCATCGACACCGGAGGCACTTATACGGACGGTGTGGTCATAGACAGGGCTCAGCACAGGATTATATCTAAGGCTAAGTCGCTGACAACGCGGGAAAACCTGTCTCTCGGCATTACAGATGTCATACATCGCTTAAATTTTGACGAATCACATAAAATCGATTTTATCGCACTTTCCACCACGCTTGCGACGAATGCCATTGTTGAAGGACGCGGCTGTGAAGTGGGGCTGATCACCATCGGCTACACAGAGCATCTGAACGTTCCGGCCAAAGAGATTCGTTCGCTTCCGGGCGGACACGACATACGCGGCAATGAAAAAGAGCCATTTGATGAAGTGCTGGCACGCGAGGTCCTTGAGAGCCTCCGGGGCAAAGTTGACGCTTTGGCGATCTCTTCCTATCTGAGCGTGCGAAATCCCGAGCACGAGATCATCCTTCAACGCATGGCAAAGGAGATTCTGGGCTTGCACGTCGTCTGCGCCCATCATCTGACGCGTTCACTCGGCGTTCATGAACGCAGCGTCACGGCCATTCTCAACGCGCGGCTGATCCCGATCATCGAGGAGCTGCTTGTGTCAGTGAAAAAATCACTCGCGGAAAAAGCCGTCTTTGCACCGATTATGATCGTCAAAGGGGACGGGTCTTTAATGGGTGAGACTCAGGCTATGGATCGGCCCATTGAAACAGTGCTTTCTGGACCTGCCGCCAGTATCATAGGCGCTAATTTCCTGGCAGGAGAGAAGAACGGCATGGTTTTGGACATGGGGGGAACCACCTCGGACCTGGCAGTCTTAAAAAATGGCATGCCAAAGATCAACAAGGAAGGCGCTCGCGTCGGCGGCTGGCTGACTCGTGTGGAAGCGGCTGAAATAGATACCTATGGCTTAGGCGGGGACAGTTATATCCAAAAGGACAGTCAGGGCAATTTCAAACTTGGCCCACGGCGGGTTTGGCCAATTTGTGTGATGACCCACCGGTATCCCCATCTGTTGGAGGAACTGTCCAAAATCAAGCTGCCGCGTACGACGCCTTTGGTCGTTGCGCAGATCACGGACTGCTATATCCTTCTGGACTTTCACCACAATGGTCATTTGAGTGAACGGGAAAAACAAATCATAGGTCTGTTGAAAGATGGACCTCATAGTATCTTCTATATCGCGCGAGCCCTTGACCTTGAGGTAAATATGGTGGATCCTAGCAGGCTTGTTGAGAAAGGCATTATCGGCCAAATTTCTTTAACACCTACAGATATCATGCATGCGAAAGGGCTTTACAACGATTGGAATACCGCCGGAGCGAAAGCAGGCGTTGCCCTCCTCGCTGAACGATTCAATATGGCGCCTGTTCAATTTTGCGACTTTATTATTGAAAAAGTCACAGAACGTTTGGCGTTTGCGTGCTGGCAGAGCCTGCTCAATCATGAGGGCTGTGATTTTAACCTTGAAACCAATGCTCTTTTTGCATATCTCAGCAAAAAGCAGCTCGAGACACAGACTGACTCTTTGCTCAACTTTCACATTTCGCCGAAACTGCCGATTATTGGCATTGGTGCACCGGTTCGCGCTTATCTCCCAATGCTCTCTGAAAAGCTCGGCGTGCGGCTGGTCATTCCAGAGCACACGGAGGTTGCAAATGCTGTTGGTGCGGCAGTAGGAAAGGTCATGGAAATAGTCAGGATCCACATTCAGCCTGGTGAGAGCTATTCGGGTTATGTGCTTTCGTCGGAATGGGAATGTAAAAATTTTGAAACCCTTGTCGAAGCTGTTGACTATGGAAAACGTTTTGCCATTGAAAAAGCTGAGCGGTTGGCCCGGGAAAATGGTGTGACAAACCTTGAGGTCATTCTTGAGCATCGCGACATTTACGCAGATACAAATGGGATCGCAAATGATTTTTATATAGAGTCTCACATTGAGGCAATGGGCACTGAAAAGTCAGAGTGGCTATAAGCTGATCGGATGTTTGAAGCAGCAGTTCTTGTCGTTAAAAATTCTGTAAAAACAAAAAAATTAGCCGATGGTCGTGCAGTGATCAACTCGCGACCATCGGCTAATTTTTTTTGCTTTCAACGTTCACAAAATTGCCATCAGGACAAGATGTCATGAGGGGCCAAGGTATGGTAAAATAAATCCAATAATACAATCCAGTAAAGAGAGACAATGAGGAGGGCATTTATGGAACAGGACAAAATATTGATCATTGATATGGGCAGCACCAGGAACACCTACATAGCCAGAGAAATCAGAGAGATGGGCGTTTTTACGGAAATCCACCACCACGACATGACCGAGGACGAGCTCTCGAAAATCACCAACATTAAAGGGATCATCTTAAATGGCGGAGAGAACCGCGTTGTGGACGGGGTTGCCATTCAGGCATCCGAAGCCCTCATGAAGGCGGGCGTACCGGTTTTGTCTGTAGACCATAACGGCAGCGCGCCATGGCCGGAAGAGGTGGAGGCGCGTCTGGAAAAGCTGCAGGCGTTTATCTTTGGGGCTTGCAAGGCCCAGGCCAACTGGAATATGGAAAACTTCATTGCCGAGCAAGTCTCTCAAATTAAAGCACAGGTTGGCGATGGTAAAGTTCTCCTCGCTCTTTCCGGCGGTGTGGATTCATCTGTCGTGGCGGCTTTGCTGATTAAAGCCATAGGCAAGCAGCTGACCTGCGTCCACGTGAATCACGGCCTCCTTCGAAAGGGCGAGCCGGAGGAAGTAGTTCATGTGTTCAGGGAAGAGATGGGCGCGAATCTGGTTTATGTGGATGCAGTGGATCGCTTCCTCGACAAGCTGGCCGGCGTGTCTGATCCGGAGAAGAAGCGCATGATTATCGGTGCCGAATTTATCCGCGTTTTCGAGGATGAGGCCGGAAAGCTTGAGGATGTGAAGTTTCTGGCTCAGGGCACCATCTATCCGGATATTATAGAGTCCGGCACAAAAACTGTCAAAGCGGTCAAGAGCCACCACAATGTGGGCGGTCTCCCTGAGGATCTGGAGTTTGATTTAGTAGAGCCGCTGAAATGCTATTTAAGGATGAAGTGAGGGCGTGTGGCTTGGCTCTGGGACTGCCGCGCAGCATGGTGTTCCGTCAGCCGTTTCCGGGTCCGGGCCTGGGCGTCCGCTGTATTGGCGCGATTACGCGTGACCGTCTAGAGGCTGTGCGCGAATCGGATGCGATTCTTCGCGAGGAGTTTGCTAAGGCGGGCCTTGAGGGAAAAGTCTGGCAGTACTTTACCGTGGTGCCGGATGTGAAGTCCGTAGGCGTGCGAGATCATAAGCGCAGTTTTGAGTGGCCGGTGGTGCTCAGGGCTGTCAATACGGTGGATGCTATGACCGCCACAGTTGAGCGCGTCCCGTATGAGGTTCTGGAAATTATAACGCACCGGATCACCCATGAGGTGAAGGGCGTTAACAGAGTGTTATATGACCTGACGCCAAAACCGGCAGGGACTATAGAGTGGGAGTGACCCGCAGGGCGCGCATGCGCGCCCTGCTTTTTTATGCCCTGCGGGCATAAAAAACACCAGGCCGGAAGGCCTGGTGGGGGTCACTCACGAAGGATGCCGCGCAGCAGCATCCGAGGGATTGTAGCTATAATGAGGGTGCAAGTAGAAGCGCATGCGCGCCCTGCTTTTTTCTGTCCTGCGGACAGAAAAATCCACCAGGCCGGAAGGCCTGGTGGGGGTCACTCACGAAGGATGCCGCGCAGCAGCATCCGAGGGATTGTAGCTATAATGAGGGTGCAAGTAGAAGCGCATGCGCGCCCTGCTTTTTTCTGTCCTGCGG
>NZ_JAOTSB010000029.1 GCF_030247605.1 Acidaminobacter sp. | reverse complement strand
AGCTGAGCCGCTGTAACAGGCTTGTTGTCTTTGGAGTATGCCACGATCATTTTAGCGAGTCTTTCTTTGAGGTCCTTCATGCTCGTTGAGAGGCAGAGGATTGCCATGATCTCTGAAGCAACAGCGATGTCGAAGCCGTCCTGGCGGACCACGCCGTCACCTGTGTTGCCAAGGCCTACAATTGTATTTCTCAGCGCGCGGTCGTTCATGTCGATAGCGCGTCTCCAGAGGATGCGCTTCTCATCAATGTTCAGCGCGTTGCCCTGGTGGAGATGGTTGTCAATCAGTGCCGCCAGCAGGTTGTTCGCTGTGGTCACCGCGTGAATGTCACCTGTAAAGTGAAGGTTGATATCTTCCATAGGAACGACTTGAGCGTAACCGCCGCCAGCTGCGCCGCCTTTAACGCCGAAGCACGGACCAAGGGATGGCTCGCGGAGTGCTGTAAACGTCTTCTTGCCAATTTTGTTAAGACCCATGCTGAGACCAACGTTGGTTGTCGTTTTGCCTTCGCCTGCTGCAGTCGGGTTGATTGCAGTGACCAGGATCAGTTTGCCGTCCGGCTTGTCAGCCAAACGGTCCATGACATCCAGGTGGATCTTCGCTTTGTAGTTGCCATAGAGTTCGAGGTCGTTCTCGGAAAGTCCGACTTTGGCGGCAACTTCCTTGATGTGAATCATTTGTGCTTCCTGTGCAATTTGAACGTCTGTTTTCATAGCTCTTATGTAGCCTCCTTCATTTTACAGTTAAAATAAAGCGTCCATGGAAAACCTGTCGTAATGTTGATAGTCCATAAAGGTTTCTCGTATACTATCATTTATAGCAGAAGTCAGCCGCAATTACCTTATGGAGTTTTTACATTTTTCACAGCACCTATGTTATACCCTAAACCCGCTATTGCTAAAATATTTTTTTTCAATGTTCAGATTCTTGATATAATGGGGTCAGTTAAACCAACTCAGCTTCTCAACTATCAGGGGGTAGAAGAATGAAACAACTGAAACTCATTGATCTTTCCCAGGAGATTTTCCAGGGGATGTCAGTATTTCCAATGCATCAGCCGACCTTCATCATGACCAACATGACCCATGAGGAAAACATGAACCAAACCGGCAGCAAAGCGCTTGGATTTTCGGCCAGAAACCTTCTGATCAGCGAGCATGGCGGCACCCACTGCGACGCAGTCTGGGAGTACAAGCCAAGCGGCGCCACGATCGACCACATGCCTATGAGTCACTTTTGGGGCAGCGCGATCTGTATTGACCTGTCCCATATCCGCTTTGACCGCTACATTGAGCCAAGAGACCTTGAGCTCGCTGTCAAAAAGTCGGGTCTGGAGATCTTGAAGGGCGACATTGTCTTGATGTACACCGGACATTTTGACCGCAATTTCGGCACAGATAAATGGCAGACAGAGTACACCGGACTCAGCTACGAAGCCGCAAAATGGCTCGCAGAGCGGGGTGTCGTAAACATTGGCGTAGATGCGCCTGCCATTGATCACCCAAGTGATATCAACTTCTCAGGTCATCTGATCTGCGGAGAGTACGACATGACCAATACAGAAAATCTTTGTAACCTCGATAAGATCGTCAACAAGAGATTCCTCTATTTCGGTCTCCCCCTCAGGATTCGAGGCGGCTCAGGCTCACCAATCAGAGCGGTTGCACTGGTTGAGGAGTAAATAGATTGAAGGGTCTGAGTCAAAGGGCCTTCGTTTTTTCCAAACAGTTCCAATCAACTTAAAAGTATTCAAAATTAAAACCGGACAGATCAATATCTGTCCGGTTTTTCATTGTAGGTTATTTACAAAATTATTTTGAATATTCAAGAGATTAAAACAAATTTCGTCTTATTCTTCGTAAAAATCATAGCATCAAAGTCAAGTCGCACATTATAAGTCAAGAATCTTCATTATTTTAAGCGCCGTTTGAAGTCCATATCTGTCGCCTTCGTTCTCCAGATTTTTTCCTGTGATCTCCTGGATTCGATTGATGCGGTATAGGACTGTATTATAGTGGGTAAATAAAAGCTCTGACATCTTCTTTAAATTCCCGTTTGTCTCAAAATAGACGATCAGGGATTTAACCAGTTCTGTGTCTCTTTTCCGGTCGTAAGCAACCAGAGGTTCCAGAGTAGTTTCATAAAAACTGATTAATTCGTTTTTCAGGTGATCCTGGCAGAAAATCTTGTAGATCCCAAGGGCGTCAAAATTAATGACGCGTTCATTGATGTAAGTTTTCGACGCTTCGACTGCCTTATCCGCGTCGTAAAGGCTTCTGTACGCATCACCCAGACCCTTATAAAGTCTGCCTATGCCAACTTTGTAGCTTATGTGACCCATTTTGCTGTCGAGAACTGCCTCTGTTTCTTCGGCCAGCTTCTTAAACTCTTTGGCAAATTCCTCAGGACTCTTCCACATAGTCATCACATTTATTTTCTTGCCTTTATTCGCGATCAGATACGTTCTGCCTTCTTTCCGGCAAATTATATCGATCAAATACATGACTTTGGTCAGATGCTGATTGTACTCTTCGTCCGAGGCAAGGTTGGACTCCGCCTTGCTGACTCTGATGTTCATGATATTGTAGAAAGAATCCTTATCAAATCTATAATAATTTGATCTTTCAAGGGCTTTTAGCTTTCTCTTTTCGTCAAGAGAAACCAAATCCTCAAAGAACTCTGTCTTGTATTTGTTCTCCACTTCCTGCACAGAGAGTCTTTTCAAAAACTCCAGCGCAACGACATTAGCCGTGGATTCCATGTAAAGGGCGTCAAAATTCGTCAGTTCGCGCTCGTAGCCAAAGGCGACCAAATGACCGTAGACCGCATTTTTTATCATAACCGGGACCATGAAGCGATCCATTTCCTTGCCGTTGATCACAACCCGGTCTGTCAAAGTCTTGGTCTGTTTGGTTCCCGAGGTGCTGGAACGCATAAAATGCTTTACATTTTCTTCAAACTGACTGCACAGCTCCGGATCGCGCTCACCATCATGAATAAACTCCTCAAAATGATAGTCTTTTACGAGGATTGGATTCTCAATGGATTTTACCAGGCTTTTGAGAATATCCTTGACGCCGCCGCCTTTGAGAACGACGTTCATGGTGTCGTGGTGAAGGGTTTCGACTTTTCTGAGGATATTGGTCTGACGTTCGAAGATTTCCTGAAAGACAGGCGACATGATCTCCGCGAAAGGGATATCATGGTGAATTTCGACGATTGGAAACTTCAAACGGTTCGCCAGTTCGACGATTTCCACAGGTAAGCTTTCCAGATAAGGGTATACTTTAATCCCAATACCGCTGAGTTTTTTAGACGCAGAAACCTCAATCAGATTCAGCTGGTCTTCCATTGAAGTGGATTTGAAGAAATACCCCGTGGTCAGGAGGAATTCGCCTTCGTTCACCCAGCTGAGAATGTCAGGATCTGCCATGACATTGACGCGTGTCACGACATTATTGACACCTTCTTCACCTGCGACAATTTTGCAGTTCTCAAGTACTTTCATTTTAAGGATATCTTTTATAGAAACGCCCGTTTCATCTATCACTTTAATCCACCCCTGCGACTTTGACACTATGGTATTGTTTCACATCACCAGCATATTCGCTTATGGAATTACCGTTAGTATGGAAAGCAATTTCGTTTATGTACTTGGAATAAGAATATCACAAACGGACGGCATTAACAACTGATGATCTTGTTGTTTTCTTATAAACAGCGCAAAAATAATACCAACTGTATTCTTCAAAAAAACAAAACTTCACGACCGTTTACCCTGGCGCATTTATAGGTTTCCTATAAATGAAGGACATAAAAAAACGGTTCATGATTTGCAATGCGCGCAAACCATGAACCGCTTAAATCAGTTATATAATTAAGTTCGTTCTATTAGTACCAGCCGCGAACTTTCATTGCGTCAGCAATACGCTTGATGGACATAACATAAGCTGATTTTCTGACATCAATGTTGTATTTCTCTTTGATCGTGATGATGTCATTAAACGCTTTGACCATGAGCGCTTCTTGCTTCTCTTGAACTTCCTCGAATGACCAGTAGTAGTTCATGAGGTTCTGTACCCACTCGAAGTAAGAAACTGTAACGCCGCCTGAGTTTGCAAGGATGTCAGGAATCAGGAGCACGCCTCTCTCGTAGAGTGCTTTATCAGCTTCTGGAGTTGTAGGGCCGTTAGCGCCTTCAACGACAACGCGAGCTGTAATCTTGTCGACATTGTCCATAGTGATGGAGTTCTCAAGTGCGCAAGGTGCGAAGATGTCACATTGAACGCCGAAGACTTCGTTTCTGTCGAGTTCAGTTGTGCCCTGTCCGAAGCCAGTGATGAATCTGTTAGGCGCGTTGAGTGAGTATGCCATGAGCGCTTCGACATCAATGCCGTCTTCTTTGAAGAGCGTGCAAGAGAAGTCGGAAACTGCGACAACTTTAATGCCAAGCTGGTGAGCGAACAGTGCTGCGAAGCTGCCCACGTTGCCAAAGCCCTGAATCGCGACTTTGAGATCAGAGAGGTTCATGCCGAGGTATTTAGCGGATTCTCTCATCATGAGCGCAACGCCGTAACCGGTCGCTTCGTTTCTTGCGAGGGAACCGCCAAAGTTGACAGGCTTACCGGTGATGACGCCAGGAACGGTTTCGCCTCTGAGCTTGCTGTATTCGTCTACCATCCAAGACATGATCTGGCCATTCGTGTTGACGTCCGGCGCAGGGATGTCTTTCTTTTCTCCAATAATTGGAGCAATCGCTGTAATGTAAGCGCGTGACATTCTCTCAAGTTCGCCTTGGGACAAAGTAGCAGGATCGACTGTGATGCCGCCTTTGCCGCCGCCGTAAGGAATGCCTACGACGCCGCATTTGAAGGACATCCACATGGAAAGAGCTTTAACTTCGTCATAAGTAACGCCTTGGTGGAAACGGATGCCGCCCTTAGCAGGACCAACTGCATCATTATGTTGAGATCTGAAACCCTGGAACATACGCGTAGTGCCGTCGTCCATCTTAACCGGGAAATTGACTTCCAGGACTCTGAGGGGCTGCTTCAGGAGTTCGTAAACTGCCGGCTCCGCACCAAGAACTTCACATGCTGCCTTAACTTGTTGCTGGGCGATTTCAAATGGATTTAACGTTTTTTCTGCCACTTTATTGGCCTCCTTAAATCTTGTTATTGTGAAGCTCGCCAGATTCTTGTTGGTGACATGCGCTGACCTTCCCCTGGACTTGCGCCTTCAGAAGACTGGCTTGCTTGACTACCCAGATTGCAGTTGCATATAGCAGTTCCGACCATATTATAAAATTGTTGAATCGTCATGTGTTTTTCATTTTTTGTAGCGAAATTGAATCATTAATTATTAAAATTCATTTATTGTTATAATTTAAACATTCTCACACTGCCATTTTAACACATCCGCAGACAGTGTCAATACAAGGTTTCGGTCTGAATTTTCAAACTTTTTATGTAGACCAAAACTTTGATGACCTGTATTCTCGTCATTTCTTCAACTGCCTCCGCCACATGTTGCTGCACCGCTGTCGCAGTCTCAATCATACGGTATGGAGGCTTAAGTTCCAATTCCACGTGAATCTCGAGCCCGTCGCCTAATTCAATGACTCTGGTTTTATCTGCAGAGTGCACTAAAGGAACCTCTTCAGAGGCGTACTCGGCGATCTGCGCGAGCACCTTGTTGGACACGCTGAATTTTCCCAAATAGCTGAAGGTTGGCCTGACCACGGTCTTCTCACCGACGACCGTTGAATGATCCCGCCGGCGAATAATGGTCTTGACCGCGTCCAGGAAATAGCCGCTGAAGTCCCGTTTCACCTCAACAGAAGGCAGCGGAATGATGTGCTTCCCAAATTTTTCCCGCTGATTTTTCGCCATTTGAATGTCATTTGGTGTCGATACGTCCTCTATTCGAATCCATTCGTCGATCCCGTGAAGGCCCAGATTTTCCGCAATATTCTCCACCATTCTGTCAGAAGTTCCCAAAATCATTAAGGTGCTCGGCTTCAAGCGCTCAATAGCTTCCCTGACTTCTTGCCGATGGTCGCGGTGAAAAAAGATCGCCCGCTTCACCGCCGCCATTTTAGTATCTTCACGTTTGGCGGATTTTCCTGCGAGGCGTTTTGAATCGCCAATCAACAAACCATCGTCAATAATATACTGAATGCCATAATCATGGGCCACATGCATGGCCTGATGGCTTTTACCTGTTCCACTGCTGCCAACGAGTGCATAAACTTTCATTATCATCACTCCTGAAGAACCCGCATCACTTGGCTCTAATATAACTGCGCTGCCCGATCACGGCATTGTTTGAACTTGAAATCACTCTTATTATATCAGAAAGTCATGGCTTCAGTTTATCTCATGCCTCATTTTTATGTTTACCTATGGAATAGGCGCGAGTTAGTTACAATATAATGATAATCATTTTTGATTAGCTAGTTTTCTTTATTTTTTTCCTTTTTTCATTGCTATGATCCTCCTGATCTAGATATAATTTCGATATCGCCGGTCAATAAACCGGCAACTACATATTTGAGGAGGATCTCCAATGGCATATGTAATTCAAGATTCTTGTATTTCTTGCGGCGCTTGCGAGCCTGAGTGCCCAGTCAGCTGCATTACTGCAGGTGATTCCATCTACGTTATCGACGGTTCAGCTTGCATCGATTGCGGCGCTTGCGCAAACGTTTGCCCGGTTGACGCTCCAAAGCCTGAGTAAGGCATAGAGCAAAAGAAAAAAAGTAAAGCAGTGGGAAATAGGTGCAGTGGAAGTCGTTCTCCGACTTCCTTGTCGCTGCCATTTTCCCGCTGCTTTTTCTTTTAATCGTGCAGATCGTACTTTCCAACCGTCAGCTGATTCATACGACTCAAAAACTTCAGAACCGCCTTCTGTTCGTTGACTGTCATTTCTCCCAGAACATAATCCAGGTATTCCTTCTCATGACTCTGCCAGCTTTCAAGCGCCCGGTTTCCAATATCATTCAGCCCAATACGGCGAATCCTCTTGTCCTCCCGGGATACGTCCTTGTCGACCAATCCGAGCCTTTCCAGCCGCTCCACACTCCTGGAGACCAAGTCGCGGCTCAGATCAAATCGCTCTGCGATTTCCTGGATGGAGAGCGCCTGACGCTGAAGCTCCTTCAAAAGCCACAGTTCAATCAGCGTCACTTTATGCTGTTGGTCGTCCAGCGGAAATGACATTCGGTCGTAGCGCAGGACTTTGGATATGATTTTCTCAATCATGCGCTCTATGGAGAGTCTATAAGAATTCATAGTTTTATCCTAACGCCCCACAATCAGGGCTTCACCCATACCGCCGCCGATACAAAGCGTGGCAAGGCCTAATTTTGCATCTCTGCGCTTCATTTCGTGAAGCAGTGTGACGAGAATTCGAGCGCCACTGGCTCCAATTGGATGGCCAATCGCAATTGCGCCGCCGTTGACATTGGTTTTATCTGCCGGAAGCTGGAGCTCTTTCATGACAGAAAGCGCCTGAGAAGCGAAGGCTTCATTTGCCTCGATCACATCCAGCTGTTCAACTGTCAGCTGTGCTTTTTGGAGTGCCTTGCGCACCGCCGGAACCGGTCCTATACCCATGACCGATGGATCAACACCCGCTGAGGCAAATGATTTGATGACTGCCAAAGGTGTGAGCCCAAGCTCGTCCGCCTTGTCTTTACTCATCAGCACCAAAGCTGCCGCGCCGTCGTTGATGCCTGACGCGTTGCCCGCCGTAACCGTGCCGTCTTTTTTAAACGCAGGACGCAATTTGGACATACTTTCAAAGGTGGCACCTTCCCTAATGTATTCATCTCTTGAAAACAATACAGGATCGCCTTTTTTCTGCGGAATTGGAACAGGTATGATTTCCTCGTCAAAACGTCCGCTTTCGCGGGCTTCGAAGGCGCGTCGCTGACTTTCTGCAGCGAATGCATCCTGCGCTTCTTTGGAAATCTCATACTGAGATGCTAAATTTTCAGCAGTGACCCCCATGTGATAATCATTAAAAGCACACCAAAGCCCATCATTGACCATGACGTCATAAGTTTTGCCGTCGCCCATGCGCTGCCCCCAGCGTCCGGACGGCAGCAGATAAGGTGCCATACTCATATTTTCTGTACCACCGGCTATGACGACGTCATTTTGGCCTGCCATGATGCTGAGGGCGGCCATGGAAACGGTTTTAAGTCCTGAGCCGCAAATCATATTGATCGTTGAAGCAGGAACACTGTCCGGGAGACCAGCCTTTAGAGCCGCCTGTCTGGCGACGCCCTGCCCGTAACCGGCTTGAAGTACACAGCCAAAGAGCACCTCGTCCACGGATTCAACGGCTACACCTGCCCTGGCAATCGCTTCACGGATGACGAGCGCGCCAAGATCCATAGGTGTAACGTCTTTTAGTGAGCCCCCGAATGACCCTACCGGTGTACGAACCGCACTGACAATGACAACTTCTTTCATAAGAATCCTCCTTGTATAAATCGACCCCATGTTTACCCAATCACATTATACACTTATTTGTTGGAATGTTAACGATTCGTTATTTTATTAACAATTCCAATGCTTAAATGGAGGCGTTGTGTGTGGCATCTGGTGTCAGACACGTTCTTCCACGTCTTTCAAGCGGCCTTGCAGCAATAAAAAAGCCCGGCTGTCGCCGGGCAATCCTATGCTTCTTAATTATTGCTCTTTCACAAAATAAGTCAGGGTCAGCAGGTTGTCGATGAGATGGACGTTTTCCACGACGACGTCGTCATCCACTCTGAGGTCAACCGGCGCAAAGTTCCAAACTGCCTTGATCTTGCACGCCATCAGAGCATCTGCAACATCCTGCGCACCCGCGCGGCTGGTGCATATGTAGGCGATATCAATAGGCGTTTCACTGGCGAAGGCTTTAAGATCATCCATATCCCGAACTTCAACATCATTTATCTTCAATCCGATTACCTTAGGATTTACGTCAAAAATCCCAACGAGATTAAAGCCAAATCTTGCGAAACTCGCATAGTTTGCGAGTGCCTGCCCCAAATTACCAGCGCCTATGATTATAGTGTTATAGGTTTTGGTCAGACCCAGAATTTTTCCGATCTCACTGTACAGATCCTCAACGTTGTAACCATAACCTTGTTGTCCGAAGCCGCCAAAATTATTAAGATCCTGACGAATTTGGGATGCAGTGAATCCAATGATCTCACTAAGTTCTTTCGAAGAGATCCTCTTGACATCTTTGTCGAGCAATTCTCTTAAGTAACGGTGGTATTTAGGCAGTCTTCGTATAACGGCCATTGAAATGTTCTGATTTGATGTCATAACTCTATCCTCACATCCTTTTAACTCTTATGAAAAATTATACCATTCATAAGTTCTCTATGTCAATTTAATAACAATTCAAGTCGCACGCTGCCTAAATATGTTCTTTTTGGTCATGAACGCTTACTCATCGGCGGAACTATCTTTTTCTGTGCTTTTTTCTATCATCCAAAGCTACGCTGCTGTCGAATATGATAAAATGATTTTCAAGAACGATTCACCAGAATGGAGCGGTTAGTTTGATAGCATTATCATGCAACAGTTTGACAAAATATTACGGTGTTGACCGAATCATTGAGGACATCTCCTTTACAATGTCTCAAGGCGATCGAGTAGGCCTGATCGGGCGCAATGGCGCCGGGAAGACGACGCTGTTCAAGATTCTGACAGGTCAGATCACCAGTGACAGCGGCACACTCTACCGGGCAAAGGATACTGAGATTGGCTATCTGGAACAGATCGTGCCCTCCTCCAGCTCACAGACCCTATTGGATTATGCCATGTCCATTTTTTCGGAGATGCTTGCCCGCGAGGAGGCGCTGCGCGCCCTTGAGCATGACATCGCGGACGCGGATCCAAAGGACATAAGCGTCAACGAAAAGCGGTTAGAGGAGTATTCACATAAACTTGAGTCCT
This sequence comes from Acidaminobacter sp., assembly GCF_030247605.1. Classification (GTDB taxonomy): domain Bacteria; phylum Bacillota; class Clostridia; order Peptostreptococcales; family Acidaminobacteraceae; genus Acidaminobacter. Next base: position 27,073 of record NZ_JAOTSB010000029.1, on the reverse strand, counting down.
TCGAAAAAGATGGCGGCTATACGTTTAGGAGCGAAGTCAAGGGTGTTTTGAGAGGTCTTGGTTTTGAGGAATCGGAGTTCGGAAGAGATCTGAATGAGCTTTCGGGCGGGCAGAAGTCACGGCTGAGCATCGGCAGACTTCTCTTAAAGAAGCCGGAGCTGCTCCTGCTGGACGAACCAACGAACCACTTGGACATAGACGCCTGCGCCTGGCTTGAAAACTACCTGAAGAGCTATCCGGGCACCATGATGATCATTTCCCACGACCGCTATTTTCTCGATCAGCTGGTCAACAAAATTTATGAGATCGAAAACGGCAAGCTCACGGAATATCCCGGGCTTTACAGCGACTATGCCCGTGAGAAGCGCAAGCGGTTTGAGGTCGAAATGAAGGCGTTTGAAAAGCAGCAGCGCGAAATCGAGCGTCAGGAGGAGATGATCCGGCGCTTTAAGCAGCACGGGACAGAAAAGCTGGCCAAGCGGGCGAGAAGCCGGGAGAAGCTCCTTGAAAAAGTGGACCGCATTGACAAGCCCACAGAGGATCACCGCCGGACTCGGCTCAATCTGACTCAGCGGATTCAGAGCGGCGAAGATGTCTTGGCGGCTGAGGGGCTGGCGAAGTCCTATGGCGGCAGAAGCATTTTCAATAATGCCGAGCTCTTTGTTTACCGTGGGGACCGTGTGGGGCTGATTGGCGCGAACGGCATAGGCAAGACGACGCTTTTTAACATTCTCTGTGGTAAAGTCGAGCCGGACGCAGGCTATTATAAGCTGGGACACAAAGTCGAGGTTGGGCTTTATGACCAGGAACAGTCCAATTTGAATCCCGGCAACAGTCTGTTGGAAGAAATCTCTGACGCTGACCCTAAGCTCGACCTGACAGAGATTCGCACTTTACTCGGCGCGTTCCTCTTCTTTGGGGATGACGTCTATAAACTCGTCTCACAGCTCAGTGGCGGAGAGCGCGGCCGATTATCGCTGTTAAAGCTCATGCTCTCGGAAGCCAATCTCCTTCTCTTGGACGAGCCTACCAATCACTTGGACATCCAATCCAAAGAGGCACTGGAGTCGGCGCTGGAAAATTACGAAGGCACCATTATCACCATTTCACACGACCGCTACTTCCTGAACAGGCTCTGCAATAGACTGGTGGAACTGAAGGCGGACGGTACGACACTGTATCTGGGGAATTACGATGATTACAAGGAAAAGCTCGCCACCAATCAAAAGTTGGAAAACGAGCCTGATCAGACTATAGTCAATAAGACGCGCCAGAAGGAAGAACGGCGAAGGGAAAAGGAGAAACTCTCGGAGGAACGCGCTAAAAAACGCGACCTTCAAAACCTCGAAGCGAGGCTGCACGAGCTGGAAAACGAGCTGCACGAGATCGAACAGAAAATGTGTGACGTCAGCATTTCCCAAGATCATCAAACCCTTCTCAACTTGACAGAAACCAGTGAACAGCTGAAGGCGGAGATTGAAGTTCTTTATGAGCGCTGGACAGAGCACCTGGAAGAGTAGGTAGATTGTCTGTTCACATGATGCGTGAAAAAACAGTTCAGAAATGATGCATAATTGAACCCTCACCAGTCTGGACAAATCGAGGCTGTGGGCTATAATAGAATAGTGATCTGTGGGCGGTTTGTCCGCCAACCATCGTATGAGGAGGCACCCGAATGTTTGAAATGATAAAAAGTATCATTGAAGATCAGCTGGCAATTTCAGATCCAGACAGAATCACCCTGAACACAAATCTTAGAGACGATCTGGACGCAGATTCTCTTGACGCAGTGGAAATCATTATGGCGGTTGAGGATGAGCTCGACATTGAGATCCCGGATGATATCGCTGAGCGTTTTCAAACAGTGGGTCAAATTGTGGAGTACCTGGAGAACGTTAGATAATTATATGAAAGCATAAAGAAAAGCCTGGCAGCCAAAGCCAGGCTTTTCTTTATGCTTTTGTCTGTTGCGAACACGAAAAACTACGCAATTTGTTCCTCTGCCAGGCTGACAACCTGCAGCAGCTCGAGGGGATGCTCAATCACAAAGTCCGGCTGATGGGCCATCAGAGTTTCTCTCCTAACCGAGGTCCAGCCGACCAGTACATTTGCGACGCCCGCGCGGCGGCTCGCTATCAGATCGCCGGAACTATCTCCAATAAAGAGGGCTTCCTCTGGTCTGACATTCATCCGTTTCAACGCTAAACGGACACCCTCTGGCGATGGCTTCTTTTCTTTTACGTCATCACAGGTAATGACCGTTTGAAATAAATGGTGCATACCGAGATGCTTGAGTCCCATTTGGACGCCTTCTCTGCTATTGTTGGTCACTATAGCCATTTTGAAGCTGCATTGACGCAGATCGTCAAAGAGCTCATCCATCCCTTGGAATGCCTTTGTCAGGGCGTCGTGCCGCTGGGCGTACCACTTCCTGAAGCGCGCTGTCATCTCATCCGCACGCTCAGGATTGAGGGCTGCCATCTGGTCGTGCAGCGGTTTGCCTGTCAGCTGCTCCAGCTCGTGCTGTGACAATCGGCTGCCTCTGTAGGCTTTTGAAAAAAGATTAAGACCTTTCGCAATAATCAGGTTTGTGTCTATTATAGTGCCGTCAAAATCAAAAATAAGTGTATTGATCATGTGGACTCTCCTCGCAGTCATGTGTTCTGCCCTTTGTTTTCACTCTTCTCTACAGCATGATCATACATCTGAAGTGCAAGGATCAGATGAACTTCGTGTTAAAAGTCTGTAAATTCCTCTTATTCAGAGAAAAAGAAAGCCGGCAAACACAATCCTGATGGCGCATAGAGGCGCGCAACTTTATTCATGTATATGCACCGCTCCAATATTCATATCAACACCATACACAGTCTATCCACAGGTTATCCTTGTTAAACGACTATGTTCACAGGGGTTTCTAACAGTTTTCCACATTATCCACAAAGTCATCCACAGAAAAAATGTGGTATTCAGAATTTTCAGTTATTTATATTGTATTAACATAACAATGAAACTCGGTGTCTGACACCGAGTTTCGTGAGGAAGCGGGTATCTGACATCGACTTCTGCGCACATTAAAACGCGGCTGTCAAAAGACGCGCCGCGCTTCAATTGTTGTGTTATTCAGAATGATGGCGCATCCAGCGTCAAATTAGGAACTGCATTCAGGGTCATGTCCGCAATGTGTCCATTTAAATAGGCATAGTGACCGGCGCAGCCAATCATGGCTGCATTGTCTGTACAAAGTTCAATTGGCGGATAAAGCATCCGGATGCCCTTTGCCTTGGTTTTTTGGTCCAGGACTTCTCTGAGTCGGGAATTTGCCGCGACGCCGCCTGCCAGTACAAGGGTTCCGACGTTTGAAGCCAACGCTGCAGCGACCGCTTTGTCAGTCAAAACATCGACTACCGCTTCCTGGAAGGAGGCGGCAACATCTTCCACCACAACCGGTTCGCCTTTCATCTTCATCTGATTCAGATAGCTGAGTACAGCGGATTTCAAGCCACTGAAACTAAAATCCAGGCTGTCCTGCTCCAGATAGGTTCTGGTAAAGGGAATGGCTGTGCCATTGCCAAGTCTGGCGAGCCGGTCAATCTGAGGACCGCCGGGATAACCTATCCCAATCGCTCTGGCTACTTTGTCATAGGCTTCACCGGCAGCGTCATCCCGGGTTTTCCCAAGGATTTGGTAATGTCCATAATCCACGACCTTGACCAGATGGGTGTGCCCGCCGGAGACGATCAGCGCCGCAAAAGGGGGTTCCAAATCAGGATGGGCAATGTAGTTGGCAGCCACGTGACCTTCAATGTGATTGACGGGAATCAATGGCTTGTTCAGGGAGAACGCCAGCGCTTTAGCCGTCGAGAGACCGACCAGGAGCGCTCCGACCAGACCCGGTCCGTAAGTCGTCGCGATCAGATCGAGATCCTGAAAGGAGCAATCCGCTTCCCGAAGGGCTTCGTCAATGATCCCGCTGATCTTTTCGACATGATTGCGGGACGCGATTTCAGGGACGACACCCCCGTAGAGCTTGTGAAGATCAATTTGAGAATAAATGACATTGGACAAAACCTCTCTGCCGTTTCGGACGACGGCAGCTGAGGTTTCATCACAGCTGGTTTCAATAGCCAGCGTTAAGATTGATTTCATGACTATGCCTCCTGAAGCCTCTGAAAGGATAACCATACCTTCTAACCTGCCGCGTTTAAGCAGCTTTCAGAGGACCTGTCTGCGGTCTTTAGTCAAGTGCCATTTAAACACTAAGACTAAACCGCGGTACCAGTTAAGAATGGGATTAATGCAGAAACGAGGGACATGACGAACGGCAGGAGCACAACAACGGCAGCCTGCCAGGTCTTGAGTTTGTGGACGGTTTTAAAGCCTATGACAGACACTGCCAGATACCAGATCGTGAACAGATCGAATGCAGAAAGGAAAGAAAAGAGCGGATCTGTTGGTGCTGCATCGCCTAAAAACATGGCGGGCGAGAAGGTGAAGAGATAATTTTTCGTCATCAGCGCCAGCGGTATTCGAATCAAAGTGCCCAGCATCATGATCAGATAAGCGTAGGCTACCACGGATAGACTCCGTTTAAAAGTCGTCTTGGCCTCAAAGGCAAGGCTGAGCAGATGAGCAATAGCGCCTTTGACAAAGGGTGCTATGACGCTGACCGCAATCATGGCCACAATTGTGGAGATCATGGTCACTCTGGCAAAGCTCTGAAGCTGATCTGCCGGTATTTCCATGCCCATTTGCTGATAGGAAGCTGCCATGGTCTCCAAAGTGTAGTCTTGCATGAGACCCATAGTGACAAACGAAAACAGCGCCGCCACCAGCATACTTGCACAGTAAGGGAGAAAGACATCTGGCTTTTGACGAATGGCTTCAAAAGCGCGGACGGGGTTGATAAATATTGACACAGCCTTTTTAAAAAATGACAGCGTATTTTCCTGTTGTTCAATGGGCTCCAGCCCATACAGATCTTGATTCGGATTTCGAGGTTCCATAGACGCCCTCCTAGCTTATTTGTCAAATGTGATCGACTTTACAGTCCCCTGCATCAGCGACGTTTGTCCTTTCATTGAACGACGGTTGGCCGCCAATACAGCCGACCTCATTCATACCTCAACGCTTCAATAGGGTCCAGCTTCGCGGCCTTGTTCGCGGGATAAATTCCGAAAAAGACGCCCACACCCGCCGAAAACAGCCAGGCTAAGAGAATAGTGCCAAGGCTTGTGGATGGCGGAATTTTGATGACCCAGGCTATTCCGAAGGAAAACGCGATTCCTAAAACCGTTCCAATCACGCCGCCTATCAGTGCCACAATCACCGCTTCGACCAAAAATTGCATCAGAATGTCTTTGCGCTTTGCACCGAGCGCCTTTCGGATGCCAATTTCCCGCGTGCGCTCCGTGACAGAGACCAGCATGATGTTCATGACGCCTATCCCGCCCACTATCAGTGAGATCGCCGCTATGGCGCCAATGACTGTAGTCAGGAGTCCCAGGACTCGATTCACAGTTTCCAGCTGCTCTTCCGCGCTGAAAACCATGTATTTCTCCTGGCCAATATTATCGTGGCGTCTCTCCAGCAGTGCCTTAATGTCCTCGACAACTGCCTTTTGATCCGCTTCCATGACCAGATTGATTTCAACGCCGTTCACCCTGTCTCCAATCCCGTAAAGCCGTTCGAGGAGTGTATAAGGCACATGCACTGTTTTAGGCATTTCAAACCCCGGAATATTGGAAAACGAGGTCATGGGCGCTTCATAAACACCGGCAATAATATAGGACATACTCGACCGGGAGGTTATGGTCAGGCGTTCCCCCACGACATCCGTTCTGCCAAAGAGTTCTGTGGCTAGACTTGCATCTACGACAGCCACCGCGCGCTTTGCCTTGATGTCAGCTTCGACAAGGAATCTGCCGTGCAGAAGTTTGATGTCCTCTATGCTATTATACCGCTCGTTGACGCCGTTCAAACTGACAGAGATGGGATCCTGGTTTTGTCTCCCCTTGATTTGTCCGCTTCCGGATACGGAAATGGTCATAGCTTTGATGACCTCCGGAAAGCTGCGTTCAATAGCGTCAACATCCGCGTGGTTGAGACGGTCTCGTGAAGTTATCTCTTCCGAGTAGCTCGTCGTCACAAACAAGCGGTTCACGCCAAAGGATTCAAACTCCTGCCCTATGACTGCTTCGCTGCCGCTTCCCAGCGCCACCACAGCAATGACAGAAGAAATGCCTATGATGATCCCCAGCATAGTGAGCAGCGACCGCATCTTATTGACCCAAATGGCGTCCAGGGCAATCTTGAAGCTCTCTGCAAAGTTCACTGCGTCACCTCCCCGGATGGCGCTTCAGGCACCAGGAGTGCTTCAGCGGAGCCCTTTGCTGCCGAGTTGACGACTACTTCAGAATCCGCACCAGCCGCCATCTCCTCCGGCCAATACCTTTCACTGATGCCAGTTTTCCGGTCATCCGTGACAATGGCGCCATCCTTAAAGGTGACGATTCTCTTGGCATTATCCGCAATTTCATGCTCGTGGGTGACTATAATCATCGTGACACCCTCGTCATTCAGGCGCTTGAAGATCTGCATAATTTCCTCGGTGGAATGAGAATCCAAATTTCCCGTAGGCTCGTCTGCCAGGATTATCGCCGGCTGGGTCACAAGTGCCCTGGCTATGGCGACCCGCTGCTTTTGACCGCCGCTGAGCTCGTTGGGCTTATGATCGATTCGGTCCGAAAGACCTACGCGGTCCAGAGCCTCCATAGCTCTTTGGTGGCGCTCGGCCTTATGGACACGGCCGTAGATCAAGGGCAGCTCAACATTTTTGATAGCATTGACGCGGGCCAGCAGATTGAAGGATTGAAACACGAATCCAATCTTCTGGTTCCGGATGACTGCAAGCTGCGGGTCACTCAGGCTGCTGACGTCAACGCCGTCCAGAACGTATCGTCCCCGGGTCGGTCGGTCGAGACAGCCCAAAATGTTCATCAAAGTCGACTTTCCGGAGCCGGAGGCCCCTATGATGGCTACGAAATCCCCTTCCTCCACATGAAAGTCCACCGACCGGAGCGCTTCGACCTGAATGCTGCCCGTATCGTAGATTTTAGTCAGTCCCTGAATGTCAATCATCTACTCCACCTCGATCACTTTGACCGGATCTCCATCTTTCAGAGTCTCTGTCGGATTGAGGATGACGACGTCCCCTTCAGCCAGCCCCTCGCCTATGATTTCGACGTTCAGATCCCCCTCAATGCCGAGGGTCACCAAACGCTCTTTGGCTATGCCTTCCTCGATTACAAAGACCCTCCGCACACCCGCCGCGTCTGTATAGACCGCCTCATAAGGCACCATCAGTGCCGCCGGCTTCTCAGCTGTCAGGATCTCAATGGCCGCAGAGTAGTTCGGACGAAATTTCGTCTCCTGTTCAAGGAAGGACACTTCTATTTTGACGACCGTTTCGGAAGACTGGCCGCTGACCAGACTTTCGGCCACGTCAGAAATGTAAGTCACTTGGCCTTCGTACTGATCCGCAAAGCCATCACTTCGGATGATAACGGATTGTCCCACTGCCACCGAATCAATGTCGTATTCGCTGATAGACGCGGAGACCTTCAATCGATCAGAGGAAGCAATGGAAAACAGGGGCAGAGTTTGGGCAGTCAGTTCCCCCGGTTTGGTGTGGATGGCGTACACGACACCATCGGCAGGGGCTTTGAGCGTCAGCTTGTCCTTCTGTGACTGCAGCTGCTCCAGGGCGAGGCGCGCGGAGGAGACAGACAGGGACTGAATCCGCAGGGTGCTTTCCTGGCCATAACTGCTGTAGCCGCGCTCTGCGGAAAGCTTTTCCGTTTCAGCGCGCTCGAGCTGGCGCTTGGTCTGATCCAGCTCAGACTGGCTAATGGCGCCCGCGTTGAACAGCGCCTGCTGATCCGCGACCAGCTTCAGCGCGTCCTCATAGGCGGCCGTGGCCGTCTTCAGCGGCAGATCGTAATTGAGTTTCCCGGCACTTTGGGCCTGCTTCAGGGTCTCCTGAGCAATGCTAAGCTGAAGGCGCGCGGCCGACAGCTGCTGGTCGAGGGCCTGGGAATCCAGGGTCGCCAGAACATCGCCTTGCCTGACCTGCTGGCCAAGTTCGACCACGACCTCCTTGACCACGCCTGGCACCTCTGCATACACATCCCGGTCCTCGGCGGCAACCACTATACCGCTGGCGTAAACATAAGCGGCAGCCTCGCTTGAAATGACTTTATCTGTATAGACAAGAACACCGTCTTCCATCCGGGTCGCACGCCAGATCACAAATCCTATAGCGGCGATCACGAGTGCCAGCACCAGCAGCACCCAAAGCGCGGATTTACGTTTCACCTTGCTCACCTCATCAAATGGTCTTCCACATGATCAGCGCGTCTTCCCCGCTGTCAAGATAATAGCCCTTTCGCACGCCCATGGAGACAAAGCCTGCCTTTTCGTAAACGTGAATAGCGGAGGCATTGCCGCTGCGGACTTCCAGCGTCAGGGACGCCGCACCAAGGGCCTCGGCCTTCTGCACAAATTGAGCGATCATGTCCTGGGCGTACCCTCTCAACCGTTCCACCGGATCAATGGCCAGGTTGGTGATGTGACCCTCGTCCAGAATCAGCCAGAACCCGCAATACCCCACGATTTTCCCACCAACCTCATAGACAAAATAATGGGCACGGGGATTGGAAATCAACTCTTCCTCAATGGCACTGCGCGGCCAGGGCGTTGTAAAGCAGAGCACTTCCAGCTCAGCCACGCGGTCGACGTCAGCAAGGACCATGGGTCTGAGGACACTGCCGGCGACACGGTTCGCCTGTGTCTGGTGATCAGAACCTGTCATCCCCCTCACCCCTTCAGCCGCTGCTCGCGGGTCACTTCAGCCTCGGGCCGGCGCAGATAATTCATGGGTACCTTGTCGTAATCGACGGCCTGTATCCCTTCCAGCCGTGCGCACATAGCCACAGAGGCGGCTCTTTGACAGCGCATTTCCTGAGGCGCCAGAGTTACCCGGTCGCCTAAAATGGCATGAACGCGTTCGTAGGCCTTGGCGGCGCCTTCGCCCATTAGAAGCACCTCCGTCCCGGCCTGCAGAGCAGCCTCCAGAAGTCTGGCAGCGAAGTCGTCCACCGGCCAGGCGGCCTCTTCCACCACGGTCGCCAGGCCCTCTGCCTCAAACTTCCAGGCCCCCGCATAGTATTCATTTCGCCGCGCGTCCATCATGACCGCGACAATCCGCCGGGAATCATAGGCGTTATAGGCCGTTGCCCTTAAGCTGGACACAGGGATGACGCCAATCCCGAAAGGCTGGGCGAGGCCTTTGGCCGCCGACACCCCAATCCGGAGCCCCGTAAAGGACCCTGGGCCGATAGTGACGGCAATCGCATCAAAGTCAGGAATGGTCAGTCCCAGGTAGGTCAGCGCGTTTTCGAGCATGGGCATCAGCTTCTGGGAATGGGTCATGGGATGCTGCAGGACAAAATCTGCCAGCAGCAAATCGTCCTCCACCACCGCGACCGACGCCACCAGGGACGAGGTTTCAATGGCTAACATTCTCATGAACAGTCCACCTCCCCCTTGAAAGCTTCAATAAGCACTTTGATTTTTGCCCGGGTTTCAATGGATGGCGAGGAGAGCCTGAGATATCGCTCCTCTGCTTCAAAGCCGTAGCCTATCTCGATCCAGAGGGCGGTTTCAGGAACCATCGGCTCAATCATCCCTGCCCACTCAATCAGGCTGACGCCCTTGCCGTAGACAAAGTCATCAAAGCCAATGTCCTCCATTTCGGAGGGGTCGAGGATGCGGTACACATCAAAGTGATACACTTCCATGCCGCTTGTTGTGCTATAGACGTTCATCAGGGCAAAGGTCGGGCTGGTCACGTCCTCTTTGACCCCGAGGCCGGCGGCTATGCTTTGTGACAGGGTGGTTTTGCCTGCGCCGAGGTCACCCGTGAGGGCCACCACAGCGCCGGACTCGAGCCAGCCTGCAAGAAAATGTCCGAAGCGCTGCATGGCCTCGACAGAATTTATGATCAGGTTCAAGTGTTATCAGCTCCTTACAGGCTTGCCATTATGCTTTCTTCATGGAAAGGGAAATTTTGCCGCGCTCCTTGTCGATCCCGATCACCCGGACCTCGACTGGATCTCCGACACGGACTACGTCCATAGGATCCTTGACGAATTTGTCCGAGAGCTGGGAAACGTGGACGAGGCCGTCGTTCTTGACCCCAATGTCTACAAAGGCGCCAAAGTTGACCACGTTTCGCACCGTCCCCATCATGACCATGCCTATTTCCAGGTCTTCCATACTCAGAACGTCGCTTCTGAAGACCGGTCCCGGCATGTCCTCACGCGGGTCACGGCCCGGCTTGAGCAGCTCCTCCACAATATCCTTCAGCGTGAGGATGCCCGCGCCGGTCAGCTCTGACAATGCCTTGAAGGCTTCCTCAGGCGACTTTTTCCCCGTGGATTCCTGCATTCGTGCAAACAAGTGAGTCCTGTCCATTTTTCGCGTTTCGTCCAGACTTAGTTTGAGAGTCTTGAGCAGTGCCCTGCAGGCCGCATAGGATTCCGGGTGGACAGAAGTACCGTCCAGCGGCTCCGTGCCATCCGCTATGCGGAGAAAGCCCGCGCACTGCTCATAGGCTTTAGGCCCCAGGCGCTTGACTTTGAGGAGCTCTTTTCGGCTATGGAATTTACCGTTTTCTTCTCTGTGGGATACAATGGACTTCGCCAGCGTGGAGCCAATGCCCGACACGTATTGCAGCAGAGACGGCGTGGCGACATTGAGGTCGACGCCGACCGCGTTGACGCAGGCTTCGACGACGCCCTTCAGGGAGTCGTCCAGTTTCGCGGGATTCAGGTCGTGCTGGTATTGACCGACGCCAATGCTCTTCGGATCAATTTTCACCAGCTCCGCCATAGGGTCCTGCAGGCGGCGCCCAATAGAAATGGCCCCCCGTGTGGTGACGTCCAGGTCCGGATATTCCTCGCTGGCCAGCTTCGAAGCGCTGTACACCGACGCCCCCGCCTCGCTGACAATGGTGTAGTTCACAGGTCGGTCCGCTTCCCTCAGCATCTCCCCGACAAACTGCTCCGTCTCCCTGGAGCCAGTGCCGTTGCCGATGGAAATGAGATCCACCCCGTGTTTCTTAATCATACCCAGTAATACTCTCTTTGCACCTTCTATATCGTTGTGCGGCTTCGTTGGATAGATGGTGGTCTTATCGAGCAGACGGCCGGTTTCATCCAAAACGGCGACTTTGCAGCCGGTTCTGTAGGCGGGGTCAATAGCCAGAACGGTTTTCCCCTTGACAGGTGCCTGCATCAGCAGCGGCTTCGTATTCATGGCGAAAACGCGGATGGCGTCTTCCTGGGCTTTTTCTGTGAGCTCACTTCGAATTTCACGTTCAATAGAAGGAAGCAGCAGACGCTTCAGGCCGTCTTCGACTGCCAAGGCCAGCTGAGCGCGCTGAGCCTCGGAAAGATTTTTGATGAACTGTTTCTCCGCCATCTTCCTCAAGTGGTCCTCGTCAATGAGAAGACTGACTTTCAGGAACTCTTCCTTTTCGCCTCTGTCAATGGCGAGGGTTCTATGGGATGGCAGGGTTTTGATGGCCTCTTCAAAGATGTAATAAGTTTCATACACGGAGGTTTTATCCGGATCAGCCGCTTTGGACTGCAGTTTGCCCTGCTTCTGATAAAACGCCCGGATGGCCTGCCTTAGATCCGGGTCATCCGAAAGCCGTTCTGCCAGGATATCTCTGGCGCCGGCCAAGGCGGCCTCAATATCAGCCACTTCTTTTTCTTCATCTATGAAGGTCTCGGCAAAGGTCAGCAAGGCGGCCTCGTCGGTCTTTCGGTTGCTCTCGTCTGCCAGCCAGTCTGCCAGCGGCTCCAGGCCCCGTTCCTTGGCCATGGTGGCCCGGGTTCTTCGCTTTTGCTTGTAAGGTCTGTATAAGTCCTCCACACGCTGGAGCACAACCGCTTCCAGGATCGCGGTTTTCAACTCTTCCGTCAACGCCCCCTGGCTCTCAATGGAAGCGATAACCTCTTCTTTTCTCGCCTCCAGGCTGCGAAGGTATTTTAAGCGTTCATCAAATGCCCGGAGGGTTTCATCATCCGTACCGCCCGTCATTTCTTTTCTGTAACGCGCTATAAACGGAATAGTGTTGCCTTCGTCAATCAAGCGTACTATAGCCTCGGTCTGCTGGGCCGCCAGGCCCATCTCCTTGGATAAATGCTCAAGTATATTCATATTGTTTTCCCCTTTAATCAGTGTCGTCGCAGCGCGAACGGGTACCGCGGCGCTTTGTCAGCAGATCGCCTAACCTCTGCGTCCCTTCTCCGCCGCGCCAATCAGCCGTCTCCCGACAGAAAAACCGGTTCGCTGCGATATTCGAACCGGTTTTTTAGTCTGATGTGTCTATCAGGATTTTCTGGAGTTTTCTTTTAAATAGGCCTGTATAAAAACATCCAGTTCGCCATCCATGACACCATAGACATTGCCGACTTCAGCGCCTGTTCTGTGATCCTTGACCAGGTTGTATGGATTGAAGACGTAGGACCTGATCTGACTACCCCATGCGATCTGGGAGTAGTCCCCCGCAAGGTCTTCAATGCGCTCCTTGTGCTCGCGTTCCTTAAGTTCGAGGAGCTTCCCGGTCAGCATCCGCATAGCCGTCGCTCGGTTGGAATGCTGTGAGCGCTCGTTCTGACACTGCACGACAATGCCGGTTGGAAGATGGGTGATCCTCACAGCGCTGTCCGTCATGTTGACGTGCTGTCCCCCTGCACCTGACGCCCGGAAGGTGTCAATTCTGAGGTCGCCCGGATCAATCTCCACCGTGATTTCCTCGTCCAGCACAGGCATGACATCCACCGAAGCAAAAGAGGTATGCCGCTTACCCGAGGAATCGAAAGGCGAGATTCTAACCAGACGGTGAACACCTTTTTCTGACTTCAAGAAGCCATAGGCGTTTTCGCCTTCAATTTCAAGAGCGGTGCTTTTAATCCCCGCCTCGTCATCTCTCAGCAAATCGAGGATTCTGACAGAATATCCTTTGTTTTCCGCCCAACGTGTGAACATACGCATCAGCATGGAGGCCCAGTCCTGAGCATCCGTACCGCCGGTTCCAGCGTGGATGGACAAGATGCAGCTGTTGTGGTCATACTCCCCGCTGAGCAAGGTCTCCAGTTCAAGAGCTTCAATTTTCTGAGCGAGCTGCTCCACGCCTTGGACAATGTCCTGTTCAACGCTGTCATCCGATTCCGCCATTGCCATTTCCGCCAGCATCTCCAGATCCTGGTGGGACTCCACGAGTGAATCGTACAGATCAATTTTATCTTTAAGGTGCTTTGCCTGCTTCAAGACTTTCTGAGCCGCGTCCGGATCATTCCAGAATGCCTCCTGAACCGTCTTCTCTTCCAGGTCCTGATGCTCCGTTTTCAAACGGTCGATGTCAAAGTGAACCCCTCAGTTCTTTCAGACGCTCCGACAATTCCCGCAGCGTTTTTATTCTTTGTTCAATAGCCAACATCCAATCACCTTCTCAAGGGGGGCTTCAAACAGCGCCCTAAATTTACCGGCTCTAAGTCCCGGTCAACACTTCACTATGACTTGTGTTATTGGTCCAGAATTTACAGGCCGCTCGTCCGCAGTTAATTCCCTTCGTTGGCACCGCAGCACTTCTTGTACTTTTTGCCGCTGCCGCAAGGACACGGATCGTTGCGTCCGACTTTGACCTCTTTTTTAGCCGATGGTTTTGACACCGACACCGTATCGCCACCGCCGGATTCTGCTGTCACCTTGACCGAGCTCGTGCGCTCCGTGCGCGTCTCTATAGTCGCGTGGAAGAGATACTTAAGCGTATCTTCCTGAATGTTGCGGATCATTTCGCCAAACATATCAAAGCCCTCGATCTGATAAGCTCTGACCGGATCCTCGTTGCCGACAGCCCTCAGGGAAATGCCCTGCTTCAGCTGTTCCATAGCGTCAATATGATCGATCCATTTGTCGTCGACCACGCGAAGCACCAGGAAGCGCTCGAGCTCTCTCATCCGCTCCGGCGTGAAGGCTTGTTCCTTCTCATCATAGAGTGTCAAAGCCTTCTGAGTCAGGGACTCTTCCAGGGTTTCACGAGTAAGGGATGGAATGTCCATCTCTTCCAAAATTCCGCCCTTTGGAAGGTAGATCTGGTGCAGGTGCTCCTCAAGACCCTTCAAATCCCATTCTTCAGGGAAATCCGCTCCGGCGGTGTACGCTTCAACTGACGTTTTGATGACCTCGTCGATCATGCCCAGCACGTGATCCTTCATGTTTTCCCCATGGAGAACCTTGGAACGTTCCGAATAAATGATGGTGCGCTGGCGGTTCATGACGTCGTCATATTGAAGGACGTGCTTACGAATGCCAAAGTTGCGGCCCTCAACGCGCTTCTGTGCGGTTTCGATAGATTTTGAAAGCACGCTGGCTTCCAATGGTGTGTCCTCGTCCATGCCCAGCTTCTCAACCATGTCCTTGACTCGGTCGGAGACGAACAGGCGCATGAGCTCATCCTCAAAGGAGAGATAGAACTGCGAGGATCCCGGGTCTCCCTGACGGCCTGCTCGGCCGCGGAGCTGGTTGTCAATACGCCTCGACTCATGTCGCTCGGTACCTATGATGTGGAGGCCGCCAACACTTCTGACATCCTCCGCTTCAAGATCCGTCACTTTTTTGTGCTCAGCGAAGATCTGCTCATAAAACGCCTTGGCCTCAATGACCTCCGGAATGTCCGGTGTCTTTGGCCTGAGCACTTCGTAAATCATCTCATCCGTATAACCGTGCTTCAACATATCCCGCTTGGACATAAACTCAGGATTGCCGCCGAGGACTATGTCCGTACCGCGGCCCGCCATATTCGTAGCAATGGTCACCTGATTCTTTCTGCCCGCCTGGGCGACGATTTCAGCCTCGCGTTCATGCTGCTTCGCGTTCAGGACCTCATGTCGGATGCCGCGCTTGCGAAGAAGCTCACTGAGATACTCAGACGTTTCAATGGAAATAGTACCCACCAGAACTGGCTGACCATTTTTGTGACGGTTGATGATATCCTCAATGACGGCATTAAATTTGCCGTTGGTCGTCTTATAAATGGAATCCGGGAGGTCTTTTCTTTGAATAGGACGGTTCGTTGGAACCTGAAGCACGTCCATATTATAGATGTGCTTGAACTCCTCTTCCTCCGTCTTGGCTGTACCGGTCATACCTGCCAGCTTTTTGTACATGCGGAAGTAGTTCTGAAGGGTGATCGTCGCAAGGGTCTGGGACTCTTTTCTGACCTCCAGATTCTCTTTTGACTCAATGGCCTGGTGAAGACCGTTGGAATAGCGTCGACCAAACATGAGACGTCCGGTGAATTCGTCAACAATGACAATTTCGCCGTCCTTAATGACGTAATCCACATCCTTTTTCATGATCAGACGCGCTTTCAGCGCCTGATTGATGTGGTGCGAAATTTCCATATTTTCCGGGTCGCTGAGGTTTTCAAGGCTAAAGAAACGCTCCGCCTTTTCAACGCCGCCGTCATCCGTCAATACAACCGATTTTTGCTTTTCGTCGACAATATAATCAACCTCATGTCTCAAAGTCGAGACAAACATATCCGCGACCCTGTAAAGATCCGTCGACTTGGCGCCTTCCCCGGATATGATCAGCGGCGTGCGCGCCTCGTCCACGAGAATAGAGTCCACTTCGTCCACAATGGCGTAGTTCAGTTCCCGCTGTACCATCTGTTCCTTGAAGACCACCATGTTGTCCTTGAGGTAATCAAAGCCAAACTCGTTGTTCGTGCCGTAGGTGATGTCCGCATTGTAAGCCGCGCGACGCTCCTGGGTGCCAATTCCGTGCACAATACAGCCCACGGTGAGGCCCAGGAATCCATAAACCTTGCTCATCCATTCCTTGTCCCGCTTCGCGAGATAGTCGTTGACCGTGACCACGTGAACGCCTTTTCCTTCCAGTGCGTTCAAGTAAACCGGCAAAGTCGCAACCAGCGTTTTGCCCTCGCCGGTTTTCATCTCTGAAATACGCCCCTGGTGCAGCACAATGCCGCCCAGAAGCTGCACAGGATAATGTCTTAAGCCAATAGTTCTGACACTCGCCTCTCTCACTACAGCAAACGCTTCCGGCAAAAGATCCGCAAGGTCTGCCCCGGCTGCGAGCCGCTCTTTAAACTCGACAGTTTTTCCCGCCAGCTCAGCGTCACTCAGCTTCTGCATTTGAGGCTCAAACGCCTCGATTTGATCCACCATTTTCGAGAGACGCTTTATCTCCCGATCGTTGAAGTTACCAAACAATTTATCCAACAAAGCCATGCTTTTCAATCCTTTCCTACTTTAAAAGATACCTCATACATTATATCACAACACCTACACGACTTTATCACATTTATCTTAACGTTTGATTAAATCTAGTGCCATGTAAAGATTAAAATCAGACGTCTTACCGGCAAGAATTCCGAAGTGCCGCGATATCGTCAATCCCACTACTGCTTAGGTTTGCTCATTCCTCCGCCCAATTTTCTAAATCAAAAAAGACTGCCTTTAACCAGCAGTCCTTTTATCCCAAGTTAGAATCTGTAATTGATCATACTGCCGCTTTTTCTGAACCACTGATTCTGCATGGTATCCTGAATAAAATAGGCGAGCCCGCCACTGATGAACAGATCCCCCACACTAAACAATTTAGACAGCGGATAGATTTCTGGCAGCGCGATGACTTTACCTAAATAGTAGCTCAGTCCATCTGCGCTCGTGACCAGTATATAATTGATCACCGAACCATCCTGAATGGTCTCAAGCAAGGACTGCATACCCGCTCTCAACAACGCGGCTTCAGTTACCGGCATTCTGAATCCGGCGACAGCCATAGCCAATATATTCAGGAGCGCACCAATCAAAATAATGAAAAAGCCCTTCTTCTTTCTATTCATAATTATGGCTGCGACCATGACCAAGCTCCCTGCGAACGGCAGAAAAGAGAGCCAGTTTTCAGACTTAATAAAAGGTTCGAGGACAATGGGCAGTATTTGAAGTACCACTGCTGTTAAAATCAGGCTGACACCCGCGATCTCCAGCTCAAGCAGATTTCTGACCCTGCCGCTGCGTACTATTCCGGCGATCAGGCCAAGGGCTAAAGCTTCAATAAACATGGGTTTCCTCCTTCTCTAAAGCGTTGGGATTTTCTCGCAGGTTCAGTATAAAGACCATTAAAATGCCTAAATCCAGAACCAAATCTCCAAGGCTGACACTCTTGGGCATTGGGTATGGCGGTCTTAAATGCAGTATGTCCGCGAGAAAGGTCAGTTTTGTCGTTTCGGAGTTAATGGCTGAGTGTCCGAATACCAATCCTGATTTAAGCTGCTCCGCCGTCTGCGTAAAGCCATAGCTGATGGCCATATCGATATCCACCGGCATTTTTCCATTGTTTGAGAAAATCACAATCATGTTGAGGGCGACACCAACCAGAAGAATCGCCACGCCAGGCGTCTTGAGATTGAGCGCGAAAAAAGCTACCAATAACGAGTAGACGAGCACCATCAGCGTCAGTTCATAGTCGAAGATGATCCCTCGCATCTCTGCGGTTCCCCGATTCAAAATCAGTTGGATTCCAGCTTCAATGACAGCCGCCAAAAAAGGGAGCCAGACACCCTTGATCTTGATGTTCTCGACCAAAAAGTGCCACCGATTGCTGACCACTGCGATCAACAGACCTAAAATTGTAGTTTCTATCAGCATAGGCTTCACATCATTTCATGTGTTTTTGGAATTTGTCCGTTATCTGCACAGCGGACAAACGCGTCAACGACCTCCGGATGGAATTGCTTCCCGCGCTCCTCCTTAATGATGGACAGCGCAATCTCAAAGGACATAGCTTTTCTGTAAACCCTGTCTGAAGTCATGGCATCAAAACAGTCCGACACGGCAATAATGGCTGCCTCAATGGGAATATCCGCGCCGGAGATCCCCTCTGGATAGCCTTTCCCGTCGTAGCGTTCATGGTGATACCGGATATAATTTGATAGATCCTCAAGGGATTTGACATCCTTGACTATATTAGCGCCAATCTCAGGATGCTTCTGGATAATGGCCATCTCGTGGTCCTCAAGTCTGCCGGGCTTATTGATTATGGCATCACTGATGCCTATCTTTCCAATGTCGTGGAGAATAGCGGCCGTCTTGATTTCATCTATCAACAGGACCGGTATTTTCATTTCCTTTGCGATAATAGTTGAAATTTGCGCGACGCGGTGCGAGTGACCGTTGGTGTATTCGTCCTTGGCGTCCAGCGCGTTGGAGAGGGTCTTTATGGTCTCAAAATACTGGTTTTTCATGTCCAGATAGAGTTTGAAGCTATAGCGGGCTACGAGAAGAGGACCGAGAACTAATAACACCATAAACCAGCCGCTATTTTTATACAAGATCGCCATAAAGACGCCAATTGGTGATATTCCAATGAAATTCTGGGTGATCCAGAATAATTCATGCATGACTTCTTTAAGTTCTAACTGATCTAGCAGAGCATATAGGAGAATAAAAATCAAAATATTGATTAATATATTAACCGCAACAGCCACGATAATACTTATAATACCGAAACCAGACACTGTAAATGCTGGTAAAATGGAGTGACTCATTGCATAAGCATTACCTGCAACTAGTGACCCAATTGCATATGCGCTGCCGTTAAACAGTCGTTTGTATATTGAACTGTTAAATATGTGTCGGTATTTCCCATCAGAATAAAACACACTAAAAAACGTTCCCAAAAAATTTATTGCCGCTGCAGTATATGGATCAAATAAAAGAATTGCAGCTAAACCAATTGCAAATCCAAGTGATACATATTTTTTTTCACTTATTTGGATTATCATTGAATCTGCAATAAATGAAAGGAAAGCAAAAAAAAGCACTGAAGTCACTTTTGTTTCAGTGCTAATCATTTGTCCCGCTTCAAAAATAATAAAAAAACCAAATAAAATAATCAATGAAGTGAATACTCTCAAACCTATGTTTTGTTTCATATAGGATCTCCCATATTAGTTCGTACTAAATAAAAAATTCGGTCGGTCGATCGGTGGCTTAGGCTATTTCCAGCCTAAGTAAGCTCCACCAGCCAGTAAAAGAGACAAGAACGACATGACTACTACAGATAATCTCTTTTTCATTGAAAAGAACCCCCTTGTGAGCTGACTCTGCTGCTTCGCTATGGGCTGCAGGTTGTCTTACTCTTCGCTAAGGGCATTCCTGATTTGCGCTTTGGTACACCGACCGAATTTTTTGCCAATTAGGATTTGGTGCCGTATTACAGTTGATACATCTTGCGATTCACAGCGTCAAGCGTCGCTCTGACAACAGCTTCATTCTCAGACTTTCTGACCACTGCCGCGCCGACCAACAGCTGCTCATCATGGCTGTCAGCAAGGGAAATTGCCACCATGGCCACTCTGGTTTTCGCCAGCAGATTGATTTCAACGTCTTCCACCACGAGTTGACGATCTGACTCCAGCATGTTGAGCACACAGTTCAGTGTCGCTGTTACAACCAGTCTCATGGCATTGCGCAGTGAGTTTACGCCTTTACAAGTTCCAATAAATTCTTCGTCAAACATTCTCAGTTTGACGGTAGCTGTCGCAATATTATCTTCTTCAACCTCGTATGTAACCTTTGACAAAAGGATGCGCTCAAGACGCTTGTCTCTGGATCCGTCTTCTATTTGCGCGATGCTGATCATTCTATGATCAATAGGCATGCCATAATACGCCGTCAGCGAGGATTGGATGTCTCTGGAAATCTGTTTTGGGGCTCTGGTTCGATTAGTCAATACGTGAATTTCGCGAATTTCCTGCCCATCCAGTACGACTTTGGAAGCGATGACGCCCGACAGTTTATTTATGACGTCTTCATACTTAAGTACTTTTTCTTCCATGCGTATTTCCCCCATTCTGAGTACCATGTTAAAGTCATTATACAAAAAAAATGAAGTCTTGCAAATAGCGTCAATCACTGATTTGAGGCTTATTTTCAAATAATTTACACTATTCTCGAGCATTTAATCCAATTGTAACACAACTGTAAAAAGTCAATTAAAAAGCCTGGGGCTGAAGCCCCAGGCTGGATAGTTTAAAGCATTGGCTCAATCAAACCATATTTGCCATCTTTTCTGAGATAAACGACATTGACTTCGTCCGTTTCCCCATTCCGGAAGACAAAAAAGTTGTGACCCAACAATTCCATTTGAAGGATGGCCTCCTCAGCATCCATTGGTTTTACAGGAAACCGCTTGGTTTTGACGATACCATGCTCCACAGGAGCAGCATAGGTGCTCTCCGGGATATACTCAAAGCGGATAGTGTCATGGCTCTTATAGCGTTTTTCCAGTTTCGTCTTATGTTTGGAAATTTGCTTCTGGAGCTTCTCCACGGCCATGTCAATTGATGCATACATGTCAGGCGAAGATTCCTCGACTCGGAAGATGGCACCATTTTTAAGAGGGATCGTAATCTCGACGATCTGACGATTTTTCTGGACACTAAAGGTGGCAGTCGCCTCCACATCAGTTTTAAAATACTTTTGGAATTTGTCCAGTTTCTCCTCGACCATCTTTTTCAGAGATTCCGTAATCTCCACATTTCTACCTGCTACGATCACATTCATAACAACAACTCCTTCCGGGATTTCTTTATGTCACTTCCAGATAAGTGGGTCTTAATTATGCGCTCCTCCCATCCTGATGAAGTTGTTATGATTTTACCCCTAACCTGCGCGGTCAAACAATTTTCAATTAACATGATTTTAACAATTAAAAATGTTGAAGGATTTTTTCTAAAAAACTTTTATTTGCCGATGGTTGATTATCATACACCGTCGCAAATGTCATAGTCCAAACCTCTGCAGCGCCGGCCTCAAGCAAGGCTCGAGAGCAAACCTCAAGTGTCGCGCCTGTCGTCATGATATCATCAATGAGCAATACAGAGCGCCCGACAATGTATTCGGGTGTCCGTACTTCAAAACAGCCTTTCAAAGCCTGACTTCTGGCTTCCCGATTCAATTTTTTCATCCTAGGTGTATCCTGAGTTCGGATCAGGATGCGTCTTAGATGGTTAAGGCCAGTCATTTCACTTAAATGCTCTGCCAACAGCGCCATTTGGCAGTAGCCGCGTTGTCTGATCCTTTTCTTTGAAGAAGGCACGCCCACAATGCAGTCGACATCACTGATCCAGGTAGTTTGAAGGAGTTCCGCCATCATTTCAGCCATATGATAACCAATATAGCGGTGGTCTTTGTATTTATACTTGAAGATCAGCTGTTGAGCAAAGTCAGAGTAAGCAGCTACAGCCACGTTGCCCTTAAATGAGGTCAGTTTGCCAAAGCAGGCATAGCAAAGGGTGGTGGACATTTCAGGCAAAGGTCTGCCGCAGCGTCTGCAAATTCGGCCGTAAATGATTCCCAAATCTTTAAGGCAGCTGGGACATAACCCATAGCGCTCATCAAAAATGTCCTCACCGCAGCCAATACAGGTAATGCCTCTGGGAAACCAAAAATCGGCCGCCTTTCTGATCAAGTGCTTGAGGTCCAGGACCACAAAATCCCTCCGTGCGCTTCCGTCAATCCAAAATGTGAGCGGGGTGAGCGCATGTTATTATAAAAAATGGTTGAGATTCAGGTTTTGACCTTTTCTCCCATAGTTTCAATAAACTCAGCCTGCCGGGTTATTTTCCGGTTCAGTGCTGTATTGCGCTGACTGACGTCTGTCCGGTCCACCATCATCTTCATATATTTCTCATCCCCAACGAGCACGACAATTTTTTTGGCGCGCGTCACTGCCGTATAGAGTATATTCCTGCTCATCAGCATAGGGGGGAACCAGGTGACCGGCATAACGACAATAGGATATTCCGAGCCCTGACTTTTGTGAATGGTGACTGCGTAGGCGTGCACCACCTCTTCAAGCTGGTTGTATTGGTAATGTGCAAGCTTGTCATCATCAAAGCGAATGACCATTTTACGCTCTGACTCCAGGATGGTTTCTATGAATCCCATATCGCCGTTAAAGACACCATCGCCTTCCACAGCGTCATCCGTCACCCATTTCATGTTGTAATTGTTCTTTATTTGCATGACTTTGTCGCCCACTTTGAACACACGGTCACCTATTTTCTTGTGAGGCCTGTCTTCATTTCCGTTGAGGGCATACTGCAAAAGTTCGTTCAGTGCTTTCGTGCCTACCCTGGAATTTTTCACAGGAGTCAGAATCTGAATATCCTTGATGGGATCCACCCCATAATACTCAGGAAGCCGGCGCTTTACAAGGTCTACAATGAGGGAACAAATATCGTCCTGTTGTCTGGCGCTCACCAGAAAAAAATCCTTGTCCCGATCATTCAGCAAAGGATACTCCCCATGGTTGATTCTATGCGCGTTGATGGCGATCATACTGCGCTCGCTCTGCCTGAAAATTTCTGTCAGTCGAATCACCGGAACTCGGCCAGAATCTATTATGTCCCGAAGTACATTCCCAGGGCCGACTGAGGGCAGCTGATCTGCGTCACCGACAAGAATAAGCCTAGTTTCCGGCTTGATAGCCTTTGCCAAATGCTGCATCAGGATGATGTCAATCATAGAGACTTCATCCAGGATCAAGACATCCGCATCCAGCGGTGAATCTTCATTTCTCTGAAAGCTCAGAAATTCTTTATCTTCACTATAATTATACTCAAGCAATCTATGAATAGTCTTTGCTTCCCTTTTCGTCGCTTCCGTCATGCGCTTGGCGGCGCGACCTGTAGGGGCAGCGAGGGCTATGCTCATGCCCGCGCTTTCGAAAATCCTAATCAGACCATTTATAATTGTTGTTTTTCCGGTCCCCGGGCCGCCAGTGATGACTGCGAGTTTTTCATCAACTCCGGCTTTGACTGCCTGCCTCTGCAGTTCAGAAAATGCGATGCCTAAGCGCATCTCTATTTTGTCGATCTCATCATCCAGATCTGCTTTGACTTTACCGACAGGGGTTCCAATCATTTCTGCAATAAAGCGGGCAACGAGGGACTCCGCCATGTAAAGTGACGGCAAATAGACGGCGTCCTTCATCTCCTCAAGATCCTCTGAGTCGGTTTCGAGATATAGTTCACCTTTAAGGACCATTTCACCGAGCACTTTGAGAACCGTGTCGACAGGAACGCTCAACAGTTCAGAAACCTGTGTGCCCAATCCGGCACTCTGTATGAAAGTATGCCCTTGAGAGGCACTGTCAACCAAAACATAATGCAGTCCGCCCCTGACCCGCTCCGGGGAACCTGGATCCAGCCCCATCCGTCTAGCCAGCGCGTCTGCATGCCTGAAACCAAAGCCATCCACAAGTTCAGCCAGTTGATAAGGGTTTCTGTGAACCAAGCTTACCGCATCCGCACCTAAAATCTGATACACCTTGAGGGACATCTGCGCTGTCAATCCTAGCTTCTGCAGCTGCAATATCACGTCTCTGGATTCAAATTGCTCCCTGTAGGACAAGATTATCTCTTCCAGTTTCTTTCGGCCAATCCCGGGTACCGCCAACAACCTGTCAGGATTATAGGACATGATGTCAAAAATTTCCTCTCCAAAAGCCTCAATCAGCTTGGCTGCCATTGAGGGACCAATACCTCTGATCATGCCCGAGCCCAAATAACGCAGCAAATCCGTTTCTGTAGCTGGCAGAGTTGCCTCACATTGCTTGGCATCAAATTGCATTCCGTAGGTTGGATGGTCGACAAATCTGCCAGTAAGAACCACTTGCTCGCCCTCTCTGACATAGGGCATGATCCCCTTGGCATGCCAATAAATACCCTCACAGTCCACCACTATGACGGCAAAACCGTTTTCGTCATTTCTGTATACGATCTCTTCGACAAAACCGCTCAAGGTATTTTTTTCTGCTGCATGAGTTTCTTTAGCACTATCCATTCGGTCCAATCATCCTTTATTCAACACTTGAATTTATTATACCATTATTGCCTGACCGGTTTTAATAAAATGAGGTGGCAACTACGCACTTTTCTGATAATATATCAATAGGGTCGTGTAATAACATAGGAGGGATTACATGAACAAAATAATCTCTATTGATGAAGCCGCTTTGAAAATTCACGACGGCATGATAGTCATGATCGGTGGGTTCCTTGGGTGTGGAACGCCAGAGCGCATGATTGATAAGCTCGTCGAACTTGGGATCAAAGATTTGACCATTATTGCCAATGACACTTCATTTCCGGATAAGGGGCTTGGCAAACTCATAGTCTCAAAACAGGTCAAAAAGGCTATTGTCTCCCATATTGGCACCAATAAAGAAACCGGCCGTCAAATGACTGAGGGAGAAACAGAAGTCGTTTTAGTCCCACAAGGCACACTGATCGAGCAAATACGCGCGGGTGGCGTAGGTCTCGGTGGCGTTCTGACACCAACCGGATTGGGTACGGTAGTGGAAGAAGGCAAACAAAAACTAACTATCGAAGGCAAAGAGTATCTTCTCGAATTGCCTCTCAGGGCAGATGTCGCCTTATTGTACGGCTCAAAAGTAGACCGTAAAGGCAATGTGTATTACAATGGTACAACGCGAAACTTCAATTCGATTATTGCAATGGCTGCGGATCTTGTCATTGTTGAAGCTGTGGAACTCGTCGAAGTTGGAGAAATTCATCCAAACGACGTAATGACACCTGGCGTACTGGTCCATGCTATTGTCGGAGGTGATCAGGCATGATGGATCCAAAAGAATTTATCGCACGCCGCGTCGCAAAAGAACTGAATGACGGCGATCTGGTCAACCTCGGCATTGGCCTTCCTACTATGGTAGGCAATTTTATTCCGCCTGATATTGACGTCAACTTCCAGTCAGAAAACGGTATGATCGGACTTGGCCCTGTGCCGGAGGCAACCTGCTTTGACTGGGAAATCACCAACGCCGGAGGACAACCTGTCAGCGTTCTGACAGGGGGCTGTTTCTTCGACAGCGCATTCTCCTTTGGGCTGATCCGCGGTGGACATGTCAATGCGACTGTTCTTGGCGCACTCGAGGTGGACCAGCATGGAAACCTCGCCAACTGGATGGTTCCAGGAAAAATGGTGCCCGGCATGGGCGGCGCCATGGACCTGGTGACTGGCGCCAAACGCGTCATTGTCGCCATGCAGCACACGGCGAAGGGCGAACCAAAGATTATGAAAAACTGCACGCTGCCTTTAACCGCTAAGGCACAAGTTAATTTGATCGTCACTGAAATGGCGGTCATGGAGGTCACGCCTGCAGGACTAAAAGTCCTTGAAATTGCCCCAGGTGTTTCTGTAGACGAACTCCGAGCAGCGACTGATGCGGATCTGATCATCGAAGAGCCACTTAGATTAATTGAAGTTTAGCAGACTGTATACGTAAATAGGCGCCAGCTGTCACTGACAGCTGGCTTTTTTGATCCTAAGATCGACAAAATATAAAAAGGATGTGCCACCAAAATGTCACATCCCCACAAGGCATCAGGTCAAAATCCTGAGCTTCTCTATCCTGTTTTTCTCAATACTCTCAACGACAAACTCAACATTGCCATGTTCAATGCGCTCTCCAACTTCCGGCAATCTGCCAAATTCACCTATGATAAAGCCGCCTATGGAGTCGAAATCCTCGGTTTCAATACGAAGCCCCAGCATTTCATTAACCACATCAATCCTGGTTGAGCCGTCCACTATATACTCATCTTCCTGGACCACTTCAATTGAAACCTCATGGTCATCATATTCATCCTGAATATCTCCCACGATCTCCTCAACAAGATCCTCCAGGGTGACCATACCCGCAGTTCCGCCGTATTCATCCAGAACTATAGCTATAGCAGCGCGTTTTGATCTCATCTCCGAGAAAAGCTCGCTGGTCATCTTGAATTCATAAGTAAAATAGGGCTCCCTGATAAAATCCTCTATCTTGAATGTGTTATGAACCGGCTCATAAAAAATCAGATCCTTGACATTCAAAAGACCAATTATATTATCCGGCGTCTCGTCATAAACGGGGATTCTCGAAAACCTTTCGCTCTTGAAAATATCCACAATTTCCTCAAATTCCGTGTTTTTCTCAATCATGACCATATCCGTTCTAGGTGTCATGACAGCTCCAACTTGTGAGTCCCCAAACTCAAATACGTTGTAAATCATTTTCTTTTCATCACCTTCGAGGACGCCTTCCTCGTGGCTGACAGTAACCATAGTCTTCAGCTCTTCCTCGGTGATGAACGGCTGATCTTTGTCCGGACTTCCGCCCAACAGCTTGATCAGCAGCCCTGTGACAAACATTATGGATGTCAGTACCGGCGTCATAAGCACCATCAGAAAAGAAATAGGTGTAGCAACTTTAAGTGCAATTTGTTCAGAACGCTCTGAAGCAAGCGACTTCGGCGTAATTTCCCCAAAGATCAGAACGAGCAGCGTCATGACACCCGTCGAGATCCCAATACCTTTTACAGGGCCAAAAATCGTAATGGCAATTGACGTTGCCAGCGCAGATGAAGCAATGTTGACAATATTATTGCCGACCAATATGGCGCCCAGCATACGACTTGGAGATTTTAAAAGGTTTGAGACACGATCTGCCCCCTTGACGTTTTCTTCCAACATATGCCTGAGTCTAATTTTGCTGAGAGACATCAGCGCCGTCTCTGAGGCAGAGAAAAATGCCGACATCATCAAAAGCACAATCAGTAAAATACTCTGCCATAAGTCACTAGGTTCCAATTCAATCACACTCCAGAATTATTGTAGTTTCTTAAAATGCATTATAGCATAATTTAGTTATTTTTCAAAAAAAGAGTCCCAAATCATAAGAGATTCAGGACCCTAAGTCAGCGCATAAAGCTTCTTACTTAGAAAGTACGGAATGCTCGAGTACTTCGTTATCCAGTTTGCCTTCTTTCACGATTCGTCACCTCGAATAAATTCTAGAACCAGTGTAACACAGGTCGCTAACTGGCGCAAAAAAGAAAAAAAGC
>NZ_JAOTSB010000028.1 GCF_030247605.1 Acidaminobacter sp. | reverse complement strand
CGTAAAATTTGAACAGTACTAACTAAAATATCGAGGACTCAGAATAACCCATTTCAACCCGTACTTTTCGGACGTTTTCTGTCGAAGTCAACCGCTCAAGCAACCGAAATGCCACCTCTACCGCCGTGGATGGACATGAAGAAGTGATCACCTTGCCATCCTCCACCAGTCTGAGATCTCGTTCGACTTCGGTCCCCATAGCCTCCAGCTGCGCCTGCCAGCGGCCGCCCTCCAAATGATAGGTCGTCGATTTCAAACCGCTGAGTACGCCGCTCTTCGCTATGGGAAGCGCGCCCACGCACACAGACGCAATCCACTTGTCATGGCTTGCGAAGTGACGAATCAGCGAAAGCGTCCGCTCGTCATAGCCGTCCTCATAAAATCCGGCCCTCTGAAATCCCCCCGGCATGGCCAACGCGGCAAATTCGGACAAATCCAGGTCTTCCAGCTGCTTCTCAGGCTGAACTGTGAAATTCCAGGTGCACCGCAAAAGCGGCCTGATCCCAGCAGTGATCAGCGGTGTCCGCTTATCACCCACCACCTGATTCCATCCGAAGACGTCTGTAAACGCGCTGGCCTCAAGAGCTTCGAAGCCATTCGGCAAAAACAGCAGCACCTTTTGCTCCTCCTCCAAGTCCACATTCCCCCTTCCCATTTTGTGCGAATTCTCCTGCCATGTATTTATACCCTAAAAGTCCCTCAAGGTAGCACGCGCTTTTCGAAATCATCATAAACATCCCTGAGTAAATCTGATATTATAAGGGAAAGCAAATGAATAGAATCCGGTTTAATCCGCAGACTGCCCGCCTGGGGTTTGCAGCCATCCGAAAAAACTACAGCGAGGTGTTCCCATGACTCAAATGTACGCGTCCGCAGATCCAGTTTCGAAACTTCCGCTCTGCCTGATCGGTTTCGGTAATGCCGGCCAGGCCTTCTGCCGGATGCTTCTTGAGCAGCACGACCAAGTGAAGTCAGCCTACGGCGTTGACCTTCAGGTGGTTGCCATTGCGACCCGGTCTAAAGGCACGCTTTTCGATCCCGCCGGCCTGAATCTAAGAGAGGTTTTGGCCGATGTTGACGGGTCCCAACGCCTTTCCCATCGGCAAACTGTCTTTTCAGACGCTGATCCTTTAACTCTGATCCGCCAGTGCGGCGCTAAGGTCATGATCGAGCTCAGCACGCTGTCCATTGAGGACGGGCAGCCGGCCATCTCGCACATCGAGACCGCCTTTGACAGCGGGATGCACGTCATCACAGGCAACAAGGGCCCCCTCGCCTGGGCGTACTCAAGACTCAAACAAATCGCAGATTTGAAGGCACTGGAATTTCTGCACGAAACCACAGTCATGGATGGCGCGCCGGTGTTCAACCTGGCGAAAGAAACGCTGCCGGGCTGCAAAATTCTTGGCTTTAAGGGCATTCTGAACTCCACCACCAATTTTGTACTTGAGCGCATGGAGTCTGGAGATGACTACGACGAAGCCCTGCGTGAGGCACAGCGTCAAGGCTTTGCAGAGGCCGACCCTTCACTGGACATAGATGGATGGGACGCCGCCGCCAAAACCAGCGCGCTGATCAATGTCCTGATGAACGGTGCGACAACGCCTCTGACCATAGACAGAACAGGTATTGCGGCCATCACAACAGAAGACATTTCAGCGGCACGGGACCTGGGCGGGAAGCTCAAGCTGATCTGCGAAGGCCGGTTGGAAGACGGGGTCGCAAAGGGTTTTGTGAAGCCCGAATTCGTCAGCAGCAAAGACCTGTTCAGCACCGTAGACGCCACAACGTCCATTTTATGCCTTCACACAGATCTCATGGGGGAAATCTGCATGGTGGAACGGCATCCGGAAATCCAGCAAACCGCTTACGGAATCTTCAGCGATACCTTGACGCTGATCCGGCGTCTGGCTGCGGCCAACCGGTTATAAACGACTTTAAAGTGCCAGCGTCAAAAACGCGTCAAATATCTGAAAATTGGAGGTCTTATCATGTCCATTGAAATTCGCCCGCTTAAGCCCGGGCTCGCCCAAACCTTTATCGACTACATGAGCGGCGACATGTTCGCCCACAGCCCCAACTGGTCGGGCTGCTTCTGCCGCTTCTACCACACCGACTTCGACATGGACACCTGGATCGCGAGAGCGCCCGAGATGAACAAGACCGATTCGCTGACCGCCATCCAGGCCGGAGACATGAAGGGCTATCTTGCCTTTGACGGCGACAAGTGTGTGGGATGGTGCAATGCCAACACTTTGTCCACCTATAAGCGGATGAAGTCTTTGTGGCCAGAAAATGAAGACCCGGATCAACTTGGCGCCACCCTGTGCTTCGTCATCCACCCGGATTACCGGGGCAAAGGGCTCGCCAGAAAAATGCTGAATGCGGCCGTTGAAGGCTTTAAAAGCGCAGGAATGAAGGGCGTGCTCGCTTTTCCCGTCAAGTCGGAAACAGAGCCCATGAAAAATTACCGCGGTACCTTGAATATGTACCTTGAGCTTGGCTATAAGGATCTCAGCCTGGTGGATGGCACGAGGGTATTTAGACTGGATTTTTAAGTGGAAATGGCGGCAGAAGCTGGTGTCAGCGGCCTTTGGCCAATCGATCCCGCCTTCTGCAAAGTTGGAACTGGGTGTCAGACACCCAGTTCCACAAATAAAAGCAGGGATGAGATTGGTGTTTTTTCAACCAATTTCATCCCTGTTTCAATTATTCATCCCTGTTTCAATTATTCACCCCTGCAGCCACACAATCAAATTGCTGATCATGTGACCCAGCACCACAATGGTAAAGTTCCCGGTCTTTAAATAGATGCCCCCCAGGAGCGCGCCCAGCAAAAAAGCGTGAACGCCCTGCAGCATGTTCAGGTGCACCAGCGCGAACAGCGCTGAAGAGATCACGACCGCGTAAGCGGGGGAAAATCCTTTAAAGAGGATCCCCCTGAGCAGGACGCCCCTGTACAGGAACTCCTCAAACACCGGTGCCAGGATCAGCACATAAAATCCAGCTGCCAGCGGCGACTGCATCAGAAACTCAAAGGCCTCCAGCATTGCCTCATTTTCCGGAAAAATTGAAAGGAGCCAAGCCCCCAGGGTCAAATCATAGAGAAACCTGAAACCGGCGACAATAGCTATTGCCAGTACGGCTTCGGTCAGCCATCTGGAAAAGGGCTTTGGCCGTGACGGGGCCACTTCTGACACAACCAGACCTTCGTCTTTGTCCAAACCTTCATGTACGACCTCTACCCTGATCCCGCTTTCAATCCCGCTCACACGGCCACGCTTCGCCTCCCCGGATCGCTCCGGCAGATAGCGGTCGCCGGCCATAACGCTGAGCATGATGATCAGACGAAACAATAAGTAGCCGCCCACATAGACCATGGACGCCCGCGCCGGCCACGCCTTCAGCCGTTCTGAAAGCTCCAGCACCGGCAGCATCAGCAGAATTTCCAAAATAGTCAGCCCAATCACAAGAGTCAGCGCCGTCAGCCCCGTCATGGGCAAGGTCGGCGGACCCTCTGTAAACAGGAGGCGCAGCTTGGTCTTCATGGCGAACTTAGCAGCAGGCTTCCCTTTGTGTCCCATGTCTTTTCTCATCGTCTGTTCCCCGGCCGGACCGTCCTGGACTTAATTCCTGCCCCCGGCAAATCCCCGGCAAACGCGGTTTCGCGCCCGGCCGCCTCCAAAATATGCTGAACCACCAGCATGACCACCAGCACAAAGACAAACAGCAGATTAAAATTGTAACGAGGCTGTCCTTCATAGATCAGAATCACCAGGCCGTTATAGCCCACCGGCAGCATCAGCAGCGCAGTCTGCCAGCTGATAATGCGCTTCAGGGAAAACAGCGCCCGGAAAAACCTCGGAAGATTCACGAGAAAATAGAGGAAAGCCGTCCCGCTGAGCAGCGTGAGCACAATATCGCTGACGCTTCTGAAATACGCGAGATACCTCAGCGTCTCCACCTCAGTCCGTTCGGTTTCCAAAGTCTTGTACTTATTCATGGTCCAGGCGTCAATGTCCCAGGACCCATTGAAAAACGTCGAGTGCACCCGGATGATCGCCAGCTTCGCGAATTCCATAGGATTTTCCCTGATCCAGGCCTGGGCCGCCGGCTTCAGGTCCAGTTCCAGGTCGCTGGCCAGCTTGATGCTTTTCGCGCCGTTTTCGAGATGGGCGTTGATCTTCGCCTCAAGCTCCGGCGTCGCCTTGATCTGGTCAATGGGCATGAAGCCCCCGTGGGTGTTGTCCGCGTTGTTATTGAGATAGAGCACAAGGCCGGAGTTGTAAGACACCGGAATGAATCGCCCGAAGTGCCTGTAATTCCGGTAGGTCCACGGCGCCACGATCAGCGCCATCACCGCCGCCGCCACGAGCATGCCCGCCACGCCGCGCTTCAGGTCCTTCCGGCTCAGCCACTCGTAAAACAGGACCGCCACCGGATAGGCCAGGTAGAATGGCTTTGTCAGTGCCAGCGCGGCGGTAAGCGCCCCGACTAAGGGCCACTGGACCCTGCCTTTTAAGAGGTCCCCCGAGCACTGGACCAGCATCAGGGTCGAAAGCAGCGCCGCAGAAAGGATTTCTGTGCCGATGGCATTGGTATAAGCAATTTGCTGGGGCATAAACGCCATGAACAGCAGGGCGCCCCAGCGGACAAGGCGTTTCGGGCTCAGTCGCCACGCGATCAGGTAAGTCATGAGAATCGACCACATGGAAAGCAGCACGTTGAACTGCTTCGCGGTCAGCTCAGAGGTGTCCCCCATGAACTTCATGAAATAACCCAGGAGGATAGAATACCCCATGCCCTGGAAGGCAATGGGCTGGCCCAAAAAAGTGTAGCCCATGCCCTGGGAGATGTTGACGGCAACCTCATAATAGGTGGAAAAGTCGTAGAGCTGCTCCGTAGGAATGGTCGTGATCCACCACTGACGCAGCATCCAGGCCGCGGGCAGCACCACGGCCAGCAAAATGAGGTCTGCAGGATTATTGCGGAATGTAGTTTTCAGGTGATTTAAAACTCGTTTTATCATGCTTTGAACGCATCCTTTTCTAAAAGGTGGAGCTTAATTTTTATTTCTTGAAAACGAGGTGCTTGCTGAGCACATAGTTGAGGACGACCACCACGGCGGTCATCAGGTACTTCGAGAGCTGCTCGCCCGCGCCGAAAACCTCGATCAGCAGCACCAGTCCCGCGGTCTCTACGCCAAAGGTCGCAACGCGGGAGCTGAAAAAGGCGGCAATCTGCCGGGACTCCTCCCGGGCGGTCGCCTTGACGCTGTCGAAGACGAAGCGCTTGTTGGTCTCGTAGGCGAAGAACACAGCCAGCACGAAGGCTGCGCTGGTGGCAATGCCATAGTGGATCCCCAGCATGACCAGCACCGAGTACGTCGCCAGGTTGATCAGCGTGGTCAGCACCCCGAAGACCAGGTACATGGATACCTCTTTGGCAAAGTGGGCGTTTGGAGGCTTTTCGTGGTGCTCTTGCGCGTCCTTCATCTCCGGCGTTTTTTGTTTTTTGCCGATGGTCGCTTGAGCATCATTTAATGTCTTGTCTTTCTTGTCTTTATTGTCTTTAACGTCGGGCATGGTCATCCCCCTGCCCGGACGGTCCGCTGTCAAAGCCCTCTTTTCGCTGAACTATGAAGAGCGGCCGTCGCTTGACCTCGTCGTGGATTCTGCCCACATATTCGCCCACAATGCTGATCTGGATCATCAGGATGCCGAAGGAGAACAGCATGATGGCCGCCAGGGAGGTCCAGCCTTCAATGGCGTTGTTCAGGAGCAGCTTGTCCAGGATCCAGTAGATCATCATCAGAAAGCTGAGGCCGGAGACTATGAAGCCCACCAGGCTGAAAATCTTGAGGGGCTTGTAGGAAAAGGAAATGATGGCGTCGAAGGCCAGACGGAAGAGCTTGATGTAGTTGTATTTCGTCTCGCCGGCGTGGCGCTCGTCACGGTGAAACTCCACATAGCCCACGTTGAAGCCGACCCAGTGGGTCAGGCCCCTGAAATAGCGGTTGTGCTCCTCCAGTTTGTTGAGCTCGTCGACGACCCTGCGGCTGAGAAGCCTGAAGTCGCCTGTGTCCAGCGGGACTTCCAGGTCGCTCAGGGCGTTCATGACGCGGTAGAAGAGCTTGGAGGTCGTCTTTTTAAGGAAGGATTCCCGGCGTCTTGAGATGCGCTTGGCGTACACCACGTCGAAGCCTTCCATGAATTTCTTGTACATGTCAGCGATGAGCTCCGGCGGGTCCTGGAGGTCCGCGTCAATGATGACGACGGCTTCTCCCGAGGCGTGTCTGAAGCCTGCGGTGTTGGCCATTTCGTGGCCGAAATTGCGGGAAAAGCTGACAAGTTTGACCCGTGAGTCACCGAATCCGGTGGCGGGTGGGGTCCCGTGACCATCGGCAGAAACCGTCTTTGAAGGAAGGCCCCTGAGCAGCAGGACCTTTTCCACGGTCTTGTCGTGGCTGCCGTCGTCGACGAAAATGATTTCGTGGCTCGGGGTGATGGCCTCGAGGACCGGGCTGAGGCGCTCGTAGAGGGCCAGGATGTTGGCTTCCTCGTTAAAGGCGGGGACCACGACGCTGAGGGCGATGCTGCTATGTAAGGGATCCGGGTCAAGGCCAAGGGAGGAAGTGGGGGCGGACAGGCTCGGCTGCTGGCGCTCGCTTCCATTTGGGATGCCGTAATCATAATCAGACTGGGTTTGGGAATGGGACATGGATATTCCTCCTGAATGTATTCCTGCATTTTTCTTCTCGAGATGATTATAGCATAGAAAGTGACTGGATGGAGGGGTTTGTGCACCGGGGAGGCTTCGATTCGGGATTCGATTTGGCGGAGGAGATTAATTTACCTTTAGGTGAACCTATGGTATGATAATGGGTGATTCTGAGACACATTATACTGAGAACTGAACCTATCGCGGCCTTCAGGCTGCGAAACTTTAGAGATGGTGGGATACTTTTATGCAAACCAAAACGTATGGCGGCGCCACGCTGGCCTATACAGTCGCGGGCCCGGGCGGCACAAACAAGCCGAGCCGGCCGGATCTGCTCCTGCTGCACGGCTGGGGCGTGGACCACACGACACTTGAATTTATTTCGGCGGATTTGTCGAAAGACCATAAGGTAGCGGCACTGGATTTCCCTGGTTTTGGTGAGAGTCCGGAGCCGGCTGAGCCCTGGAACAACCGGCGGTTTTCGGAGCTGGTGGAGGACTTTATTGCGGCTGAAAAGCTTGAGAAGCCCGTCCTGGTCTGCCACTCCTTTGGAGGGCGCGTGGCGCTGGACCTGGCTGCGCGCAGGCCTGATTTGGTCGGCGGGCTGGTCCTCATGGGAAGCGCCGGGGTTCGACCGAAGCGCTCCGGCAAGTACTATCTGAAGCTGTACAGCTATAAGGCCATTCGGGGACTTGCGAAGATCCCTGGTTTTTCATGGCTGCTGTCCGACTTTATTGAGCAGTACCGGATGAAATACGGCTCTTCGGATTACAAGAAGGCCTCTGAGGTTATGCGGAAGACTTTGTCCAGCGTGGTCAACGAGGATCTGACCGGAGTGATGAGCGGGATTAAGACACCGACGCTGCTGATTTGGGGCGACAAGGATACGGCGACGCCTATTGAGCACGGGCGGCTGATGGCCTCTTTGATCCCCGGCGCCAAAGTACCGGGCGGCGGCCTTGTGGTTTACGAGGGTCTCGGGCACTATGCCTTCCTGCAGAAAGCGCCTGAAACCTTGAAGACCATTCGGCATTTTCTTGGCCAGGAGGTGACCCACGCGTGAATCTCTATTTATTAATGAGTACTCTTTTGACGGCGGCTTACTTTATTTATAAGCTTCCCCATGACTTGCATATGCTGCAGCAGAACAGCTATCGGAATGACAGGTACATGCGCTGGCTGAACGACGACCAGAACAGGATCATCCAAAAGAGCGATCTCATGTATCTGGTTGGACTTGTTCCGGCACTGCTGCCTTCCTTCTTCCCGGGGCTGTCCCACTGGGTCAAGGGGCCATTGTTTATACTGGGATTGCCTTTTATGGCGCTTTCCGTTTACATGTTTTTTGTGAGCATTACCTATCAGCCGGCCAAGAAAAAGCTGGCCTGGACAGCCCGTGTAAAACGCTTGTTCGTGAGTGCCGTTGTTTTGGGACTTTTAGCCTTCGGACTTGGGCTGTGGGCGCAAAAGGCGCTCTTCTCCCTGGTGCTGATGGCTTTCGTGATTACTTATTCTTCTTTGTTCGTCTTGCTGGCGAATATTGTGAACGCACCGGTGGAGAGCCATATCCGGAACAGATTTATTCAGAGCGCCAAGGACCGCCTGTCTCAGAGGCCGGACCGGGTTCTGGTGGGCATTACAGGCAGCTACGGCAAGACCAGCGTCAAACACATCCTGACGGAGCTGACGTCGCGCCGCTTCAATGTGCTGATGACGCCGGGGAGCTTCAATACGACCCTGGGTGTCGTCCGGACCATCAACGAACAGCTGAATTCGACCCACGACCTGTTTATTGTTGAAATGGGCGCCAAGGAAATGGGCGACATCAAGGAAATCTGTGATATTGTTCCGGTGGACTATGGCATCATCACTTCTATTGGACCACAGCACCTGGAGACCTTTGGCTCCATTGAGAATGTCGCTTCAACAAAGGGCGAGATCTTCCGGGGTGTCAAACCCGGCGGCGTCATTGCGCTTAACTTGGGGGATCCACTGATTACCGGACTTCCCCGCCGCTCGGATGTGCGTTATCTAACCTATGGTGCGCCTGGCGCGGATTGTGTGGTGTCTGACGTTGAGATCACCGGGTCCGGAACGACTTTTACCTTAACGGCAAATACCCGAAGGGGTCAGCTGGTCGAAACTTTTTCCACCCAGCTCCTGGGCGCCCATAATATTGACAACATGCTGGGGGCCATTGCCATTGCTCTGGATTTGGGCGTGACGGCAAAGGAAATCCAGTGGGCGCTGAAGGACATGAAACCAGTGCAGCACCGCTTGTCGAGCTATAGGGCCGGCGGCGGCTGGCTCGTCCTGGACGACGCCTTCAACTCGAATCCTACCGGGGCTTCCAATGCCCTTGAGGTGCTGAAGGCCATGAAGGGCGGCAAGAAGCTCATCATGACGCCGGGGATGATTGAGCTTGGCGATGAACAGGAGCGGCTCAACGGCCTCTTTGGCGAAAAGATCGCTCAGGCGTGTGACGAGGTCATTCTGGTGGGGCCGAAGCGGACCGTTCCAATTGCGGAAGGTATTCGCCGAAAGGGCTTTCCTGAGGACCGGCTCCATATTGTCAAAAACCTCAAGGAAGGCTTTGAAAAGGTTCAGCAGCTCGCGGGTCCGGATGACGTCCTTCTGATCGAAAATGACCTGCCAGACAGCTATAATGAGTAAATAAGCGCGTTGTGACTTTGGGGACGCGGACAGAATTTTTTTTGGTGACAGGCACTCACTCGAAGTGAGTGCCTGTCACCAATCTCAACTTTGTACCAGAGCTTGGTGTAATTTTACACTTTTTCACATCCCAACAAGCGCCTACAGGGCGCATTCTAAATTAGGAAGGAAGTGCTCCCTATGATTCAAGTCGGCGTCCTCTTCGGCAGCCGTTCGGTTGAGCATGAAATCTCAATCATCACCGCGCTGCAGGCCATTCAGCACCTGAAGGCCTCAGGCAAATATAACGTCATCCCAATTTATATCTCTAAGGATGGGGACTGGTACACCGGCGGCACCCTGGACCAGATCGAGACATACAAGAACCTGAACAGCGCCATGCAAGGCGCCCAGAAGGTCACCCCCATCCGCCAGAACGGCCGGGTCGCCCTCCTGAAATCGCCGCTGTCCAAGTTCAAAAACAACGTCGTCTCAGAAGTCGACCTCGCCTTCCCCATCCTCCACGGCTCCTACGGCGAAGACGGCACCCTTCAAGGCATGCTGGAACAGCTTCAGCTGCCTTACACCGGCTGCAGCGTCCTCAGCGCAGCCCTGACCATGGACAAAATCGCCACCAAGCAGGTCCTCAGCGCCGCCGGCATCCCCGTCGTGGATTATTTCTGGTTCCACACGGAGACCTGGTTTGCCAAGGATGAGGACTACATAAAAGAGAGCGAGCAGCGCTTCGGCTATCCCGTCGTCGTCAAACCGGCGGATATTGGCAGCAGCGTTGGCGTTTCCATCGCCCACGACCGCGAGGAATTTGAGCAGGCGGTTTCCACCGTGCGCCGCTATTCTGAGCGCGTCCTGGTCGAGCGCTATATCAAGGGCCTCAAAGAGATCAACATCAGCGTCCTGGGCGACGCGGAAGGGCTGAAGCTGTCCGTCTGCGAGGAGCCCATCACCGCCAGCGAATTTCTGACTTACCAGGACAAGTACGCAGGAGGGGCTTCTGCCGATGGTTCCGGTTCCAAATCCAGCGCCACATCCGGCAGCAGCAGCGGCTCAGGCGCTTCGAGTGCCGGCATGCAGAGTGCCAAGCGCCGCATCCCTGCGGAGCTGCCAACCGAAGTCAGGGAGACCATTGAGGACTACGCCCGCAGAGCATTCGCCACCCTGGACTGCTCCGGTGTCACCCGGATCGACTTCATCCTGGAGCCTGAAGATCCGAACGGCACCCCGGAAACCTTCAAATGCAAGCAGATCTACGTCAACGAGTTCAACACCATCCCAGGCTCCCTGAGCTTCTACCTTTGGGAAGCTACCGGCAAGCCATTCCCCGAGCTCCTGGACGACCTGGTGGAGCTGGGCCTGCGCAAGAAGCGCCGCCGCAACAAGCTGACTTTCACCCACGACATCAACATTTTGGCCAGCGCCAGCTTCAGCGGCAAGAAGTAATTCAGCACGACGACACTCATAACGCCAACCCACAAGGAGGCATCGCTGCAATGCTAACCCTTGATTTCTCTAGTTTTCCCATTCTGAGGACAGAGCGGCTGGTCCTCCGGCCTATGACGACCGAGGATGGCCCGGCCCTGTTCGAACTTCGGACCGATCCCGTCATCAACCGCTACATCGACCGCCTGCCCACGACTGAGCTCGAGGACGCCCTTCGCTTTATCGATAAAATTAACAAGGGGATCCGGGACAACCACTGGCTGTATTGGGCGATTACGGAGGCGGCTTCTGTTGGGGACCAAGACCATGAGGTTCTGCAGGATCAAGAGGGACAACAGGACCAAGAGGTCATTTATGACCATTTGATAGGCACGATCTGCCTGTGGAACTTTGTGCCCACCGACGACAAAGCTGAGCTGGGCTACGAGCTCAGTGCCGCGCGACAAGGTCGGGGTCTGATGAGCGAAGCTGTTGAGGCGGTTCTGACGTATGGTTTTGGGACCATCGGCCTCAGCGCTGTTGAAGCGGCCGTTCACCCGGAAAATGCCGCCTCCGTCAAAGTGCTGAAGCGCGCCGGCTTCACCCTGGTGGGCACGTTCGAGGATACAACGCTGAACGGCGAAGCCTTGGAAATGCTGATTTATGAGAAGCATCGTTAATTTAAAATGAGTGACAGGCAACCGAATTGTTTGGGTGCCTGTCACTCATTTTGTTTCAGGGTCTGTCACTCATTTTGTTTCGGTGCCTGTCACCAAGTTCATTTCGGTGCCAGAGCTTGCGAGAATGGTTATAGTTCAAGATTCCTATCCGGCCTGCTCCAATGAGCTTGTTCAGTAAGGGAATAGGGGCAAAAAGAATGACCATCGGCTGCCGATGGTCATTTTATCATCACACTATTCAAAAATCATTCTTAAGGCGGATCACGCTTTTCGGATCACACGCACGCGCAGGGTGTCCCCATCATGCTCAACCTCAGCTTCATCTACCAAGGCGCCCACGAGATCCAGCTCAGAGTGCAGATTGCCACCAGCCAGTTTCCAGTACTCCTCCAGCTCGAGCTGCCGTGCACCGTGAATGGACTCCCTCAGGTGCGCGATCTTCGATATGGGGATGAGTTTGACATCTCCAGTCAATTCCACCGTTGACTCAAGGGCATTGTTTTTGATATCAACCTGTATGTTATTGATGCCCATCTTGAAGAACACGCGAACCAGCTCACTCATGATATAGACGACTTTTGCCTGTTCCTTACTCAAAACTATCTTCCTCCCTGAACGCATCCAGAATTGGCACCAGCGTTGCCGCCACAATGCCTCCGGATAGGCCATTGTTGTAAAGATTGAGTCCGCCGTGGAGATAGCCCACGTTCATGACGATCGACATGTGTAGGAATCCGGCGAGAATCCCAGCCACCCATCCAAACTTCCCGGCGATGGGTGCCAGCGTGGTACCGAACAACGCCGCCAGGATCGCCCCGGTCGAATTGACGTCCCAAAGCTTCAGCTGCGTGGCCAGAAAGACCCCCAGCATGACCGGAAGGGCATTCCTCAAGTGCTTCCCAAAAGCGCCAAAGCCCATCATGGTGAAAATGCCGCCGATAGTCGGCCCGTTCAACTGACCCTTGACCACGAAAACGTAGATCACACCGAAGGCGCCGAGCAAGCCCATGTTGATCATTGTTACGCCAAAGCCCTCCATCGTAACAAAGTCAGAAACCAGACGTCCCGGCTGTCTCATCAGCTCTCTCAGGTGCTTAAAACTATTGTCATTCATGATATAGCCCACCAGAATCATAGAGGCAAAGAATACCCCCAGAAGGATGGCAAAGGTCAGGTTATTGCCCTGGGAAACCTCATAGACTGATGGGGTTTCGAGGCCAAAAGACCTGAAAATTGCCATGAAAAAGGTGCCAACGATCCCGGCGGTAAAGCCTATGTTATATAAGTTGAAGCCTTGGTGAAATTTTACGAAGCTGGTGGCCAAGGGCGGCAGCAAGATTCCAGTGGTCAGACCCGCTGCGTTGCCGATGAGGATGCCCATCCAAATTGGAAGTCCAAATCCATAAGTGATCTGGCTGACCAGCGGTCCCAACGCCGTCCCAAAT
This sequence comes from Acidaminobacter sp., assembly GCF_030247605.1. Taxonomy (GTDB): domain Bacteria; phylum Bacillota; class Clostridia; order Peptostreptococcales; family Acidaminobacteraceae; genus Acidaminobacter. The sequence continues at coordinate 24,109 of NZ_JAOTSB010000028.1, read as the reverse complement.
AAGGCGATCAGAATAAATTTTCCAAACTTTTCTCGCTGTATTCTTGAGAATAGGTAAACGCCCGTTGTGATACTCACGACATTATACAAATTTTTACCGAACATGGCAAACCCGCCTATGGTAAACACCGCCGCGATGATATAACCATTCATGTGCGCCTTGCTTTTTCTGGCCACCCCTATGGCGATCAGCATCATCAGGCCGCTGTTGAAAAAGGCGCTGCCGATATTGGCGATTTTCATGTAATCCGTCAACAGGATGCTCGATGAAGTCAGGATTTTCCCCATGCCCTTTAGAATCTCGAGGGGGGTATTGAAGAGAAAGCCCGCCAGCAGGACTGACAGGGCGTAGAGGGCTATGACTTTGTATTTGGCATCTTCGGATATGACTTTATGGTGGATTGCCCACCGCTTCTCAACGTTTTCAATCACTCAAACGATCACTCCTTCTTTAAATATCCGGATGTTATTTGAGATTGTTTCTCAATACGGATATTTTACAGGAAAATTCTGATTGTTACAAGTGTAACATACATGGATGGGGGGGAAGTTGAATGACCATCGGCAGATGTCTTTGGGTTCTTACAAACCCTCAAAGGCAGTTGCCGATGGTCATTTTGCATCACTTTAATTTTGATTCACGCGACGGCGCTTTCCCGGCCCCAAGCATCAGGCCCACATACCGGAAGAAGACCCGGACGGCGCCTTTTGACATCCTCAGGAGGGTGGCGGCGCCAAATTTCTTCGTGATGTAGCTCATGTGGTTGGAGATGAAGTTGAGGTAGAGGACGGTTTTCAGGACTTCGAAGTAGTAGGTGCGCAGGGACATGTTCACCGGGCGGACGACGACCTGACCGAAGCTCCAGGCGCTGTAATCGTCTTTTTCAAACAGGAGCCGGCCCTCTTTTTGATAGTGCTTGTAAAGGGGAAGCCCCGGGAATGGCGTGAGCGGAGAGAACGTCGCGATCTCGGGAGCCAGCCTTTTGATGTGTCTGCGCAGGACTTTGAAGTCCGCGGGGGTCCAGTCCGGATGGAGCATGAAGGAGGCCCAGACGTCAATGCCGGCTTCTTTGAGCCAATTGGCGGCTTTGACGGCGTCCTGGGCGCGGGAGGGCTTTTTATAGGCCGCAAGCTCCGCGTCGCTGAAGGACTCGTAGCCGACGAGAACGGCTTTCAGGCCGTGATCCCGGAAATTGAGAATGGCTTCTGGATTTTTAAGTATGCTGTGGACGCTGGCGTAGCAGATGAAGTTCTTGGTTATTGTCTCTTTGTCGAGGGCTTTGCAGAATTCTTGCAGCCGCTCGCCATTATTCAGGAAGTCGTTGTCAAAGATCATGACCGAGGGCTCTTCAATGGCCTTCAGGTCCGCCATGACGAAATCCATGGGAAAGTCCCGCTCGCAGGGACCTTCCATGCGCCATCTGAGGCAGAAATCGCAGTGGGCGGAGCAGCCTTGGGAGGTCTGCATGATGGCGCAGGGGCGGAAGCCAAAATAGGCGTATTGGTGGCGCCAGGCTTGGGTGGCGGTCCGGTCCGGCAGCCAGTAGTCGTTGGTGTGGGGGTTGGGGGAAATTTGGAGGTCGGTGACAGTCCCCAACTTGGAGTCAGTGTCTGACACCGTTTCAAGTCTGGTGCCTGTCACCAAGTTGGAGTTAGTGCCTGTCACCAACTTAAATTCAGTGCCAGAGCTTAGTGTAAATTTACACCTTCCATCTCCATCTCCATCTCCATTTCCTTCACCTAAGAACTTCTCAATCTCTCTAAACAGCCCTTTCAGCCGCTCCTGGGTTGAAATCTGTAAAACCGCGTCCACCTCAGGGATTGAAAACGCCTCCGGATTCAGAAACGCCTGAGTCCCGCCCACGACGACCACGGCCTCGGGCGCCCAGGCCTTGACCATCGCTGCCAGACGCCGGACGGCCGGCACATCCACACATAACGAGGTCAGCCCCACGACCTGAGGCTTAAACCCTTCCAGCTTCTGCGCCAGCGCCCGGTCGGCCGCGCCCTTCTTCCCGGCCGCCTCCACCGCCATCAAATCCAAAATCTCGACCTCATAGGTTGCTTTCAGCGCCGCCGCGACCATCTCCAGGCCCAGGGGCTCAGAAAACATGATCTCCCCAAGGGTCACGGACTGCGGTGTCCGGGCCGGCCTCACAAGTAAAACGCGCATCACAGACCCTCCCTCATCGTCCTAAATGTAACTCAAATACTAAACCCAGTGCTTATGCCGATGGTGGGTTGAGGGACCATCGGCTGAAACTCAAATAATATTGGGCGTAATCCGCTGCCGGATCTGCCGTCGGTAATAAAGATTCACACCCAGATAAAACAGCGCCCGTCCCAGCGCCCCCGGCGAACCCAGGACCTCCCGCCGAAGCAGCGAGCGGCGCACAATGCTGCGAAACGAAAACACCTCTTCATACAGCGACCAGTACGCCGCCGTCAGCGCCTCCGGGCTCATATGCCGGGGCTGATGCACGGCCTCGCTGCCGTTATAAGCGTAAATATCCGAGTTCACAATCCGGCCCTCGCGCTGCATCGTCTCAAAATAATCCGTCCCGGGAATCGGCGTCAAAATGTAGAACCGCGGCACCACAATCCGGTTCTCCTCAATGAACCGCGCCGTCGCCCGAATGGACTCAAGCGTGTCCCCTTCGCCGCCCACCACCATCTCCGTGGACAGGTCGATCCCCGCCCGGCGCACCGCCGCCAACAGCGCCGGATAATCCGCCGGTACCGCCCAGGCCTTGTCCATCCCCTGAAGGCTCTGCTCCGAGAGGCTTTCCAGCCCAAAGCTCAGGGCAATGCACCCCGCCCCGGCCATAGCCTCCAGCAGCTCCGGATCCCGCCCCACGGAAATGTCACACTGGGACAGCCACTGCATCCCAAGAGGCCTTAGCCCCTCGCACAGTGCCAGCAGATACCTGCGGTCCGCGCCTATGTTGTCGTCCAGAAGCAGGAACTTCTTAAAGCCAAGATCCCGCACCTGGCGTACGTCCCGCAGTACTTCCTCCAGAGGCCGCTTCAGGTAGCGCCCCCGGTAGAGGCAGTACACCGAGCAGAAGCTGCAGGTGTTGGGGCAGCCCCGGCCCGCCTGGACCGGCAGGAAGTCGCCAATGCGCTTGTTCACAATCAGGTCGAACCTCGGGAGCGGCGTGTGGTAGAGGTTGTCAGGAGGTGTCGGTGTCGGTTCCCCCGCCTTCTCAGCATTGGCGTGGGGGGCGGAAACGGGACCACGGGTTAAAGCCGTCTTTGAACCAGTCGCTGTATCCGTCGCCCTGTAAAGCGGCTTCAGGGCCCCCGCCTCAAAATCCCGGATGACCTGAGGCCACAAGTCCTCAGCGTCGCCCACCACCACCGCGTCCGCGTGCTTCCCGGCCTCCTCGGGCATCAGACTCACCATGTAGCCGCCCAGGACCACGGTCTTGCCCCGGGCCCGGAATTCTCGCGCAATATCCAGCGTCCGCACCACCGCGTGGCCCATGCTGCCAATCCCAATCAGCGCCGCGTCGGTGTCCCAGGGGATCTCCTCGATCGTCTCCAGGATGATCTCCACCTCCCAGTCGGGCGGCGTCAGCGCCGCCAGCAGCGGCAGGCCCAGGCCCACGAAGTAGAGCCGGCCCTTCTTGATGGGCTTTTTATTTTGCCCGCTGCCCGCGTAGGGCGACGACTGGATCAGCAGGACCTTCTTCTTTTTCGGTGATTCCAGTACGTTAAGTGCATCTGCCGATGGTTCCCCGTCCGCCATCCTCTTCTCCATGGTGGTGTGCTCCTTTCGGTTCTTATCTTTGGTTATACGCCTCGGAAGCGGTTAGCCCTGGCGAATTTTCTTCAGATATTGAAGGCTCACCCGCGCCGAGCCTGTGGAAAGCCTTATCACCGGCATCAGACCATAGCGGCGGATCAGCTCGACCACATGGGCAGGGCTGGCCACGCGCTTATGATAGAGCTTCAGCATCTCCCAATAGAAGCCGCGGACGCTGAGTTTTTGGGGTTTTAGAACCAGGTGGGCCAAATCCCATTTTGGATAGTCCTCCCGTGGGACTAGGAGCTGGTCTTTGTAGTCGTCGAAGATCGCGGTACCCGGCAGAGGCGTCAGAGGCTGGAGGTTGACAAAGTGGACGCGGTTGGCTTTCAGCCAGCGGTTCAGGGTGTTGAAGTCCTCTTTGTCGAAGTCCATGCCTAGAATCAGCGTGCCGTAGAGCTCGACTCCATGGCGCCTCAGAATGGCAGCGGCTTTTTCATTTTCCTCAAGGCTGGTGCGCTTGCTGTAGGTGGTCAGGTCCTGGGCCCGCACGGATTCGAGGCCTATGATCACGGCCCTCAGACCGGATTTTTTGAAGCGCTCTATAATGTGCTCGTTGCGGGCGACAAAGTCTGCCCGGCCGTAGATCAGGAATTTCTTGTTTAGGTTGGCGGCGTCCAGCTCGTCGCAGAAGTTTTTAACCCTTTCTGCCGATACCAGGAAGTCGTCATCCACAATGTAGACCTCTTCCTCAGGGATGGTTTTCAGTTCCTCAATGACGTCGCGGATGGGCCGCTCGCTGTAAACGCCGCCGGTGATCTCCCGGCAGAAGCAGAAGCTGCAGTCGTAGGGGCAGCCGTAGGAGGTTTTGATGAGGGCGCAGGGGTTGTGGAACATGTAGTAGTATTTGTCCCGGTAGCGGGCGGTGCTGCTGCGGTCCGGAGGCAGGAGCCCTTGGCTTGCTGCGGTTTCCTGGGCCGCGCCCAGCCAGACCCGGGCTTCCTGGACGGCATCTAAGGATGAAACTGGGTGTCTGACACCCAGTTTCTTCTTTTTCGTGAAGACGCGGTCGAAGACTGGTGTCTCGCTTTGCTCTGTCAGAAAGTCCTCCGGCACCACCTCCGCATGGACACCTCCAACACCGATGAGCGTTTCCGGATTCCAGGCTTTAATGGCTCGCGCGGTGTCCTTTAAGGTGCCCACATGGGTAATGTAGCCGCTCATGAGAACGACCTCCGGCTGGAACTCTTTCAGGAAGGCTTCCAGCGGCCGGTGCTCCAGGATCATGTCGACAACCAGCGTGTCATGCCCGTCCGCGCCAAGGTTGGCAGCCAGGTATTCCAGTTCCAGTGGCTCACAAACCATAACATGCTGGAGGCCTATGGTTTCAGGATCCGGCATCACCCGCAGAAGCAGGATTTTGAGGGGGTTTGTGCTTTTAAAATCGCGTCCGTATTCCCGGTATAAATTAGTTGTTATATTAGGTGTCTGTCCCTGGTTTGATTTCGGTGTCAGACACTCGTTTGAGTTTGGTGTCAGACACTCAATTTGATTTGGTGCCAGAGCATTTCCCGGAATATTTCCCAAATTCGGCGCCTCCCCAGCTTTCAAACGCAGCACCATCAATATAATCGACGGCATGAACCACGCCGTTTTCACCTTTTCCACCGACTCCACGACAAAAAAACCCGCCGCCATCTGCTTCAGGGCATCCACACTATAATAGCTCGCCGTCCCGGTCGTCAGCTTCACCAGGGACAGCACCGCCGCGTCGTACGTCGAATTCGCCGATGCCTGCGCCAGTACCAGCACGCCATCGGGCGCCATGATCGCCGCCATGTCCGCCAGCACCTTCGCCGGATCCGCATAGTACGGCAGCGAATGGGTGCACAGGACCACATCGAACTTTTCGCGTTCGTGAGCGTTCAAAACCAGTCCCCGCAGCGCCGACGCGTCCCGAACTTCGAAAGTCAGCTCAGGGTGCCGGCGCCGCGCCTTCGCGATCATGCCCGGTGAGGCATCAATGCCAGTGAATTGGCCGATGGTGGCCTCACGACCATCGGCAGCAGCACTAGTCTTTTGGGCCACTCCAGCCTCCAGTGCCAGTTCTCCAAGCAGCTCGCCAATGCCGCAGCCCACATCCAGCACCCTGGAATCCGCCCTCAGACGACCCGCCAGTTTCGCCGCCACCGCCCGCCGGGTCGGACCCAGGGACACCTTTTGAACCCACAGGCGCTCATAAAAATTAGACCAAAAGTCCCAAACCACACTCATGAACGCCACCTCCAAACGAGAAACTCGGTGTGAAACTCGGTGTCAGACACCAAGTTTCATATTTCAGACATTGCCGATTTCCTCACTTCAACCGTGCACCCAAAGACAACCACCAAAACCTCAGATAAAACAGCCAGGCGGGCATCCGGGTCGGCCGCATGACTAAATGAAGAAAATCAAACCGAGCCGGCCGCGCCAGCCGTGGATCCTTCATTCGCTCCGCATACTGATTATAAACCGTCGTCCCCTTCAGCGGCGTCAGTATTGATACGGTGTAGCGCCGCACCCCGTGGGATTTGATCCACGCTTCGAGTCGCCTGAAATCCGCGGCGCTGTCGTCCGGAGAGACCAAAAAGAGCGCCGTCAGCCTGGCCCCGGCCTCTCGAATAATCGACACTGCCCCGGCGTTGTCTTCCGCCTCAAGGCCCTTCCCGAGCTGCCGCAGCTGGGCATCTTCAACTGCCTCCAGGCCCACGATCCACTCCTCGAATCCCAGTGCCCTCAGCCTGGACACGTAGTTCTGCAGCCGCACCACGGAATCCGCCCTGGCATAGGCTATAAACCTCTTCCTAATGCCCTCATCCGCCAAGCCTTCCAGCGCCTCAATCCACGCCTCCGCCCGCTCGGCTGTCGTCAGAAAGCAGTCGTCCACGATCCAGATGGTGTCGGCGTTGATGCCGCGCAGCTCTTGTAGGACGTCTTCCATGGGCCGCTCCCGGTACTCGCCACCGTTCAGCAGCCGGCAATAGCAAAACTCGCACTGGTGCGGGCAGGACAGCGCCGTCTTCAGCAGCGCGACTTCCCGCTGCGCCACGTACCGGATTTTGTGTTTGTGCGCCTCGAAATACCTGCGGTCCGGCTTCGGTAACTCAAAAGCCTTTCCTTCTGCCGATGGTTCCGTCCTCCCCCACTCTCCCCGGAGGTTCTTAAAGGCCAGTCCCGGCGTGGTTTCGTATAGATAAGGGAAATCCATCCCCTGCTCAAAATGTGCCTTTAGAAGAGCAGACAGTCCCCAAAGGGCATTCGCGTAAAACACGGCGTCAACGGAGGGTACGAAAAAGTCCTCCGGACACCCTTCAGCGTGAACACCGCCGACCCAGACGGCCACGTCTTTGCTGAGTGCTTTCGCATGGTCTGCCAGACTTATGATCTCCTCAACCGCGGTCACATACCCGCTGAGCATCAGTATGTCAGGCTTTTCCTGATCCATTATTCGCTTCGTACTGCCGCCCTCGAGCCAGGGATCGTAAATTCTGCAGGTCAGTCCGCTTTCGGAGAAGCCGCCCAGCACCGCCGCGATCATCTCCAGCTCCAGGGGCTCTGTGACGATGGGCCTGAGGCGCGTCATCAGCGACCTGCCATGGCACTTTATGAGTAGGATTCGCATGTGACACCCCCAAACCTGGTATAAAGACCGTGTCCTCACTTAAAAACATGATGCTTCGTCCTGTATCGCTGATACGAAAAATGTTTGACTAAGGTTCCCAGCAGCTTATGCATGATTGGATTGGAGTGGGCGACGTAGAGGTACTTCAGCTGCTCCAACGCCCCGGTTTTCGACTTGCTCTCCGCAGCGGTCTGGCCGAGGTTGATGGCTGTGCAGCCATCGTCAATAGCTTCTCGGATGAGTTGGAGAAGGAGATTGCGGTAAAGATCAAATTTCTGGAGCTGAGACCGGTCAAAGCCCCCCAGGACAAAATGCCGGAGGATCCCCGCAGGTGTAAGCTCATCCAAGGTTTGGACGAAAGCCAGGGGACGGCTGTTGTGGGCAAATTTAAACGTGCGGCCCGGGAACTGTTCGAAATAGGCGGGTTCCAGCTTTTCAAGCTGGTCTTTGGAATGGTTGAAGACGTCCACATAGAGCGGATAGAGATCCGGCTCAAAGGCTTGGCAGGACTTGGATTCAAGCTGATTAACAACATTCAGCTCTGGCACCGGATTCAAGTTGGGGTCAGTCACCGAGTTGAAGTTGGTGACAGGCACTGAGTTGAAGTTGGGGTCAGACACCAACCCAAGTCCGGTGTCTGTCACCAAACCCAAACCAATAGTCTCCACCCCATCAAAGGCCTCAAGGGCCCGTTTGACCTGGCGCCGGTAAGGGCTTCGAAGAGCCGCGACATAAGCATCAAAATCCTTAAATTTCAGCGGCAGCACATAACTGGAGAGGGTCAGCCCCTCTGGCAGCTCAAACCCTTCGCCTTCAGGCACATTCAAGATCACCGTCAAACCCTTCAAATGGCGCCGGATCCAACGTGCCATAATTAGCCGTCCCTCAGGCTCCCGGGTCGCGAAGCCCGGCGCCGCCACGGACAGCGGAACCCCAATCACAGCAGCAGGAACAGCCAATCGCCCAAACCTGGCAAAGTTCAATAGATTAAGCTTCAATTCATACGTCACAAACAAAACCCCAGCGTCCTCCGAAAGCCAGTAGCGCTGGCCGCAGGGATTGACCGACTCCAGGAACTCAAGAAATGCCTTTTCCAAATAAATCGCTCCGCCACCGGGCGTCCCAAGCCGCCACTCAGCCAGGCAGGCGTCCCACGCAGCCGGCAACGCCGAAGCTCGTTCGAAGCATTGGAACTCAATTTGTGGGAGGTTGGCTGCAGCTTCCACTCTGAGGGTCTTTGATTTTACCGGCCCTGTCATAGCCCACCACACTCACCGTCCGCCTCCACCTCTATCAGAAACACCTTGTAATGGTGCCCCTCCCGGTCCGCCCAGCGCTCACCAAAGCCCCGGGAGGCCGTGTTTTCGCTCAGGATCCAGCCCGCCTCGCACCGCTTGAACCTACCGCGAACCCGCTCCCGACATGCCTCGAAGAGCCGGACCACGCCGCCCCGGCTCTGGTGCTCCGGGATCACGCCCAGCTCCACGATCTTCATAGTGTCGATCCGCCCCGGCCAAAGCTTCCACCTCAGCCAGGTTTTTAGGCCAATAGTCTCCCCCGGCCTCATCAGCTGATTAAAGTCAGGATACCAGAGCATAAACCCCACCGGGTCTTCCCCAAAATACAAAAACAAAAGATTCTCAGGCTTCAGGAAAGCCTTAAACTCCCTGAACAGCTCCAAATCCTCATCAATGCGCCGCTGGTAATAAAACCGATGCGCCCCAAAAGCCGCATTATTGATTTCCGTATAAATCTGCGCGGTTCGTTCCAAATGCTTAAAATCCGCAGGCTCGACCCTATAGCCCTTGGAAATCCTGCGCATCAGGCGGTCTGACACCGGCACCTCAAAGGATTCAAGATTCACCTCATAAGTCAGCATAGAGACCGTCTCAGTGGCGATCCCCTCAAAATAATTTTTTATGTAAGCCGGGTGATAGGCGCTGCCAAAAGTCGGCACCTCATCAAAGTGATCCGCCAGAATCCCAAGACCGTAGTTCACGTGGAAATTGAGACCAACCAGGAGCTTTTCCGCGCCTCGTTCCCGGGCAAGTGTCCGCCCGCGGGCCACCAGCAGAGCGACAGCCTCTTCCTGACCCTCCAGAGCTTCAAAGCACGCCAGCTGAAGGACTTCGGCCATGCGGTCCACCTGGGCAAAAACGCAAGCTGCCACAGGTCTCCCCCCATCCACGACCAGCACCGGTTCAAGAAACGCCGACTTTGCCATGACGCCCTTGCCAGACAGAATCGTCTCCAGGGTCGTGCTCATGATGTCCCTTCTCAGGGGATCCATTTTATTCAGCTGCTTCACAAACTTTATATAGTCGCCAGTTTCGCCCGGCCCCAGCACGCGCAGCTCCATGTTGACCTCCAGTAAACCTTTTTTACAGTATAACATTTGAGGGGGCTGGACACCAATGGCTATGGGCTTTCTGCGGATGCCCATGGGCACAAAAAAAGAAAAAAGAGATGCTGCCGATGGTCATTCAACCACCAACCTCACCTCCTTAAAATTCACGACATGATGATAATGTAAAGCATCAGATTCACCACAAACGGCGCAGCGTAAGCACCCAGAAGCGCTAAGAGCGGTGCCGCCTGCGAAAGAGCCGACTTAGGCGCCATCTGATCCATAGTGTTGACGTTGTTGTGATCATACACCCGCCCCATGGCAAGAAAGTTGCCGCGGCTCTCAACCCCAAAGAACAGCACCAGCGGCGTTATCAAGGCCAGAAACGCCCAAACGAAGAAAAAGAATTCAAAATTGAAGCTGTCCATAGTTCTGCGTGACAAGAACAGATACGCGCCTGCCTCGACGGCAGAAAACACCATCAGAAACCGGATGGCTTTTTTCAAATTTTTCTTCATCTGACTACCTCCTAAAGACGGAACTGATCATACGGGAAGCTGGAGGTGCTGAGTTGCTTTGCCGAGGGTTGGTCACTGCCGCCGCTTGATATGGGCTGATTCCAGCCCAAGATCCACAATATCAAAAGCGCGTTGAGGCCAAAAAAGAAGCCAATCCAGAACCAACGGTCGGCCTCATAGCCACGACCACTGCGAAGTGCCACTGATTTGCACGCGGCACCAAAAGTGCTTCCAATTACCCCCCAGGCGACTACCACGACAAAAAAGTCAAACATCCAACGACCTCCTGTTTATGACTATGACATGAATAAAACTAGAGTGGGTTGACCTGTCGCAGCCACACATTTCCAGTATGCCCGTTTTTATGAGTTATAAACCTGAATTGTGACGTTTAATGGTATTTTAATGGAAATTTCATTTCCGTCTGCGTCACCAGTTTCGTTTTTGTCCGCGTCCCCAACTCCGTTTTGGTGCCAGAGCTTGCGATAACGGTTCTCAACCACCGCGGCAGCCCGCAACCACCCACAGCACTCACCTTTCAGCGCGCCTATACCTCAGCCTCAGTTTCTGTGCCACGTCTCGCCCCCTGAACATAGGCATCCATCATCTCCGCCACTTGCTTTGTATATTTCACCGCCTCAACCACCGTGCGCGCCCCGGTCACCACATCCCCGGACGCGAAAACCCCCGGCCGAGTCGTCCGTCCCTCCTCATCCGTCACTATCAGCCCACGGTGATCAATCTGAATCCCCTCCGTGTAATTGACAATGTTCGACTTTGGTCCCTGGCTCACCGCAATGATCACAGCACTTGCCTCAAGCAGCCCGCGGCTTCCCTCAACCAGAGTGATCCCCTCAGGCGTCAGGGCTGTCTCGTTATAAACCACGCCACCCGCGTTAATCTCAACCGGCGACTTGTAATACTCGAATTTGACCCCGTCGATCTCAGCGTAATCAATTTCATATTTCCTGGCCGATAGTCGTTCCCGCCCCGACCGCGCCATAATCGTCACATCCCGCACACCGTGCCTCAAGATAGTGCGCGCCACATCCATAGCAACATTGCCGGCGCCAATCACGACGACCCGGTCCCCAAGCCTGTAGGCGCCTGGATTCCTCAGATAATCGATCCCAAAATGAACATGCCCCAGGGTCTCGCCCTTGATGCCCAGCTTCCGCGGATTCCAGACCCCCGTTCCTATAAATAGTGCGTCGTACCCGTCCCGAAACAGATCATCCACCGTCAGCACCGGCCCAATCAGCACATTCGGCCGAATCACTACCCCCAGCTCGATCAGCTTCCGCTCCAGCCGCGCAATGATCTCCATGGGCAGCCGGAACTCAGGAATCCCATAGTGCAGAATGCCCCCAATCTTGTCGTTCATGTCAAAAATGGTGACCTTATACCCTTTCAGCGCCATAATGAACGCCAGCGTGATCCCCGCCGGCCCAGAGCCCACTATGCCGATGGTCCCACAGTCCCCCACCCCCGCAGCCAAAGGCAGCATATCCAAACTATAATTGGAGATGTAATTCTCTATACTGCTGATGTGAACCGGGGTCCCCTTGGCCGCAAGCACACAGTGCCCTTCGCACTGAGCTTCATGGGGGCAGACCAGCGAACACACCAACGACAATGGATTGTTGTCAAACAGCATCTTGCCGGCATCGCCAATCCGACCCTCCAGCAGCATCCCAATCATCTCCGGAATTGCCGTTCCCACCGGACACCCCTTGACACACCTCGGCGTCTTGCACTTTAAGCAGCGTTTTGCTTCATCTATGACATGCAGTCCCATCTATAACAACCTCCAGCTTTCAGAATTAAAATTTGTTGAATACGCACGCCTTGTATTATGTATTCTGTATAATATAGCATGAATTCTGAAAACTTGGGATCATAATTATTTCTTTAACGGTCTTTGACTTCACCATTCAACACATAAAAAAAAGCGCCTCCATCAACAGAGACGCCTTACTGTGTCGATCTTTAAAGTTCATGTTCGTCGGATCGTTTCAATACTATTAGAACTTTTTTCTTAATCCAATTCCCAATCCCATAAGAAGTGTGCCTATTGAGTAAATTGCTGTCGGCGGCACTTCACCGGTTTGAGGAAGCTTTTCAGGGATTTGCGCTGCAAGTGGTGTCATATTTTCTTGAACTTCTTCCATGACATCCGGAGTTTCCTGAGTTGTTTCATTCAGTGTTGCATTAGCAAGCGGAACTGGTGCGCCAATGACGGTTTCAAGATTGCCTGAGGTGTTGGATTGAGTAGACTTCGAAGTAGTCTCAGGTGATTCTGTTTTTATGTCAGTCTGACCACCAGTTTGACCACCGTTTCCCCCGCCAGTCTGTCCGCCGGTTTCTTCGTCAGTTTGTCCGCCGGTTTGTCCACCGGTTTCTCCGCCGGTTTCTCCGCCGGTTTGTCCACCGGTTTCTCCGCCGGTTTGACCACCGGTTTCACCGCCAGTTTGTCCACCGGTTTGTCCGCCGGTTTGACCACCGGTTTCTCCACCAGTTTGTCCGCCGGTTTCTCCGCCGGTTTGACCACCGGTTTCACCGCCGGTTTGACCACCGGTTTCTCCACCAGTTTGTCCGCCGGTTTCTCCGCCAGTTTGTCCGCCGGTTTCTCCGCCAGTTTGTCCGCCGGTTTCTCCGCCAGTTTGTCCGCCGGTTTCTCCGCCAGTTTGTCCGCCGGTTTCTCCGCCAGTTTGTCCGCCGGTTTCTCCGCCGGAATTTCCATCATCATCTTTTTCTTTTTCTTTTTCTTTGACTTTGTCTTTTTCTTTGTCTTTGTCTTTTTCTTTGTCTTTGTCTTTGTCTTTTTCTTTTTCTTTGTCTTTGTCTTTATCTTCATCATGGCCATAGCCATAGCCATTGTGATTTATATGGCCTTGTCCGGTTTCGTTGGTATGTCCGTCACTTCCATAAGCTGCCATCATCCCAAACGGTACTGCAAGCGTGATTATGAGCACAAAAATAAGGGATTGTGCCCATGATTTAAAATAACGTTTCATGGTATTTCCCCCTGTCAAGTAGGTTATTTATCTATGATTACTTGACACGGCAACTGGACTGCCATAACCCGAATAATAAGGTCTTAGGCTCCATGGTTTTGCGTCCCAGCCTTTCAGCTGGTTTGCCTTTTTCGTATCAACGATCCTCCTCTTCAAACTTTTAAAGAAACACACAGTAATCTACTTTCAGAATAGTAAGATAAAACAACCTTGTCAAGTTGAATTTTTCGGCTGAAAGCCTTATGTAAACCCGCTTTCAGAGATCTGAGAGCGCTCATTTCAAGATGTTGTATCAAATTCTAAACAATATGATTTTTGACACAAAATGTGCCAAAAAAAATTATTTTCCGCAATCTACAAGAAAAATTTTTGTCACCCTTTTCCCCGCTGGGTGAATGTGCCCTTATGTGACCATCGGCAAAAAGCACTTAAATGTGGAAGGGGTGCCTGCGACTTGTGTCTATCAGCCCCCGCTTCCTCCCCCAAAAAAATTCCGCCGATGGTCACGCCGCCATCTCCACAGCGCCATTACCCCCGACGGACCTCTTTCAATTTCTTTCGATCTTTCCTGACAAACCGCCCGACCGCCAGCATCACCGAGATCGCCAGCCATGCAACCAGCACGCCCAGCAGCGCCCCACCGGCGTCCAGCGCCATGTCTGACAACATCATGGTCCGCCCCGGCACAAAATGCTGGTGCACCTCGTCCGCGACCCCAAGCAAACTCGCAATCAGCCAGGCCGGCAGCACCAGCCGCAGCCCTTTGCGGCGCGTTAAAGTAAAAAACGCCACCGTCACAAACCCGCCCAGCACGGTAAACAACAGCAGGTGCGCGCCTTTTCGCGCCAAATATTTCAACAAAACAACCGACGGATCCGTCGACCGTATCAATTCCGCTTTCGTCGCCAGCCCGAGCCGGACCAGCACCTCATAGGTCTGCTGTGTTGTCTCCTGCATGGCCTGACTCGAGAACCAGTAAATCACCGCAACCCAGACAATTACCAACAGCAGCGTCAATACGCGCTTCACGCGGGCATCCCCCCTCACCTCAACCATTATATGTCGAGAGCGGGGGTGAGGTCAAGGCCGCGCGCAGGTTGACATAAAATTGTTTTCGCCAGCAGCGCAGTTCTTCGTCTACATTGAATTCCCGCCGCGCTCCTTCTCCCTGATATACAGGTCCAGCGCCCGAATCCCCCTGTGCGCCAGCTTGAACATCAGGTAGTAAAGGTAAACCGTCAGCACCAAAAATCCAATCACAACCGCGACGTTAAAAAGTCCAAACACGCTCCAAAATGCGTTCATTTTCCAGCCTCCAAAAATTTTTTCTGCCGATGGTCACCCATACACCCAGCCTTTCCCTATTACCCGCCTGATCCTATCCTAAAACCAATTCATGCCGTATTTTGAATAATGTCACCCTTGAATTAATTGCCTAAAAAATAAAAGTGCCCTAGCCTGGTTGAGAAAAAACACAGGCTGGGGCATTTTTAAAACTATCTGTTAATCAATATCAGTCCCGCAATGCACAGCACCGCCCCAAAGATCTTGTTGACCTCAAAGGCTTCCTTGTAGATCATGATCCCCACCGGAATCAGCGCGATAGCCAGGGCGATATTCGCCACAAGACTGCCCACGCTGATGTTCCAGCCAGCCCTATAGGCAGCCAGGAAACCGAACTCCAGCCCTAAAATTGAGATGCCCAGCAGAAAGGCCGTCCAATTGAGAGACTGCAAGGACTCAATGATACCTTTGTCCGTCTTATAGAAGAGAAGCGCGACAACGGACAAAGCCGCCGCAACCAGATAGGTCACAGTCAGGCTCACAAAAGGATTGATCTTATCTGGTGTGGACTTTTGAGCGATATGGTACAGGATGTTGGACGCGACGATCATGACTATCGAAAAGACGTACATGAGGCTCTCCTCCCGGTATTATATTCCATAACTAAGTATGCTGAATAAACTGGATTTTAAGCCTGGTTTTTGCCAGCAGGTTAAACAAATGTTAGTTTAGATATTTACAGAACGATACATTAGGTTCTGCTATGGATGTTGCTGCTATTCGTTCTTAACTGCGACTATCTTCCAAGCTCGATAACATTTGCGACCAGGGCTTTACACTTGCCGCAGTCCGACCCTGCGCCGGTCACTTCAGCCACCTGATCCGCGGTGGTAGCGCCATTTGAGATCGCGGTCAAGACGTCCTGGAACGTGACGTTTTTGCAGCCGCAGAGCATGGACATAATGTTGTCCAGGTTTTCGCTGCAGCCATCGCATTCGCCGCAGGCGCCGGTGACAGCTTTCAGCTCCTCCAGTGAGCGCGCGCCGCCAATTTGCGCCTTTCTGAATGCCAGATACTCAACATTATTAGTTGTACAAATGATACCTTTACTTGCCATTTTTAAGTTCTCCTTTTCTTATGTGGTTTTTCCCAAGCCTCTATTTGGGTGCTTTTTGAAATCTTACCAGGAGATTTTATATTATTTTTGAAAAGATTTCAAATCCTTTTCTGTGCTTTATCGTGGGTAATTTGTGCTAGAATAAAGTAACGTTGAAATGTGATACTGGCTGGGCTGATGGGGCGGATGGCTGACCATCGGCAGAAGCCGGCTTTTGGAATTGAAGGTTAAGGAGCGTTTTGAGATGGAACAATTGAGTATAGCGCCTCAAAAAAATAATTTTGCCGATGGTCACCTGACTCTCGCCTCACTGCCGCAGAAATTCAAAGGCTTTCTGTTCGACATGGACGGCACACTGTTTGACTCGATGACAATGTGGCGGCACCTGATGCCGGATTATCTGCGGACTCACGGAATTGAGCTGCCGCGGGAGGTTCACAAGTCCATGCAGGGAAATTCTCTTGGGAAGGTCGTCGAAATTGTCGCCGAGCTGTATCATGAGCACTTGGACGAGCGGGAGATGTTCGAGTATTATGACCAGCGGCTGAAGGCTGCTTATGGGGAGCAGGTCGCATTTAAACCCTTTGCGCTGGAGTATTTGCAGCATCTGAGGGCTCATGGGCGCCGTCTCGCGCTGGTGACCACAACGGACCGGGTCTATGTGGATGTGCTGTTTGAGCGCTTTGGACTCCACGACTATTTTGAGGTGATCCTGACAATTTCGGATGTCGGGGCGGGCAAGAATAAGCCTGACATCTATCACGAAGCGGCCCGACGGTTAGGGCTTGGCGTGCAGGAATGTGTCGTCTTCGAGGACGCGCTGTTCGCGCTGGAAACAGCCCGGGCGGCGGGATATGTGACCGTTGGCGTTGAGGATCACGGGCATGTGGATGATGAGACGCTGGAAAAGCATTGCGATTTGATGATTAAGAGTTGGGATTGGGCGTAGGGGTTTGGTTTGGAAAAAGGAATGGAAAAAGGAAAGGAAAACGGCAAAGCGCGCCGTTTTCCTCTTAACTGAATTAGATGAAGGAAATTGGTGCGGCTGCTCCAATTTCCTTTTTTTTATGCGTTGGGCAAATTACACCGACAGCGCGGCAGTCATCATGAGTCGCAGTCGCCGCAAGACCTGTAAGACTTGCACCTAACAAGCTCTGGCACCAAAACAAACTCGGTGTCAGACACCAACTTCAACTCAGTGACAGGCACCAAGTTGAAGCTGGGGACGCGGACGGTAATATAACTACACCTCACTATACAGACGTGTGCCCTCGCTCCGCCCAGTGGGCTGCGCCTTTTCACGAAAGCTACACCTCACCATACAGACGTGCACCTCGCTCCGCTCCGCTGCGCTTCGGTACCAGGCTGCGCCCCCAGCGCAACACACACCTCACCATACAGACGTGCACCTCGCTGCGCTTCGGTATAGGGCCAAGCCCCACGCAACGCACACCTCACCATACAGACATGCACCTCGCTCCGCCTTCAACCACGCTTCGCGTGATTAAAGGCTGCGCTTCGGTATAGGGCCACGCCCTATACAAATAAAGAAAACACCATGTGTCTGAGAGCAAGCTCTCTGACACATGGTGTTTTCTCTATTTGTGCACGTCCTAAGCTTCGCCTAAGTATGCCTTCCTAACCCGGTCATCCGTCAGCAGGGCCTTCGCTTCACCCTCTATGGTGATGCTGCCTGTCTCGAGGACATAGGCGTAGTCCGCCAGCTGCAGGGCAATGTTTGCGTTTTGTTCAACGAGCAGTACGGTTAGGCCCGTCGTCTTATTCAGGTCCGCTATGGCGCTGAAGATTTCTTGGACGACAATTGGCGCTAAGCCCATGGAAGGCTCGTCCAGCATCAGCAGGCGAGGCTTCGACATCAGGGCGCGGCCAATAGCCAGCATCTGCTGCTCGCCACCGGAAAGCGTCCCGCCCAACTGCTTTGCCCGTTCCTTCAGCCGCGGAAAGAGCTTGAACACGAATTCCTTGTCTTTAGCCACGCCATCCTTATCCTTGCGCAGATAAGACCCCATATCCAGGTTCTCTTCCACCGTCAGGGCCGTAAAGATCCGCCGGCCCTCCGGCACGTGAATGACGCCCTTTCCAACGATTTTTTCCGATGGCAGCGCCAGCAGGTTCTCCTCCTCAAAGAGGATCTGACCTTTGCACTTCACCAGATTCGAAATGGCTTTCAACGTCGTGGACTTGCCGGCGCCGTTGGAGCCTATCAATGTGACAATCTTCCCTGCAGGAATTTCAAAAGTCAGGTCACGGAGCGCGTGAATGCCGCCGTAATAGACGTCAATGCCTTGAACCTTAAGCATTCTGCTCCGCCCCCTTTCCAAGATACGCCGCTATGACGCGATCGTTCTTCATAATCTCCTCAGGCTTGCCCTCGGCGATCTTATTGCCATAGTCGAGAACGGCGACACGGTCGGAGATGCCCATGACCAGTTTCATATCGTGCTCGATCAACAACACGGTGAATCCCCTGTCCCTGATCTTGCGGATCAATGTCGTCATTTCCACTTTTTCATTGGTGTTCAGTCCAGCCGCAGGCTCGTCCAGGAGGATCAAGCGCGGAGACGACGCCATAGCCCGTGCAATTTCCACGTGGCGCTGAATGCCATATGGCAGACTGACGGCGATTTCGTCTTTGTACTGTGTCAGATCCAGGAATTCCAAGATCTCTTCACAGACGGAACGGATCCTGACTTCCTCCAGCTTGTGGCGCTTCAGGTGCAAGAGCGCGTCAAAGATACTGGAAGACGTCCGGCAGTGCTGGCCAACCATAACGTTCTCGAGGACCGTCATGCTGGAGAATAAGCGGATATTTTGAAAGGTTCTGGCCATGCCCAGCTTGGTGATTTCAAAGGGCTTGGATTTTTTTAGCTCCGCCCCCAGAAAGTCGACGCGACCCTCCGTTGGCTCGTAAATACCTGTCAGCAGGTTGAAGAAAGTCGTCTTGCCGGCGCCGTTGGGGCCGATCAAGCTGACAATTTCGTGCTCATCGATATGGAAATCGACCTTGCTAACGGCCGTTAGACCGCCGAAAACTTTTGAAATTCCAGATGCTTCTAGGATTTTCATCGGCCGCACTCCTCCTTTTAAGACTGTCGAGACTGATCATGCCCTGCGGGCGAATGATCATCATCATAGCCAGCAGGATGCCGTAAATGGCGTATCTGTAAGTGGAGATGTCACGGAGGGCTTCCGGCAGGATGGCCAGGATCACGGCGCCAACAATGACGCCCGGAATGCTGCCAAGACCGCCCAGAACCACCATGGTCAGAATGGTGACGGACTCCATATACGTGAAGTTGTCCGGGTTGACGTAGTGGACGAAGGAGGCGAAGAAGCCGCCCGCGAAGCCTGCAATGACAGCGCCAAGGACAAAGGCCAGGATCTTCATGTTGGCCGGATTGACGCCCATGGACTCCGCCGCGATCTCGTCATCCTTGACCGCCGCGAGGCCTCGGCCCAGCCTGGAATCTTCCAGACGCTTGCTGATAATGATGGTCACAATCACCATGACGAGGATAATGTAGTAGTAGCCGGTGTTGCCCTTGACCGCCATGCCAAAGAAGGATGGGGACGGGATGCCCGGAATACCTGCAGGGCCACGGGTAAAGGTGCCCCAGTTGATCAGGATCAGTCTGAGAATTTCACCAAAGCCTACGGTGACTATAGCCAGATAGTCGCCCTTGAGGCGCAGAGTCGGAATGCCCAGCACGAATCCGAAAATACCGGCCACGACGCCGCCCGCCACTAAAGCGATCCAAAAGTTCACGCCAAACGATACTGTCAAAATAGCCATGGTGTACGCGCCCAGGGCGTAAAACGCCGAGTGGCCCAGGGACAGCTGCCCCGCCTGGCCCAAAACAATGTTGAGGCTCAGCGCCAAAACAATATAGAGCAGTACCATGACGCTGGTTCTTAAAATGTAAGGCTCACCGGCCAGCAGTAATGGCAGCACAAGAGCGAACACGCCCACACCTGCGATAAGGAGCTTCTTTTTTCCACCGCCAACCTTAATCAGCTTCTTGCTGGCAAAGTCGAAGAATCGGGCCAGGACTTGAATGGCCACAAAAAGTATCACAGAGTAAAAAATCAAATTACGGAGCACAGTCATCAAATTTGTCATTTAGCCGCGCCCCCCTACACTTTCTCTTTCATAGTCTTGCCGAGGATGCCCGTAGGCTTGAACAGCAGGACTATGATCAGGATCACAAACGCAATGGCATCGCGGTAGCCGGAAGAGACATAGGCTGCCCCGAGACTCTCTGACACGCCCATGAGCATGCCGCCAATCATGGCGCCCGGAATGCTGCCAATACCACCTATAACCGCGGAGATGAAGGCTTTGAGACCTGGCACGAAACCCATCATCGGGAAAACTGCTTTATAATACATGCCGACCAGAGCACCCGCGGTTGCCCCAAGGGCGGAGCCCAAGGCGAAGGTAAAGTAGACCACGCGGTTCGTATTGATGCCCATCAGTCTTGCCGTGTCCATGTCCTGGGACACGCAGCGCATGGCTTTGCCCATTTTGGTGTATTTGACAATATAGGATAAGACCGAAACGAGAACGATAGTGACGACAATGATAATGATCTGAATGGTCGACATTCTGAAGCCGGCGAAATTGTAAATTTTGTTGGTCATGACCTCCGGGAAGGACTGCGTCTCCGGTCCCCAGACCAGCATGGCGAAGTTCTCCAGGAAGATGGCGACACCAATCGCCGAGAGGAAGAGGCTGATCCGCGGCGCTTTAAAAACCGGGCTGTAGGCAAACTTGGCAATCGCGATTCCGAACAGCGCCGCGCCGGCCATGCCGAACAGCATCGCTGCAGCGATGGGCAGGTTGAGAATCGTAATGGCCGTCAGCGTCAGAAACGCGCCCACCATGTACAAATCGCCGTGCGCGAAGTTGATCAGGCGGATTATGCCGTAGACCATGGTATAGCCAATCGCTGTCAGGGCGTAAATCGAACCGAGCGCAATCCCGTTGCTGAGATGCTCCATAAACATGCGTAGACACCACCTTTTGAAATGCACGCCCCCTTGTGACAGGGGGCGTGGCGGAGTGAAGCGTTCATTTGAAAGTTAGTTGATTGCTCTCAAAACAATTGTAAAAATCTTTTTGCCGATGGTCCCGGAAGTCCTACGGCTGAACATCGGCAGGAACGATCTTGCCGTCTTTAACGGTGAGGATAATGATGTTGCGGGAAACCGCGTTGTCAACAAACGTGATTGGGCCGGCAACGCCAGGGAATTCCTGCGTCTCGTTGAGGAACGCTGTGATGGACTCGCGGTCCGCGCCTTTGGTTTTCATAGCTTCGAGGAGAACGAGGGCGGAGTCATAAGCGAGAGCAGCGTAAGTATCCGGCTCTTTGCTGTATTTCGCGACGAAAGCCTCTGTGAATTCTTTAGTGCCTGCGAACTCGATGTCCGGGTGGAAGAAGCCAGTGAACTTGATGCCTTCAACCGCGTCGCCGCCGAGCTTGACGAGCTCGTCAGAGCTGATGCCTTCTGTGCCGAGCATGTCGATGCTGAAGCCGGAATCCTTGGCTTGCTGAGCGATAAGAGCAGTTTCAACATAGTAGCCAGCGACGAACAGGAGGTCCGGGTTGGTGTTCTTGATGTTGGTGAGCTGCGGGCTGAAGTCTTTGGACTGGCCTTCGAAGTAAGTTTCAGTCGCGGTGATGGTGCCGCCGAGCTCTGTGAAGCGCTTCGTGAAGTCGTCCTTCAGACCGACGCCAAAGTCGTTGGCAGTGAACATGATGGCCGCGTTTTTCTTGCCCATTTGGTTGTAGGCGTACTCAGCGAGTCTGTAAGCCTGATCTGTATCCGTCAGGGAAATTCTGAAGATATGCGGTGTGGAGCCGTCTGTGATCGCTTTGTTGACGGAGTCTGTGATGACCGGAATGCCGG
Organism: Acidaminobacter sp.; assembly: GCF_030247605.1. GTDB lineage: Bacteria > Bacillota > Clostridia > Peptostreptococcales > Acidaminobacteraceae > Acidaminobacter. The sequence goes on along the minus strand of NZ_JAOTSB010000028.1, from coordinate 2,487 downwards.
CTGCTTCATAGATGCCGCGGGCTGCCAGCGTACAAGAGCTGTTCCAGTGGCCTATGATCGCAAGCACGCGGTCATCCGCAGCGAATTTCTGCGCGACGTTCGGTGCTTCTTTAGGGTTGCCTGTGTCGTCGCCGACCAGGAGCTTGACCTGCTTGCCGTCGATGCCGCCAGCAGCGTTAACTTGCTCGAGTGCGAGTTCGATGGCTTTGACTTTCATGTCGCCAAACTGCGCGGAGTCACCCGTCATAGGGTTGGCGCTTGCAATGTAAAGTTCTGTGCTTTCTTCTTCTGAGCCGCCGGAGCATCCGGCGAGGGCTGTGACTGCGAGGAGTAGGATCATTAATAATGCCAGCATTTTTTTCATGTTCATTGTTTCCCCCTTAAAGTCTATGTTCGTTTTTTCCAGTGCGTCTGCCGATGGTCACGCCATCTCTGCACTTAGTTATATAGCAGGAAGGATGCCAAGATGGCGTGATTGCGTGAATTTTCATGAAATAATAAAAATATTGCGAAAATTTAAGTGTTGTTGAAATTTTCACCCCTGAAAAGGTAAAAAGACCCTCGCCGAGGGTCTTTTTCTGATTGAAGCAGGCGGACTTACTTACTTGATTATTCGTCATTTTTCGACAAAAAGTATGCAATAATTTCATGTCATGCAAAAACTGCATGATTTTAAGTACGGTGACAGTCACTGACTTTAAGTTAGTGTCAGACACTCACATCAAATGAGTGTCTGACACCAAACTTGAATGAGTGTCTGACACCAAACTTAAATGAGTGTCTGACACCAAACTTGAATGAGTGTCTGACACCAAACTTAATTTTGTACCAGAGTTTTCGATCACAGTTCTCATTTAGGCGCACGTCTACCTCGCGCGTTAAGAGGTGCATCTTGCAAAGTGTAGATACGCGGTATATACTATTCTTAGAGGTGATGACCATGTATACGACCCTCCAAAAGTGGGGCAACAGCCAAGCCATCAGAATTCCTAAGTCCATCCTTGAAAAAGCTAATTTAAAAGAAAACGATCCTGTCGAATTGAAAGTGGAAGACGGCAACTTGATCATTATTCCACTCTATAAGCATATGACCCTAAAAGAACGAATTGCCGCCTATGGGGAAGCAGAAGCACCCTCTGAGGAATGGGACACCGGAAAACCGAAAGGCAAAGAGGTGTGGTGATGACTTACATTCCTGATCACGGCGATCTAGTCTTTCTCGAGTTTGACCCCCAGGCCGGACACGAGCAAATAGGAAAACGTCCCGCACTTGTCGTTAGCAACAAAACCTTCAACCAATTTACTAAACTCACCATGGTTTGTCCCATTACCAATACGCAGAGGAATTACCCCCTTCACGTAACACTGGATTCAAGGACAAAAACAACAGGCGTCATAATGTGTGAACAGGTGAAGTCGTTGGATTTGAATGCCAGAAAAGCTACTTTTTTTGAGCGAATCCCGGACGATATTCTGGCTGAGGTGCTTGATATTTTGAATGGCTTTATTGAAATTGAAGAAGACAAAGGAACAGTTTAGATGCAAATATAAAATGGAACGCATCCTCAATATGCGCTCCATTTTTTATAATTACAAATGATTATTCCTGCCATTTCGTTAAAGTTGAATCCCAATAATAACTCCATTCATTATTTTGAAGGATCGCTTCATAGGTAATGCACCATAAGATAGTCAAATGGTTTATTATCGCGTACAGATATTTGTTTTATCTTTGCTTTGACACTATCTGCATTATTCATAAAAGCGCCTCCACGTAAGGTCTGATGACGTTCTTAATTCTCAGCTTTTCAGCGTATTTGAACAAACGTTGTAGATCACGCTTACCAGACATATAATTTCTTAGAACTTCTATTGCTAGATCTATACCTAATAGATTTCTTTTTCTAAAAAAGTCACATACTGTGCGTTCACGATCATAAATTCGAATGCTCATATTTTCATTTCCAATTGTTTGCAACCCCAACTCAAAAGTTTTCTGAGAAGATGCAATGAGCACAACCGGGGGAGACTCAGGTATTGAGACTCTCGTACGAATTGATGGCACAGCAATATAAATTGCAGAAGGGTTCACTGTTGTTAAATCATGATATTCTGCTGCGGTATACCAACATAATATTCCAAACGGAATAATAGTTGATACTTTTTCAATATCAGAAATCTCGTTCTCAATATCTGACAGCATATAATATCCTGGTTTAATCCTTGTCAGATCCCCAAGTGAAACAAGTTCGGCGATTTCTCGGCTACAAAGCCTGTGTTCATTCAGAAACTTAGTTTTAATAATTGGTCCATATTCTGCAAAAAGGCTTCTTACATGTTTTCTTTTATTTTCTGTCATATGATCACCAAATTACATAGTTTTATATTTTTTTTATGTTTATTAATGATATTATCTTACCCCCGAAACGAATTCTAGTCAAATAAAATCATCAAATTACATATTATTAAAACTGATTTATGTAAATC
>NZ_JAOTSB010000027.1 GCF_030247605.1 Acidaminobacter sp. | reverse complement strand
CCAAAGTTAGGTCTTGTTAAGTTCGCAAAGTCAAGAGAAGTTGAAGGCAGGATTCTAAACGCCACTGTAAGGCGTAACCCGTCAGGGAAATATTTTGTTTCCATTCTCGCTGAAACAGAGGTACAAGAATTTCAAAAGACAGGTTCGGTCTGTGGGATCGACGTGGGAATCAAGCACTTCGCCAAAGTATCAGATCACACAGAACGCGAAAACCCTAAGTGCTTCAGAAAATATGAGGCCAAGCTCGCAAAAGAGCAGCGCGTGCTCTCGAGGCGCGTCAAGCATTCAAAAAATTGGGAGAAACAAAGGGTTAAAGTTGCTAAAATCCATGAAAGAATCGCGAATGCAAGAAAAGACAACTTGCACAAATTTTCTTACGACATCATCAAAAATCACGATGTGATCGGAATAGAAGATTTGCAGGTTTCAAATTTGCTGGGGAATCACAAATTGGCGAAGGCCATCGCTGATGTGTCTTGGTCACAATTCAGAAGTCTGCTTGAATATAAGGCAAAGTGGTATGGGAGGCAGGTTGTTACTGTGGCCAGAAACTTTCCTTCAAGCCAATTGTGCTCAAATTGCGGATACAAGAATAAAGACGTTAAGAATCTTGCAGTTAGGAATTGGACTTGTCCGGAATGTGGCGCAATCCATGACAGAGATCTTAACGCAAGCATAAATATTAAAAACGAAGCCCTAAGGCTTCTAACCGCCGGTGCGACGGGGATAGCCTAATAAAAAACTGTTCGTTAGAACGGTGTTCTTAGGAATCCCGTGACTTGAGTCATGGGAGGTTCAACAAAAATAGTATTTAAATTTCATTACGGTATCTGACACCAAAATGAATTCGGAGACAGGTACACAGTGCGTCTTCGTACCTGACTCCAAATGTCCCTTCCAGCTAAGCGAAAACCTTGGCGGCGACGCTGACACCAGCCCGGGCGTCACGACAAAAATCATCTGCGCCTATGGTCTTGGCGTAGCTTTCCGTGAGGACGGCGCCGCCTACCATGATCCGAATGGGTGCCCCGGTCGCCCGCAGCGCCACAATCGTCTCCTCCATGCTGGACACCGTCGTGGTCATGAGGGCGCTGAGGCCCACCAATTGAATGTTCTCCGCCACCGCTGTACTGACGACTTTCTCTACCGGCACGTCCCGCCCCAGATCCAGCACATCATAGCCATAGCTCTCCAGCAGCACCTTGACGAGGTTTTTGCCAATGTCGTGCACATCCCCCTGTACCGTGGCCAGAAGAACCCGCCCCTTGGAGGTCATAGCCTCAGAGGACTCAGAGAGCTTCGCCCGGATCAGCTCAAAAGCAGCCGTCACGGTTTCCGCCGCCCGGATCAGCTGCGGCAGGAAGATCACTTTCGCCTCGTACCGCTGCCCAATCGCGTCCAGCGCCGGAATCAGGTGAAGGTCCACCACATCCAGAGGCGGCGTGGTCTCAAGCAGTACCTTGGTGCGCGCCAGAATCACGTCTTTTTGGCCTTCCAGCAGCAGCCGCTCAAAGCTGTCCGCAGGCAGGGCGTTTGCCGATGATCGCCCGCCAGCACCCTGAGATGCCCCAGCCGCCGCCGGTACAACCGTCGTCACCGAAGAAGGAGGTACCGCAGCCGCTGCACCGCCGCCATTCGTCAATTGCCCAATCAGCGCCGCCGCCTGGGCCGCAGAAGCGTGAGCCGCCGCGAGTACAGCGTCCTTTGCGTCCGAATCCTGCTTCGCCTGGTCCGCTTTTTCGTTTTGATAATCAATGTAGGCCACCGCCCCCTGGTCTTGATTGGCCAGCACGCGGAACGCCATCAGCGTATCCATGATGCCCTCCGCACCTGGATCGATGATCACCGCATCCAGTCCGCTGGTCAGCGCCATGGCGAAATAGGTGCGGTTGATCAGCGCCCGGTAAGGCAGGCCATAGGAGACGTTGGAAAGGCCCAGGGTCGTCAGCGCGCGGGTCGTCGTCTTGACCGCCCGGATCCCCTTCAAAGTCTCCATAACCGCAGCCTGCTGAGCAGACGCCGTCAGAACGAGACAGTCGATCATCAGCCTGCTTTCGTCAATGCCGTAAGTGGCTGCCGTGTCAATCAGCTTGCGGGCGACGGCCATACGGCCATCGGCTGTTTCAGGGATCCCGTTTTCATCCAGACACAAGGCAACTATATAAGCGCCGTATTTCTTCGCTATCGGGAAAATCTTTTCCATGGAGGAAGGCTTGCCGTTGACTGAGTTGATGATGGCCACGCCGCTGTAGAGCCGGAGGGCACGCTCCAGCACAGCCGGCTTGGTGGAGTCAAACTGGAGAGGCGCCTCGATCAACCCGTTGAAGGCCTCGATGATCTCGCTCATGACTGCCATTTCATCCACAGCGGGCAGGGAGGTGCAGACATCCAGTACTTCAGCCCCATGGTTGATCTGGTCGAAGGCTTCCTTGATCGCCGCAGAAGAATTTCCAGCCAAAAACTGTGCTTTAAGGCCCTTGTTGCCGGACGGGTTGATCTTCTCACCCACCAGCGTGAACTTGCCCGTCAAAGCCACCTTTTGCTGAGCAGAGCAAACATAATCCCCGCGCTCTGCAGCAGGCGCCGGGCGATAATCCCCGCGAAGGCCGTTCAGCGCCTGAATAAATTCCGGTGTCGTGCCGCAGCAGCCGCCTATAATTTTGACGCCGCCCTGGACAAAGCGTTTGCCAAAGTCAGCGAAGGTCGCCGCGTCAACGGAAAACTCCGTGCGGCCGCTGACGGATACCGGCAGTCCCGCATTCGCCTGGACCATCACCGGTACCTTGGCGAATGCCAGGATCCGCTGAATGATGGGCTCCAGCTCTTCAGGACCTAAGGAGCAGTTGACGCCTATGGCATCTATGCCGAGGGCTTCCAGGGAAAGGATCATGATTTCGGGGTCCGTCCCGGTGAGGGTGCGGCCGTCATCCGCAAAAGTCATGGTCGCGAAGACCGGCAGGCTTGAATTTTCCTTGGCCGCCAGGACCGCAGCCCGGGTTTCCCCAAGGTCTGACATGGTCTCGATCAGGATGAGGTCTGCGCCGGCTGCCACGCCGGCGACGATTTGCTCTTTAAAATACTCGTAGGCACCATCAAAATCGAGGGCACCAATAGGTTTCATCATTTTCCCAATTGGACCGAGATCCAGAGCGATCAGGGCTTGCCGCTCACCGCGGGCAGCCTTGGCGTTCTCCACCGCCGCCGTGACTACCTCTGTCACCGAATAGCCGCTGGTGGACAGTTTGTAAGCGTTGGCGCCAAAGGTATTGGTCGTGATCACGTCAGATCCGGCCTCCAGATACTCACGGTGAATTCTTTGGATCAGCGCCGGATCCACAAGGTTTAATGCCTCCGGCAGCGTCCCGGGTTTCATGCCGTAGCGCTGGAGCATAGTGCCCATGGCGCCGTCGAAAATCATCAAATGCTCAGGGGCAAAAAGCGCCGTGAATGCAGCTGATGAAGTGTTATGTAGTTCGCTCAAAAAAATCACATCCTCAGATTATTTTAATCGTTGTATTATCTCACTGTTTAAGTCGTTGATTTATTATACCTCATTTCGAGCTGACACTGGCAAAAAAGACGCCCGCTTACCGGCGGCGCGTACACGTCTCCTTCAGCGGGCAGAGGTCACAGCTTTCAAGGCCGCAGCGGTGAGGTTTGGCCGATGGTGTCGTTTCTTCCCCCAGTACCTTGGGCAGCACCCCCAGAATCGCCACCACGCTTTTTCGAGGTGTCAGGAGGTAACTGTCGCTTAGGGAGACGCCAATGCGCTTGTGGGCCACCAGGGCCTCCAGAATGGCCTTCTGAATGGTCAGGGACAGGTCGCCGTAACCGGGACTGTAGCGAAAGGTCAGGTCACCGGCACGGCTGCGGATTTCGGCCTCGCATTTGTCGCACCAGGCCTCCGTTAAGGCCGAAGCGCAGGCGTCCGCGATCAGGCCGGCGGTGGGGGACAGATGGCTCTTTAAAGTAATCAGTCGTTCCGCCTGGGGGCCCAGCGTGCAGGCCATGAGGTAAACGGTGTCGCAGGGTGCCAGCAGCTTCGCGATGTCCTTTCCGAGAAGGGGCTCCGACAGCCCTTGGAGCCAGATCCCCTCGGCTGTCTTCTTTTCGACGGGGAAGGGGTTATAAATCCATCGGCCAACCAGCTTTGCTTCAAGCTCGGACGAGAGAGCCTCGACTTCAGCGAGGGTCTGGGGGTCGGCCTGTTCGGGCTCGCGGATGCCCAGGTACCGAAGGACTTCGTCGCGATTGATCACACTATCCCTCTTTTCTGGTGCTGAGGGCCTTGCGGATGGAGCCGATGCTCTCCATGATGCGGCGGGTAGGCTCCGGGCGGTTCATGGTATAGAGGTGGATGCCGTCGACACTGCCGCTGGACATGAGATCGATGATCTGGTCGACCGCGTAGGCGATGCCGGCTTCCTGAAGAGCCTCCGGGTTGTGCTCGTATTTGTCGAGGATGCGCATAAACTTTGGCGGCAGGTTGCAGCCGGACAGCTCCTGGATCTTTTTGATCTGGTTGATGTTAAGGACGGGAAGGATGCCTGCCAGGACTGGGGTTTTGATGCCGAGGAGCTCCATCTTCTCTCTGAACTGGTAGAAGAGCTCGTTGTCAAAGAAGAGCTGGGTGATCAGGAAGTCGAGGCCGGTTTTGGTCTTGAATTTCAGGTTTTTTAGGTCGTCAATTTTGTTTCGGGACTCAATGTGGCCCTCCGGATAGCAAGCGCCGCCTATCGAGAAATTGTCAAACTTATGGATGTCTTCAATGAGCTCATAAGCGTACCTGTATTCCGGTGTCCAGGACTTGTCGTCGAGGAGCGCCTGAGGGATGTCGCCGCGCAGGGCTAGAATGTTTTCAACGCCGCTGGCGCGGATCTTTTCCAGGGTCTCGATCATGCTGGACCTGGAGGAGGTGACGCAGGTGAGGTGGGCAATCGATTCGATGCCATAAGTATTCTTGATTTTAGAGGCAATTTCTATGGTGTTGTCCTGGCTCGTCCCGCCGGCGCCGTAGGTGACGCTGATGAAGTCCGGGCGCAGGTCTTTCAAGGCCTCGATGGTTTCATAGATCGTTTCGATAGGGTAGTTGGCCTTGGGCGGAAAGATTTCAAAGGAAACAGTCGGCCGGGTGGTAAGGAGCATATCTCTGATTTTCATGGGGGCGTCTTCCTTTCGTTGGCTATAACTTTGCTGTATTAGGATCAGTGGCCGGGTGTTTCAAAGGATTTTAAAGATTTCAGGCAAAAAACAAAGCTCTACCGAAGTAGAGCTACGCATGTCGTGATCTCATCTCCCGGTTAAACCGCTGGACTTAGCACCACGCCCTTTTGGGCAGGTTGCCGGACTTCGCAGGGCCAGTTCCCTCCGTCACTCTGGATAAGTGCCATCCCGGACGGATGGCGGCTATTGAATTGAACTAATTATAAAAAGTAAGCGGGCAGATGTCAAGGCGAAATTCTGAATTTTTAGTTCTGTTTTCGCGTCTTTTTGAAAGAACAATCAGTTTATAAGGTAAAAGCGCCTGAAAGCATTGACTGTCAACCGTTACAAAAATTTTATAAATATTTTCTAAAACCCTTGAATTCGTCCGAAAGTTCTGATATTATTCATAACAATATATCGATATTCATTTGCGACGACGGGAAACGGAAAACGCAAACGGTTGCCACAGAGAGTCAACATTTGGTGAGAGTTGACGCAGTGCCGCGCATTTTCAAATCATCCCTGAGCAGAAACGCTGAACACCTTGTTGTTTGAGGCATGTAAGTGTTTTCGGCTGGCCCCGTTATCGGCCCAGGCTTGATAGAGCCGAGTGAGTGGCATTCGTGCAAATAAGGTGGTACCGCGGAATATTCCGTCCTTTCATAGTGAGAGGGCGGTTTTTTTGTTGGAAGAAAAAGGAAAAGCGGCAGAATTGGAGGGCTTTCAAATGGCATTACACATGGTTAAAGACAAGGTGACTTATCACGATTTCGTGGACTTCAAAGCGGCAAAGGAAACACTCAAACCTGTGATCCGTGAAACGCCGCTTATTTTCAGTGAGGCGTTCAGCGAAGAATGCGGCAACCGCGTCTACATAAAGCCGGAAAACTTGCAGGTCACGGGTGCGTTCAAGATCCGCGGCGCTTTTAATAAAATCAATAAATTGACAGACGAAGAAAAGGCGCGGGGCGTCATTGCGTCCTCAGCGGGCAACCACGCCCAGGGCGTCGCATTGGCCAGCACCCGACTCGGTGTCAAGTCCACCATAGTGATGCCAAAGACCACACCCATCATCAAGGTGGAGGCCACGAGAAACTATGGTGCGACTGTCGTGCTCGCTGGCGACTGCTATGATGAAGCATACGATGAAGCTATGCGGCTGCAAAAAGAGCAAAACAGTGTCTTCATCCATCCTTTTGACGACCTGGATGTGATTGAGGGTCAGGGGACCATCGGCGTGGAGATCCTTGAAGACCTGGAGGATGTGGACGTGGTGCTGGTGCCTATTGGCGGCGGCGGACTGATCGCGGGCATTGCGCTGGCTATGAAGCAGCTGAAGCCATCCGTAAAAATTGTGGGGGTCGAGCCGGAGGGCGCCATGGCTATGAAAGCGTCCGTCAAGCAGGACGAGATCGTGTGCCTGACCCACGTGGATACCATAGCGGACGGCGTTGCCGTCAAGAAACCGGGCAAACTGACCTTCGACATCATCCGGGAGTACGTGGATGAAATCGTCACCGTCAGCGACCGCGAAATCATGGAGTCCTTCCTGATGCTGCTCGAAAAGCACAAACTGATCGCGGAGAACTCCGGAGCAGTCGCGCTGGCGGCGCTCAAGAAGCTTCACGTCTTCAACAAGAACGTCGTCAGCGTCGTCAGCGGCGGCAATATTGACGTGGTGACCATCTCCACGCTGATCAACAAGGGTCTCGTCTCCCGTGGGCGGCTCTTCTGCTTCAGCGTTGAGCTCCCCGACAAGCCGGGCGAGCTGGTCAGAATCTCCGAAGTCTTGGCAAGACTCAATGCCAACGTTATAGGTCTCGACCACAACCAGTTCAAGAATACCGACCGCTTCATGAACGTCGAGCTGGAAGTCACTTGCGAGACCAGTGGCCATGCCCATATTGATGAAATTCAGCGGGAACTGGCGAAGATTGGGTACAAGGTGAGAAAGGTCTATTAGAAACTCGGTGTCAGCGGCCTTTGGCCTATCGACCCCCAGTTTCACAACAAGAGAAACTCGGTGTCAGCGGCTTTTGGCCTATCGACCCCCGGTTTCACAACAATAAAAGAGAGAGCCTCAGTGAAGCGTCACGCTTTCACCAGGCTCTCTCTTTCGTTTGAGAGAAACTCGGTGTCTGACACCAAGTTCCATCTTTCATTTAAAAGAAACCGGGTGTCAGCGGCCTTTGGCCTATCGACCCCCAGTTTCTCCCTCTTTTCTAAAGCTCACTCGAAATCTTTCTGATAATCCCCATAGGGGTCTGCTCCAGGTCCTGCCCAAGCGGGTTATCCTTCAGGATTTTCGCAATTTTAAGCCTGTCCATGCCCGGATGGGAAGTGCCCAAAATGACGCCGCTGATGTCATTGATGTCCGCAATCGCCACCTTGATGCCCCTGAGGTGGGCGCTGATTTCCCGGGCGACCTCGTCAGGCTTGTCCGGCCCCAGGACGACACATTGGTTGTACGGCGGCAGGGTATTCGGCGTTGGGCCGTCAATGGACGACGCCTTGTAGCCCGCGAGCTGGTAGAAGACGCCTTTCTTTCCAAGAGGCTTCGTCACTGCGCTGGCCGCCGCCGCCATCATGATGCGCGGCACTCCGCACTCCCTGAGGGCCATTTCCATGGTTTCAGGAATGCCCAGGCCAATGCCGGCCGGCGTCTTGGTGACATACTTGGAGAGCACTTTAGCCAGCTTGCGCGGCTTGATATCCTTCATATAGTGCGCGCGGCCCTGAGTGATCGCGACGATCTTTTCCGTAATAAACAGGATGTCGTCCTTTTCCAGGTGCTCCCTGGCGTAGGTGTCGACGATTTCCTTCAGTTGATCGCCAAACATGACAACGTGGGTCTTGATGGGAATGCGCAGGAAGCGCTCGCCGCCAATCTCAATTTCGGGATATTTAACTTTCTTTGGCTTAGCAGGTTGAGCCGGTTGTGCAGGTTGGTTGGGTTCAGTCATGGTCAAATCCTCCATTCAATTGGTCGAGAGGTCATTTGGATCCCTCGTTGTGCCGATGGTCACCTATCGGCAGAGCACTGGAAGCGATCCGCTGGATCATAGTCGCTTCAGGCGCGCCAAGCCGTATTGTTTTATGTAAGCCTCTGGCTGCGAAATAGAGTGTGATGGCGGGCAAAAGCCAGCTGGATAAAGCGTAGGGCAGGTAGGCCGCGGTAGAGACGCCGGTGACGGTGGCCACCAGGATGCCGTTGATATTCCACGGAATGAGCGGCACGCACACCACGCCGGTATCGCTGATGGTCCGGGCCAGCAAACGGCGGTCGATCTTGAAAGCGTCGTACTTTTCTTTAAAGTAATTGCCGGTGATCAGCGTGGTCATGGTTTGATTGCCGGAGACCAGACTGACCAGCAGACTGATCATGCCCGTAGAGAAGATCAGGTGGCCTCTGGTGCCGAGATGTCTTGAGGCTCTGTCCAGAAGCGGCTCGAGACAGCGAATCAACTGAAACAGACCGCTCAGGGCAGAGGCAATGGCTATGAGCAGCAGCGCGCCCATCATAGAGGTCAGGCCGCTGCCTGAAAACAAGGCGCCAAGGGGACCGCTGCCTTCGAGACCGGTGAGCAGAGGCATCCACTCGAAGCCGCCCCCAAGGAGGCCGCTCCCAATGCTGAGGACGAGTGCCGCGCCAAGACTGACGACCATGTTCTGGCGCAGGACGAGCACGAAAAACAGCATCACTGCGGGTGGAATCAGCTGGGCGGGAGCGATTTCAAAGCTCTGACCCAAGAGCTGCCTGAGGGCGTCAAGGGACTGGGCCTGTGAATCGCTGGCAGAGGGTCCGAATAAACCATAGGATATGGTTGTCATTATAAACACTGGAAGGGTGGATGACAACATATAAACGAAATTTCCTTTCAAATCCGTACCGGTAATTTCCGAGACGAGGTTGAAATTGCTCGACATGAGGGAGGTTCGGTCGCCCGTGTAGGCCCCTGAAACCACGGCGCCCACGATCATGGCCTCGTTCAGCCCAATGCTTCTGGCAATCGCTATGAAGACCAGTCCTACGGTAGAGGTGGTCCCAATGCCGGAGCCTAGGATCATGGACACGGCGACGCTGGACAGATAAGCTGCCACCGCCAGATTAAAGCCGGAAAACGCGTCAATGGAATAGGCCATTAAGGAGGCCAGGACCCCCGTCTGCATCCACAGGGGAATGATCATGCCCACCAGGGCCAGCATCATAAGCACCGTTTTGACTTTGTAGATACTGTCGAGCGACGCTCGAACCAGCGGCCTGACGGAATAGCCGGCGTGCAGGGCGAGGCCGAGGAAGATCAGGTAACCGGTCACCAGCCCCCAGTAGATGGGCTTTCCGAACGCTATGGACGCGCCCAGGGCTGAGATCGTGATGAGCAGGCCCAGGCTGACGACCAGGGTGGACAGGGGCTTTGGCCCGGTGGGATCAAGTGCGCTTTTTGCCGATGGCACCGGATCTGACATTCCAGAGGTTTGATGAACAGTTTGCTTCGGTGACGGATGATCAGGCATGTGAGACCTCCTGAGTTGTGACTGCGATCATTCTTATATTATCATAGTTGCCATGACAGAATAAGTCATCCTTAAAAGTAGGCAAAAAAATTTACGGCTATAACGTGAATTTAACATTAATCGGGTATATTAAAGAAGATAACGCTGGAGGTGTATTGCATGAATTCAGGTACTTCAGGCCAGGGGCAGGTTGCCGCGACCGCCCAGCCAAAGACAAAGATTTTGATAATAGAGGACGACCAGAACATTTCAGAGCTCATCCGCTACAATCTGGAGGCCACCGGCTATACGGTCCTTGCGGCTTTTGACGGGGAGACCGGTTACAGGCTGGTCGGCGAAGAGCGTCCTGATCTCGTCGTCCTGGATCTGATGCTGCCTAAAATGGACGGCATTGAGATCTGCAACCGGATCCGCCGCACCGAGGAGCTGAGCCATACCGCTGTCATCATGGTGACTGCCAGGGGCAGCGAGACCGACCGCATAGTGGGACTGGAAATTGGCGCAGATGACTACATGACCAAACCTTTCAGCGTCAGGGAACTGGAGGCGCGGATCCGTACCGTGCTCAGGCGGGCGAAGACGCAGCCGGAAGAGACAGCGAGCACGGGTGTCATCAGGGTCGAAGACATTGAAATTGATCTGGACAAGCATGAAGTCAGAAGAGGCGCCAAGGTGTACGTCCTGACCCTTAAGGAATTTTCCCTGCTTAAAATGCTGGCGGAAAACCGCGGCAAAGTACTGACCCGCAACCTGCTGCTGGACGAGATCTGGGGCTATGACTATTTTGGAGAAACAAGAACAGTGGATGTTCACATCCGCCATCTTCGAAGCAAGATCGAGGATGAGCAGCACGGCAATTTGATCGAGACCGTGCGTGGGGTAGGGTACAAACTTAAGTAAGACAGAGGCCGCTGTGGAAAACATGACATAGGATAGGAGCGTCTATGCAAAGAAGATTGTTTGCCATTTTTTCGTTTATCATTATTCTCACGGTGCTGTTTATGGCACTGATGTCCAACAGCCTGATCCGCCAAAGTTACATGAACGGCATTGAAGAGCGTCTGAGCTCGGATGCCAGGTACATTTCGCGCCTCCTTGAAATGGAAGGGGACGACCTTGGCAATGTGACGCCGGAGTTTCAGACTCTGTCCAGGGATCTGGACTTTCGGATTACTTTGATTGCGGCGGATGGGGTTGTCCTCTACGATTCCAGCCAGCCGGCGGAGACCCTTGAAAATCATGGGAGCCGCGCTGAGGTTGTAATTGCCATGGCGGGTCAGGTGGGGCGGAGCAGCAGGGCTTCAGCGACCATCGGCACAGAGCTTTTATATGTGGCGGTGCCGAATCCGGCGCCGGACAGCGAGGTGGCTGTCATTAGACTGGCGGTGCCGCTGACCTCGGTGGATCAGTATACGCGCAATTTGATCCAGATTGTCATTGGGGTCGCGGTGATTGGCCTCGTGGCCGCGCTGACCCTGGGGTACCGCTGGATCGTGTCCCTGATGCGGCCAATCAAGGAAATGAGCAGCGCCACCAAGCGCATTGCGTCGGGGTATTACGGCGAGAAGGTTTATGCCGACTCAGGGGATGAGTTTGGGGAGCTGGCCAGGAGTTTCAACACCATGAGTGATGAGCTGAAGGTCAAACTGGAGGAGACCGGTGCCCAGAATACCCAAATGAACGCCATCCTGTCCAGCGTGCTCAATCCGGTTATTGCGGTGGACCGGGAGCTTCGGATTCTGTTTATCAACGGCTCCGCCAAGAAGATTTTTGGTGCTGATGGTCTCGAGCCTAAAGGCCGCTACATCCTGGACTTCGTGCGCAACTCCAAAATGGTGGAGACGCTTACGGGCTTGATGAAAACCAACGAGCCGACCGTCCGGGAGATTGAACTGACCGCCGCCGGCCGGGACGTCTACAACGTCTACGCGAATCCAATCCGGGAATTCAAGGAGGGTGGCCGCAATATTGGTGTCGTCATGATTTTCCAGGATATTACGGAAATACGCCAGCTGGAAACCATGCGCAAGCAGTTTGTCGCCAACGTCTCACACGAGCTGAAGACGCCGCTGACCAGCATCAAGGGGTTTGTGGAAACCTTGCGGGGCGGTGCAGTGGACGACGTCAGGGTACGGGACAGATTCCTGGAAATTGTCGAGTCTGAAGCCACGCGCCTCAGCGAGCTGATCGATGACCTGCTGATCCTGACGGACATTGAGCGCAGGACCGAGGATGGTGTCTATGAGCCAATTGATTTAAGGAAGACCATCTGTGATGTGGTGCTTATGCTCGAAGACAGCGCGGCGACGAAGTCCATTGCCATTCAGAAGCTGCTGCCGGAGACGCTGCCAATTCTTCATGGCAACCCGAACTGGTTTAAGCAGATGGTGATCAATTTAATTGACAACGCCGTCAAGTACACGCCGGAGGGCGGTCATGTGACGGTCAAGGTGACTTTTGACGCTAAGGACATCACCCTTTCGGTCCGCGACAACGGCATTGGGATAGAGCGAGATCACCTTGGGCGGCTGTTTGAGCGCTTCTACCGGGTGGATAAGGCCCGCTCCAGAGATGTGGGCGGTACCGGCCTGGGGCTGGCCATTGTGAAGCATATCGTCCTGTCTTTTGGCGGGGTGATCTCCGTCAAGTCAGAGCCGGGCAAGGGCAGTGAATTTACCGCGAAGCTTCCAAGGACGGATGCGGGGCAGCGGGTGCTCTAGAAAAGATATAAGAGTTGTATGAGTTGTAATAAGTACGTGAAGGCGTTTATAATGAGAGGGAGGGATGAGGTTAATACATTCCTCCCTCTTTAATTACATCATCTCGACTTGGAGGTACAACACGACATGAAGCCACAAAATGTAACACTGATATATTTCAGTCCCACCGAAAATACGAAAAAAATTGTGGAAGCTATAGGCGCTGGCGCAGGCTTGGTTTCTAAAGCTTATGATCTGACTCTTCCTCAAAATAGGGATTTCACACTTGAATTTGGGTCTGAGGATCTAGTGGTGTTTGGTGTGCCTGTCTATGCAGGGCGTATTCCGGAACTGATGGCAGAGTGGATGGTTCGTCTCAAGGGCAATGGGACGCCGGTCATTATGGCGGTGGTCTATGGAAACCGAGATTACGAAGATGCACTGATTGAACTCAGGGATTTATTGACGTCGCGGGGGTTTCTCGGGTTGTCCGGCGCTGCCTTCGTAGGCGAGCATTCTTATACAACCCGGGTCGCTTCCGGTCGGCCGGATGAAAACGATCTGGCTGTGGCAGAGGCATTTGGCGCGAAGAGCGCTGAACTCGCAGTGGCCGCGGTGAAGGACGCGGACTATGTCACTGTCAGCGGCAATACGCCTTATAAACCGCGTGGGGTTATGCCACCTATGGCACCGGTCACGACGGATGCCTGCATTCGCTGCGGCATTTGCGCAGCCTTTTGCCCGACGGCTGCCATTGACAGCACGGACTTTTCAAAAATCGAAGCAGAGAAATGTATCCGCTGCTGCAGCTGTATCCGACGGTGCCCAACAGAGGCGAAGAGCTTTCAGCATGAGAGTGTTTTACAAATCAAGAACCGTTTGATAGAAAATTTTGCGGATGTTCGAAAAACAGTGGAGTGTTTTTATATCAAAAGGTAATGGGTTTTTAAAAAGACATGAGGGCAGCGTGAGTCAGAAAATCGGCGATCGCTGCTCTTTTTTGCTCGAATGCCCCTTGACAGGGGGGGTGTGCCTATGGTAAAACTAATATATAGATACCCTAAGGGGGTATAAAACTCGGTGACGCGGACTGAAGTATTACTGTAATATTTCGTCAGCCGTGAACCTCGCTTCGCCTTAAGCCACGCTTTGCGTGACTCAAGGCTGCGCTTCGGTCGCGGGCTGCGCCCTATTCAAAGAAAGATAACGCCATACTTCAGAGAGCAAGCTCTCTTCGCATGTTGCCACCTTACTTTGTGCGGACTGAAGTATTACTGTAATATTTCATCAGCCGTGAACCTCGCTTCGCCTTAAGCCACGCTTTGCGTGACTCAAGGCTGCGCTTCGGTCGCGGGCTGCGCCCTATACAAAGAAAGATAACGCCATACTTCAGAGAGCAAGCTCTCTTCGCTCGGCGCCACCTTTCTTTGTGCACGTCTGTTAGCCAATCAAAATCGCCCATAGAGCGACCTATTAGGAGGAAATTACATGTTAGTATTAGACCAGAATAATTTCGAACAAGAAGTATTGCAAGCAGAGGGCTTTGTGCTCGTGGATTACTGGGGTGACAGCTGTGCGCCATGTTTAGCGCTCATGCCGGATGTCGAAGCCCTCGCAGCGGAATATGAAGGCAAGGTCAAATTTGGCAAACTCAACACGAATCAGGCACGCCGCTTAGCCATCTCCCAAAAAGTTTTAGGGCTTCCTACCATTATCCTTTACAAAGACGGTCAGAAGGTCGCAGACGCGACGAAAGACAGAGCGACGAAAGCCGGCATTAAAGAGATGATCGAGGCACACCTCTAAACTATCAGGCACAGGCCCTTGTGGTCTAAACCACGGCAAAACCTAGCCAACCCGGAGGTCAAAGCATGACGAAACTGGATCAAATACAAAAACAATTTAGTGAAAATTACGAAAGCAATGAAGAGATCATGCGCCGCCTGAAAAGGATCGAGGGACAGATCAAAGGCATTCAGAGAATGGTCGAGGAAGAAAAGCCTTGTCGGGATGTCCTGACTCAGGTATCGGCCGTCAGGGCAGCGACCAATAAGGTCGGCAGCGCCATTCTCGAAAAATATTACCGTCGCAGCATGGTGGAAATAGCAGCGGGAGATCACCCGGACGAGGCTATGGATGAGCTTCTGGATACAATTCAGAAATTCCTGGGCTTCGTGGAGGCGTAAGAAACGCGACATTCATAAGTTAGAAAGGTCAGTCGTTGAGGTGGATGCTGAAGGTGGGGAAGTGTGACCATCGGCTAAAGCTCTGGGAAATTTTGCGACTGGCCTGATTTTTAAAAACTTTAGCCCTACCCGCCCCGGACGGGGAATACATGACGAAAGACTGGTGACACAATGACAACAGCTTCATTTTTCAAATTCCTGGGCAAGCTCCAGAAAAATCTGGCCGTCAGCATCCCCGCCTTCATGATCCTAGGCGTGCTCGCCGGCAACTTCTTCAACGTCAGCGCCCTCAAAGGCCTGATTCTGCCGCTGACCTTCTTCATGGTCTACCCTATGATGGTGACCATGGACCTGAAGTCCCTTCTCAAAAAAACCAACACGAAGCTGCAGGTCACGACGCAGCTGGTCAACTTCATTCTCATGCCCGCCGTGGGTTACTTAATGGCCACGACCTTCTTCAAGGATCAGCCTTACCTGGTTCTTGGCATTCTCCTGACGTCCCTTCTGCCGACCAGCGGCATGACGATCAGCTGGACCGGCATGGCCAAAGGCAACATCCAGGAAGCCGTTAAGATGACTGTCATAGGTCTCATTCTCGGATCCGTCCTGGCACCATTTTACCTCGTTTTCTTCCTGGGCACCTCCATCTCCATCCCAATGACGGACATAGCCCGCCAGATCCTCATAGTGGTCTTCCTCCCAATGCTGGCCGGCTACTTTACCCAGCGCGAGCTTATCCGCCGCCACGGCGCCGAGAAGTTCCAAAAGGTCTATAAGAGCCGCTTCCCGCTGATTTCGACCCTGGGCGTCCTGATGATCGTCTTTATCGCGGTGGCGCTGAGAGCTAAGATCCTGGTCTCCAACCCGGCACTGGTGCTGCAGCTCCTCGTGCCTCTCGTGCTGATCTATCTCGTCAACTTCACCCTCAGCACGCTGATTGGCCGCTTCATGTTCAAACGCGAAGACGCCATTGCCCTCATCTATGGCACTGTCATGCGAAACCTGTCCATCAGCCTTGCCATTGCTATGACGGCGTTCGGCGCCCAGGGGGCAGAAGCCGTACTCGTCATCTCTCTCGCCTTCGTCATTCAGGCCCAGGCAGCCGCCTGGTATGTCAAACTGTTCAGCCGGTTCTACCCGCCAAAGACAGAGCCAAGTACGGCTGCAGATGGTTTGTTGCAGGTCTCTTCAAGTAAGTAAAACTCAAAAAGGCGGAAAAGAGTGTCAGCGATCTTTAGCTTATCGCCCCCATCTTCCGCCTTTTTATCCAGCCTTTTTTCCATTTTCCTCGGCATACTGCACCCCCCCGCTGGGTATACATAACCATAATTCAACTCAAACGTACCATCCACACCAGGAGGTGATCGCAGTGAACACCATCTACGACTGGTTTATGGCCCCTTTGGAGGCGCTCCGTTTAAAGGCTGTCAGGAAAGCAATAATGCCCGGAGCCTCAGGTAAGGTCCTGGAAATTGGCACTGGTACAGGTGCGAACCTGCCATTCTTTGATTATGCCAAGATCAATTCGCTCACACTCAGTGACCTCAAATTATCCAAACGCGCAAAGCACTTCAAATTTCCAAAAAGCCTCAAAGTAGTCATGCTTGAGGCGCCGCTCGAAGACCTGACAGTCCCGCCGCAGTCCTTTGACAGCATTATCTTCACGCTGGTCTTTTGCTCTGTCTCCGACCCCCTGGAAGGCTTGAAGCGCGTCTACGACCTCCTGAGGCCCGGCGGCAGGATCTACTTCATTGAACACGTCATGCCGGATCACAAGCATAATCATGTCAGGAAAGTGGTCAATGGCGTCAACCCCCACTGGAGCAAAATTGCCAGCGGGTGCAATCTGAACAGAGAGACTCTGGAGACCATTAAAGAAGCAGGCTTTCTCCTGGAGCGTCACAGCACCTCCCTGGGTGGCGCTCTGATCGAAGGCGTAGGCATCAAACCAGAGATGTAAATTTCACTCCTAATTATTGAAGCCCCTTCATGGGCGACGCGTTGGCCAACCGTGCCACGCCCGTCCTACAAAGGGGCTTCTTTAATTTTACCAGTTTAATTTCACTGATAATCTGTGACTGACCCCCTCAACCTGGGTATAGACACTCCCGTAGACTGCAAAATGAACCCCAAGGAGTGAGCCCGTTGAAAATAAACGAAACCAGAGTCAGCCGCCTGGTGGACTATGTCCGCGGCGTACTGAAAAAACAGGACGGCAAGTCGCTGTACCTCGAGTTCCGCTCAGATCTGGAAGCTGTGACCCCTCAGGAGGTCTTTGAAATTATGAACCACGTCTGGTCCTCCGGCACAGGGTATGATGACATTCTGAGTGTCCTCGACAAGATCATCAACGTGTTCTATCATGCGCTCAGCAGCTACACCTGGCCAAAACCGGAACCCAATTCCTTTATTGATCTTATGCTGCGGGAAAACCAAGCCATGAACGCGAAGATGGACCAGGTCAAGGCTGTGCTCAAGCAGGGGAAAACCCTCGAGAACCGTGAAAAGCTCCTCGAGACCCTGACTCCGCTCCTTGAGTTCGAGGCCCATTATCTCAAAAAGGAAAACATCCTCTTTCCAGTCATGGAGCAGCGCATGCCGCGCTTCGAGGGCGTCGGCATTATGTGGGCACTGCACGACAACACCCGTGCCAACCTCAAACATGTCATTCAGATGCTGACCGAGGGCACCGCGTCTGAGCAGGAAATCAATGCCGAGCTTGGCCAGCTCTTCTTCAATATGATTGGCCTCGACCAGAAGGAATCCCTGATCCTCTATCCCTGCGCCTCAGAAGTCCTTGATCCCGAAACCTTCAAAGCCATGACCCAGCAAAGCTTTGAGTATGGATTCCCGTTTCTCGATCCCCAGACCCTCCCAGAGCCTGTTTCAGCCGATGGTCTCAGTGCCCCGCACCCCACCCCCAATTTTCAAGGTCTTGAAATCAACACCGGCACCGGCACCCTCAGCGCCGACCAGCTGGTGATGATGCTCAACGCGCTGCCGGTGGATATGACCTACTTAGACGAAAACGATAAGGTCAGATATTTCTCCAGACCAAAGGATCGCTTTTTCCCACGGTCAGCCGCGATTATAGGAAGAGACGTGCGCTACTGCCATCCGCCCCAAAGCGTCGACAAAGTCCTAGACATAGTCCAGGCCTTCAAAGAGGGACGACAGGACACCGCCAGCTTCTGGATCGACCTCAGAGGCAGAAAAGTCCTGATCCAGTATTTTGCCCTGCGAACCCCTGGTGCTTCTGCCGATGGTCCCCCAACCTACCGCGGCGTCCTGGAAGTCAGCCAGGACATCACGGACATCCAGAAGATGGAGGGACAGAGGCGGCTGCTGTCCTGGGAAGAGTAGATATTTACAAGAACATAAACGACTAACCCAAGATGACCTATAAACAAAATTTCTGCAAGAGCTTGTGGAAATTAACTTCTATTGGGTATTAAATACTATGGATGCACCGGTTTCAGTCTAACTGTCAAATCTAATTTCCCTCTTTGGAGGACAAAATGTCCGAAAAATCGAATTTAATAAATATAAGTTCAGAGAAGCCCTGCTGCGGACTTGTTATAGGGAAATTCATGCCGCTGCATTTAGGGCATGCAGCCTTGATCCGGTTTGCTATGGAGCGGTGTGAGCGTCTGACGGTGGCGGTGATTTCGAAACCATCTGATCCTATTTCTGCGGAGATCAGGTGTAGCTGGTTTGAAAAGCTGTTTGGTTCGTCATTAAGCGTCAGGGTCGTAGACCTTAGAGAAGTTCATCTGCCGGTAACCGGAGAGCATACACCGGAAGCAGAGGCGGCTTGGACCCGTTATTTCGCTGAAGAATTTTCAGAGACGGATATCCTTTTTTCCTCCGAAAGCTATGGGGACGTTCTGGCTGCGGCCTTGGACATTCCCCACTGCCTCTACGACCCAAACAGGGACAGCCACCCGGTTTCCGGCGCTCAAATACGAAAGCATCCGGAAGCGTTCAAGCACTACCTTCCAGAACTGGTTTACGAGGATCTGAAGCGCATGCGTTTTTAGTATTCAGCCGTGCAACGGATTGGTTTGCTTTATTGCATTTATGCTACTTCTAAATTTGCAGCCCCATTTCTATACCCACTGGTCCCATAGCACTTAGTGCTGTTGGCTGCCGGTGGGCTTTTTTCATTTTGCTCGGATTGCCGCCCGGAGTCACTTGCGGGTTCAATGAAAGCAGAAGATTTCACCTGAATTTAACACAGTCCTAACGCAGAAAAAATAATGGACAGGTATGATGGGCTCAAGGGTGGTATGCGAATAGGAGGTAACCTTGTTGAATCGACCAAAGCTTGTTAATAATATAAGAAAAATGGATGATATGCTGATGACCATGATCATCTTAATTCAAGAGCAACTGGAAATTACTAAATCCGCTTTGATGAATCAGGACAAAGAGCTCGCTTATCAGGTGAAAAAAATGGACAAACGCATAGATGATCTCGAAATGGAGATTGAACGCGAATGTATTGATGCCATTGCCCTTCAGCAGCCCTTGGCCTGTGATCTCAGGCGGATTGAGTCCACGCTCAAGATGATCACGGATCTGGAGCGTTTAGGGGATAATAACGTGAATATTGCCCGTATTGTTTTAGCCCAGAAAGAGCGCCTTACAATCAAACCCCTGATTGAGCTTCAGAAGTTGTTTGAGCTGGTGGCGCTGATGCTTCGTCAGTGGACAGACAGCTATGTGCGCGCCAGTGTCGAGCTTGCCGTTCTGACGGCTCGAATCGATGATGAAGTGGATCTGATCTATGAAACCTTTTACCGGGGCATGCTTGAAATCCTGGTAGACCATCCGGAGCAGCGCGACCAGATCGTCGCCTACCTGTTCGTTGGGCGGTATCTCGAGCGCATGGGAGATCATATCACCAATCTCAGCGAGCGCGTTGTGTACACCGTAAGCGGTGAACGAGTGAGCTTCTAAATTTTGCCGATGGTTACGGTTCACACATGGTTATTTATTTAAATCCACACTGAGAGAGTGAGGAGGGCACGTGCCGGGTGGGCGCGTGTTTTTCTTGCGTTGAAATTCTGTATTGAAGTTTTCAAGGTAATTGTGTATAGTCTAAAAAATCACATAAAATAGATCTTTTAACTCAAAAAATGAGCATTGAAAATATAATTGGGGAGGCACCTTACAAAAAATGAGAAAAGGTTATGATGCCAAATTAAAGGAAGTTAAAGAACTGGTACTCGAAATGGGCAATATAGTGGCAGACGAAATAGAATTAGCTATGGTAGCGCTGCTGACCCAGAATGCGGAGCTGCTCATACGGGTCAGGGAGCTCGAAGAGCAGTCGGACGCGCTGGAGCATAAGATTGAGGATACCTGCGTCAGTCTTGTAGCGCTGCAGCAGCCTGTAGCGAAAGACCTGAGGCTGATTACCTCAGCGCTGAAAATTGCCACAGACCTCGAGCGTATGGGCGATCACGGCGTGAATATTGCCAATGTCGTAGAGCGGCTGAGCAAGGAAACCTACATCAAGCCCTTGGTGGATCTGCCAAAGATGGCGTCTCTGGTCAACAAGATGATCCGCGGCAGTCTTTCCAGCTTCGTGCATGAGGACATGGATGAAGCCTGCAAAGTAGCACAGCTGGATGACGAAGTGGATGCGATTTACGAGAAGATTTATATTGAGCTGCTGGGTATGCTGGCAGGGAATAAAGAGATCATGAACCAGGTCATCGACCTGCTGTTTGTGGGCCGCTTCCTGGAGAGAACAGCAGACCACGCCACCAATATCTGTGAAGCCGCCATTTATCACGCAAGCGGGAAGCGGATGGAATTTTAAAGAGGAAAAAGGGAAGATGGAAGCGGGTGTCAGACACCCACTTCCACAAAAAATAGAAACTCGGTGTCAGACACCGAGTTTCTTTCCTTTTCTATTAAACGATATCCAGCCTGTCCAGCGCAAAGGCGGTGTGGAGGCGGCGGAGGGCTTCATCGCACTTCTCTGAGTCGATGATGCAGGAGATTTTGATCTCCGAGGTGCTGATCATCTCAATGTTGATCCCAAGATCATATAGAGTGCCGAAGAGCTTGGAAGCGACTTCAGCGTTCCCCGTGATGCCGGTGCCCACAATTGAGATTTTAGAGACATTTTCTTTCTCCAGGACATCGCCCTGACCGCCAATTTCCTTCAGGTATTCGCGGCTGACCTGAGCGGCCTCGTGGAGATCGTCCAGCGCTACTGTAAAGGAAATATCATTTTTGGCTGCGTGGTTCAAGTTCTGGATAATCATATCAATGGTGATATGATGATCTGCGAGCTTCTTGAATAGTCCGAAGGCAATGCCCGGCTGGTCAGGGACATTGGCGACGGCAATGCGGGCAATGTTATTGTCGAGCGTGACGCCACGCACGAGTACTTGTTCCATACGATTCACCTCTACGACCCGGGTTCCGGGATGATCACTGAAAGTTGAGCGGACGACTAGCGGGACATCATATTTTCTGGCGAGCTCTACGGAACGCGGGTGCAGGACCTGGGCGCCCAGTTTGGCGAGCTCGAGCATTTCATCATAGCTGATTTCCGGGATCTGGTTGGCATGGGGGACTTTGCGGGGATCTGCAGTGAAGACGCCCTCGACGTCCGTGTAGATCTCGCAGAGGTCCGCTTTGACTGCCGCCGCCAGAGCAACTGCGGTGGTGTCAGAACCTCCGCGGCCTAGAGTGGTGATGTTCCAATCCTTAGTCACCCCTTGGAAGCCGGCGACTATGACGATCTTTCCATCGGCTAATTCTTTTAAAACGCGGGTTGGATCAACACTGGCGATCCGCGCCTTCTTGTGGGCCGTGTCCGTCAAAATGCCGGACATGCCGCCAGTCAGAGAAATGACAGGCTCGCCGGCCGCCTCAATGGCCATGGCCAGCAGGGAAATAGAGATTTGCTCGCCGGTGGAGAGCAGCATGTCCATCTCCCGGGAAGACGGGTGAGGATTGATCTGAGCGGCTTTTTCGATGAGTTCGTCTGTAGTGTCCCCCATAGCGGAAACCACGACGATCACGTCATTGCCATTTCTTTTATTTTCCACGACGCGTCTGGCGACGTGCTGGATGCGTTCGACATTGGCGACAGAACTGCCACCATACTTTTGTACAATTGTTCCCAAGTTACATCACCTCAAGACTTACGCCGCTGTGGCAGATTTCAAGTTCATAGGTTTTCCATTCCAGGACTTGCTCGTCGAGCAGTGGTCGGATCCGCTCGGCGAAATTAGTGTCTTCCTCCGGTACCAAGGCGATCAGTGTCGGGCCTGCACCGCTGATGAATTCACCCAGGGAGCCTGCGCGGCGGCAAATTTCAAACACTGCCTCGGCGCCAGGGATCAGGCGCAGCCGGTACGGCTGGTGAATCCGGTCGCCCAGGGCTACGCGCAGCTTGCTGAACTCGCCGCGGCAAAGGGACGTGACCAAAAGGGCAGCGTGGGAAACGTTATAGACCATGTCTGCCCTGGAGTAGGTATCCGGCAGGACAGAACGCGCCATGCGGGTGGAGAGCTTATAATCCGGCACCATGACGAACAGTTTAAGGCCGGGAGCGATTTTTACCTGACTGGACAGGATCTCGCCATTTTCACCCACTGCTGAAATCACCATGCCGCCTTCGATACAGCTGACTACATTGTCCGGGTGACCTTCAAATTTCGTGGCAAGGGCAGAGATCTCTTCCTTGGTCATTTTGCCGCCCATCAGGTAATTGGCGGCGTAGATGCCAGCCACTATGGAGGCGGCGCTGCTGCCCAGTCCTCGAGAAACGGGAATGGCGCAGCTTTTGGAACGGATTTTATAGCCTGGAACTTTGTAGTTGAATAAGTCGAAGACATTCGCCATAGTCGTCAGAACGAGGTTTTCCTCGTCTCCGAAGGTCGATCCATCCTCCCACTCAAAGTCGAAGACGCCAGTTGCTTTTTCGACTTCAAGTTCGTTAAACAGGCTCAGTGCCACACCCAGGACATCGAAGCCCGGACCAAAGTTAGCGGACGTGGCGGGGACTCTGATTCGCAGCATTTACTTCAACCCCTTCAGGACAGCGGCCTCGATCGCGTTATAATCGTCATCAATGACCTCTGACATATTGGCGTATTTAATAGCGGTATCAGGATCTTTCAAACCGTTGCCGGTGAGAACGCAGACCACGCGGGCGCCTTTTTCGATTTTGCCCGCTTCGTAGGCTTCCTTGAGTCCGGCGACGGAGATGCAGGATGCCGGCTCGGCAAAGATGCCTTCTGACGTGGACAGCATGCGGTAAGCTTCCAGGATCTCGTCATCTGTGCGCTTGCCTATGAAGCCGTTTGACTCCTCGAGAGCAGCAGTTGCCTGCTTCCAGCTGGCAGGATTTCCTATGCGGATTGCAGTGGCAATGGTTTCAGGGTTTTTAACAATAGCCCCGTCGACAATTGGAGCGGAGCCGGCAGCCTGCCATCCGAAGAGTCTCGGAAGGCCCTGGGAACGGCCAAAGGCCTTGAACTCCTTGAAGCCCTTCCAATAGGCAGTGATGTTGCCGGCATTGCCGACCGGAATGAAGAGGTAGTCCGGCGCGTCGCCCAGAGCATCGACAATTTCAAAAGCCGCAGACTTCTGGCCTTCAATGCGGTACGGATTGACGGAGTTGACCAGTGTCACCGGATGGTTGTCAGACACTTTGCGGACCAGCTCCAGGGCAACGTCGAAGTTGCCTTTAATAGGAAGAATCTCAGCGCCATAGGCAACGGCCTGAGCCAGCTTGCCAAGGGCAATCTTATTGTCCGGAATCAGGACGAAAGCTTTCATGTTGGCGCGGGCCGCATAAGCTGCCGCAGAAGCTGACGTGTTGCCCGTGGAAGCGCAGATGACAGCGCGGGCGCCATCTTCAAGAGCTTTGGTGACGGCCATGGTCATACCGCGGTCCTTGAAGGAGCCCGTAGGGTTGAGCCCGTCGTATTTTAAGTAAATTTCAATGCCCGGAAAACGTTTTTCGAGGTTATAGGCCCGGATCAGCGGCGTGTCGCCTTCAGACAAGCTGACGACGCAGGTTTTGTCGCTGACGGGTAGAAATTCGCGGTAACGGTTTATAAGTCCTGTATACATGAGTCGGCCCCCTAGTCGTACATTAAGAAATATTTGACGTCTTGAACGAAGTTTTGTGACTTCATTTCAACGATTTTTTCGTAGAGCTCAAGCTCGTCCTCGGTTTCGACGACGAAAAACACGTTGTCGAGATCATTGAGGCGGTAGAGCTTCAGTGCGTGGATTGGGAAGGACCCGAGAACCAGGTCGATGGTCTCCGGCATGCTGGTGACCTTCAGGCGAACCAGCCATTTGGAGCGGCGTGAGTAGTATTTGGACAGCTTGTAGTTGGTGTCGTCGTTGAGAGGCAGGACCATGTCCGTTTTGCCGGTCAGAACGTCGAGGAGATCCCCGTAGACCGCGCTGGCAGTTGGAAACTTGCCGGCGCCTCTGCCGGTGAACATGACTTTGCCCACTGCGTCGCCTTCTACTTCAATAGCGTTGAATTCATTGTCGATGTGGCCAAGGGCGCTGTGCTTATGGACCAGTGTCGGTCTGACCGAGCAGTGAATCTCGCTGCCGTCCCGGGTGCTGACTGCCAGCAGCTTGATCTTGCGGTCGATGTCCCGGGCGTTCTGGATGTCCGTCTTGGTGACGCCGTCCACGCCTTCGACTTTGATTTCTTTCCAGCGGATCATTTTGTCGTAGGCAATGGAGGAGAGGATGCAGAGCTTTCTGGCGGCGTCGTAGCCTTTGACGTCCGCGGTCGGGTCAGCTTCTGCAAAGCCGGCTTCCTGGGCCATTTTCAAAGTGACGTTGTACTCCAGGTTTTCCTCGTACATCTTCGTGAGGATGAAGTTGGTCGTACCGTTGACTATGCCGGCTATAGAGCCGATGCGGTTTCCTTTAAGGGACTCCCGGAAGGGCTTGATGACCGGGATGCCGCCGCCCACCGCCGCTTCGAAGCTGACGCTGGCGTTGTTTGTGCGTGCGATTTCCATGAGCTCCAGGCCATACTCGGCGATCAGATCCTTGTTGGCAGTCACGACGCTGACGCCGCGTTCGAGGAGTGTTCTGACGTACGTATTCGCAGGTTCGATGCCGCCCATGACCTCGATGACGATGTCCGGCTGCTGCGCCAGGATCTCGTCGAAGGAGGTGGTCAGGAGACCATCGGCACCCCTGCCCTTGTACTTCTCGAGGTCTCTGACGAGGATGCCCGTCAGCTGCATTTCGTTGTGATACTTGCTTTTAAGGTAGGCGCGGTTGCGCTCGATCAGTTCCATGACGCCTGAGCCCACCGTGCCGAACCCCAACATAACCACTCGTTTCAAATTGTTCACCACCTATGTTATTGAGTCTATTCGATTGCGACGATGTTCATTTTCTTGACGCCCTTTGAGCTGCGCAGGGTCTCGATCAGCTCGTCAAAGGTGCACTGGATCTCGCTGATGTCAAAGGTGATCGAGGCGTTGGCGATGCCGTTGATAGGCGCGTCCTGGCTGATGGTCATGACGTTGCAGTTTTTCTCGGCGATGGTCTGCAGGAACTGGCTGAGGACGCCGGATTCGTGCGAGAGCAGGAGCGAGATGGTGATGCGCTTGCCCATGGCGCCCTCGGCGAGAGGGAAGACATGGTCGCAGTATTTGTAATAGGTGCTGCGGCTGATGCCGACGGCTTTGACCGCGTCTGTCACGCCTTCAAAGGTGCCGTTCTTGAGCAGCTCTTTGGCCTCGAGGACTTTGACGTAGACCTCTGGGACCGCTTCGACGCTGAGGATAATGAATTTGCTCTTGTCCAAGGTGATCCTCCTTCGGTTTCTCCTCTTGCTTGCTTTGCGTTTACGTTTGTGCTTGGTGATTGGTGATTAATGTTTAGAGAGTGTTGTTTGGTGGTGCGTTAGTTTTATTGTTTTTGTGGTGACCGCCGTGCGCGGACATTAAAATGATGTTTAAATTAGTGTCCGCCGATGGTCTTGTAAAGTGTATTTCAATTCATAGGAAATTGTATTTTAAAACAAACATATTCGCTGTTTCTCGTACAACTGTCCGCTTGAGGGATACTATAACATGCTGGGACGGACAGTGTCAAGCAAAAAGGAAGCTTTGAACCCCGTGTTTTCAGTTGTTTTTTTGGATGAAATTTCTATCTCCTTGAGATCGATGGAAAAACCACCCTTACGCGGAACCATACACCCGAAGCCCTTCCCGTAAGCGGATTGCGCTGCGGGCTGCGCCCTGCTCGACGGGCTCAAAGCTAGGATTGGAAGACGCGGAAGTGTCAATGTGGTTTTATCAGGTGAAAGTGTTCGCGAAAAAATACATGGGTTTTTCTCGCGCGGACAAAGGGGCGATGTGGCCGTGGGCGGCGATGGTGGAAGACGGTGTTAGCGCTAAAGCCTATCGAATCCTGCTTCTGTGATTAGGTTGGGCGACCATCGGCAAAATCAGTATTCTTTGAAGTTGAGGAAGCAGAGATAAAACAAAAATTGAGGCCGCGTGTTTCGGGGGGCGCGGTTTCTGGTATCAATAAAAGGAGGTGATGATCATGAAAAAACGGACTGAAAATTTGAATGAGTTCATACAGCATTACCCTGAAGTGTATGAGGCGTACAGGCAGTACGGCAAGGCAGTGCATGAGGAAGGCGGGCCGCTGGAGGAGAAGACGCGGTGGCTGATCAAGGTGGCGCTGTCGGCGTCGTCCGGGTATAAGTTCGCGCTGAGGACCCATGTGGAAAAGGCGAAGAAGGCGGGCTGTACGATGGAAGAGATCGAGCATGCCATTTTGCTGATCGCGCCTACGGTGGGCTTCCCAAAAATGATGGAAGCCATGATGGTGCTGCATGAGGAAGAGACGTAAAAGCAAAGACGTGCACAAACGAATATGCCGCCATGGAAAAGAGAGCGCGCTCTCTTTTCCATGGCGGCATATTTGTTTGTATAGGGCGCAGCCCGCGCCCGAAGCGCAGCCTGGAACCGAGCGCAGCGAGGTGGCGGGCGGAGCGAGGGGCACGTCTGGAGACGAAGGGTGAATCTTGCGCTCTGGTTTCACTAGCGACCGAGCGCAGCAATGGTCGCATTGAGTAAGTTTTAAAATCCAAGTTGAACATGCGTGATAGGCCGCAATGGATCAGAGAGCAGCGCAGCCTGAAACTGGTTTAAATTGTGTCAGAATTATCTCGGTGTCTGGCACTCAGTCAATATTGGTGTCAGACACCGAACTAAACTGAGTGTCAGACACCGAACTAAACTGAGTGTCAGACACCGAACTAAACTGAGTGTCAGTCACCGAACTAAACTAAGTGTCAGACACCCAGTTACATTTGGTGCCAGTCCCCAAAAAAAATCATCCCTTTACGCACGCGCGTTCTGTTATAATAGTCCTGTGTGACCATTTTGAGAGGTGTTTTTTGTGGTGAAACAAGCGAGAACTTATGATAATGAGAGTATTACCTCCCTGAAGGGTGCCGATCGGGTGCGGAAGCGTCCATCGGTTATTTTTGGGTCGGATGGGCTGGAGGGCGCGAAGCACACGTTTTTTGAGGTGCTGTCCAATTCCATTGACGAAGCCAGGGAAGGGTACGGCAAGGAAATTACGGTCATACGGCACGCGGACCGGTCGATCAGCGTCATCGACAAAGCCAGGGGCATCCCGGTGGAGTACAACAAGCCGGAGGGACGCTACAACTGGGAGCTGATCTTCTGCGAGCTCTACGCCGGGGGCAAGTACAACAACATCAGCGGGGAGACCTACGAGTACTCGCTGGGGCTCAACGGCCTGGGCCTCTGCGCCACGCAGTACAGCTCGGAGTACATGGACGTGGAGATCATCCGCGACGGCCATCTCTACGCCCTGCGATTCGAAAAAGGCGAAAACGTCGGAGGACTCTACAAAGAGCTGACAAAGCAAAAGCAGACAGGCTCAACCATCAAGTGGCGCCCGGACCTGGACGTCTTCACGGACATAGCCATTCCAAGCGAGTACTTCGAAGAGGTGCTTAAGCGCCAGGCCATAGTCAATAAAGGGCTGCGCTTCCTCTATCAGGACGAGGAGTCCAACACGACCCGGGAATATATTTACGACAACGGCATCGTGGACTACCTGGAGGAGATTGGCGACGACAAGCGCTTCACCCAGATCCTCTACTACTCGGACGAGGGCGTGGGCCGGGACCGGCCGGACAAACCCGAGTACAAAGTCAAAGCGGAAATGGCCTTTTGCTTCAATAATGAAGTCAACGTCATTGAGTACTATCACAACTCGAGCTTCCTCGAGCACGGCGGTTCCCCGGACAAGGCAGTGAAAAGCGCTTTCACGGCGGAAATCGACCAATACATCAAAAAGCAAAACAAGTATCAGAAAAACGAAAAGAAGATAAGCTTCATCGATATCCAGGACAGCCTGGTGCTGGTGGTGAACTCCTTTTCTACCATGACCAGCTACGAAAACCAGACCAAGAAAGCCGTCACCAACAAGTTCATCCAGGACTTCATGACGGAATTCATCCGCAAGAAGCTCGAGGTCTACCTCATCGAGAACGCGGAGGAAGCGGACAAAATCATTGACCAGATCCTGATCAACAAGCGCAGCCGGGAAAAGGCGGAGTCCACGCGGCTCAACCTGAAAAAGGCCCTGAGCAGCAAGACGGATCTCATGAGCCGGGTTAAAAAGTTTGTCGACTGCCGAACCAAAGACCTGGACCGCCGCGAAATCTACATAGTGGAAGGCGACTCCGCCCTCGGTGCCTGTAAGCTGGCCCGGGACTCGGAGTTCCAGGCCCTGATGCCTATAAGAGGAAAGATCCTCAACTGCCTGAAGGCGGACTATGACAAGATCTTCAAGAGTGAGATCATCATTGACCTGATCCGGGTCCTGGGCTGCGGTGTCGAAATCAAGTCCAAACACGCCAAGGAGTTCGACACCTTCAACCTGGACAGCCTCAACTGGGACAAGGTCATCATCTGTACCGACGCGGACGTGGACGGCTTCCAGATCCGCACCCTGGTCCTGTCCATGATCTACGCCCTCATGCCGACCTTGATCCACGAGGGCAAGGTCTTCATTGCTGAGACGCCGCTCTACGAGATCACCGCCGGCAAAAAGACCCTGTTCGCCTACAGCGACAAGGAGAAGACAGAGATGCTCCAGGGCCTCAAGGGCCAGTACTCCCTCCAGCGCTCCAAGGGTCTCGGCGAGAACGACCCGGAGATGATGTGGCTCACGACCATGTCCCCGGATACCCGGCGCCTGATCCGCATTGAGCCCGAGGACGTCGAGCGCACGGAGAAGATGTTCGAGGTTCTGCTGGGGGATGACCTGGAAGGACGCAAAGAATTCATCGAGCAGTACGGGTACGAGTACCTGGATCAGCTCGACTTAAGCTAAGAGGTGAAACTGTTGCCAAAAAAGAAGCATAACCAAGATGAGCCACATCAGATTGACCTCGAAGAGACGTTTGATCTTGAGGCTTTAGAAGAAGATAATTTTGCCGATGGTGACGGTACCGCAGGCGACTTTGACGAGGAACGACCATCGGCAGAGGCACTGGATTTTGAAGAGGACGAGGATGAGGGCATAGCTGCGGAAGATGACATCTTGACTGACACCGAGCAGCCCGTCAAGTCTGAATCCAGGAAAAAACGGGGCAGCACCAAGGCGAAAAAAGCCAGGGCCGGCAGCACCTCAAGCCGCATCCTGGGGACCTACAACCCGCCGGTGCCCCAGCCCATCACCCAGACTCTGGAGCACAATTACATGCCTTACGCCATGAGCGTCATCCTTTCCAGGGCCATCCCGGAGATCGACGGCTTCAAGCCCTCCCACCGGAAGCTCCTGTACACCATGTACAAGATGAAGCTCCTGGACGGGCCGCGGACAAAATCCGCCAACGTCGTGGGCCAGACCATGAAGCTCAACCCTCACGGGGACCAGGCCATCTACGCGACCATGGTGAGGCTGACCCGGGGCTACGACGCCCTGCTTCAGCCTTATGTCGACTCCAAGGGCAACTTTGGCAAGGTGACCTCTCGGGACATGCGCTTCGCGGCGTCCAGGTACACGGAGGTCAAGCTCGACGCGATCTGCAACGAGATTTTCAAGGATATTGACAAAAACACCGTGGACTTCGTGGACAACTATGATGGCCGCATGAAAGAGCCGACCCTGCTGCCGACGGTCTTCCCCAACGTGCTGGTTAGCGCGAACCGGGGCATTGCGGTAGGCATGGCGAGCAATATCTGTTCCTTCAACCTGCGGGAGGTCTGCCAGGGGGTTATTGAGTACCTGAAGGATCCGGCCTTTGATATTTCCAATATTTTCACTGGCCCTGATTTCCCTACAGGGGGCTATTTGCTCTATGATGAGCGCCAGATGTCGGAGATCTACCGGACCGGCCAGGGCTCCTTCAAGCTGCGTGCGAAATATCGCTATGACAAGTCTGAAAATCTGATTGAGATTTATGAAATTCCGTATACTACCACGGTGGAGGCGATTCTGGAAAAGATCGTCGACTTGGTGAAGCTGGGCAGAGTCAAGGAGATCAGCGACCTGCGGGACGAGACGGACCTAAGCGGCCTCAAGATTGCCCTGGAACTGAAGCGGGGCGTCGATCCGGACGCACTGATGGCGAAGCTTTACCGCTATACCCCTTGCGAGGACAGCTTTGCCTGCAACTTCAACCTGCTGATTGACGGCCGTCCGGCCGTCACCGGCGTCAAAGGCATCCTGGGGGCGTGGCTGCGCTTTCGAAAGGACTGTATCCGCCGCCGCCTGAACTACGATCTCGTCAAACTGACGGACAAGCTCCACCTCTTGTATGGCTTGAAGGCCGTGGTCATGGATATTGACCGGGCGATCCGGATCATTCGGGAGACGGATGAGGACAGCCATGTCGTGCCAAATCTGATGTCCGCTTTTTATATTGACGAGCTTCAAGCCAACTATGTTGCGGATATCAAGCTCCGGCACCTCAACAGGGAATACGTCCTGGAGCGTTTGACGGAGACTAAAACCCTCGAGGAGCAGATTGAAAAGCTTCAGAAGACCCTTGAGAATGAGAAAGAGATCGATAAGATCATCATTACCGAGCAGCAGCAGATCATTAAAAAGTATGGCAAGGACCGCCAGACAGAAGTTGTCCATTTGAATGAGGTCAGAGTTCACGAGGAAAAGTCCGTGATTGACGCCTTCCCGCTGAAACTCTTTCTGACGGAGCATGGCTACCTCAAGAAGGTCTCGCTGGCCTCCCTGAGAATGGCCAGCAGCCATAAACTCAAGGATGAGGACCGCATAGTCCAGGCCCTGGATGGAACGAATGGCGACGACATCCTGTTCTTTACGGACAAGTGCCAGGTGTACAAGTTCAAGGCCCATGAGCTGGATGAGCACAAGGCTTCTACTTTAGGACACTATGTCTACAATCTGATTGAAACTGAGCCGGATGAAAAGGTCCTCTACATTGTCAACACCTCGGATTATGAGGGCGAGATGGTCTTTGCCTTTGAAAACGGCAAAGTCGCCAAGGTGCCGCTCAAGTCCTATGAGACCAAAACCTACCGCAAGAAGCTCATCAAGGCATACTCCGATGAGTCCCGACCAGTCGGCATCTTCTTCGCCCGGGAGGGCGGCGAGCTCTTCCTGGTACGCCGGGCGGGGGCGGATGCCTATACGGCGCTGACCTTTGATCTGGGACTTGTGGCGCAGAAGGCGTCGAAAAATACGGTTGGCGTGCAGTGCGTCCGGCTTAAAAAAGGCAGTCACGTGGATTACGCTATGATGACGGAGCCGGGGAGCGACGTTGTGGCAGCTTATAGGGTGTCCAGCGTACCGGCGTCAGGTAAAGTCCTTGATCCGATGACCCTGCTGGGGATTCGAGAGAAACTGGAAGTCCCTCTGGAAGAGGCTTAGGAGGAAACTGGGGTTGATAGGCGCTAGCCGCAGACACCCAGTTTCTCCATAGATGAATGATATGGGATTGCGGTGGATTGCACTTAAGAACATTTGAAAAGGTAAAAATTGAAAAAAGAGTAAAAAGATCAATATTTTTCTTGATTCTTGCCCCGTTACTGCGTATGATGGTCTTAAGCGGAGCAGCGGAGGGAAGAAGAGTAGCGTAAGCGTAGCAAATGTTGAATCATGTAGCCGTGATTGAAGAGAAAGGTTGGGGAAGCAGGCGCAGAGCCAGCTTCCCCTTGTTTTTTTTGTGGCGGCGCGGGCGAGAAACTGGGTGTCTGACACCAAGTTTCTAAGTGAAACTCGGTGTCAGCGGCTAGCGCCTATCAACCCCCAGTTTCTCTCACCTCTGCAACTTCTATAAGACCTGCTCACATTAATTACTGGACTTTTTGCGGGGGAGTCTGTATAATCAGTGAAAATTCACACAATGGAACAACCTCATGAGCGAAGGAGAATTTTTATGAACCTGACCGAAGAAGTACGCCTTTATGGCTTGATTGGCGATCCGGTCGCGGGAAGCCGTTCCCCGTGGATCCACAACACCGTATTTAATGAGCTGGGGCTCAAAGCGGCCTATCTGGCTTTCCATGTGGAGCCGACGCGTCTTGGGGCGTCCATCGCGGGCTTCAGAGCGATTGGCATGGGCGGGTTCAATATCACGATTCCCCATAAACAAACCGTTATAGGTCATTTGGACGGTCTTGATCCCTTCGCTGAGAAGCTGGGCGCCGTCAATACGGTCGCTGTAACACCGGAAGGCCTGATTGGCTATAATACGGATGGACCGGGCCTGGTTTCTGTCCTGCGCCGTCAGATTGGACCTATTGAGGACAAAAAGGTCCTGATTCTGGGTGCCGGCGGCGCTGCCCGCGGTATTGCCGGGTCCCTGATGTACAATGGCGTCAAGGAAGTGGGCATCTGCAACCGCACCTGGACGAAAGCTGACGCACTGATCCGTGATCTCGAGATTTTCGGCAAAGCACATATTGTCGATCGCGAAGACTTTAAAAACTATGACCTCGTCATCAACACCACCTCTGTAGGCATGTATCCGTTTGAAGATGCGACACCGGTAGATGTCAAATACTTAAAACCGGATGCCTATGTTTGCGATATCGTCTACAAGCCAAGAAGAACACGTTTGATCCGCGAAGCGGAAGCGACAGGCCATAAAGTCGTCTTTGGCATTGACATGCTGATCGAGCAGGCGGTTCTGGCGGAACAGATCTGGTTCAGTCTTTCTGACGAGCAGGTTGACCGGGCGAGGACGCTCCTGCAGACAGAATTGATGAAAGCCCTTCAACCCACCGAGGGTGAGAAAAAGTGAAGCTTGACGACATCTTGAACACGGATTCGAAGGCCGCTGTCAGCCCTTCAATAAACGCCCAATCCATGTTGCTGGACATGCGCATCAAAGGTCAGGATCAGCATTATGAGATCCACATCGGTGACAATGCCCTTGGCCAGCTTCAAACGCTGCTGAAGGGGCGCCGCTGCGCCATAGTCTCGGATGATACGGTATGGGCGCTGCATGGCAAAACCCTTTGTCAGGCGCTGCAGCTGCATCCCGAGGCTTATGAACAAATTGAAAACTGGGGACAGGTACACAATGAAACGTTGTGCCTGTCCCCAACATCGAATGAGTGTCTGACACCAACATCAACTGAGTGCCTGTCACCAACTTCAATTTTGTGCCAGAGCTCTGATACCAATTTTAACAAACTCCTTTCCATTTCAGTACTTCCAAACGGCGAAGGCAGCAAAAACCTGGAGCAGCTCACGCGCCTCTACAGTGACTTTGTCAGGGCTGGCTTAACACGCCGCGACCTCGTCATAGC
This sequence comes from Acidaminobacter sp., assembly GCF_030247605.1. Taxonomy (GTDB): domain Bacteria; phylum Bacillota; class Clostridia; order Peptostreptococcales; family Acidaminobacteraceae; genus Acidaminobacter. Next base: position 4,174 of record NZ_JAOTSB010000027.1, on the reverse strand, counting down.
CTTTGGCGGCGGCGTCATAGGCGATCTGGCAGGCTACGCCGCAGCCTCATGGCTTAGAGGCGTGTCTTTTGTCCAGATTCCAACCAGCCTTCTCGCCATGGTGGACAGCAGCATTGGCGGCAAAGTCGCCATAGACTTGCCCGAAGGCAAAAATCTGGTCGGCGCTTTTCATCAGCCTAAGGCAGTGCTGATCCATCCGCAATTTCTGGACACCTTACCGGTCAGACAGCTGAGAGATGGCATCGCGGAAATGGTGAAAGCTGCCATGATTCGGGACGAGGAACTGCTTCCCATGATCCTGAATCAATTCAGGGATCTGCCTCAAAATCAATCAAAGGACTCACCGGCAAAACATAACCGGTCTCAGCCAACACAGCAAATTTCCGCTCTGCCTGAAATCAACGCCCTTCTGAAGCGCGCTTTAAGCATCAAGAAAAACGTTGTCGAAGCAGATGAAAAAGAGACAGGCGACCGCAAGCTCCTGAATTTCGGCCACACGCTGGGACACGCCGCGGAGAGCAGAGGCGGCTACAGCGCTTTGACCCACGGAGAAGGGGTCGCCCTTGGCATGCAGTGGATCACACGACTTTCGGAACAAAAAGGCCTTTCGGAGCCCGGAACGTCAGCATACCTGGAGTCCGCCCTTGCCCAACTCGGCTTTGAAACCGCGCCGCCCCTGGACTTTCCGGCGCTGAAGGACTGGGTCCTGAGAGACAAGAAAATGACTGAATCCGGTCTGGAAGTCATTCTGATTCGAAAGCCCGGCGAGGGGTATGTCTATCCCATAGCATCCAAAGACGTGGACGCCTTTTTTAAAGTGAACACGCCAGACCTAATATAGAAAAGAAAATCATACCCTGCGACCACACTCCCAATAAAATGCGCCGAAAGGAGACCACCCACTATGAGAAGCACCTGGGGCAGAGCGATTCAGTACTCCCTGTTTGGAGAATCCCATGGCCCTGCCATTGGCATCACCATCCACCACCTCCCAGCAGGCTTTAAGCCGGACCTTGAAAAATTAAAGGCGGCCATGGCCCGCAGAAAGCCCGGTACGGGCGTCTATGCCACAAAGCGCTCAGAAAAAGACGAATTCGAAATTGTCTCCGGCTTTTTTCAAGACGCGCTCACCGGCGCGCCACTGACGGCGCTCTTTAGAAACGAAGACACGCGGTCCAGCGATTATGAGGCCCTGAAGCGCTTTCCACGGCCATCCCACGCAGATTTCGCCGCGAACGCTAAATATCACGGCTTCAACGATCCCCGGGGCAGCGGCCATTTCTCCGGCCGCCTGACCGCACCGCTGGTCTTCGCCGGCGCCCTGGCCGCGCAGATTCTTGAGGCGGAGCACGGTATCAGAATCCTGGGCCACGTCGCACAGGTCGGCGACATAATCGACACAGGCATCGACGACATGGCATCCCAGGTGACCGAAGAAAATCAAGAAACACTCCGCAAAAAAGAAATGCCGTTTTTCTCTGATGACGCCATCGAACAAGCCAAAGTCATGCTCGCAAAAGCCCACGAGGAAGGCGACTCCATAGGCGGCGCCATTGAAGTGGGCGTCACAGGCTTGCCTGTCGGCTGGGGAGACCCGGTTTTCGAAGGCATTGAAAGCCTGCTGGGCCAGCTTTTGTTCTCCGTTCCCGCAGTCAAGGCCGTCGAATTTGGCGCTGGCGCTGCCTTTGCCGCCATGCGCGGCTCAGAGTCCAACGATCCGTGGCGCATGGAAGGCGACCGCGTCGTCAGCGAGACCAACCACAGCGGCGGCATCAACGGCGGCATCACCAACGGCATGCCAATGCGCCTGAAAGTCACGTTCAGACCGGCCTCCAGCATTGCCCTCACCCAACAGACCGTCGATCTTCGCGAGCACATCAACGCCGAACTCAGCGTCACCGGCCGCCACGATCCCACTATTGTCGTTCGCGCCGTCCCCGTCGTAGAGGCGGTCACGGCCATCGGTTTACTCGAGGCGAAAGCCAACGCCTCAGAGCTCCTGGCGCGCTATTAGGAAGTTAAATCACCATCGGCAGAGCACTCTTTTAAAGGCTTCTGCCGATGGTCACCAAAGTCACCCGCCACGCCCCAAGCACCCGGTCACACACCCGGCGGCGGGGCGCTGTTTTTATGGAAAGGACCTGATTCATGAAAAAGCTGATCGATGGTATTGTGAAATTCAGAAAGGACGACTTCGACACACACAAAGAGCTGTTCTCCAGCCTGAAGCGGGAGCAAAAGCCCCACACGCTGTTTATCAGCTGCTCAGACTCGCGCATAGACCCGAACCTCATTACCAAGACTCTGCCAGGTGAATTATTTATCATACGCAATATCGCCAACCTGATCCCGTCTTACAGATACACGGCTGAATTTGTGGCGACCACATCAGCGGTGGAATACGCCGTCCTGGCGCTCAACGTCGAAAATATAATTGTTTGCGGTCATTCCAACTGCGGTGGCTGCGCTGCGGGGCTCAATCTGCCGAAGACGCTGATGACCATGCCCCACACCAGGAAATGGCTGGAGCTGGCAAGACCCGCCAGGGAGAAAGTCAACAGAACCATGACCAACGAAGGACCTGAGGCCAGGGAGTGGATGATGGAGCAGTACAATGTCATGGAGCAGCTCAAGAATTTGTGGAGTTATCCGTACATTCGTGAGCGTGTTTTGGCTGGAACCTTGAATTTAAGCGGATGGTACTACATTATTGAAACCGGGGAAGTCTTTATTTACGACAGGGAAGAGGGCGCGTTTGTGCTGGCGAACGGGTAAGGGAGCCGGTGCGCCTGGATTTATGCCTGTTGAACCTGTCGTCCAACAAACTAAGGCGTAGTAAACTCAAAAGAAAGGCCACTGTGGCCGCGGAAATCGTTAAAAAGCGATTTGCCGATGGTCACCGTGGCCTTCTTTTTTGCTATAATTAAAAAGACGCCTGGAGTCACAGGCGTCAGAAAGGTTTCAGATTAGTCGTTGTCTTGAAATTTTTGTTTAACCATCAATCTCGTTAAAATTATTCATGATTTTCTCTTAACTGCTACATCCATTGGGAGAAAGATTCTCGAATTTGATCCCTGCAGTTTACACAAACGTATTTGTTTTTAAATCGAATCAAGTCTGCAGAGTTATGACAAATTTCACAAGCCATTTCGAATTCACCGGGGTTCTTGTTTGCTGCGTTTAGAGTGCGATTTTTGGTAGAATTCATTCGAGACATTTCCTCCCTAAAAATATTTTTTTGTGACAAAATTAGTGTAGCATTAAAAGGTACGATTGTAAACGGGTGGAAGGGATGTTTTTTTATACTATTTAGAATTTTTTGAAAAAGTAAACCTGATGCTTGAAATCGGTTTTTCTGGTGTATAATAAAACCAGTGGCAAAAGCTCTAAATGTGACGGAAGAGGAGGAGATCGCTTTGAAAATGGGCGAAAAACTTAAAAAAATTATTAGATGGCTGACTGTTCTTTTCTTTATCGTCACCTTGCTAAAAATTTATTATGAACTGCGCCTTTTTGATTTAATGCTCGGCATATATGAAGTTGAGCGGCATCAAAAAAAGGCAGCTTTAGTCTCTAAAAAAGCTTTAATGTTTATCACTAAGAGAAGCGAAGCTGACACTGCCATAAAAGAACGTATGAAAGAACTTGGATGGGATTATGTCGATACTTTTGGAAATGGTTATATTTTTTCAAATGATGAAGAGGAAATTTTGCTCAGACGTCATGATTATGGCATAGGCTATTCGACCTTTGAAATTCATCCCGGGAAAGAATATCGCAAGACATTTGCAGAGAATTCCGAGCCGGTAGAGGCTTAATTGACGGCTGTTCATGACGCTATATAAAGAAGACATTTTCGTTGGAAATTGTTCAAATAAAAAACCAAAAAAGATATGAGATTTCAGGTTGACGTGAACGTAAAATTAGTGTTAAGATAACTAAGGTCGCTTGAGACGACTCCTGAGGACTGGGTAACCGGTCCTTTAAAATTCGCATAGTGACTGCGGTTGAGGCTTATAGCACCAGCGGCTGATCACTCAAGTGAGACCATTCGATCCTTGAAAACTAAACAGTGTACAACCCAAAATTCTGAAATAAAAAGTCGGTTCTGCTTGGAACCGGCGAAGTGATTTCTGATTATGGAAATAACGGAAGTCAGCGAAGTAACTTGAAG
>NZ_JAOTSB010000026.1 GCF_030247605.1 Acidaminobacter sp. | reverse complement strand
ATTTTAATGTTTATTGACTTTAATAATATTAAAGAATACAATTAATATTATTAAAGAGTAGAGCATGAAAGCTTTGCCCTGGAGGTGACGTTATGTCTGTCAATGTGATGCCGGACTGGATGAGTAATTTTGATGATGAGGAGATGGTCTTCATAAAGAAATTCCTGCTAGCCTCCGGTTCGCTGAAAGAAGTCGCTGCCCTTTACGGGGTGACTTATCCAACCGTCAGGTTAAGACTGGACCGGTTAATCCAAAAGATTCAGATCAGCGAAAGTACATCGAACGAACCCTATATCGCGCTGATCAAACGTCTGGCGGTCAATGAAAAACTAGATTTTGACACAGCGAAAATTTTGATTTCCGAATACAAGAAGTCCCGAAAGGAGTCGCAGTAAAATGAATATAGACACAGTGAGAAGCTTGATCGTTTTGCCGGTATTGATTTTAATCATCGTTCTATTGACCGCGCTTCAGATCTTTTTATCCCTTCAGAAAAACAAATGGCTGGGACTGATCCTGCCGGTCATTTATGTCGGTCTGGCACTCTTCCTTTCTTTAGGTGCCATGATCTATACCGGCGACATTGTTCCTATTATCCTGGCGCTGCTGCTCTATCTGATCCCAGCCGTCATTAATTTCGCCATCTATCTTGCCTGTCGCGCAAAAGTCAAAGACAAGCAAAGACAGGAACTTGAAAAAATGAACATTCACGATTTGGATTGACTACAACAACCTATATTAGAAAAGCGGTGACCTCATGACAAAAACCAACTTTGGCTGGAATTTCGACAACTCATACGCACGCCTGCCCAAACTGTTGTACACCCACCTGGAGCCCACACCGGTCAGACTGCCCAAGCTTATTCGATTCAACAGCGCTTTGGCGGAGGAGATGGGGCTTGATCCGGATGCCTTGAACAGCCAGGCCGGGACTGAATACTTGGCAGGCAACCGGACACCGGAGGGTGCGGAGCCCCTCGCTCAAGCCTATGCCGGACATCAATTCGGCCACTTCACCATGCTGGGGGATGGCCGCGCGATCCTCCTTGGAGAGCAAGTGACAATAAAAAACGATCGCCTCGACCTGCAGCTGAAAGGTTCAGGCAGAACCCCCTATTCCCGTGGCGGAGACGGCCGCGCCGCCCTTGGCCCTATGCTCAGGGAATACCTGATCAGCGAAGCCATGCATGCCCTTGGAGTCTCCACGACCCGCAGCCTTGCCGTGGTTTCCACCGGTGAACCCGTCTACCGGGAGAAGTCACTGCCGGGTGCAATCCTCACGCGCGTCGCTTCCAGCCATCTCAGGGTAGGCACCTTTCAGTTCGCCTATAGCAGGGGTTCTGACCAGGACCTCAGGCTGTTGACAGACTACGCCATTGCCAGGCATGATCCAGGATTATCCGGCTCGGACCGCCCTTACTACGATTTCCTGAACGCGGTGATGAACCGACAAGCCCGGCTGATCGCGAAGTGGCAAAGCATTGGCTTTATTCACGGTGTCATGAACACGGACAATATGGCGATCAGCGGCGAAACCATAGATTACGGTCCTTGCGCTTTCATGGATGCCTATGATCCAGCAACGGTCTTCAGCTCCATTGATGCCCACGGACGCTATGCTTTTGGAAATCAGCCCTACATTGCCGCCTGGAACCTGGCCCGCTTCGCTGAAACCATAATGCCGCTGCTTGATCCTGATGAGGAGAAGGCCTTCACCCTGGCGCAGGAAGCCATTTCCGGGTTTTCGGGCCTTTACCGCAGTTACTGGCTGGACGCTATGGGCGCAAAACTGGGCCTATTCAATAATGAGCCAGAGGACGAGGGGCTCATTGAAGCGCTGCTCGAGATCATGCACCGGCATCACGCGGATTACACCAATACTTTTTTGGCGTTAACCTTCGATCGCCCTGAGGTGAGAGGCCTGTTCGAGCAACCCGACTTTCAGCAGTGGAAGCTTCAGTGGCAGGAGCGGCTTCAGCGGCAGTCGCAGTCAGCGGGTGACGTTCAGGAGAGGATGAAGGGCGCGAATCCGGCGGTGATTCCACGGAACCATCGGGTGGAAGAGGCACTTGAAGCAGCGGTGAGTATGGGGGATTTCAGCGTTCTGGACCGCTTATCTGCCGTGCTGGCTAAGCCTTATGCCCATACGCCCGACCAAGCCGCCTACGCAGCGCCCGCGCCTGAGAGCGCCCGGCCGTACCGGACCTTTTGCGGGACTTGAAGCAGCGACGGAGGAATATCAAACGCAATTCAAAAGGGGAAGTTGTTGTCATAGGTCAATAAAGACTTATGCCGCAGCTTCCCCTTTTCATTTTTTGTTTTTGCCGATGGTCACAATTCAACCTCTAAGCATTTGCCACAGCCAGTTCGGATGCATCCTCGATGTCCCTGTAGTAAACCTCCCGGTCCAAGTCCTTCAGGAGGGTGCCGGTCACAAGGCCCGAGGTCACGGAACCGCTGACATTGACGGCAGTTCGGCCCATATCGATCAAAGGCTCAACGGATATAAGCAGGCCGGCCAGTCCGACAGGCAGCCCCATGGAGGAAAGGACGATCAGGGCGGCAAAGGTCGCGCCACCGCCAACGCCTGCTATGCCAAAGGAGCTGATGGCGACAATGCCGATCAGAGTCAGAATGAAGCCGGGTGCGGTTGGATCGAGTCCCACCGTAGGCGCAATCATGACAGCCAGCATGGCGGGATAGACACCTGCGCAGCCGTTTTGGCCAATTGCGGTTCCCAGCGTCGAAGAGAAGTTGGCGATGCCTTCCTCGACACCCAATTTGTTCTTTTGGGTGTCAATGGTCAGTGGCAAGGTCGCGGCGCTGGAGCGGGAGGTAAAGGCAAAGCTGAGAACCGGGAGAATTTTTCGAAGGTAAATGGCAGGACTCAATTTTAAGAGGGAGAGGATCGCCAAATGGAGTACAAAGACAGCGATTAGGGCGACATAGCTCGCCAGAACGAACTTGCCCATTTGAAGGATCGCGTCAAAACTCGTGTCGGCGACGGTCCGGGTCATAATGGCCAGAATGCCGTATGGGGTGAGCCTCAGAATCATTTTGACTAACTGGGTGATGACGCCGTGGAGGGCGTCCACGCCATCAATGAAAATTTTTGCCTGTTCAGGGCTGCGCTTTTTAAGCGCCAAAACGGATAGTCCAATCAACGCGGAGAAGATGACAACGGCTATGGTGGAAGAACTTCTGGCACCGGTCATGTCCGCGAAGGGATTTGCCGGGAGCATTTCGAGCATCCGCTGTGGCGCGGACTGCTTGGATACTTCGTTGAGCTTTGTGGTCAGATATTCCGCTCTGGCAGCTTCGGCGTCACCTTGGATGATCTGGTCCGCATTGAGATTGAAACCAAGGGCAGAGGCTATGCCTATGCCGGCAGACAAAGCCGTGGTCAGCAGCAGAACGGCTATAATGAGACCGCTCAATTTGCCCAGGTTCTTCGATTGCTTCAGGTGAACAATTGCAGAGATGATCGACACCATAATCAGTGGCATAACGATCATTTGCAGCAGCTTGACGTAGCCGGACCCTATAAGACTGAACCACTGATTGGTGGTCTTGATAATGCCGGCGTTGCCTGCGTAGAGATTTTGAAGGGCGAGACCGAAGAGGATTCCAAGGCCCAGACCGGCAAAAACCCGTTTGGAGAAGGACACCTTTTTCTTCTTCAAGTAGACTAAAAAGCCTATAAGGGACAGCATGATGAGCAGATTGATCAGGACGGGAAGGATTGGCATGATGGACCTCCTAAATATAATTTTAAAACATATATGAATACTATGTTTACAATATAGGGCTTAGCTAAGTGCTTGTCAACAAAAACATATAAAACATATAAAAATAATATGATATTATGTGTTTGAGAAAGGATTAAGCGTACTGGAACGTGAATTGACAATTGAAATACTGCGCTATAGAATTTAAATAAAGTGATCGGTTTACTAGGTTTTTAAGAAGGAGGTGTGTGATGAAGCTTTCGACAAAAGGAAGATACGGGCTTCGCTGTATGGTGGATCTTGCCTTGAATGCCATGGAGCAGCATGTGCCGCTGGGGACCATTGCGGAACGGCAGGGGCTTTCTATGCTTTACCTGGAGCAGGTTTTTTCAGCCTTGAGAAAAGCAGGCCTTGTGAAGAGCATCAAAGGCGCCGGTGGCGGGTATATCCTTGCCAGACCCGCTTCGGAAATTTCTGCGGGGGATGTTTTGAGGTCTCTGGAGGGAGAGCTCACCCTTATCAGCGGAGGGGCCGGAGCGACCAACGAGGAGGAAAACGCTATTGAAAGGTGTCTGAAGGAACAGCTTTGGATGAAGATTGACGAGGCTGTTTTGAGTCTCTTGGATTCTGCAACCATTGAGGGGCTCGCAGAGGAGGCCAGAAAAGCAGAGGCCGCAAATGTCCTTGTCTATTACATATGAATCCAAGTGGGGGTTTTATAAATGAATGTAACCATCAGGCCAATTGAGGCAAGAGATGCAAGGGAGATCAACGCCATCAGGCGGATGCCGGGGGTGTTTGAAAATATTCTCGGGCTGCCATCCGAGCGCGTAGACCGCAGTGAAGGGTTTATTGCCGGCTTGGATTCTAATTCTCACCAACTGGTTGCGACTCGACTCAATGAAGAAGGAAGAGAGCTTATCGTTGGCACTGCAGGTATTGTGATTGGTGCAAATCCGAGGCTCCGCCACACGGCTATGCTTGGCATTATGATCCACAGAGACTATCAAAACCAGGGGATTGGTAAAAAATTGATGGAGGCGCTTCTGGATTTGGCTGACAACTGGCTGATGCTGATTCGTGTGGAGCTTGCCGTCTATACGGACAATGAACGCGCTATTGGGCTATATAAGAAAATGGGGTTTGAAATTGAGGGCACCCGAAAGAAAGCGGCCATTCGCGGCGGCGACTATGTGGACGAATTTATAATGGCTCGCCTGAGGGCTTAGTTGAACTTTTTTTGGGGTATGAATGCGAAGGTACAGACTGGTCATTACAACTTAAGGAGGCGCTCCAATGCATGACATGGTCGAAAAAATGCTGAAGGAAAATCAGCTTTGCGTTCTATGCACCGAGAGTCAGGGTATGCCCCATTGCTCACTTATGACCTATATTCTCGATGAAGAGAGGAAAATACTCTATCTGATCACTTCAATGAACTCGAGAAAGTATAAAAATCTGAAGGAAAACAAAAGTGTCAGCGTGATCATCGATTCCCGACAACAGCTGGAGGTGGGTTCAAAACATCCCATCACTTCAGTGACTTTTGATGGTGAATTTTTCGAAATTGAAAACCCACTGCTTGAAGAAATGCGCGCTAAGTTCGGAGCGCGTCATCCTGAACTTGGAGAAATACTCGTACAGGACAGCTGCGTCATTTTTAGCGTTCGACTGAAGAATTATTTGTTGCTGAATGGCCCTGTTCAAATTCTGCAGGGTGTGCTATAACACTTTCATTTGAGGAGTGACCTATATGAGACGATGGATTTTAATGCTAGTCATTGCCCTGAGCGTTTCGCTGTCAGCCTGTGCCGGTGAGCCGGCGCCAGCGGCGCCGTCAACAGGCGGAGAACAGGTGGAACAGCCGGAACAGCCGGCGAAAGCCACGGTGCAGGACATCACGCCTGAAGAAGCTAAGGAACGGTTGGATTCAGACGAAGCTATCATTCTAGTGGACGTCAGAACCAAAGAAGAGTTTGACAGCGGCCACATTGAGGGTGCAGTGCTTCTGCCGGTGGACCAGATTCAAAAGAACGCAGCGGATGTGTTTCCCGACAAGGACGCCGTCTATTTTGTCTATTGCCGCAGTGGCAGCCGCAGCGGTGCTGCGACGGCTATGATGGTGGAGTTGGGCTATCAGAATGTCTTTGATCTGGGCGGCATTATGGATTGGCCGTATGAGGTAGTGCAGTGAAACTCGGTGTTGAAACTTGGTGTCAGACACCGAGTTTCATCTCAGCGGCTGTCGCCTATTGACCCCGAGTTTCATCGCACCGAGTTTCATCAGGTCCCAACCGTCATCCAACATTCCCTCGCCCCTATTTCGCCCCTCTGGAGGACTGAAAATGGATATATTCTTAAGCGGCCTCATGGCCGTGACCCCTCAGCAAATTGTAATGTGGATTATCGCCGGCACGCTGATTTATCTGGCGGTCGCAAAGGACTTTGAGCCCGCGCTCCTGCTGCCCATGGGCTTTGGCGCCATTATGGTCAATCTGCCTATGTCGGGCGCCATCACTCAAGTGATTCAGGGCACCGCCGTAGAGGGTGTGCTTAATGTCCTGTTTGATATGGGCATTGCAACTGAGCTTTTTCCCCTTCTGATCTTTATTGGGATTGGCGCCATGATCGATTTTGGGCCGATCCTCCACAATCCCTTTATGCTGCTCTTTGGCGCTGCTGCGCAGTTTGGCATCTTTTTCACCGTTGCTGTGGCGACTTTGGCCGGTTTCAGCATTAAAGAGGCTGCGGCGATTGGAATTATAGGCGCGGCGGATGGCCCTACCTCCATTTACGTCGCGAATCAGTTTGCCAAGGAGCTGCTGGGCCCAATATCGGTGGCGGCTTATAGCTATATGGCCCTGGTACCGGTGATCCAGCCTCCTGCGATCAGGTTGGTCACGACCAAGGAAGAACGTCAGATTCGCATGCATTATAAGGCGGAAAATGTCTCGCAAACGACGCGCATTGTCTTTCCAATTGTTATCACCATTTTGACGGGGCTGGTAGCGCCAAACGCAGTGCCGCTGATTGGCTTTCTCATGTTCGGCAACCTCTTGAGAGAGTGCGGCGTGCTCGACAGGCTGGCGAAGTCTGCTCAGAATGAGCTCGTCAACATTGTGACTATACTTCTGGGACTGACCATTTCAACGACCATGCAGGCCGAGCGGTTCCTGACGCCTCAGACCGGTCTCATCATAGGTATGGGACTGATTGCGTTTGTGTTTGATACCATCGGCGGGGTACTCTTTGCGAAGCTGATCAACCTCTTCCGTAAGGAAAAAATCAACCCGATGATTGGCGCTGCCGGCATCTCTGCGTTTCCAATGTCTGCGCGGGTGATCCAGAAAATGGCGCAGAAAGAGGACAGCCAGAATTTCATTTTGATGTATGCGGTGGGGGCCAACGTGGGCGGGCAGATCGCGTCGGTGCTGGCCGGCGGTTTGATTCTGATGCTGGTGCAGAGCCTGTAGCCCGGGCGAATCTGAAAAGGGGATGATTCCATGAATGAAACGTTTCTCATGTCCCTCGAGCTCATGTGGCGCGGGATGTCGGGCATTTTTTCGATTGTGTTCCTGATTTACCTGATGATTAAGCTGCTGAACAAGGTGTTTCCGGTGAAGTGATCTGGAGGGATTGCCATGAAGAACCTGTCGAGCGGTACCGCGGAAGGTGTTGCCTACATGCGGTTTTATGAGTCCCAGCGGCCGGCGGCGACGCGCATATGCTCTGACGAGCTGGCCTATCCGCTCATGGCCTGGTGGGCGCGTCTCACGGCGAGGCTCTGCCAGCCGCTCCCGACGCGCTTTATGGACTGGGCGTTTGAAAAGAAGGGCACGGGCGTTTCCGGCTATATGGCCGTCCGGACCCGGTTGTTCGATGACTTCGTGTTAAAAGGCGCTGCCGATGGTTGTCTCCAATACATCATCCTCGGAGCGGGGCTGGATTCCAGGGCGTACCGGTTTAGGGACCAGCTTGCCGGGGTGCGGACTTTTGAGGTGGACCATCCGGCGTCACAGGGTGTGAAAAAAGAGCGGGTCGAAATGCGTTTTGGCGCGCTGCCGGATTATGTATCCTATGTGCCCGTGGATTTTACGGTGGATGATTTATTGTCTTGTCTGGTTGAGGCTGGGTACGACCCAGGTCTGCCCACCATGTTTACCCTCGAGGGGGTCGTTATGTACCTGCCGGAGGCGGCGGTGCGGGAGACTTTGGGATTTGTGGTACAGCACGCTGGCGCGGGGTCCATGGTGCTGTTCGATTATGTTTATGCTGCGGCACTGGACGGGCGGATCAAGAGCAAGGTGATTCAGCATATGAATTCGCTGAAGTTCGTGTTCCATGAGCCTATTTTGTCTGGGATTGAGCAGGGCGCGGCTGAGGGATTTTTGCTGGATCGGGGTTTCACGCGGGCGGAGGATTATCCGCCGTCTAGGCTGTATGACCTTTATTTGAAGCCAGTCGTACCGGAACGAAGGATTTCGAATGTCTACGCCATAGCGGCAGGATACAAATAGGCGTTGTGGTATTCTTGGGCGCTGGGTGTGAGTCCGGTGCTTTGGCATGCTATAGGCTTGCTCTGGTTACATATATGAATGTGAAAGGATTTGAAGGTGAACTATGACTGAAGTTAAAGATCCTGGTATCACCCCTGTTCCACTGGAAGCAGGGAATATTAGTGCACTTAAAGAATGGCGGCTGAGGGTTCTGAAGTCGGATTGTCCGGAGTGTTATGGTCTGTGCTGCGTCGCACTGCACTTCTCGGCTTCAGAGGGCTTTCCGCTGGACAAGGCGCCTGGAAAGCCCTGCCCGTATTTAATGGCGAACTTTAAATGTGAGGTCCATCATTCCCTTGCCGTCCGGGGTTACAAAGGCTGCATAGGCTTTGACTGCCTGGGTGCCGGGCAAAGGGTGTCCAGAGTGACCTTTCCTTTGCAGAGCTGGAGGACCGCACCAAAACTTGCTCGCCCTATGTTTGATGCTTTCGTGGTGATGCGCCATCTCTACGAGCTGCTCTGGTATCTCAGTGAAGGCCTGGAGCAGTGCGACGGTAAGCGGCTTCGAAGGGCCCTCCACGAGGAATTGCAGGAAGTTGACCGTTTGACCTGCTTGGATGCTGAGGCATTGAAGAAGATTGATATGAATGCGCTGAGGGGTAAGTCAAACGCGCTGCTCATTGAAGTCGGCGAGCAGGTTAGAGGTGTCTATGGGAACGGAAAAGCTGCGCCGCAGGCTGTAAGGCAGCGGCTGGGTCGTTATGCGGATCTGGCAGGGGCGAAGCTCAGTGATATGAATCTCAAAGGCGCGAATTTAAGAGGTGCAATTTTGATTGCTTCAGATCTACGTCATTCGGATCTCAGCGGTGCGGAGCTGATTGGCGCGGATCTCAGGGATTCCAATCTGAGTGGCGCAAATTTGTCAGGAGCGCTTTACCTAACCCAGGCCCAAGTCAACTCGGCCAAAGGGGATAGAGAAACTCGCTTACCGGAGATTTTGGACAGGCCGGTGCATTGGGTGTAGGCAGTGATTTGTAATAGTTGAAATAAAATTTATGAGCAGTAAATTGGGGAACGGGCACAACTAAAAGTTGCACCCGTTCCCCAATTTTTTGCTAATGTTACAGATATATTACAGTCACTGACACCAAGTTCAACTGAGTGTCAGACACCAAGTTCAACTGAGTGTCAGACACCGAGTTCAACTGAGTGTCAGACACCGAGTTCAACTGAGTGTCAGACACCGAGTTCAACTGAGTGTCAGACACCGAGTTCAACTGAGTGTCAGACACCGAGTTCAACTGAGTGTCAGACACCGAGTTTAACTGAGTGTCTGACACCAAACTCAACTGAGTGACTGACCCCCATTTTACTTTTGTACCAGAGCTTCGAGAGTTTGAGAGGTCAGCTCTGAAGGTCAATCCACTCAAGGTAGCCCTCGCTGAGCTCAGTCATATCGAGGTTTAAAATGTCTTGGAGGACTGCGCGCAGGCGTTCATCAGAATGTTGTCCCCAGGCGGGATCGGAAGCAATATCATTGAATGGATAGTTGCCCAGGGCTTGATAAAGCCCGAAAACTTGATCATCGCCATAAGTTTCGGCGAGATAACGGACCACCATGCCGGCAGTTGCATAATAGGTGAGGATATCGGTCTGATCGGTGAGTAGTTCAAGGTGCGTTTCTGACAATTCTCTTACTGAAATTTTTATGTCATCCATAGAAACCGTGCCATCATCCATATAAGTAGAACCGTTGACTCTAAAGGTGCCATAATGGATTGCCAATCCCTCTGCAAACCAGATGGGCATATTTCCTTTGGACACCGAAATGGTCAATTTGTGAATCAGCTCATGCGTAAACAGTGCTTCATAGTTGTATTCAGGCTCGCGTCCGGTAAACGCTTTAATGGCATGTCCTTCTTCCGCCCAGCCGGTGAAGAGCCAGGCGATTCCAAGGTCTGTTTTCTGACGCAGCAGCTCCCTGTCGCTGAAGAGCTTGATTTCAACATTTTCGGCCAGTGAATCAGGGAAGGTTTCATCGACGTTATCAAGACTTTTTTCAATGAGCTCAATAAAGTCCTCAGGATTACCAACCTCAGGCATATAGAATACTTTTATGACCCCAACTTCTTTTTCTTCAAATGCGACATCATGATCCAGCCACGACGCACCTGACTTAACAAAGCGTTCACGGTAGGTGACGGTGTTTAGCTGGTCGTTCAACCTATAGCTCTGCTGGATCTCTGCGACAGCGCTGTTATCCCCCTCGATAGAGATCCCAAGCAGGTTCATGTTAAAGTTAGAGATATCAGCACTAGCCAGCCTATGAGCAAAATAGGTCGCTTCATTCATATAAGTCTCATTGCTGCCATCAATGGTGGACAAGTATAAGCCACTGTCCTTTGCCCGAACGCTGTCTTGCTGTATTGCAATGACCGCATCTATAGCCTCATACACCGCTAGCTCTTCAGTAGTCAATCCATCAGGCAATGCAGATTCACGTTCAGGCACGCCTGCACCTTCGCTGTCACGCTGGCGGCAACCTACAATGCCAAATATCAAGGAAATCAACAGAACAATAGCAAACCCAATTTTAATGACACGTCGAACTGACATGTTCATATAAATCCTCCTAACCAGGTTAACACTATAACAAATGGGTAAAGACAAAAGGCGAGCCTTAATAAAGATCATTCCCGTGTTGTAGTATGAAAAAATTCGCTGGAGGTCAATAAAACCATGAAGACGAAACATCTAACCCTGCTGCTCATCCTATCCCTGATTCTGAACGCTTACACAGTATTAAGAATGGGCAGTCTGAGCCAGAGTCTTAGCCAGCAGAGTAATCAGCTTCAGTCCCAATTACAGGGTATGGATTCGCGGATTAACGGCATATCCAGTACTATCGAGCAAAAACTCAATGAGCAGGCCAGTCTGCTGTCTTCTCACACCCTAGATTTTGGTGACATGGATCCCGAAACCTTCAAAGTGCCTGTCCGGGTTACAGTAATGCCAAAGCGCCTCGAACAGGGAACCATGGCCAAGCTCATCATCAACGGCCAGGAAGCAATTATGACACCCGGTTCCAGCTACGCCCTTGAAGGTACTGTTGAGGTTTCCGTATTTGAGGAACTTCATCCTACAATAGTCTTTGAAAACGGCGATGTGAAAGAACTCGAAAACCTGATAACATACGGCCCGCTGCGCTACGACTATCTCCCCAACATGGGCGCCAATTACAACGGGCAAATTTCAAATCCACCGAACACCAATAAATGGCGTTTTCAGGGCGAAGTCCACATTGCCCTCGATCCAAACAAATATCAGACAGACGTGAAAAGCGTCAAACTCGTGGAGCTGCTGGACGGTGTGCCGGTTAAAAGCCATGAGACGGCGCTGAACATGGACATAATCATCCCGCTGAATGAGGAGATTACCATCGAAAAAGGTCAGAGTTACGAGTTGATGGCCGTGATGGAAGACGTCAATGGACTGATCTACAATCATTATGTTGAAGGTTTTTATCTGGATCCTTCAAGCGGTTTTAACGGGGATTATGGTCAGGGCGAACGGATTACCATCCTCGATTCAAATGGCAAAGTGCTTTTTACCTCAGAGAAATAGACTGTTTCCCCTGAAGTCAGATACTATCGAGTATTAATATTTATACCCCCACTCTAAGAACATTAGCCGATGGTGGTGCACGTAACCATCGGCCAAACGGGTATTTATTCTTTAGGATGGGTATATATAATATGCAGCCCACTTCGATCCTTCTCTATCTCAAACCTAACTCGAGGAATAACCTGACATGGAGGTGAACAACATGCGTAAATTATTAAGTCTATTTCTGGTCCTATCACTGGTACTCACAATCATGGCAGTCCAACTGCCTGGCTTTGCCGCAGAAACAACGGGCGCGAGCGGCGCAGTGCAGGACCGTGACCGAATGCAGGATATGATGAACAGTGGTATCCAACCTATGATTCAAATGCGCGATCAGGATCGCGTTCAACTTATGACTGAGGAGCAGCTTCTCCTTAGAAGTCAGCTCAGAGAACAGCTCCAGCTCAGCAATGAAGCTCAGCTGCAGTTGCAGGAGCGGCTGGAAACAGCACTCAGGACAATGGCGGAAACTCAGTCCGCCAACACCAACCAGTATCGCCTATGCTTCTCGGACATCGAGACCCACTGGGCGAAGGACCACATCCGCTGGGCCTATCTTTGGGGTCTCGCGAGCGGCTATCCGGATGGGACATTTCATCCTCAGGGGCTCATCACCGGCCTCGAAGGCGTACTTATGACCGGCCACCTGGTTCGGGACCTCAAGGGCATTGAGCCTTACACCGCGCTGGATATGGACATAGACTGGTCACTCATTCCGTTGTGGGCGAGGGATGCCCTTCGCGACCAGACGGCGCTCCGCATAATGAATCAGAGCCAGACCTACAGCCAGATGCCGCTGAACCGTTACCAGCTGGCGGTCATGCTGGCCAAAGCACTGGAACTTCAGAAATCAGAGGGTCCGGGGCCTGGCATGGCACCGCCTTTCAGTGATTTCGAAAAGATTCCTGCCGATGGTCGCGGCTACATCCTCTCTCTTCAGAACTTAGGCCTGATCTCCGGCGACAATGGCAAGTTTGAGCCGGATCGCCTCGTTACCAGAGCAGAGGCAGCCGCCATGCTGATGAATGTCATCGAGGCCCTTGACGTCATGCCGCCTGAATGGGTTGTGGCGGATGCAGTGACGTCCCTGACACTGACGCTGGATGAGAATCCAACCACTGGCTACAGTTGGGCCTACACTTTGGCACCGGAGGGCATCCTGGCCCTGGATCACGATGCCTTTGTCAGCGGTCAGACTTCAGCCAATGTTGTCGGTGCAGGCGGGCAACACACCTGGACCTTCAAGGTCCTTACGATGGGCTGCGTCCGTTTGACTTTCCGGTATTACAGACCGTGGGAAGCACCGGAAACCGCAGCAGAAACGAGAGTTTACGCGGTGAATGTCGGTGAGGACGGGCTTTTGGAAAGTGTCAGAAGGATTAAGTGACAACAGGCGCAGAGTTATAATTTGGGAAAGGTAGTCGGAAGCTGGCCGCGGCCAGCTTCCGACTTTTTTATTTAAGGAAAATGGAAGAGGGTGTCTGCGGCTCGTGCCTATAGCCGCCTCTTCCATTTTCCTTCCTCGTCCTCCCTCAAACGTGGTAAAATATAATAATGAACTTCCAACGAAGGAGCGCCTAACAGATTATGAATATTCTAATTGCAGATAAAATTACAAAGAGCTACAGCGAAAAACGACTGCTTGAGGACGTTTCTGTCGCCATTAATGAAGGGGAGCGCATTGCGCTGATTGGCATCAACGGGACGGGGAAGTCCACGTTTTTGAAGGTGATAGCGGGAGTGGAGGGGCCGGATGGTGGGAAGGTGACCATCGGCAGCGGCATGAAGGTGGAATACCTGCCTCAGAGCCCGGAATTCGAGCCGGGGACGACGGTGCTGGAGCAGGTCTTTAAGGGCCACTCGCCGGTAATGAAGCTGATCCGGGACTACGAGCAGGCACTGGAGGACGTTCAGACGCACCCGGGTAATGCTCAAAAGGAAAAGCACCTGATCTCCTTGAGCCAGAAGATGGATCACATGGAGGCCTGGACCACGGAGGCTGAGGCGAAGAACATTCTGACGCAGCTGGGCATCACCTCGTTCCAGGCGGACGTGGCGAACTTGTCAGGCGGCCAGCGTAAGCGCGTGGCCATGGCCAGCGTGCTGATCAGCCCCGCGGACCTGC
Organism: Acidaminobacter sp.; assembly: GCF_030247605.1. Classification (GTDB taxonomy): domain Bacteria; phylum Bacillota; class Clostridia; order Peptostreptococcales; family Acidaminobacteraceae; genus Acidaminobacter. Next base: position 23,757 of record NZ_JAOTSB010000026.1, on the reverse strand, counting down.
TGATCCTGGACGAGCCGACCAACCACATTGACAACGACACGGTGGACTGGCTGGAGAAATATCTTCTGAAGCGCAGGGGTGCGCTCCTGATGGTCACCCACGACCGGTACCTGCTGGACCGCATTTCCAACCGCATTCTGGAGCTGGCGGATGGGAACCTCTATAGCTACCAGGCCAACTACGCCGGCTATCTGGAGCTCAAGGCCCAGCGGGAGGACATGGCCCAGGCCTCGGAGCGCAAGCGCCAGAGCCTGATCCGGACAGAACTGGAATGGATCCAGCGCGGCGCACGGGCCAGATCCACCAAGCAAAAGGCCCGCATCGAGCGGTTCGAACAGCTGACAGCCCAGCGCGGCCCGGATGGCGGCGGCAACGTGGAGATGCAGGTCAGCTTTTCGAGGCTTGGCAAGAAGATCATTGAGATGGACCACGTCAGTAAGGCCTATGGCGACCTGCCGGTGGTTCAGGACTTCACCTACACGCTGCTGAGGGATGACCGCATAGGCATCATTGGTCCAAACGGCATTGGCAAGTCCACCCTGATGAAGATCGCCGCCGGACGGCTGCTGCCGGACCACGGCAAGGTCTCCATAGGGGATACGGTGAAAATTGGCTATTTCTCTCAGGAAAACGAAGACATGGACACCCAGCTGCGGGTCATTGAATACATCCGTGAGCAGGCGGAATTCATCACCACCAACGATGGCGTCAAGAGCGCCTCTCAGATGCTGGAACGCTTCCTGTTCCCGCCCGGTGCCCAGTGGACGCCCATCTCCAAGCTGTCCGGCGGTGAGAAGCGCCGCCTGTACCTCCTCAGAATCCTCATGAGCGCCCCCAACGTCCTGATGCTGGACGAGCCCACCAACGACTTGGACATCCAGACCCTAGGCATCCTGGAGGACTACCTGGACGAATTCCCGGGCGCCGTCTTGGTGGTCTCCCACGACCGCTATTTCCTCGACCGCATTGTGACCAGCATCTTCTCCTTTGAAGGTGGCGGCCGCGTCAGACAGCTGGCAGGCGACTACACGGATTACAGGCAGTTCATGGATCGCCAGGCCCAGGAGGAAGAAGCCCTTCAAAACGAAAAGAGCTTAAAAAAATCCAGTGGGCCGATGGTCACCAAATCCAACACCCCTACCACCAGCAATGAAACGAAATCCAAACTACTTAAGTTTTCGTACCAGGAACAGCGGGAGTTTGATCTGATCGATTCGGTCATCGCAGGGCTGGAGGCGGAGCTGCAAAGGCTGGAGGAACGGATGCTGGAAGCCTCGTCAGATTTTGAAGCCCTTGGACGGCTGACAGAGGAAAAGTCAGCCCTAGAGCAGCGGATGGATGAGGCCATCGAGCGATGGACCTATCTAAACGAGCGATATGAAGAGATCGAGCGGAACAAGCGGGAGAATTAAGGAGGATAAACTCGGGGTTGATAGGCGCAAGCTGCAGACACCGAGTTTATCTTGAAGGTGGAACTTGGTGTCTGATGAAACTCGGGGTCAATAGGCGTCAGCCGCAGACACCGAGTTTCGAAGTCTGGAGGTTGTCGAATGAAGCATTTCAGAAAAGAACTGTGGTTTAACCTGCCCACCCGCAGGGGCTTCGTGAATATCACCGGAGACCTGCAGAAATGTATAAGAGAAAGTGGGATCCAAGAAGGCCTGCTTCTTTGCAACGCCATGCACATTACAGCCAGCATCTTCATCAATGATGACGAAAGCGGCCTCCACAGGGATTTCGAACGCTGGCTGGAAAAACTGGCGCCTGAGAAGCCCTACAATCAGTATGACCACAACGGATACGAAGATAATGCCGATGCTCACCTCAAGCGCACCATCATGGGACGTGAGGTTGTGGTCGCGGTGACGGCAGGCAAGCTGGATCTTGGACCCTGGGAGCAAGTTTTTTACGGGGAATTTGACGGTAAGAGAAATAAGCGGGTATTGGTGAAGATTATTGGGGAGTAATTGGTGGAAGTCGGGGATGAAACTGGGTGTCTGACACCGAGTTTCATCCGATTCGGGTGACTATAGAGGCGTTTTAGGCCTGATGGGCACTGCACGTTTGAAAATGAATTTGAAGATAATCAAAAGACACAACATTTCAGAGAGCTGGCTCTTTGAAATGTCGTGTCTTTTTGGATAAGGGGCTGCACTGCTAAACACATTTTACACAAGTTTTACAATCTCGCTATTGAACGAATCACTTTCTCATGCTAATATATGATTGAATTCAAATATAATCATATGAACTTATAATTAGAAACTAAATATTAATGGAATGAGAGGCAGGTGACATTAAACAATGCTTGATATATTTAAAAGCTTGTGTGACGAGAACCGACTAAGACTATTAAATCTCCTAATGCACTACGAGCTGTGTGTCTGCGAAATAGAAGTCATCCTTGGCCTCAGTCAGTCGAACGTGTCCAGGCACCTGGGCGTACTAAGAAAAGAAAAGATCATTACAGGGTCCAAAGATGGCCAATGGGTCCATTACAAAGTCGATGACAGATTTCTCAACGACCATGGACAGTTGTCAACTTATTTGAAAGAAGGATTTCAAAAGGAACAACCCTTTGTTCTAGATCTTGAGAAATGCGATGTGTACAAAAAAAGCGCTTACAACTGCTCGGATATAACCAGCGATAAAAGCAAAGTCGAAAATTACATTATGAATCACGTGAATCGCAGCTAAAATCAAGGCAGCAAATTTCAGGGAGGATCCAAAAGTGAAAAAGAAACAAATCCAAGGCATGAGTTTTTTCGAGAGATATTTGACAGTGTGGGTCGCGGCCTGCATGATCATTGGTATTTTGATAGGCGTCTATTTGCCTCAGGTTCCAGCTTGGCTGAGCAAGTTTGAGTATGCCAGCGTGTCCATTCCAGTCGCGATCTTGATCTGGCTCATGATTTACCCAATGATGCTCAAGGTTGACTTCCACAGCATCAAAAAAGTGGGCGAAAATCCGAAAGGTCTCATTATCACCTGGGTGACCAACTGGCTGATCAAACCCTTTACCATGTTTGGCATTGCCTCACTGTTCTTTTATGTGTTTTACAAAGGTCTGATATCAAACGAGCTTGCCAAGGAATATTTGGCTGGGGCCGTTCTCCTTGGCGCGGCGCCTTGTACGGCTATGGTCTTTGTATGGAGCCACCTGACAAAAGGAAATCCTGCCTACACGCTCGTACAGGTTGCAACCAACGATCTCATCATCCTTGTTGCTTTTGTGCCGATTGTCGCCTTCCTGCTTGGGATCAGTAATGTCGTAGTTCCATGGGACACACTGTTTCTTTCAGTCGTTCTTTTCGTCGTCATTCCGCTGGGTGCTGGATGGTTTTCAAGGGTAATCATTTCAAAAAACAAAGGGCTTGAGTATTTTGAAAAGGTCTATATTCCAAAATTCGGTAATGTTACAATCGCCGGATTACTCTTGACCCTGATCATCATCTTTTCTTTCCAGGGACAAATCATTGTCGATAATCCAATCAATATTGTCTTGATCGCAATCCCATTGATTCTTCAAACCTTCTTAATTTTCTTTATAGCCTATTTCTGGGCGAAGTTTTGGAAACTGCCTCACAATGTCGCGGCGCCTGCTGGCATGATTGGCGCGTCAAACTTCTTTGAGCTTGCGGTTGCAGTTGCGATCTCTCTCTTTGGACTTCAATCCGGCGCGACTATAGTTACAGTGGTCGGTGTACTCGTAGAGGTACCGGTCATGTTGACACTCGTCAAAATCGCCAACAATACAAGAAACTGGTTTGTGCCAGAGAAAAAAGCATTATAATTGGAGGCGGAAAATAATGAGAAGAAAACCGAAAGTCGCTTTTATATGTGTTCACAATTCCTGCAGAAGCCAGATGGCAGAAGCGTTGGGGAAGCATTTTGCAGGAGATGTCTTTGAAAGCTACTCCGCAGGCACTGAAATGAGACCTCAAATCAATCAGGACGCAGTAAGATTGATCAAAGAGATTTACTCCATTGACATGGAAGAAACCCAGAAGCCTAAATTGCTCCCGGATATTCCGGAAGTTGACATTGTCATCAAGATGGGATGCAACGTGATCTGTCCATTTCTTCCGAGCCAGCATGAAGAGGATTGGGGACTTGATGATCCATCGGGTAAAAGCGATGATGAATTTAAGATCATTATTCAGAAGATCGAAGAAAACGTTAAAATGCTTTCTGATAAAATCAAAAATGGTGACATCGCGCTTCAATAATCGAGAGGCTTGTCATTGAACTTAAAACAATAAAGCGGCATCAAACAGCAGAGATCACTCCTCGCTGTTTGATGCCGCTTTTGTCTATTTCGTGTGTTTTGCTTTTTACTCATTACTTTTCAGAAATCTCCACCGCATGCACAATAGTTCTCCCGTTGTTGACGCCGTAACTGCAAGTCACCAGGGTTAGAAGCTTTTGGTCGGCTTCCGGATCGAAATCCTGACGATGCAGGGAAAGGTCTTCAAGGCCATTCAAGTACGCCAGGTACTCGGTGTCATTTTCGAATTGGAGTGTGAAGACGTAATCATCGGCTGAAATCTCATAAACGGAAAAGATTTTGTAGGTTCTTGTCTCATACAGTCCGGATAGCTGAATAAGCTGGTTTTGAGAAAAGAATTCAGCATTCTGATAATAGGTTAAATTTTGAAACATGGATTTGTTTTTCATATTATGACCGTAGATCAGCGTGTGGGGATCATTGAAATTGCCAAGGTTTCTATAGTCCATGAACAAGGTGCCCGCCTCGCTGTAGTTCCCTTTGAAATCACGTTTGAGATAGTCTTGGTTGTCCTTGCTTCGTACGAAAGGATAGTCAATGTTGGTACCAGGGATTTGAAGCCAGCCCATGAAATCCGGATTGATGGCAAGCCACTTTTTATTGATGTTTTCTTTATAGGAATATGACGTTTCATTGATGGAAGCGCCCTCGGCGGAACCGGTTTGGTCAGTCTCGCTTAAACCCGGTGCAGGGAGTGCAGTTGAAGCTTCTTGCGCCAGTTGATCATTTCTTTGCTCTGACAAGCGCTCATAGTTGTTTTGAGCCTGAGCACGCTCCCAAGCGACGTAGGCTGTACCTACCAGAAGGAGCATGGCTGCTGCTATAATCCCATTTAGTATTTTCTTCTTATTAGAGGAAGTCATGTGGATCACCTCAAGCTTAAAATATCACAAAACGAGATAAAAATCAAGTGATTGAGAATTAATTTCAAATAACAGTTGACAAGCAACACGATATGTGATATTTTATAGACATCAAAGGAACACCAGAAAAAAAATATCACACCCAAATATAAATTAGGAGGCATTTCAAATGAAAAGACTAATGAGTTTACTAATGAGTTTAGTATTGTTGATTGGCATAGGCGTACCGGCATTCTCAGCGGATCAGGACATTGTAGAAATTGCAGTGGGCAATGAAGACTTCAGCATTCTGGTAGCAGCACTTCAAAAAGCAGAACTCGTAGGCGCGCTTCAAGGCGAAGGTCCATTCACCGTCTTTGCTCCAACCAACGCAGCTTTTGAAAAACTGCTCGCTTCACTTGGCATCACAGCAGAGGACCTTTTGAATCATCCACAATTAAAAGAAGTTCTTCTCTACCACGTGGTTTCAGGTAAAGTCCTCAGCACGGATTTATCCAATGGTATGACAGCCCCAACCCTGAGCGGCGAAAACATTAAAGTTGACCTTTCAAGCGGCGTCAAAATCAACAGCTCCAGTGTCACAACGGCAGACGTTATGGCAACCAACGGCGTCATCCACATTATCGATTCAGTGCTGGTTCCATCGACTTTCAAACTGAATCCTGAGCCTGAAGTCCCTGCAACCGTCGTTGATATAGCGCTTTCCAACAGTGATTTCAGTATCCTGGTCGCAGCCCTTCAAAAAGCAGATCTCGTGGGCGCCCTTCAAGGCGAAGGACCATTCACCGTCTTTGCACCAACGAACGCAGCCTTTGAAAAACTCCTCGCGGCCCTTAACATCAGCGCATCGGATCTTCTCAACCAGCCGGATCTCGCGAAAGTTCTTCTCTACCACGTCGTTTCCGGTAAAGTGATGAGCACAGATCTTTCCAACGGACTCGAAGCAGCTACACTGAACGGTGAGAAAGTAAAATTCGACCTCAGCAGCGGCGTCAAAGTCAACCAAAGTGGTGTCACCGCAGCGGATATTGAAGCTGGCAACGGCGTCATTCACGTGATCGACACGGTACTCGTCCCTCAAAATTTCACTTATCAGGCTGTAGAAGACCACAATGACATTCCTAAGACTGGCAGCGCAGGTTTGACCCCGTTTGTCATCGCAGGTATAATGACATTAGCCGGTGCAGGCATGATGAGAAAAAGAATGAAATAGTAAAGAGGTTGATGACATGACTGATTTTGGTACCCGCCTAAAAATTGCTCGAAAAGACAAGAAAATGACGCAGAAACAACTTGCTGGGCTGCTGGGTGTTGAACAGTCAACTATTTCAAATTATGAAAAGAATTTCAGATTTCCAGTCGCCTCAGCTTTGGCGGATCTTGCTGATCAACTAGAAGTCAGTGTAGATTATCTCCTTGGCAGATCCGACTTCCAAGAATCTTACTCAACACCAGAGGCTTCTTCGGAAGTCTCTGGTTCCTTATTATCAGAGACTGAAAAAAAAGATACTGAACTTCCCTCAGAATTAGCAAGCAGCCTAAAGGCATTACAAGTGTCTTTTTTCGAACAACTCAGACAAGGTCTCTTTCAGGAAGCTACAGATTTAATTATAACGCACATGAACCCGGAGATAAATTTAATTACAATGAATGAACACGTCTTCGAGCCAACGCTCAAAATAGTGGGTGACCATTGGGAAACGGGTGAACTGAGTGTTGCGGATGAACACATGATTTCATCTGTGATAGACAAACTAATGACACGACTTGAACAGGCTGATCAAAACAGTAAGTCCCCAAATAAGCCTTATTCTGCTGCATTGATGCTTCCGGGGGCTGAAGAGCATGAATTCCCGCTTAAGATGACAGCAGAAGTATTAATACAACATGGCTGGACAACTTACTATTTCGGAAAGAGTGTTCCCGTCTCCAGCCTGGAAGAATTCTTCATGAAAAAGAAGGTTGATCTTCTCGTCTTATCTGTATCTTTGAAGCCTCACCTTAATAGCTGTGAAGCGCTGATCCGAGCTGTGAAAGCCTTAGACACTGAACTTCATCCTAAGATCATGGTCGGCGGCAGCGCAATAGATGATGCGAGTGTTGCGTTCAATCAGCTTGGAGCGGATTATTATTTTCCATCAATGCATTCGCTGGATACGGCCATGGATGATCTTGAGAAAAGTATAATGGAATAACAGAAAAAGGATGATAATGGTGTTCCCATTTTCATCCTTTTTCTGTTTCGTCAATGGGTTTGGAATCGAAAATATCACAAAATGAGATAAAAATCAAGTAATTGAGAATTAATTTCAAATAACAGTTGACAAACAACACGAAATGTGATATTTTATAGACATCAAAGGAACACCAGATAAAAAATATCACACCCAAATATAAATTAGGAGGCATTTCAAATGAAAAGACTAATGAGTTTACTAATGAGTTTAGTATTGTTGATTGGCATAGGCGTACCGGCATTCTCAGCGGATCAGGACATTGTAGAAATTGCAGTGGGCAATGAAGACTTCAGCATTCTGGTCGCAGCACTTCAAAAAGCAGAACTCGTAGGCGCGCTTCAAGGCGAAGGCCCATTCACCGTCTTTGCTCCAACCAACGCAGCTTTTGAAAAACTGCTCGCTTCACTTGGCATCACAGCAGAGGACCTTTTGAATCATCCTCAATTAAAAGAAGTTCTTCTCTACCACGTGGTTTCAGGTAAAGTCCTAAGCACGGATTTATCCAATGGTATGACAGCCCCAACCCTGAGCGGAGAAAACATTAAAGTTGACCTTTCAAGCGGCGTTAAAATCAACACCTCAAGTGTTACAACTGCAGATGTCATGGCAACCAATGGCGTCATCCACATTATCGATTCAGTCCTGGTTCCATCCACTTTTAAACTCAATCCTGAGCCTGAAGTCCCTGCAACCGTCGTTGATATAGCGCTTTCCAACAGTGATTTCAGCATCCTGGTCGCAGCTCTTCAAAAAGCGGATCTCGTGGGCGCCCTTCAAGGCGAAGGCCCATTCACCGTCTTTGCACCAACGAACGCAGCCTTTGAAAAACTCCTCGCGGCCCTCAACATCAGCGCATCGGATCTTCTCAACCAGCCGGATCTGGCGAAAGTTCTCCTCTACCACGTCGTTTCCGGTAAAGTGATGAGCACAGATCTTTCAAACGGACTCGAAGCAGCGACTCTCAACGGTGAGGCAGTAAAATTTGACCTCAGCAGCGGCGTCAAAGTCAACCAAAGCGGTGTCACCGCAGCGGACATTGAAGCTGGCAACGGCGTCATTCACGTGATCGACACGGTACTTGTCCCTCAAAACTTCACTTATCAGGCTGTAGAAGACCACAATGACATTCCTAAGACTGGCAGCGCAGGTTTGACCCCGTTTGTCATCGCAGGTATAATGACATTAGCTGGCGCAGGCATGATGAGAAAAAGAATGAAATAACAAACAGTTTGATGATACGAATAATTTTTAAGTGAAGAAGGTGTCAGACACCAGCTTCACAATATGAATAGAAAAAGTGAGTGCTTGCAGATTAAACGCAAGCACTCACTTTTTTATGGAATGGTAAAGGCTGATAGGTGTCACGGGATGGAGCAAAGAGAAATCTGTGAGTTAAGCTTCTCTCAATTGCTTATTCGAGGCAGCTGCCATTCTGGAGCCCTGTTCCAAGGCCGTTTCTCACGCCTGTGGCACGGAAGCCGCTTATGCTCTTATTGAGTCCGCCTGTGCCATTTGAAGCGCCATTCCCAAAGGCATTGCCGCTGCCTAGACCATTGCCGCTGCCAAGACCATTACCGCGACCGGTTTCGGAATTGCCGTTGCCACCTTTGAAGAAGTTGCCATTTCTGGCTTGTACTCCTGCCTGACCGGAAGCTGCGCCAACCGCCGCACCGCTGGAAGCTCTGTCATCCGCACGTTCAAAGGCTTTGAGGTGGTTCTCGCTGCCATTCATCAGCGCGGTGAAGATGGCTTTGACGTCGGCAGGAAGGTCTGGGTCTGCCAGGAATTTTTCATACATTGCAATGTTGGCGACCTCTGCTTCGACCCCTATACTGTAGATTTCAGCCAGGGTATCCGGAATAACCAAGTGCTCAGAAGCAGTATTCGCAGGCACCGCTATATCATATTTTTCGAAGAGTGGCAGCAATGCACTGATATGTTGGGTTTCAGCTTTCATAATATTGGAGAATGGTCTGGTCACATCATATTCCGCCATGATCTTTTCGTATTCAGCTTTGGCGAGATACTCATCCTCAATAGCGTAGTTCAGCATGTCTTCCAGCGTGTAGTCCTGATCTGCGGCGGCCCCCACATGGCCAAAGTCTGAGGTGCCGGCGAAAGCGGAAAGCGGCGAAAAGATCATTGAGAGGGTAAGGACCGCAGGGATTACCTTTTTCATTTTGTCAGTTGTCATTTTAATTACCTCCAAGTGTAAGTGTGTGAGCCTTCGCTCTTTTAGTTTTGACTCGCGTGTTTCTTGGATCTTTGTTTCTTGAGGACATCATACCGCTCAAATGTAAAGGAATTTTGAGGATGTTCTACATAGTTTGAAGAAAAACAAATAACCGTTATAATGAAAGTAGTAAAAAAACTTTCGCCGATTGAACTGAACAAACCCAATCCAAACCAGAACGCTTCAATCTATAATTCAATCTAAGATTCAAACCATAATTCAAACCAAAAGGAGCATGAAGATGGCCAGCAAACTTACTATGACCTTTGTCAAAAATCCAAATGCAAGAAACAATAGCGAAAGCAAAACAAACCCTGACTTTATAGGCACAGAAGTCACAGCCAAGGTCCGCGCCTTTCATAAAAGCTTCCCTGAATATGCGCCAACACCCCTTCAAAACCTGGAAGCCCTTGCTAAAGCCTATGGCGTCGAGGCCATCTGGGTCAAGGACGAATCCTACCGCTTTGGTCTCAATGCTTTTAAAGTCCTGGGCGGCTCCTACGCTATAGGAAAATACCTGGCGGAGCGCCTTGATACCCCCCTTGAGGACCTCTCCTTTGAGAAGCTGAAATCCAAGGAAATGAAAGAAAAAATGGGTGAGATCACCTTTGTCACAGCCACAGACGGCAACCACGGCCGCGGAATTGCCTGGGCTGCCAGAGAGCTGGGTCAGAAGGCGGTAGTCTATATGCCGAAGGGCTCCTCCCAAATCCGGCTGGAAAATATTCAAAACGAAGGCGCGGAGGCTTCCATCACTGACCTCAATTATGACGACGCCGTCCGACTGGCAAACCGCTATGCTGAGGATCATAACGGCGTCCTCGTCCAGGACAGCTCCTGGGAAGGCTATATGGACATTCCAACCTGGATCATGCAAGGCTACGCGACTCTGGTGGACGAGGCGGTGGAACAGATCAAGGCCCTGGGCTACGAACGGCCAACCCACGTGTTCCTGCAGGCAGGCGTTGGCTCTTTCGCCGGCAGCATGCTGGGCTATCTGGTCTCGGCCTTTGGCGACAACTACCCCGTCACTGTGGTGGTCGAGCCCGACGAGGCGGCGTGTCTGTTTAAATCCATGAAAATTGCGGACGGCGAGCCTCATGCGGTCACGGGGGACATGCCTACCATCATGGCCGGTCTGGCTTGTGGCGAACCTAGCCTGGTCGCCTGGGGTGTTCTCAGAGATTATGCCGATGGTTACCTTTCCTGCCCCGACGCCGTCGCAGCCAAAGGGATGAGAATCCTAGGGAACCCTCTGAAAAACGATCCTCAGGTCATTTCCGGGGAATCCGGCGCCGTAGGCATGGGCGTTCTGAGTTTACTGACACAGGATTCGGAATACGAAGACCTGGCCAAACAACTCAAACTGGACGAAAATTCGAAAATCCTGATCATCAGCACAGAAGGAGATACAGATCCCGAAAATTACAGAAGCATTGTTTGGGACGGCGCTTATCCTACGTTTTAATCTCATTTCAACTGTCGATAATCAGACTTCATACGACTTTTTTACAACTTCACCTATAACCGGGGGTGCTCCAGTGGCAGATCCATCCAATTTGACCTTTGTCATCAAACCGTTCCTCTCAGAGTCAGAGGTAGAACAAGTTAAGGCACTCGAAGAAACTTGCGTCAATTTTGATCACGCAGCTTTAAAGCTTGAACTGGATTACAAGCTCTGCGTGGCTAAAAGTGTAAATTTTCAAGGGGAAGAAATGAATGAGTTCCTTTGCTATGATAACAGTCGTTTAGTCGGCTATGTTGGCGTATTGAGTTTTGGAGGGTCGGAGCCTGAAGTCTGCGGTATGGTAGATCCGCAGTATCGCAGGCAAGGCATTTTCGATGGGCTGATGGAGCTGGTCAAAATTGAGCGTTCGAAACGTCAATTGCCGTCAATGCTGATTTTGACCGATCGCACCTCAAATGCCGGTCAAGCCTTTGTAAAGACGCTGGATCCAATACTTGAACATACCGAATATGAAATGTTCCTAAAACTGCCGTGGGAGATCAGACTGACGGACGACATGAAAAAAGGCATACGGCTTCGCAAAGCGACCAATCAGGACGCGGATGAAGTGACAAGGCAAAATGCGATCTATTTCGAACAGGAGGGGAAGGCGTCAGAAGGACAGCCGGGGTCAGACTCCGGAGATGCTGAAGCCTCTGAAGTCGCTTCAGAGAGGCGTATTATGCCAGAAGAGGAAGAAGAGCGGGGCATGACTATTTATTTGGCGGAGGTTGGGGATCGAACGACCATCGGCAAAATTCATTTGGATTTTAGGATTGGGCAGGGCGGGATTTTTGGACTGGGAATCCTGCCGGAGCATCGCAACAAAGGTTATGGACGGGCGCTGCTGCTTTCCGGGATTGAGGTCCTGCTTCAGGAAGGCGCGGAGGAGGTCTACCTGCAGGTGAACGCGGTCAACGAAAACGCGCTGAAACTTTATGTGTCCTGCGGCTTTGAGGTAACGTCGACCATGGACTATTACAGGCTTAAGCTGTAATCCGGTGTAACGCATTGGGGGAGTGTTCGGTGGACAAGCAGGTTTTGGATTGGCTTTTGGAAGAGAAGGATCCGTCTGTCAGATTTATGACGCTGACGACTTGGCTTGGTCTGGCGCCGGATGCAGAGGAGGTCGTCAAGGCACGGGCTGCGGTAATGGCCTCGGGACCGGTTCATGAGCTGCTGGCGCAGCAGAACGAGGACGGCTCATGGGGTGAGGTTAATCGATTTTACAGAGACAAATACCAGGGCGCTGTCTGGTCGCTGCTGCTCCTCGCCGAGCTGGGGGCGGATCCGGCTGATCCCCGGGTGAGAAGAGCGTGTGAGTTCGTGCTTGGTGTGTCACAAGAGCCTGAAGAGGGCGGATTTTCCTATGACCGCAGCGCCAAAACCGGCCACGGACTCTACAGCGGCGTCGTTCCCTGCCTGACGGGCAACATGGTTTACGCGCTGATCAAGCTGGGCTATCTTGAGGATCCTCGCGTGCAGCAGGCCATAGACTGGATCTGCCGCTATCAGCGGACGGATGACGCTGAGGGCGCGCCGCCGAAGGGAAAACCCTATGACCGCTACGATATGTGCTGGGGAATCCATTCGTGCCATATGGGGGTCGCCAAGACGTTCAAGGCGCTGGTATCTATCCCTGAGCACAGGCGAAATGAGTCGGTCCAGAGGCAGCTTAAGGCCATGGAGGACTATTTTTTGAAGCACCATCTCTACAAAAAAAGCCATGACCTCTCGCAGATTGCCCGTCCCGGCTGGCTGAGGCCTGGATTTCCGCTGATGTATCAGACGGATGTGTTTGAATTATTGGGCCTTTTCGCGGAGCTGAATGTCTATGATCCGAGGCTTAACGACGGGATCCGGATCCTCAAAGATAAACAGCTGGCCGATGGTCTCTGGAAACTGGAAAATTCCTTCAACGGTAAAATGCGGGTGACCATAGAGAAGAAGGGGAAGCCGTCGAAATGGCTGACTTTGAAAGCCTATAGGATTCTGAGGGCGTTTGAAGGCTGCTGAAAGTAGTTTTAGACTTGTAAAATCAATGATGCATTAAAATCTAAATTGGACAAAAGTAAAGGAAGCTGCGGGCAATCACGAAGTCTAACGTTGACTATCGGATTGCCTTCAGCTTCCTTTTTTATCTTAAGCGTCGTCATTGTCAGACCTCATTGTCCTCAAACATAAAAGGCAGGGTCACCCCCTACCTTTTCACGCACATCTTATCATACAGGTTCCGGAAAATATTGTCCGGATCGGTTTGCGCCTTGACCCGGTCATAATTATCCTTGTTCCATATCCCCCAAAATTCTTGCTTTGAATAAAAATTGGTCGAAATCAGCGTCTTTATTGCATAAAGATCCATCAACTTCTTTTCAATGATCTCGTAATAATGGTCCGGATTCGATTTGTTCATCCCATATAAAGCGATGTCCAGGAAAAGCTCGTCATCAATGTTTGAAAGGAAATCCTCCGACAGCCACTCATATTTCCGGACGACTTTGTAGGGTACGCACCACAGCGGAAAATGATTTACTTCCCGGATGTACCAATCCATGAATTCGTCCATTCGCGAATAAGGGATAAATGTATCCACTGTAACCGGGAAAAGCCTTGCGGGAATGACCCTTCTGAATTTGCTGGCCAAAATCAAGGTGTTCGTGGAATTTATAATCTTGCCAAACAACAGTCGCCCAGGCAAAGACTTTGGACGGACGTTGGTAACCCCATTATTGTATCTGAAAAAGTAATCCTCTGTTTTGAGGTAGTCCTCCCTGCGCTTTGCCGTGCTCAAGTAGTAAATGCGCAAATAGTCATAGCTGTGGGTGTAAGGCGCTACGTCCACAAAATTCCCCGCGCTGAGGACATAGAGCTCCGGCGAATGGATGATGCCATCCATGAAATCGATGTCCCGTTCCTTGTAGTGGTTCCAGATCGCCGACTTGTAAGCCTCCAGACTAGTGTATTTTTCGTAGGTCACTTTCACGAAAAGTTTGGCCGGAATGAGCCTGAATTTGATGCGTGTGATGATGCCAAGCGTCCCGAATGTACCATGAACCATTTGAAAAATCAACTGGTGCGCGTTGTCTGGCGTGCAGATCAAGACGTCCCCCTTCGCGGTGACCACTTCGTATTCAAGACAATTGTCGTGGAAGCCCCCGAATTTATAGGACATGGACTCTAACGAGCAGCCCGAAACTGCTCCGCCGATGGTTATAGTCCTCAACTCCGGCACCACCACCGGCACCAGACTATATTTCAACGTTTCGACGACAATCTTCTCAAAAGTGACCCCCGGCTCAGCGATGCAGTATTGATGGTTTGTATTGATTTCAAGGATCTCATTGAGGTCGCTGATGTCGAGCTTTTCAGTGGCCTCCTTCTTTTGTCCTGCCTTAGGCACTTGATGCGACACGGCTTTTTTCTTCAAGGACAATGGCGCAGCAGTGTTTCGGGTTTTAAGTTGAGTGGCGATTCTGTTGACTTTCATATCATGACGGTTCATTGATATAGTTGTTGAATCGTTCTTAGTCTTGGCCTTACTATTAATCAAAGTCTTGATTGTGGTCATAAATGATCCCCCGCTTTCTGATCACCTCTATCAATTGGTTTGCGAAAACCTGAACATGAAATTTTGGGATGTTCAATCTGGCGGATTAAACTCCCTTTTAAAGCCATATACCCACCTATCAGATATGGACTAACAAAATCGCATAATAAATGAACATGATCTACAGTAGAAAATTGCAGAGATGTAATTGACATATGTCATAAATGGTGTATAATTAAATTGAAAGCAACATATGTCACAAACTATGAAAGGAGAAGATGAAAATGCCAGGAAGAGATGGTACAGGTCCAATAGGTGCAGGCGCAATGACAGGCAGAGGTTTTGGAGGCAGCTTTGCCGGTGCTGGCAAAGGCATGGGTTTTGGAAGAAGTATGGGTTTTGGCTTCGCCAGAGGCATGGGCCGTGGGATAGGCTGCAGAAGAGGCTTTGGGAGATTTTTTGTGGATTATGGGACAGATGAGCCGCTGTTCGCAGCTTCAGAGAAAGAAATTTTAGCGGAACAAAAGAAAATTCTTGAAGCGCAACTTGACGCCATCAACAAAAAAATGCAAGAATAATAAAAGCGAAGGCGTTAGAAATTGCTGTTTTAGATCATGAAAACCGGGGTGAAAAAATGCCAAGACCAATGAAATGGAGAAAAGTCTGCAGTATGCCAGAGAACACAAGCTTCGGCCCAATGGACTCAGACCAGCGGGAAGACGTCGTCATTATGACTGTAGATGAATATGAAACGATTCGTTTAATTGATCTGGTGGGCTTCACCCAGGAGGAATGTGCCAAGCACATGAATGTCGCAAGGACTACCGTTCAGGGAATCTATACCAGTGCGAGGCATAAGCTGGCACAGTCGCTGGTCAATGGCGTCATATTGAGGATTGAAGGCGGCGAATACAGGCTTTGTGATAAAGATGAAATACAATGTGGCCCTGGCTGCCATAAGCGCCGTCAAAGACGCGGCGGGACAGTAAATTTTTAAAAATGACAAATAAAAAAAGACGACTCCTTTATATTGAAGGGTCGTCTTTTTTGTCGATCTGATGTGCTAAATTGCTAAATGGCACTAATTTTATTTGCTGATTGGACCGCCGGATTTGGTATTGTGAAAGCCTTTTGTGTTGGCGTGCTGTCCGTGGGTTTTCCCAGGATGTTGAGGGCTGCTGTGCTGCTCTTTCTTTTTCTTTTCCTCGAGGAATTGCTTCATCTTTTCAAGGTCTTTTTCTGACATAGTAACAACTCCTTTCCACTAGAAAGTCAGGGTTAATGACAACTTCCTGTGGCATAATCATACGCCTGAATGACGCTTGTGACAATAGGTCATTAGAAAATTTCAAAACGGAAGTCGGAATGGAAGCGGGTGTCAGCGGCTAGCGCCTATCAACCCCCGCTTCTACTTCGACTTTTTAACAAGTTCTTCATAGCAGCAGCGCTGTGGCGCCGTCAGTTTCCAAATCGCGGTTGCAGTAGCGGCAATATTTTGGCGCAATTTCCTTCCAAACAGCGTCGTTGTCCATGGCAGCTGCCGGATAATCCCTTGTAATCAGACCGTCCTTCATCTCAATGATGCGGTCGGACTTAGCGGCAATGTGGTCGTTATGCGTGACGACAACAAAGGCGGTATTTAAAGTGGCATTGATATTGCGCATCAGATCGTAAACCTGCTCTGTGGTCTCGGAGTCGAGATTGCCTGTTGGCTCATCCGCCAGGATCAGCTGAGGCTGATTGATCAAGGCTCTAGCGATAGCGACCCGTTGCTGCTGGCCGCCGGACAACGCGGTTGCCTTATTGTTGATGCGGTCTTTGAGTCCAACCAGCTCCAAAAGCTCTTTCGCCCGGGACGCCATTTTCATACTGCCATTTTTGGACTGGATCCAGGTCGGCATGAGGACGTTTTCGAGGGCACTAAATTCCGGCAGCAAATGATGGAACTGAAAGATGAATCCTAAATTACGGTTTCTGAAAATGGCCAGCTGCTCATCGCTCATCTTAGTGATGTCTTCACCCAAGAGGCGCAGCGTTCCGCTGGTAGGACGGTCCAGTGTGCCAAGAATGTTGAGAAGTGTTGTTTTGCCTGAACCGGAGTAGCCAATTATACTTGAAAATTCACCGGAATTTATAGTCAGGTTAACACCCTTTAGGGCGTGGGTTTTAACGACGGTGCCATAGACCATGGTCAATTCACTGGCTTCGAGAAGTGGGGATGCCATAGGAATCGCTCCTTTACTGTGCAGAGTAGTGCTCATTTATACTATCAACCCCTGATAACGTCTATAGGGTTCAAACTGGCCGAACGCCTTGCAGGAAACAGCGCCGATACAATGCTGGCCACCGTGGCAATAGCAATGATCGTTCCAGCCGCTGCCGGGTCAAACTCCAAAGGAAACAGCGCTTCCCCGGTCTGAATGGAGGTGCCCCAAAGGAAGGCTTGTGTCAGGGCATAGCCCATGCCGCTGCCTAAAACAGAGCCGAGCAGCCCCAGTATGCCACCTTGGAATAGGAAGATTCTGCTCGCGCTGGCGCTCGAGGTACCCATGGCTTTCAGGATGCCAATCTGCTTTGACTTTTGTACGACAGACACCGCCAGAACGCTGGCTATGCCAAGGGTAATCGCTAAAAGAACGAAGGCCTGAATCGTCAGCGACGAGCTGCTTTGGCTGGTGAGGGCAGACAACAGGCTGGCGTTCTGAACCTTCCAGTTCTCTGATTTAATGCCTATAAATTGCTTCTCGTAAGCTTCTGCAAGCAGGTCTGCCGCGAAAACATCCTCAACCTGAACCTCGACGCGGCTGATATCATCCCCAAAGCCCAGAAGTCTCTGAGCCCGGGACAAGGACATAAACAGCCAGGTCTCGTTGAGGCTGTTGTTTCCAAGATCGAAGATTCCGGCCACCGTCAGACTTTGGCGCTGACCGCCGGGGAGTTCCAGGGTAAAGGTATCTCCTGTCTCAAGCAGCGCTTCTGCGGCTAAGGACGTCCCTATGAGCACTTGATCCCCTTCGACGACATAAGTCCCTGCGCTCAGTTTGCTTTTAAGTTCGTAGATTTCGTTTGCTCGCTCAGGCTCAATACCGCGAACGAGTATAGGCCAACGTTCCCCGCTCTTCAAGAGAAACCCGCTGCCTTCAGCGACCGGAGAAACTGCTGTCGTCTCGGTCGCCTGATCCAAGGTCGCCAAAAGGGGCCGCCAATTGTCCAGCGTCTTTTCCTGACGGGAAAAATTCCCGGCACTGGAAGCGACAAAACCGTTTGCCGAACTGAGACCACTGGCATCAGCAGTCTCTGCCGCTGAAAATGTCATGTGCGGGCTCGAGCCTACGGTGCCATTGACCAGGTCCTTTTGCAGTCCGCTGATCAGGGTGCCCAGAAAAATCTGAACAGCGACCCCAATGGCTATGCCCAGCAGAATGAACGTCGTCTGTCCTCGCCCGTCTTTGAGAAAACGAAGGGCAATTTTCAGCTCGAACATCATGGCGTCTCACCCGTCTTGTCATCTTCAGCGGTTGTGTTGGCGCCGCCACCATCGGCTAAAATCACTTCGTCGCCGGGCGCCAGCTCGGAAGCCGGATCCAGCACCGCTTCACCGACACTCAAGCCTTCGAGCACCAGATAATCCGAAAGGCCAACCGCTTCGAGCTTCACCGGTTTGCTGGCAACGCGGCCATCCTGCTCGACGAGCACCTCAGATGCTTCGGCATTCCATAAAGCCTGGGCCGGCAGAATAATGGCGGCCGGCAAGGTGCGAATGACAATTTCAACCTGGACGGACAAATTTTCAATAAGAAAATCAGCTGACGACGCCAGCTTGATCTGAATCTTAACAGTTCCGGTGGCGTCCTCCACTTTTGGAAGTATTTTTGAGACCTCGGCCTCAACGGCCTTCGATGGATAGCTTTCAGGCCACACCAGGACCCGCTGGCCAATCTCGATCAATCCCACTTTTCGCTCCTCAAGCTCAATCTCAGCGTAGTAGCTGGAAGGATCAATCAAAGTTACAAGCGTCGTGCCCGCCTGGACATATTCGCCGGGTTCGCGAAGACGCTCAAGAACCGTGCCGGAGAAGGGTGCAGTGACAGCATATTTCTGCCGCTGATTTTTGGCGGTCTCCAGGGCTTCAAGGGCTTGACTGACGCCGGCCGCAGCTTCAGAAACAGAAGCGCCTCCGGAAGCGTAAGCGTTGGCAGAGGCTTTTGCTGAGGCGATTTTTGACAATTGAAGGGTAATCTGGTGTTCCAAATCGTCCACAGCGGTTTTAGCCACGGCGCCGCTCTCAAATAAAACATTGGTATCTTCGAGCTGCTTATTTAGCTGTTCAAGCGCCGCCTCAAGCTGTATGACGGTTTCCTGTGCGGTAGGGAGGGATACCTCGGTGACGGCGCGGTAGCGGGCCCGTGCAGCGCTTAAAGCCGCCTGACGCTCCTGGATGCTGCGTTCGACATCACTGCCGTCCAGCGAGAAAAGCGTCTGACCCTCTGCTACGGCATCACCCACATTCAACGAGAAATTGCTCAAGGTTCCTGAAACTTCTGACTTAATCTCAATTTTTCGGGCCGCCAGAATCTTCCCTGACGCAGTCACCGTTTGCGTAAAAGGCTGTTCCTGGACTACCCAGTAATCCGCCAGTGGCTCACTTCGACCATTCCAAAATACAAATACGGCTGCGGCTGCGGCTATGACAACGCCTGCCAGGATCCATTTCTTCATCTTCAACTGGAACACCCCTTGACACTCTATAGTTTATGATAAAACATATATAACAAAATCAAAATTGAAATGATAACAACAAGAATATTATACCCATAAACCAAGCTGAGAAAACAACTGGATCTGTCCAAAAAAATAATATTTTATTTTGCCGATGGTCACCATTCACCACCACGTTCCATAACCTTCTGATGTACATATATACCCGTGAATTTCTAAATGCTGACAATTAATTATCAACGCAACAGAATCTGTGACGCTTCAAAATAGTTGGGTAGAAATGAATAACTTGACCTTGCATTAACAAAATCGCAACTCAAATCACACCACAAGAGGTGAACATCATGACAAAGCGCTCCAGCGGTATACTGTTACCCATCTTTTCGCTGCCGGGACCTTATGGCATAGGAGACTTTGGTAAATCCGCCTATAATTTCGTCGACTTTCTTGAAGCGGCGGGTCAAAAAAACTGGCAAATTCTGCCCCTCGGCGTCACAAGCTACGGGGATTCTCCCTACCAGTGCCTGTCGGCTTTTGCTGGAAACCCCTATTTTATTGATCTGAAAACCTTTGTTGAATTGGGTTATCTCTCAAAATTTGAGGTTTCCAAAGCCAGACTGGAGAAAGAGTCGAAGCCTATCGACTATGGTCATCTGTTCAAGGCTAAGATGGGGCTTCTAAAAAAGGCTTATAAAAGAGCCGAAAGCACTATGGAGGAGACTTTGACAGACTATTTGAAGGAGCAGGGAGAATGGCTCCGTTACTTCGCGCTCTACATGGCCATCAAAGATTTTCAGTCCGACAAAGCCTGGTCAGACTGGGACCGGGAATACAGACACGTAGGCTCGCCCGAGGTCCTGGCATTTGAAGCAGCTTACCAGGAGGAAATCAAGTTTTGGGTGTTCACTCAATACTTCTTTGAGATGCAGTGGCAGCGACTGAAGCACTATGCCAATCAAAAGGGCGTTAGCATCATTGGCGACCTGCCCATTTATGTCGCGGAGGACAGTGCGGATGTTTGGGCCAGACCAGACTATTTCAAGCTGGGAACGGATCACAAACCCCTGACCGTGGCCGGAGTACCGCCGGATGCCTTTTCGGAGACCGGACAGCTTTGGGGGAATCCTATCTATAACTGGAAGCAAATGAAGCAGGATGGCTACCGGTGGTGGATTGAGCGAATCCGACACAGCTTCACCAGGTACGACGCACTCAGAATCGATCATTTCAGGGGCTTTGAAGCCTACTGGGAGGTCGAGTATGGCGCGGAAACCGCCGCTGCGGGCAAGTGGGTGAAAGGACCAGGCCTCGCCCTGTTCAAAGCGATTCACAAAGCCCTGGGGCCACTGAACATTATTGCCGAGGACCTTGGCTATCTCACCCCCGAGGTGAAGCAATTGATTGAAGCGACGGGGTATCCCGGCATGAAGGTCCTGCAGTTCGCCTTTGATCCGGAGGTCGAAAGCTTCTATCTGCCGCATCACCTCACGCAGAATGCCGTCATCTACACCGGGACCCACGACAACGAGACCATTTCCGGGTGGCTGGACAATATCCCGAAGAAGGAATTTAGGAAGGCAGTCAATTATCTGAAGCTGAATTATGATGAAGGCCTGAACTGGGGCATGATCCGGGGGGCGTGGAGTTCGACGGCGAACCTTGCCGTCGCGCCTATACAGGACTTTTTGGATCTCGATAATTCTGCGAGGATTAATGTGCCCTCGACCATCGGCAACAACTGGACCTGGCGCCTGGAGGAATCCGCGCTGACGCCGGCCCTGGCCGAAAGAATCCGCGGGCTGACACAGCTTTATGGGAGGGATCGGTAGGTTATGGACGATTTGAGAGAGAGGACTTACGTCTGGGCATTAACCACCTTTGGCAAGGATTTTGAGCGTTGTCACCCGAAGGAACAATACATCGCGCTGTCGAAAGCGCTGATGCAGGATCTCGTGCCGCGGTGGCAGGCGTCGGAGAAAAAATTTGAGGGATTAAAGCATGCCAGCTACCTGTCTGCGGAGTACCTGATGGGGCGGGCCCTCGGCAACAATCTGATCAATTTGAGACAGCATGGGGAAGTGGCAGCGCAGCTGGAGGCCCTCGGGATCGACCTAAATGCCGTCGAGCAGGCAGAACCGGACGCGGGGCTTGGCAATGGCGGTCTGGGACGGCTCGCGGCATGCTTTCTCGACTCGGCGGCGACCCACGGCTATCCGCTGAACGGCTACGGCATCCGCTACGAGTTTGGCATTTTCAAGCAGCGGTTTGTGGAGGGTTTTCAGGTCGAAGAGGCGGACAACTGGCTGGAATATGGCGATCCCTGGTCCATTCGCCGCGCAGATGAAGCAGTCACCGTGGGTTTTGCCGATGGTGACGTCAAGGCCATCCCCTACGACACGCCCATAGTGGGTTACGGCGGGGAAACGATCAATACCTTGCGGCTATGGAAGGCAGAGCCTCTCCAGCCCTTTGATTTTGAGCAGTTCAATCTGCAGAACTATGACCGTGCGGTACGTGAGAAAAATCACGCGGAAACCATCACCAAAGTCCTGTATCCCAACGATTCCAACGACAAAGGCAAGCTGCTCAGGCTCAGGCAGCAATATTTCTTCGTGTCGGCGTCCCTTCAGGATTTAATGAGAAGGCACAAGGCAGTTTATGGAGATTTTGAACGGTTTGCAGAGCTGAATGCCATTCAGCTGAACGACACCCACCCTGCGGTGGCGATTCCTGAGATGATGCGGCTGCTAACGTCAGTAGAGGGCGTGTCATGGAATAAGTCTTGGAAGATTGTCACGAAGACCTTTGCCTATACCAATCACACCATTTTGGCGGAGGCTCTGGAGACCTGGGATATCAAGCTTTATAAGAAGCTTCTGCCGGCGGTTTACAGTGTGATCCTGAAGATCAACGAACAGCTTCTAAGGGAGCTGAAAGGGCTAGGGGTGCCGCTGGAGGACGTGTCGAAGTATGAGATCATCCATGACAGACGCGTCCGGATGGCGTTTTTGTCAATTTACGGTTCATTTTCTGTTAACGGCGTCGCCCAGCTGCACACGGGACTTTTAATTAACAGCGAACTGAAGGACTGGTATAAGCTGTATCCCGAGAGGTTCAACAACAAGACCAACGGGATTACCCAGCGGCGGTGGCTGCTGAAGGCGAATCCGGAGCTGTCGGATTTCATCACTGAGCTGCTCGGGTCTGACCGCTGGATCACGCATTTGGATGAACTGAGGAAGCTGGAGGCCTTTGCGGACGATCCGGCAGTGCTGGAGCGGTTTTTAGAGATCAAGCAGCTGAAGAAAAACCAGCTGGCAGCCTACATTTTGGAGCATGAGGGTGTTGAAATTGACACTTACTCTATTTATGACATCCAGATCAAGCGGCTGCACGAATACAAGCGGCAGCTGCTGAATGCGTTTCAAATTCTGGATTTGTACTATAGGTTGAAGAAGGACAAGTCTATGAAGATTGTACCGCGGACCTTTATCTTTGGCGCCAAGGCAGCCCCGGGCTATTTGAGGGCTAAGGGCATCATCAAGTTTATCCAGGAGGTTAAAGCCCTTGTCAACGGGGATCCGGAGATGGCGGGCAAGCTCAAGGTTGTCTTTGTCGAGAATTACGACGTCTCTTATGGTGAGATGCTCTTCCCGGCAGCGGACGTGTCTGAGCAGACCTCAACAGCAGGTAAGGAAGCGTCCGGAACCGGCAATATGAAATTCATGCTGAATGGCGCGCCAACCCTGGGCACTTATGATGGCGCGAACATTGAAATTGTCGAAGAGGCGGGAGAAGAGAACAACTTCATCTTTGGCCTCAGAGTCGAGGAAATCGAGCGGATCAAGGCCACCTATAAGCCATCCGGGGAATTCCGGAAGACCAAAGGCTTGAAGAAAGTGGTGGATTCCCTGGTGGACGGCACTTTCAGCGATGGCGGCACCGGCATTTTTAAGGAACTTCATGACGCGCTGCTGTTGGGCGCGGATTGGCATTCACCGGATGTCTTCATGATCTTGAAAGACTTTGCAAGTTACAGAGAGGCACAGCAGAAGGTCAACGATGCCTACCTGGACCGTATGGCCTGGGCGAGGAAGTGCTGGATGAATATAGCTGGCGCCGGAAAGTTTTCGTCAGATCGGACGATTAAGGAGTATGCGGAAGACATTTGGAAGGCTAACAGCGTTTATTCGCGATAGCTAACAGCCGTGCATAAACAAAGGCTGCACCGTGCGAAAGAGAGCTTGCTCTCTGAAGTGCGGTGCTGCCTTTGTTTATATAGGGCGCAGCCCGCGACCGAAGCGCAGCGCAGCGGAGCGAGGTGCACGGCTGGTAGTGTGAGGTGAAAATTAGGCTCAGTTAA
>NZ_JAOTSB010000025.1 GCF_030247605.1 Acidaminobacter sp. | reverse complement strand
ACCGAGATCTACACTGGAAATCTCGTCGGCAGCGTCAATGTGTATAAGAGACAGACTTTAACATTTGTTTTTGTTAATGATTTAACGTAATTATAAACCCAAGTTTAATATGCAGTCAATAGATTGTACTCGAATACAAGCATACAGTCATTATAACATGAGGTTTGTGACCAATATGAAATTATTTAAATATTTTTAAAATTGATCTTGTCAATAAAAAAACAGACCACATATCGGGTCTGTTTTTATATTAATAACTCACAAATTTTCTAAATTCCGCTCATTTCAGGTCTCAGTGCCGCTTTGATTCGGTTTACGATGCGCTGGGAAGCCAGGCCGTCCCCGTACGGATTGACCGCGTTTGCCATGGCCTGATAGGCCTCTGGCTGAGTCAGCAGCTCTTCACACATGGATATAATCTCATCCGCCTCGACACCCGCGAGTTTAACCGTGCCAGCCTCAACCGCTTCCGGTCTTTCAGTTTCTCGCCTGAGCACCAATACAGGCTTGCCGAGGGCAGGCGCTTCTTCCTGTATGCCGCCGGAATCAGTCAGGATCAGCCAGGATTTGGACATGAGATGCGCAAAAGGTTCGTAATCCAAAGGTTCAATTCTGTGAATACGGCTGCTGCCTTCAAAGTGCTCAGCGGCGATCTCTCTTACCGCAGGGTTTTTGTGCATTGGAAAAATCAGTTCAACTTCCGGGAAGCGATCCACGATGTGGCGGACGGCACTGAAAATGGCATGCATTGGCGCGCCCAGATTTTCACGTCTGTGAGCGGTCAGCAGGATCACTTTTTTGTTGTCATAATCAATCCCCTGAAGTTCCGGGACATCAAATGCATAATCCGGTCGAATAACACTTATCAAGGCATCGATTACTGTATTGCCTGTCTTCAAAATTGCCTTCTCGTCAATTCCTTCATTTAAAAGGTTTTGGACATTTTGCGCCGTCGGTGAGAAATGAAGATCCGCCAGACGCCCCGTCAAGCAACGGTTCATTTCTTCCGGAAAAGGAGAGAATTTGTCGAAACTCCTGAGACCCGCCTCGACATGGCCAACGCGCACACCCTGATAATACGCCGCCAAAGCCGCCGAAAACGTCGTTGTCGTATCGCCGTGCACCAGGATCATTTCAGGGTTAAACGCCTTTATCACGGGCTCCAGGCCCTTCAGGACGCGACAGGTTATGTCGGACAGTCCCTGGCCTGCCTGCATGATGTCCAGATCATAGTCCGGAACGATCTGAAACAATTCCAGCACCTGATCAAGCATCTCCCGATGCTGTGCTGTGACACAGACGCGGGCATCAAAGGCATCATCCTGCGCCAGTGCTTTAACCACCGGCGCCATTTTAACAGCCTCCGGGCGTGTCCCAAAGACCGAAAGCACTCTTATTCTTTCCACAAATTTTCCTCGCTTTCTTCTACAGATAGCCGTTCTCTGCTGATCGACCGCCTGATCGGAATAAGAATGAGCAGCACTGCCGCAGCGAGCGCTACAGTCATAGAGCCTATGGCGCCCTGGATCAGAAAGATGCCGGATAAGCCAAGCAGCACACTGATAAAGTACATGGCGAGAACAACCGTCCTCTGATGGTACCCAAGTGACAGCAGCCTATGGTGCAAATGGCCTTTGTCCGCTTCCATGATTGGCCTGCCGCTCAAAAATCTTCTGAGAATTGCGAAGGTCGTATCAAAAATTGGTAAGCCCAGTGCAAGAATTGGCGCTGCGAAGACAAGAAAAGTAGCACCTTTGATCGAGCCGTCAATAGATGTGGCCGCCAGCATAAAGCCCAGAAACAGGGAACCCGTGTCCCCCATGAAAATCTTTGCCGGATTAAAATTGTAAGGCAGAAATCCAAGACAGCTGCCGACTATGAGCACCGTGACCAGGGCTGTCTCAACGCGGCCGTTGACAATGGCGACGTAAGCCAGTGATGATGCCGCAATAATTGAGATGCCTGCAGCAAGGCCATCCAGGCCGTCGATCAGGTTGACCGTATTTGTAATGCCCACAATCCAGAAGATCGTGATTGGAAGGCTGAGCATGCCAACATAAATCATCTCCGACGCACCAAAATAATTCGTCAGGAAGTCAATTCTCGTGCCGCTGAAGAACAGGACCAGAGCAGCTGCAATCTGGGCAGCCAATTTGAGCTTCGCGGAAATTGGCTTCATATCATCAAAGACACCCGTCACGACAATAATGAGCGCTCCAGCCACCAGTCCCATTTCTTTTATGCCGGACATGGAATTGAACGCCAGATAAGTTGCCATGAACGCAATAAAAATAGCCAGGCCGCCCAATCTGGGAATGGGCTTGGAATGCACCCTCCGTTCATCTTTGGGCACATCAATAGCCCCGACTGCGTGTGCAACCCGGATCGCTACAGGGGTCATCAGATAACTGATCATTACCGACATAACAAAAGGCAGAAACAACATATACAATAAAAACACCCCTTAAGGGAACGCCTCCGGATGCTACAGGTCAGGCATTCAAATTCAGTCTCATTTTAACATGAAATGACTGACTTGCAATGAGATCCTTTACATTTGTAAATCTATTGTGACTAAGTCACCATACTTCTTCCAGACACGTTAATGCCAAAGACCGGTCACGCGCCATTTCCAAGGGAGTCATCCTTTTCCACCCATTCACGCTCCACATCCAACACTCTGAACCGGTCGCGGTCATCACGGATCAGGACGCGGGCGATCCCGGCGTTGATAACCAGGCGTTTGCACATGCTGCAGGAAGTCGCGTTCGCCACATAGCCGCCGCCATCCATTTCAATGCCGACCAGGTAGAGGTCAGCTCCGATCATATCCCGTCTTGCCGCTGATATGATCGCATTCGCCTCCGCATGCACAGAACGGCACTTTTCATACATCTGCCCGCTCGGAATGCCCAGCCTGATGCGTTCGCAATACCCGAGTTCCGTACAATTGGATCTTCCTCTTGGCGCACCTGTATAACCCGTCGCAATGATCTCGTCATTCTTGACAAGGATTGCACCGTAATTTCGTCTCAGACACGTTCCTCTGGCGAGGACAGTCTCGGCAATATCCAAATAATAATTGGTTTTATCTCGTCTTGTCGCCATCAGGTGTTCCTCCTATGAATCCATCCATCCCCAGGTGAAAAGGTATTTGGTACTAAATTCAAGCTCGGTTGCTGCCAGGCCCTCAAAGTCCGCCCTGAGCGCAATGGAAAAAAAGGACAGCAGTTGGATTTATGCAACGGACTGTCCTGCTTGAAAATCAAATTTTTAATAAGTTTCAATTATTTGGTGCCAAAGAGACGGTCACCGGCATCACCAAGACCAGGTACAATATACGCATGGTCATTGAGTTTTTCGTCAATGGCTGCGACAAAAATATCGACGTCCGGATGCTCGCTATGAACAGCCGCAATGCCTTCCGGGCAGGAAATAATCGAGATCAGCTTGATGTTTCTCGCGCCGCGGTTCTTGATGAAGCGAATGGCTGCGCGCGCAGAGCCGCCTGTTGCCAGCATAGGGTCGAGAACCAGAAGATCGCGCTCCGGAACATCCGAAGGCAGTTTGCAGTAATACTCGACAGGATTTAATGTCTCGGGATCCCTGTACAGCCCAACATGACCCACCTTTGCAGCCGGCAGCAGAGACAGAAACCCGTCAACCATGCCGAGGCCCGCTCTAAGAATAGGGACAATGGCAAGCTTTCTGCCTGCGATCGCTTTTCCCTTCATGACACAGATAGGCGTTTCAACCTCAACATCCTCAAGCGGAAGCTCCCTGGTAACTTCGTAAGCCATGAGCATGGAGACTTCTTTGACCAGCTCTCTGAACTCCTTGGCACCTGTGTTTTTATCCCGGATCAACGTCAACTTGTGCTGAATCAGCGGATGGTTTAGTTCAAATACCTTATTCATTTAAACTCTCCTCTCAAATTAGGCAATGTCGCTATACAATGACGCAGCCACCGGCTGCCTTATTTACAAAATTTAACTGCACTAGTTTCCAGCGCCGCTTACTTGGAATATTTCGCCTCTATTGAGGTCAGCAAATCCACTCTGCGCTCGTGCCGCCCGCCTTCAAAAGGTGTGGAAATAAAGGTTTCGACAATTTTTAGTGCCAGTCCAGCGCCTACGACGCGACCGCCTAGACTGAGGATATTCGCATTATTGTGGAGTCTTGTCATTTCAGCACTGTAGGTGTCTGCAACCACCGCCGCGCGAATGCCCTTCACCTTGTTGGCCGCCATGGCAATGCCCTGGCCTGTTCCGCAGACGACTATTCCAAGGTCTGCCGCGCCTGAGACGACCGCTTCCGCAACCTTCTCCCCATAAACCGGATAGTCGACCGACTCCGCCGAGTGGGTGCCAAAATCCGTCACGCTCACGCCTTTTCCTTTCAGGTAATTCACAATTTCCACTTTCAATTCAAAACCGCCATGGTCACTGCCGACAGCTATGTTCATGTTTTCCTCCCCTGAGCCTTTCATCACTTTTTTACAACACTTTCGATTCTATCATACACTATTTTGCGTCGATTTTTTCTATGACTTTTAGACACGGACCACTCGATACCCGGCTGCTTTAATCAGCCTGTTCATGATTGCCTTGCCAATTCCACTGTCTTCAACGGTTTCAGAGAGCACCACATCGATCTTGCCCGAATCAAACGCGCGAAGTGTCTGAAACAAATTCTGGGCCACCTGATCCAGCCGTTCCAGACTGCCAAGAGACAGGACCTCGCCGCTGTCCGCATAAATTTTAACGCGCTCATCAAAAGTCATGATCCCAACACGGCTGCCGGCCAGGGTATAGGCTGCAGCCCGCCTCAGTATCTCAGCCGCGACGGCTTCAGGTTCTCCCTCAAACAGAATGACTTCTGCATCAGGCGAATAATGCGTATACTTCATGCCGGGAGACCGCGCCTTTTCTCCCTCGAGGATTTTCCTGTCTACCGCCTCATCATACTTTCCGCAGCCCGCGGCGCTGCGAATCATTTCAAGGGTGATCCCGCCCGGCCTGAGTATGACCGGCTCTTCTCCCGTGACATCCACCACTGTGGACTCCAGACCTATTTCACTGAGTTCACCGCACAGGATGCACGCCACTCTGCCTGACAAGTCCCGGATGACATCTTCACACCGGGTCGGACTCGGCTTTCCGGACAGATTCGCACTGGGCGCCGCCACGGGAACCCCGCTGAGCCGGATCAGGCGCCTCGCCAGCTCGTGGACCGGCATCCGCACCGCAACGGTGTCCAGTCCGCCGGTGACCTCTGAGGGCACCTCCGGCCTCTTCTTCATTACCAGTGTCAGAGGCCCCGGCCAAAAAGCCGTCATCAGCGTCTCTGCCAGGGGCGACACCTCGGCCACCAGGCCGTTCAGAGCGTCAAGGTCGGCAATGTGTACAATTAAAGGGTTGTCAGACGGCCGTCCTTTAGCCTCAAAAATTTTACGGATAGCCGATGGTTTCAGCGCATTCCCCCCCAGCCCATAGACGGTTTCCGTGGGAAAGGCCACTGTTTCTCCATCTTGAAGGAGCTTCGCTGCGAGAAGGAGCTCTGCGTCAGAAATGACCGCTGTATCCGAACCCAGGATCAGCGTGTTGGAAGTACCGGTACCATCGGCAAAAAACGCGCTCTGAACGCTTTGATCCGGATTTCTCACCTGTCCGTCACCGCCTGATGCTCATACCACCGGTGGATTTCCTGCGCGGCGTCCTCAACGGATTCTACCCAGACTTTGAGGTCATAGTCGTACTGGACTGACGTGTATTCATATTTAGGATCATAATAACGCTCCATCAGTGCTCTGGCTACCGGACCGTAATCATTCGCTTGAATCAAAGCCTCAAATTGGTCCACGGTCTCATTGCCGAGGTGCTTTCTGAAGTTGTCCATGACCGTCAGAAGCTCCGCCTTGGAGCTCTCGTGACGCGTGTACTCGCTCACAATTTCCCGCTCCCTGAACCACATTGGGGCATCTACAAAGATGTGTCTGCCGCTGCGCATGCCGGCAAGCACCGCGTCGTCAATGTTGACGCGGCCCAGACGCTTGCTCTCTGCCTCGACAAACACGTCCCCGCTCTTTGATCCCTTCAGAGCCCGGTACAGACGATCTTCGAAGGTCTTCTGCGTTGGCTGGGGCTCCAGTCCGACGCGGCCGAGCATTGAACCTCTGTGATGGGCGAGGGCTTCTATGTCTATGACATCCAGCCCCTGCTCCTCCAGGCGGTTGAGGATCAGCGTCTTGCCAACGCCTGTATTGCCGTGAAGCACGATAAATCGCCGGGCTTCACTCAGCTCTTGGAGCGCCTGCAGCATATATTGCCGATACGCTTTATAACCGCCTTCAATAACACAGACATTATGTCCGATAGCCCTCAGCAAACTGGCAAAACTTTGGGAGCGCATGCCGCCCCGGGCGCAGAACATGGCAATTGGTCGACCCGTCGCCTCAATGGACAGAAAATGCTCGTACAGCTCCGGAAGCTGAGCAGCTACCGCTTTTATGGCGCGGCGTTTGGCTTCCAGCACACTCTGCTTTTTGTAAGCCGTTCCTACCTCAGCCCGCAGTTCGTCACCGAAAATAGGGAGGTTGATGGCCTCTCCTATGGTGCCTTCTCTGTATTCACCGGGTGATCTGACGTCAATCAGCTGCCACTGATCCAGGGCATGGTCCCGACCCTCGATCTGGTCATAAGGAATCCACATTTCTCTCATTTTTTCACCTGCTTTCATGACTTACCGCAAAAATGCGACAGGCGGGTCATGGCTTTTGTTGAGTCGCCACCACCCGGCTGTCGCAGTTTCAATTTATTCTTCCATAGTTTTCATGGCTTCAGCCTGATAATGGGTAATCAGCGCATCCACCATTTCCTCTATTTCCCCTGCCATATAGGCGTCAATTTTATAGACGGTCATGCCTATGCGATGATCTGTAATCCGCCCCTGAGGGAAATTATACGTCCTGATTTTGCCGCTTCTGTCACCCGTGCCAACCTGACTTTTGCGCTCCTCGGCAATTTCGGCGTTCTGTTTTGAAAGTTCCGACTCATAAAGTCGCGCCTTCAGGATCTGAATCGCCTTTTCCTTATTGGAGAGCTGAGACTTGCCATCCTGGCAGGAGACGACCATACCGGTCGGCAAATGTGTGACCCTGACCGCAGAGTCAGTCGTATTGACGCTCTGGCCGCCGTTGCCCGAAGACCGGAAAACGTCAATTCGGAGGTCATTCGGGTTGATATCCACTTCGACGTCATCCACCTCAGGCAGTACAGCGACCGTGGCAGTGGAGGTATGAATCCGTCCGGCAGACTCTGTCGCAGGCACGCGCTGGACTCTGTGGACGCCGCTTTCGTATTTGAGCTGCGAGTACGCACCTTTTCCCTTGATCATGACAGACGCCTCCCGAATGCCGCCAACGCCGCTTTCAGAGGTGTTCATCATTTCGACTTTCCAGCGCTTCTTTTCAGCGAAGCGAATGTACAGCCTTAAAAGCTCTGCTGCAAAAAGACCCGCTTCATCACCGCCTGCGCCCGCGCGCACCTCGAGAATGACGTTCTTCTCATCATTGGGATCCTTTGGAATCAGAAGCTTTCGCATCTCGGCTTCAATTTCGCCCAGCTCTACTTCCAGCTCTGAAATCTCCATTTTGGCGAGCTCCCTCAGATCCTCATCATTCTCTTCCATGAGGATGGTTTTGGCTTCAGCCATACTATTTTTAGCTATTTTGTAGGCTCTGTATTTTTCGACGATTGGTGTAATCTCCGCGTGCTCTTTCATGTAGCGCTGCCAGAGCCTCTGATCGTTGATGACTTCCGGGTCAGCCACTTTGGCCGACAAGTCTTCATATTTTTCTTCTAAAAATTCGAGTTTATCAAACATGTTTCAAAAACCCTCTCCCAAAGTTTCTATGAACTTTGCAAAACTTTCCAAACACCGGATCATTTGCTTTCACCGGATATTTTCATTGAGTATACGCCCCTTGCGAGGCGCGGATCACTTATAATTCAGAGGTCCAAAGTTATTTTATACGGCTGCACGGCTCTTTACCGCTGTCACAACGCGGTCATTGCCCTGCAAATCCCGTATGCATTCTACCTTTTCCCAGACCCCTGCGTCAAGCAAAAATTGTTTAACTGGCGCTGCCTGGTCATGCCCAATTTCCATCACCAGACGCCCACCGCTGACTAGCGGCCTGTGGGCCATGACCGCAAGACGCCTATAGGGCCCGAGTCCATCCGGTCCGCCGTCCAGCGCCAGCCGCGGCTCGTGAACTCTGACCTCCACTTGCAGCGACTCAATGACCTGGGTTGGGATATAAGGGGGATTGGAGGCGATCAAGTCAAAAGACGCCGCCTCAGCACCCGCAAGAAAGTCAAACATGTCCGCCTCAATCAGTCTGACGCGCTGATCCAGACCCAGCCGCCTTACATTTTCTTCCGCCACAGCAAGTGCCTGGGGCGAAAGATCGACCGCCGTCACTGACGACGCTTCATTGTAATGCGCAATGGACAGCGCTATAGCGCCACTGCCGGTTCCGAGATCCGCTACCTTAAAAAAGTCTGCCGATGGTCGCGCTTGTTCCAGCGCCTTCAAATGTGACAACGCCATTTCAACCAGCAGCTCAGTATCCGGCCGCGGAATCAGCACCCCCGGTCTCACCAGAAAATCGAGCCCCATAAACCCCGCATGGCCAAGCAGATATTGAAGCGGTTCGCCCTCAATTCTTCTGGCGACCATAGCCTCAAACTTTTGAGCTGCCGTTTCGTTGAGAAGCGTTCGATTCTCCATGAACAGCTTCAGACGATCCCAGCCAAGTAAATGGCACAGCATGTCTTCCGCTTCCCGACTGGCGTTGTCTGTAACGGCTGAAAGCGCTGATCTAGCAGTTACAAGAGCGCTATGAACTGAGGACATTCGCCTCGGCCCCTTCTATTTCAAGTACTTTGTGGAGTGCCGCAAGCGCGACCTCAAGCTGACGGTCATCCGGCTCTTTGGTAGTGAGTTTTTGCATCATCAGACCCGGATAGCTGACTGCCCTTACCAGAACGCTGTCACTTTTGCCCGCCCATTTAATAATTTCATAGGAAATGCCCGCGATGACAGGCAGTAAAAGCACCTTAAGCACAATGCGCATGAGGAGGTTCGACCAGCTGATAAACGAAAAGACAATAATGCTGACGACGAGCACGATAAAAAGAAAACTTGTGCCGCAGCGCGGGTGCAAGGTCGTAAACATTCTTGCGTGTTCCACGTCCAGCGGCTGACCGCTTTCCAGGCAGCTGATCGATTTATGCTCAGCGCCGTGGTACTGGAATACACGCTTAATGTCGCGCATCTGTGAAATCAACGAAAGATAGGCTATAAACACACCAATCTTGATGAGGCCTTCCGCAACCGTCATGACAGTGGTGCTCTCAAGAAAGCCCCCCAAAAACCTGGCTGTCAGCGTTGGAATGGCGGCAAACAGAACAAAGGCCATGACAAAAGCGAAAATCATGGAGATCCCGACAATGATGTTGTCTGCTTTGTCTCCAAATTTATCCATAATCCAGCGGTCAAATTTACTCGGCTCATAGCTTTCATCCGCTTCAGAAAAAACCTCAGCAGAATAGGTCAACGCCCGTACGCCGACAGCCATTGAAGAGATCAAGCCAAAAAATCCTCTTAGAACTGGTATTTTTCCAATTTTTTTCATCCACGGTCTTGTTTTTAAAGCTTCTACTTTGATATCTATTTCGCCATCCGGTCTCCGAACAGCAATGGCAATTGTGTTGCGGCCTCTCATCATAACGCCTTCTATCAAGGCTTGGCCGCCAATTGCCGTGTAGTTCTTTTTCATAATGACGCCTCACTTCTTTGATGCTCATAGGCATCCCGAAGTCCAAAATAGCATTTTGGACAAAGTGACTGATACTCGACTTGATCCAAGCCGTCAATGGCGACCTGTTCCCCTTCGAAAACAAATCTGCCGTTAATTTTTCTTCCATTTAATAATGCTTTTTTTCCGCAGGTACAAATGGTCTTGAGTTCTTCGATGCTGTGAGCCAGGAGCAGCAAGCGCCCGCTGCCTTCAAACCCCTCCATTCTGAAGTCGGTTCTAAGGCCATAGCAAATCACGGGAATTTCACCTTTGACCGCTATTTCAAAGAGATCATCCACCTGCGCTTTTTTAAAAAACTGAACTTCATCCGCCAGGATACAGTCGACTCTGCCATTCTGTTCCATCCAGTCTTCGACTTCGTTTATCACGGAAGCTTCTGGCGGGATCCAGAGATCGACTTCTCTGGAAAATCCCAGCCTTGACACAACCGTATTCGCGCCTTTTATATCTGTCATTGGCTTTAGGATCATCACCCTCATGCCGCGTTCTTCGTAATTGTAGGCGACCTGAAGCAAGTTGGTGGACTTGCCGCAGTTCATGGCGCCGTATCTGAAATACAGTTTGCTCATGCTCTGTTAGAAACCTCCCGAATAGTAAAACAGGTTAGAGATTTCCATCTCTAACCCAATTACTGAAGTGATTCTATAAGCCATATTTCTGCTTGAATTTGTCTGCTCTACCGCCGCGCTCAACTTGCTTCTGCGTACCGGTATAATAAGGATGACACTCTGAACAAACTTCGACATGGATTGCCTTGTTAGTCGACTTTGTCTTGAAAGTGTTTCCGCATGCGCACTTCACTTCAACTTCATTGTAGTTAGGATGAATGCCCTCTTTCACCTACGTTCACCTCTTTCCGATTAGTACTGAGTTCACTTTATAAATAATATGAGATTGGTAGCGTTCTGTCAAGCCATTAAATTATAGCACAAGGTCTTTCCTGATGCAAGTCCGCATGATATAGTTATCCTGTATTGAAATTGACCAAATGATCGTAAGGGGGGTGTCTGCAATTCAACGCATTCAAACTGTGAAAAAAGCACTCTGCGCATTGTTGATTTCAGTGATTGCCCTGGCCCCACTGACCGAAGCTGCAGGCAGCTTATCTTTCGGAAACAGCGCAATCAGGGAGATCTCAATCTATCTGAATGAAAGAAAACTCGAATTTAAAACTATGCCTGTTGTCCGTGGCGGGATCGTCTATGTGCCGCTCATTGAGCTCGCCTCTGAGCTTAGGCTGTATTATCAGCGTCATGACGAACAGGACGCCGTCCTCTATAAGAATAACCTGTTCATTAAAATTGTCAAGGACAGCGAGACCGCCTACATCAACGGCGCCCCAATCTCTTTACAAGGGGCGGTCTTCGAAGAAGACAACCGGCTTTACCTGCCTGTAAGTCTGATCGCCGCCGCACTGGACTTCCAGGATAGCTGGGATCCGGCGACCGGCACTTACACTTTGGTGTCCGGCGAGGCAGGATACAAATTTACCTTCTTTAAAGATTCGTTTTATAAGAAGATTTTTGTAGATGCCCATGGCGTCAACATTTCAGTCCCGCTTCACTGGGAACGTCTGACATCAGAACGCCAAAGTTTTGGTTTTATCGACAGTTATGAACAGTTCAGCGTCGAAATCATGGCGGAACGACAAGGGGCAGGCACCACTCTTGAAGATTGGCAGGAGACGGTCCTTGATGATGTCAAAAAAGCCGGGTCGGGCCTTGCAGGCACCATTGGGATCGATACCATGACCACCACGAGAATCGACTCACATTCTCTTGAATATGACGTCCGTCAAGGACCCGAAATCATTCACAACGTCAACTATGTCTTTTTGCAGGAAAATATTGGCTATAATCTACATTTCGCCTATAACGATTACATTGATCCGGTCTACGCCAAAAGTATTATTCGAAATGTGGCTGAAAGCTTTCAGGTCGACATGCTGACCATACGGGAGTCGGAGGAGCATTATGTAGAATACCGGAATTTCTTTGAGTTCGGCGTCACCCTGGATCACGAGCTCTTTTCAAACCAGCTCGCTTTTAATTCCCAGCGCTTTGAAGGTACACTTCTTAACCCGGACGGAGTCGAACAATTTCTGATCACAGTTTCAAAAGGAACCGACAAACTCGAATTTGTCGTGCCTGTCCAAGGGGGGAAATTCAGCACCAGGATTTACCTGCCGTTTGGTCTTGGCAAACACAACGTTCTGATTGAAACGCTGGATAAAAACGGATTCATTTTTGACGCAAAACGGGATCTCAACTTTGAACCGCGGATCAATTACCACCGCAATAATGTCATGCAGTTCAGCCTGATCAACACGAGCAGTGACAAGATCCGTTATTTGGTGCCTACCGTCAGAATCCCTGCTGATCACGAGCAAATTTCAAGCGTCTCAAATTTGCTGAGCTACAAAGAAGTGACGCAATACGGAAAAGCCCGGGCATTGTATCTCTGGATTCTCGAGAATATTGAATTGGACGACTCAAGAGAGCCATTTAAGAGAAATGCACTGGAGGTCTTCGACAAGGAAATTGGCACCGAAGAGGAGATTGGCCTGCTTTACGCTTCCTTTTTAAGAGCTATTGGGATCCCCGCCAGAATGACGACCGGCGAAGGCATTGCACACCAACATATCTGGGTGGAGGTTTTCATCAACGGTGAATGGCGTGTCATGGATATTGGACACGAATACACTGCCAACACTTCAAATCCGCCACTAAAATATTTTTGGCTGGATCGGGCTGCCTTTTATGAGAATTATGAAAATATCACTTCATTAAATGAATAAGAAAAATAAGGAAATAGAGGAAGCCACGCCATGAAAGTCAGAACTTTGACTTTCTGCGCTGCTTCCTCTTCTTATTTTTATTCACACCGGCCATTCCAAGAGAGCCGCATTCTTTTTCAACCAGTTCTGCGCGTTCCTGTAATCCGGCATCGCGCTTTCCACGACCGAATAGAATGCCTTGGAATGATTGAGATGGGCCAAATGCGCCAGTTCGTGCACGACGATATAATCCGCGATAAATTGAGGCGCCAGAAGGATTCGCCAGCAGAAATTGAGGCTCCCTCTGCTGCTGCAGCTGCCGTAACGAGTCTTAGCACGACTTATTTTGACAGCACTCGGCTGAAGGGACATTCGCTGTCCGTAATACTGTACGCGCCTCGCAAACCAAGTCTTGGAAAAAACCATCAGCGCCTCTTCCACCGCCTCGGCTGCCTGTTGCTCGTAGGTTGCAGAAGGTGATTCATTCAATTTAGTCCCTGAATAAATGTGGATTTCCAGCCGTTTCTCATCCACAGCTGCCTTTAGCTTATGTCCGGGTTTAATCGCCGCCTTCACCACCCTGAAAGGGCGCTCTGCAATGGTAATGTACTCACCTTCAGAAAACGTGTACTTTGGCGTTTGATTCGCATAGGCCGACACCCGGTCGAGATACTTCCCAATTTCCGCTCGACCGTGCTCAAGGAAATCCTCAAGGGACTTCAGCGAAGCCCTTTTGGGGATTGAGGCGACCAAGCCACCGGACTTTTTGATCTTGAGGCGGTAATCCATGCGCTGTTCGCGCTTGACGGCGACCTCGTAAGATCTTCCGTTGTGTTGAAAGTGAATGCTGGTGACCATCGGCATAAGCCTCCTTGCCTTGGGGACTGTCCTAAACCTGCTTCAGTCGTGATAAAAGCAGCCCGTCAAGTGCGCCGGGCTGCTTTAGTCTGCTCTAAAAACTATTTCGCAATGCCTAGGATCCGTCTCGCTTCAGCTGGTGTTGCGACTTCCCTGCCAAGCTCTGCGGCCAGTCTTACAACCCTGGCAACGAGCTGGGCATTGGAATCTGCCTTGACACCCTTGCTGTAGTAGACGTTGTCCTCGAAGCCAACGCGGACGTGGCCTCCCATAATAATGGCCATGGCGGCAAGGGGTGTCTCGAAGCGGCCTACGCCAGCAACCGTCCAGGTCGCGTCTGACGGGATCTGATGGACCATGTACATAAGGTCCTCCGGATTCCCCGGACAAGCGCCCGGCACACCGAGGACGAAGTCAAAATGGAGCGGCGCGCTGATCAAGCCTTTCTTGACCAGCCCTTTGGCTGTGTCGATCATTCCGCGCTCAAACACTTCAATTTCAGGCTTGACGCCCATTTCCTGCATACGCTTGGCGAAGATCTCAATATTCTCCTGGGTATTCATGAACACTTCATCCCCAAAGTTACAGGTACCACAGCTGAGGGTCGCCATTTCGGGCGCCAGCTCGACCGGCTGCAGCCTCTGCTCAGGCGTATGCCAGGTCGCGCCGCCCGTGGACGGCTGGACAATGATGTCACACTTGGCGCTGACTTTATCTATGATTTCTTTGTAGACGTCTCCCGACTGCGTTGGATTGCCTTCCGCGTCCCGCGCGTGCACGTGAACTATGGATGCGCCAGCTTTCCAGCACTCATAAGCAGCTTCAGCTATTTCATCCGGCGTCACCGGAAGGTTTGGCTGAATTTCCTTGGTTACCTCCGCACCGGTCAGCGCGGCAGTAATGATCAATTTTTGCATTCAGGCCACCTCCTATTTGCGCTGCTTGTCTTTAGGAACCACACAGGTGCCTGTCGCGCGACAGACCACAATAGGCTCTTCAAGTACGTCACAAGCGGAATCGTTGATGTCCGGTCTTGGAATGATGACTTTTCTGGCCTCGAAGACCATTTTCCGAGAAGAATTTCCGACTTTGACGATCTCGCCGACGGCTTCTATGTAATCCCCCGCATAGACAGGCGCTAGAAATTCTACAGACTCATAGCCCGCAAAAAGTCCTTCGTCCCCGTCCTGACGGATGAGAAGCTCGGTGGCGACATCCCCAAATAAATTGAGCATTTTTGCGCCATCCACCAAGTTGCCGCCGTAATGCGCGTCGTGCATGCTCATTCTGATTCTGATCATTGCTTTTGACATGTGATAACCTCCAAAGGTTAACCCGACCCTGTTCTTGCACCCAAGGCTATTATATCCTTTCGGCGGCAAAAAGAAAATGAGGGAATGCAAAACTCTTTGCAAAATACAAGTGAGAAGCGGGCGGAGGAAACTATGCGTTTCCCCTCGCCCGCTGATTTACATTTTTTTCGAAGCGTTTTTCTTGACCTTCTTAAGCCGGAAGAAATCCTCCCGCTCTTTTTCTTCAAGGGTCTCCGAAATAGCCTTGACCAAGGCCCTGTACCTTGGTATTTGAATGCGGTCCAGGGCGTTGGTTCGCTTTTGTGTCTTCTTGATTTCCATAGCCAGCTTGTAAATGGAGGTTTCGATCTCGGCCAGCTCATATAGCTTTCGGCGCAGATCGTTGTAGGCCTCTACGGCGTTGTCCAGGGCAGAGTTCGTCCTGAAGACGCCATAACTGGGGTCAATGGGCTGGGGTACGTTTCGGACCATCGGCAGCTCTACGCCCATGACGCTGCGGCTGAGCAGCTCAAATTCCTCATCCTTAGGAATAGATATGGATATCTCTTCAATAGTTTGGGTCCCCAGCAGCATATTGGAAATCTTAAGCGCTTCGGAAGCTTCCTCAAAGCGATTCTGGATCTCGATCTGAACCTGGTTGGCCCGGTTCATCATCCCCATCATATCCCGGATCAGAACATTCCGCTTCCGATCCAAAAGCTCATAGCCCCGGATAGAAAAGGCGAGCATGCTTTTTGCACGGATCAGATTGGCTTTGGTCGGCGCTATGTTGCTATACATCCCGCACCCCTCCTAACCTCTGTAGAACGCGTCAATAATATCTGTACTGAGGCGGTCAAGTTCAGTCCTCGGAAGAATACTGAGCACTTCCCAGGCAATGTCCAGACTCTTTTTGATGTCACGGCTTTCGTCCAGATGCTGCCGCACAAACTGACTCTCAAAAGCCCGGCCAAAGGCCATATAGCGCTGATCTGTCTCCGTGAGGTCGCTCTCACCTATAATCTGAGCCAGTGAGCGGATATCCTGTACTTTTGAATAGCATGAAAACAGCTGGTTGGCAACATCCGGATGCTCTTTCGTGGTGTAGCCCTCGCCAATGCCGTCTTTCATGAGGCGCGACAGGCTCGGCAGGACGTTGATGGGCGGATAGACATTGTCCTGGTGCAGTTCACGGCTGAGAACAATCTGGCCTTCTGTGATGTAACCTGTCAGGTCCGGAATAGGATGGCTGATGTCATCATTTGGCATTGTCAGAATAGGCAGGAAGGTAATGGAGCCTTCACGGCTGTGGAGCATGCCTGCCCGCTCGTACAGCGAGGCAAGGTCAGAGTAGAGGTAGCCGGGATAGCCTTTTCTGGAAGGCACTTCCTCCCGGGCCGAAGACACCTCCCGGAGGGCTTCGCAGTAAGAGGTCAGGTCGGTCATGACGACCAGGACATGATATCCCAGCTCAAAGGCCAGGTATTCAGCAGTCGTCAAGGCACACCTCGGCGTGCTGACGCGTTCGACTATAGGGTCGTCCGCCAGGTTGACAAACATGACGACTTTATCAATAGCGCCCGAGTCCTCGAAGCTTCGCCTGAAGTAATCCGCGTCATCGTGCTTGACACCAATGGCGGTAAACACCACGGCGAACTTGTCACTCGATGTGCCGCTAAGCTTAGCCTGGCGGACAATCTGGGCGGCGAGTTCATTGTGAGGCAAGCCGTTGCCTGAAAAGATAGGCAGCTTTTGCCCGCGGATCAGCGTGATCAGCGTATCAATGGAAGAAACGCCGGTTTCAATGTAATCTCTGGGATATTTTCTGGCTACGGGATTGATCGGTCTGCCGTTGATGTTGTAGCGCAGGTTGCCGTAGATAGGACCGCCGCCGTCAATGGGCCGCCCTATGCCGTCAAAGGAGCGTCCCAGGATGTCCGGGGACATGACCAGTTCAAAAGGCCTGCCGGTAAAACGTACAGACGCATTGGTGGCGGAGAGACCGGAGGTGCCTTCAAACACCTGGGCGACCACGGTCTTGTCCTCAAGGCGGATCACCTTGCCCAGCCTGTCCTTGTCGCCCTTGACGCGAATCTTGATAATTTCACCATAAGAAGCATTTTCAACGCCTGAAAGGACCATCAGCGGACCTTCGAGCATGTCTATTTTCAGATACTCTTTTGCAATTTCCACGCTGGTCCCCCCTTAGGCATATTTTTTAATCAGCGAGTCAAAGTAATCATCGATCTGCTCCGTGAGGACATCCAGACCGGTCAAGTCATCATTAGGGATGTCGTACTTCATTTTAATGACCCGTTCGAAGAGCGACTCATTGCGCACTACCGAAATAGGGATTCCTTTCCTGACCGCTTCGAGGCCGCGCTCATAGAGATGTGCTATGACCGTCAGCATGCGGTACTGCTTCTGAATAGGCACATAGGTGTCGTCCTTGTGAAAGGCATTCTGCTGCAAAAATCCAATTTTCAGGACTTTGGACACTTCCAGGATCAAGCGCTGATCATCCGGAAGGACATCTTCGCCCACGAGCTGAACAATATCCGCCAGCTTGTTTTCCTCAAACAAAAGCCGGATCATTTCGGCCCGCAGCTCCACGAGGTCCGCACTGACATGGGCCGCGTACCATGGCGCAAGGATCTTGATATAGCCGCTGTAACTGTTCAGCCAGTGAATTGACGGGTAGTGGCGCGCATACGCGAGCTTTTTGTCGAGGGCCAGAAAGGCGTTGACAAAGCGTTTGGTGTTTTCCGTCACCGGCTCGGAGAAATCGCCGCCGGCCGGGGAAACGGCACCTATGATCGTGACAGAGGCGTCCCGACCTTCCATGGTCCGGACGTAACCGGCGCGCTCGTAAAATTCCGCAAGTCTGGATGGCAGGTAGGCCGGGTAGCCATCTTCCGCCGGCATTTCTTCCAGGCGGCCGGAGATCTCCCTCAGGGCTTCTGCCCAGCGAGAGGTGGAGTCCGCCATAATGGCGACATCATAACCCATGTCCCGGTAGTACTCCGCAATGGTAATCCCGGTATAAATACTGGCCTCCCGGGCCGCAACCGGCATATTGGAGGTGTTGGCGATCAGCACCGTCCGGTCCATGATTGGACGGCCTGATGCCGGGTCGATCAGCCTTGGAAACTGCTCCAGAACATCCGTCATTTCATTGCCCCGCTCGCCACAGCCAATATAGACAATAATATCCGCATCGCTCCACTTTGCGAGCTGGTGCTGGGTCATGGTTTTGCCCGTGCCGAAGCCACCAGGTATGGCGGCGGTGCCGCCCTTGGCGATAGGGAAAAAGATGTCCAGCACACGCTGGCCCGTCAGCAGGGGTTTCGACAGCGCAAGGCGCTCTGAAACCGGCCTAGGGGATCTGACCGGCCATTCCTGCAGAAGGCAGAGTGACTCCTCATCACCTTCTCTGTTCCTGATTTTCACTAATGGCTCTATTATGTTGTATTCCCCGGAGGGTGCGCACCAGGTCACTTCGCCCTCCACACCCGGCGGTACAATCCAGCGAAACTCAATCAGAGGGGTTTCCTGAAAACTCGCCATACACATCCCCTGCAGGAGGTGCTGCCCGACGACGACATCCATTTCCACTTTCCAGAGGACGGTCTCATCAATAGCAATCATGCCGATCCCCTCATTGATAAAGCCAGGATTGTTTTTTTCGATCTCCAGCAGCGGCCGCTCGATGCCGTCGAAGATATTGCCCAGCAGCCCAGGCCCAAGTTTGAGGGATAAAGGCTTGCCGGTGGACGTCACCGGTTCGCCAATTTTCAAACCCTCGGTCTCCTCGTAAACCTGAATGGTGGCGTCATTGCCTTCTATGGCGATGATCTCCCCAATCAGCTTAAGATGGCCTACCATGACCATTTCACGCATTTTATAGCCCGTCATGTCTGTGGCGCCGACAACCGGGCCATTGACCATTTTTATTCGGCCACGATCATGCATCTGCCTCACCCCGTTCCTCCAGAAGCTCTGCAACCAGCTGCCCCATCACGACTTCAGCGTCTTCGAGCAGGATGTCAAAGGAACCGTCCAGCTTCAGCGTCCGCTCGCCGTTATAAAAAATGAGACCGCCCATGATGCCTTTTTTGACGGGCGCCCATTTTACCTTGGCAGGGTCAAACCCTTGCATTTTAATTTCGCTGGCCAGGACCTCCCCAAAACGCGAATAATCCTCTTCCAGAATTTCGACTTCAATGCTTGTAAACTTATTCAGTTCATCGACAGACTTATGAATGCGCTGCTTCAGAAATTCAAGATACTCAGGTGTTTTCCTGAATTCATTCACCCGCGCCTTCAGGGCATCACAAAGCTCCAGGACAATATCGTGCTTCAGTCTCAGCATCTGTGTTCTGACGCCACTGAGCACTTTGGAAATCTTTTTCCTCGCGTCGCCCTGGGCATTCTCTTCATGAACCTCAATAAATTTTCTGGATTTTTCCTTCAGTTTCTCTTCGTATTCTTTGACCGCTTCGAAGGTTTCCTCATCGAGTTCGGAAATTTTAACACTGTAGGACTCCTCGAGGCGATCGAGTACGATTTTCGTGAACACATCTATTTTTTCATCTACTGTAATCATTGGTCACCAACTCTCTGTTACAGTTTAATGCCGATCGAGTCGCGTATGTAGCGCGTGATGTACCCGCTGTCATATTTGCCCCCAACTGCCGGCACTTCAACGATCATTTTTTTCTTTTCCTTGAGCTTAATTGCCATGACTTCCTTTTCAATCTTGTGAAGTACCCCGCTGGACAGGACGACGATCCCAATCTCGGGATCTGCCAGTTTTCTCTCCAGCAGCTCAAGTGCTTTATCCCTGTCCTGGACGAGCTCGCCGGCGATGCCGGACAGTCTGAGCCCCATCAATGTGTCCAGGTCATCGCTGATCAGAAATGACTTCATACGAACCGCTCCCTTCTGATGGCGCTGTGGTTCGGACTACAATCGGCCAAGAATCAGAATGGAAATGATCAGACCGTATATGGCGATTCCCTCTGCAAGACCAACGAAGATCAGGGTTTTACCGAGGATTTTCGAGTCCTCGGAGACCGCGCCAAGGGCTGAGGATCCAACCGCGCCAACAGCATAACCCGCGCCGATGGTCGCAAGACCCGTACACAGCGCCGCCGCAATAAACCCCAGGCCGCTGGCAGAGGATGCGGCACCGGTTTCCGCCGCGTAGGCGATATCCGGCACAACAAGTCCAATGGCGATCATCATGACCGGTGCGAAGATCGCAATATTCCAGCGCATGATGCGCTTCAACTGTTTCTTTTCCTTCAAGCCTTCACCAAAATAATGATACACACCTGCCAAAACCGTTCCAATCACAAGTAAAACATTCAATCCAAGCAAAATTTGCATGCTAGTCTCCTCCTTGTTAGCTTTTTTATGCGAATGCGGGGCATTAGCCGCTGAGCAAAAAAAACGGTCTTTTCCCGAAGGGAAAAGAAACTACCTCTTAAACCTCTTGAAATCTAACCGGATCAAAGGCTTCGCCATCTCCGGAATAATATTTGCTGAACAGCTCGTAATACATCAATCGAAGCCCCTGGATCATGACGATCAGCCCCTCAAGGAAAATGACTATGAGGTTGCCCAGGAAAAACATCAGGATTTCACCGCCCAGGTTCCCGATCAGTGCACCCATGGTGTGGAAGGCGACAAACAATCCGACGTGGTTGAGGGCGAAAGCGCCTACACGAATGAAGGAAATGCTGTTGGACAGGAAGCTCAGGAAAGTTTCCAGGATATCAAAGCCGCTTTCCACGTAGTACTCCGAAACTTTTTCGTGATAGAGCGGCCGCGCGCCCTTCAACAGGTTGGCCAAAGGCTCTCGCCCAATGATGGCGCCCACGCTGGCCATAACGAGCACCACTGTCATGAGCGTTGGCAGTCCTGGCAGATCAAAGGCTACGTTCAGCACCGCCTGAATCAGGGTGAGATACAGAATGAGTCCGGCAACGC
This sequence comes from Acidaminobacter sp., assembly GCF_030247605.1. GTDB lineage: Bacteria > Bacillota > Clostridia > Peptostreptococcales > Acidaminobacteraceae > Acidaminobacter. Next base: position 17,165 of record NZ_JAOTSB010000025.1, on the reverse strand, counting down.
CATTGCGGCCAAGCCAGCCTTCCTTCACATCTCCAATCCGCAGCTTGTTGAGGATGCTGTAAGCAAAGCTTATGATCAATAAAAAGACCCCGACACCTACCGATACACCCAATATGGTGTTGATGTTCTCAATAGGTCTTAAGAACGGCATGAATGGAAATAATTTTGAAATCAGGTGCTCATAACCGAAAAAGCTGTCATAAAAGAACCCGAAGAAGGCCGAACTGATGCCAAGTCTGGCTAAAATATGGAAGTACAAGTTTTCAGGATTTTTTCTCGTCAGCACCATCCCCGCCAGAAAGAGCACAATGCCTTGACCCAGGTCGCCAAACATGGCGCCGAACAGGGTCATATAGGTGAGTCCGAAAAAGACCGTAGGATCTGTCTCGTTGTATGCGGGTGTGCCATACATGTTGACCAGCATCTCGAAAGGCCTGACCAGCCATCGGTTCTTGAGCAGCGTTGGCGGTGTGTGCTTCTCGATTGCGTTGCTCGTATCGTTGAACAAAACTATTGTTCCCGGCCCGAGGATTTTGACCCGTTCCTCGAAATCGGCTTCATCCCGTTCCGGGATCCAGCCGGCCAGATAAAAGAAATTCCGGGTCGTGGCAATGCTGCGCCGCATTTTTACTTTAACCCGTTCCAGAGCCAAAGCATTGATGCTGGCCTGAATCTGATTTTGATAGGAGCGCTTAAAGACTTCAAGCTCTCTGAGCTTCGCAGCCATTTCGACTTCGATTTCATCCTGGCGCACACGAATCCTGCGCAGTGCTTCTGGTGCTTTGACTTTATAGGCGTCCGGGATAGGAATCTCCTCAAAATAGACCGACCTTAGAATGCGATCCGTTTCGGCATCGAGCTCTTTGGGCGAAATGATCAGTTCAGCTTCTCCGCGATCAATGGTGTCCAGGTGCATGACCACTGCGGTGATATTCTCATAGTTCAGCGACAGCTTATATCTGTTTTCCTTTGAAAGCACCCCGAGTCTGGCAGAGAAATGCTCCATAGTGGTAATCTCTTCGAGGTCGACCTCTGTTTCCTGAAGCTTTCCAAGACATTCCAGTTCTTTGAGATGGACGCGTTCTTCCCGAAGTGCTGATAAGACGCTGTAGGCGCCGCTGACTTCGTCAGTAAAGAGGTCGATCTGCGTCTCTACCCGCTCCAGCGTCCAGTCCCACACAGGATCTTCAAGATAGGCGCTGTCAATTTTCTTCTCAAGGTCCAGCATCATAAGGAGCTTCTCGGCTTTTTCCATCAGCGCTTTTGGATCCACTTGAGTTTTGTAAGGCTCAATGCGGCACATGTTCAATATTTCGTCGCGATTCTCATCCACCATGCTGAGCCTGAAGTTGCTTTCTTCGATCTCGTGATACGCGTTGACGAGCTGAATGCGCTCAAACAGAGCAATCTCTTTAAGCACGTCGTCCAGCAGCGCCAAATCCGCCACCAGATTCACCATGCTCATTTTTTCAACGGCCATTCAGCTTCACCCCCTCAGTTCCCTTATTAAGAATTTCCGGCAGGCCTCGCTGCTGATGTTATAGCGTTTGGATTCGACAATAGTGAACAGGTCGCGCATTTCGTACTCGAGCCTGTGAAGATAGACCATGGGCTCCGTGATTGTCATGGGGTATTCCATGCGCAGTTTGTCGAACAGCTTGTAAAGATACCGGTCCATCAGGATTTCAAAGTTCAATTCAAAGTGCTCTGTTTGCTCAAACATAAAGCCGTAGGGCGATGCCCGCAGCACCCGGCTGATATCGTCCAGGGAAGGCAGGTAGCACAGCTCTTTGAGCCGTTTATAAGTAAAGTATTTGCCGTTAAGCAGCGTGTAGTTCAGGATCTCCTCCGGCAACAGCTGATAATACCGCCTGCCTCTGTACACCCACTGGATATTGAGCATATCTATATTCCGCTGCAATACTTCTCCAATGGCCTGCTGATCTGCTGCATCGAGCTTTTCGGTGCGTTGGGACAGCTTTTTGAAATAGAGGCGGTCCAGGTTCATCTCGACGTAAAACATCATTCTGGTGGGCTCTTCATCCTTGTAGTACTCAATCAGCTGCTGGTATTCCGTCCCGGCCAGCGCGGCGGACAGCTCGTCCAGGGAGGTCGCCTCGCTGATTTTCCCGTAGTCCAGTTCCGAATAAATGTGCGGGATGATTAAGTGATCCGTGATGCTGATGAGACTTTCGCGGCGGATCACCATGCGCAGAAACAATTTCAGGTTCTCAATTTCATACCGCATCAACAGGACTTTAAAGTACTCTCTGTAGGCGTCCGTGAAATAGTGGTACAGCTTTTCGTGCTTTTCGAAAGCATTGCGCTCAAAGCGGCCTTCGAGCTCGATGATGTCGACTTTCCTGGCTTCCGGCAAAATAGCAGCATACCAGGTTTCCTGACGCAGGTAGTCCACCACCTCGTCCACGTGATCCAGCAGCAGCAATTTATAGTAGTCCTGATCCTTCAGAAGCTGACCTTCAAGGGCACGCACCTTCACGTTGACGGCAGCAAATTTGCGCACATTGCTCATTGCTCCAGTCCCCCCTGTGTCATTCTTTGGCACTGATGATAGTCATTTCAAACGCTTTTCTAAGCAGAGTTTCCCTGTTCTGGTCCACCAAGGCTCTGATTCTCTGGTTCTCGCGGACACCGTCTTCTCTAATTCGGTGGACCTCTGCATCCGCTTGTCCAACGATCTCGTCATAGAGCTTCTTGGCTTCCTTTCTGGCTTCATGCATGTAATCTGCTTCCATGTCCCGCTGAAGCTTTTTCAAGTCACGTTCTTTTTCTTCGCGTTGTTCCTCTTTTTGTTTCTCAAGCCGTACGCCCTGGTAATCGATTTCCAAAATTCTCGCCAGGGTTCTTTCGATGGCTTTGGATTTCAACTCGATGCGCCACCTTTCCAGATTCAACTTTATTTCTCAAGACGCCCAAAGCCAGGTATTCGAATACCTGAGAACTTCCCTTGGGGATCCTGAGAAATACTATAACCTCTATTATAGTCCTCTGATTATAAAAAGCCAGAAGACTTGCAAAATCCAACGATTCAATCATGATAGCCTAATTTCACGTTCAAATCTCAGGTAAAATCGATGTGCAAGATTATAAAATATGGTCATTCCGCTCTATTGCGGTGAAAGCAAAGCGTTTCATCCTGTAAAACAGACACACGCAATTCAAAAACACGAAAAATTTACAATTTCGACTTCAAATTGGATGAAAATTGCATAAATTGAGAGCAGCTTATTCACGATCCGCCAAGTTGACTTTCACTTTTTGTTGGGGACGCGGACAAAAACGAACTCGGGGACGCGGATAAATTTTGTTTTTGTCCGCGTCCCCAAATTCACATTGGTACCAGAGCTTCACACAATTCTATACAATTCAATATTCCTCACCTTAATATCTTAATACAAAGAAAAAACCGTGCTTCGATCTCTCGAAGCACGGTCACTATAACACAGCCCTCAGGCTGCAAAATTAGATTTTCTCTTTTGCCACGTAGTGCGTATGGAGCAACTCGTGCGCTTTTTCGCCATAAGGCTTGCCAAGGTACTTCTCATAGAGATCAAGGACTTCCTGGTTCTCATGGGATTTACGCTTGGTCTTGTTGCGGTCTTCCTGGTAGATCGCGATCTGACGCTTGCGGATGATTTCCATATCACCATGGTGATACGGCTGTCCGCCGCCGCCAATACAGCCGCCTGGGCAAGCCATGATTTCGATTGCCTGGAAGTTGCACTCGCCTGCTTTAATGCTGTCGAGAAGCTTTCTGGCATTGCCGAGGCCATGAGCGATACCAATATTCAGCTCAAGGTCACCAATCTGAACTTTGCCGGAACGGATGCCGTCAAGGCCGCGAAGCTGAGTCAGCTCCACTTGCTCAAGGGTTTCGCCTGTCAGCCACTCATATGCTGTACGTGCAGCAGCCTCAATTACACCGCCGGTTGTACCAAAGATGACTGACGCGCCGGTAGATTCACCGAGCATATGATCGAAGTCGCCTTCTGGAAGGTTAGCGAAGTCTATGCACGCTTCTTTCAGCATGAGGCCGTACTCACGGGTTGTGAGGACATAGTCGACGTTCTGGAGCTCATGGTGGGAAAGTTCTGTACGTTTGGCTTCCGCTTTCTTCGCGATACAAGGCATGACAGATACGACAACAATATCTTTAGGGTCAATGCCTTTTTTCTCAGCGTAGTAAGTCTTTGCAAGAGCGCCAAACATGATCTGTGGAGATTTACAGGTAGAAGGAATGTCCAGCATATCAGGATATTGATGCTCAAAGAACTGAACCCAAGCCGGGCAGCAGCTCGTGAGAATTGGAAGCACGCCGCCGTGTTGAATACGGTGAACGAGTTCGGAGGCTTCCTCAAGAATTGTGAGGTCCGCTGCGAAGTCCGTATCATACACCGCATCAAATCCAAGGCGTCTGAGGGAGGTCGCAAGTTTGCCTGTCGAGATGGATCCCGCCGGCATGTCGAAGAGTTCACCTACAGCGACACGGATCGCAGGCGCAACCTGAACGATAACATGTTTGTTAGGGTTGTTGATCTCGCGCCAGACCTTATGGATATCGTTGTTTTCAGTAAGCGCAGCTGTCGGACACACCGCGACGCACTGGCCGCAATACGTACATGAAGTTTCTTTCATGTCGAGGTTGAAAGCAGGCCCTACAAAAGTATTGAAGCCGCGGTTGACCGCAGACAGAATACCGCAGGTCTGAACCTCGTTGCACATAGTTTCGCAGCGGCGGCACATGACGCACTTGTTAGGGTCCTTCACGATGGCGCCGGAAGACTCGTCCTTTTCAAAGTCGATGCGCTCGCCAGCCCATTTAATGTCGCGAACGCCGAGGTCCGCAGCAAGCTTCTGGAGATCGCACTCCAGGTTTTTAGGGCACATAAGGCAATCTTTAGGGTGGTTGGAGAGCAGGAGTTCCACCGACATACGGCGAGCAGTGATGGCGCGCGGCGTATGTGTCGAAACATGCATACCGTCTGTAACTTTCTCAGAACAAGCAGTGACAAGCGCAGGACGGCCTTGTACCTCTACCGTACACACACGGCAGGAGGACGCCTGGTTGACAACACCGAACTGATCCATATGAAGGTCCATATGGCAGAGCGTAGGTATGTGAATCCCCAGGGTGCGTGCAGCTTCCAGGATGGTCGTCCCTTTTGGCACCGCGATTGGGGTATCGTTAATCGTCAGTTTAATCATCTACATTCCACCTCCAAACTATGGCTTAAGGACAGCGCTGAACTTACATGCATTGAAGCATGCGCCGCAGCTGATGCACTTTTCCTGATCAATGACATGAACCTCTTTGACCTTGCCGCTGATGCAGTTGACCGGACAAACGCGGGCGCAAGCCGTACAGCCAATACACTTATCAGCAATGATCGAGTATTTCGCGAGCGCTTTACAAGAACCCGTAGCGCAGCGTTTGTTGAAGACGTGGTTCTCGTATTCTTCGCGGAAGTATTTCATGGTGCTCAAAACCGGATTTGGCGCTGTCTGACCGAGGCCGCAGAGCGCCGAATCCTTGATCATGTAAGCAAGAGCCTGGAGATTGTCGAGGTCTTCAGCCGTGCCATGACCCTCAGTGATTCTCTCGAGGATCTCCAGCATACGCTTCGTGCCGACACGACATGGCGTACACTTACCGCAAGACTCGTCCTTCGTAAAGTCGAGGTAGAATTTTGCAATATCGACCATACAGTTATCTTCATCCATAACGATCATACCGCCGGAGCCCATCATGGAGCCGATGGCTTTGAGACTGTCATAGTCGATTGGCGTGTCAAGGTCAGCCGTAGTAATGACACCGCCGGAAGGACCGCCTGTCTGAACTGCCTTGAAGGCTTTGCCGTTTTGGATCCCGCCGCCAATCTCATAGATGATTTCACGAAGGGTTGTGCCCATTGGAACTTCTACGAGGCCAACGTTGTTGACTTTGCCTGCGAGTGCGAATACCTTCGTACCTTTGGACTTCTCAGTGCCAATGCTTGAGAACCACTCGGCGCCGTTCAGGAAGATTGGAGCAATGTTCGCATAGGTTTCAACGTTGTTTACACAGGTTGGCTTATTCAAATAGCCTGCCTCTGATGGGAACGGAGGCTTCTTGGTTGGCTCGCCGCGCTTGCCTTCGACGGAGTGGATGAGCGCAGTCTCTTCGCCGCATACGAATGCGCCAGCGCCGAGCTTGATCTCAATGTCAAAGTCAAAGCCGCTGCCAAAGAGATCTTTGCCGAGAAGGCCAAACTCTCTTGCCTGGCCAATTGCAACTTCCAAACGATGGATTGCAAGCGGATACTCAGCGCGGATATAGATGATGCCCTTTGTCGCGCCAATGATGTAGCCGCCAATAGCCATGGCCTCCAGCACCGAGTGCGGATCGCCCTCGAGGATGGAACGGTCCATGAAGGCTCCCGGGTCGCCCTCGTCCGCGTTGCAGATGATATATTTCTGGTCGCCAGGTGATCTCATAGTGAGCTCCCACTTCATGCCTGTGGAGAAACCACCGCCGCCCCGGCCACGGAGACCAGAGTCTTTTACGACTTTCACCGCATCTTCACGGGGCATTGAAAGGACATTTGCAAGGGCTTCATACCCTCTGAACGCTATGTATTCGCTAATATTCTCAGGATCGATCATACCGCAGTTTCTGAGCGCTATACGCAGTTGCTTTTTATAGAACGGCATGTCTCTGTGAAGGTCCATTTTTAGATTCTCGATTGGCTCAACGTAGAGCAAGCGGTCGACGTGACGTCCTTTTATGACGTGCTCTTCGATGATGTCTTTCGCGTCTGACGCCTGAACCTGAACATAGAAAACGTTGTCCGGATGGACTTTGACGATTGGACCCTGGCCGCAGAAACCGAAACAGCCGGTTTTGACAACCTTGACTTCTTTATCATATCCCTTTTGGACAAGGATGTTTTCAAGCTCAGTGATCAGCGTGTCCGCTCCGGATGAAATACACCCTGTACCGCCGCAGACCATGAGATGAGTTCTGATCTTAGCCACAAATTACCCTCCTTCGCTGTTCCTTTGATTTATGCTTTCACAAATGTGTTGATGACGACACTGTCTTCGAGCATTTCATTGTGCAAAACATAACGCGTGACGATTTCTCTGGCGCGCTTGTCGTCCACTTTGCCGAAGATTATTGGTTCATGGCCGGGAAGGTTAACCTGTACGGTTGGTTCGCTATGGCAGTAGCCAAGGCATCCAACCTGAACAATGCGAATGTTGGTGAGACCTTGCTTTTCAGTTTCATCCAAAAGCGCGCTGAGGGTTTCACGTGCGCCTGCAGCAATGCCGCAAGTCGCCATGCCAACCATAAGCTCTACGATGTCGTCAGTGGATTCGCCGGTTTCACGAAGGTTAACTTTTTTCTGGGACTCCTCGCGGATACGTTTGAGATCTTCAAGAGATTTAATCGCCATTTTATTGCTCCTTTCCGAAGTTCTTAACAACATAAGCGTTAATGATGCCATCGACTTCGTCAAGCTTGACACGGCCATAAACCTTGTCGCCGACGAGAACGATCGGTGCAAGGCCGCATGCGCCAACGCAACGAACGTCTTTCAATGTGAAGAGCATGTCAGGTGTTGTTTCGCCGGTAGAGATGCCGAGCTTGGCTTTGAACTCATGAAGGATTTTGTCAGCGCCGCGAACAAAGCATGCTGTTCCCATGCAAACTGAAACGACATGTTCGCCTACTGGGTTCGTCGTGAAGAACGAGTAGAAGCTGACGACACCAAAGACGTTGGCCGCTGGAATGTCAAGCCGCCTTGCGACGAACAACATGACTTCCTTAGGCAGATAACCGAAGAGATGCTGCGCCCGGTGAAGTACGTGAATCAAAGAGCCTTTTTTGTCTTCGAGTGTCTGGATGTAACCGTCAAGTTGATCGAACAATTCCTTTGGCAAATCTTTAACACTCACAGTTGGGATCTGTGCCAATGCCTTCGCCATTATTGCACCTTCCTTTCAACAATTCGAACTCTGATAGAATAAATGAACAAAATCATTATATCACTGACCCTCTGGTTTTGTGAATAATAAATAATAGAAATTGAAGATTATTTAACAAATAATTTAAGAATTCAGCTTTTCCAACGCTTTCAATATTTTTAGTCGAAATCGTTACAATTTTCACACAATTTTAGGCCAGGCATCTTAAATTTTATAAAATTTAAACCCTGTTAAACCTTTGTTAAAAAATTCATAAATATTCACAATACTTTTTACGAGAATCGTTTCACCTTAACATTATGTTTACAAAGATGAAATATGGATTGCAGGCTGTGAATTGCGTGACCATCGGCAAAACATTAATTAAGGATTAAATATAGGGCGAAAATTTGATTCGCCCACCTTAAAAAAGTATATTAATGGAGAGAGATGGCGATAGCCGTACCACTTTTATCGCCCATTCATACCAAACTATGGGGGTCACCTTCATGTCCAACGAAAAAATTCTCGTCGTCGAAGACGAAAAAGAAATCGCCCAGATGATTCGGGATTATCTGAAAGCATCAAATTATGACGTCATCCTCGCCTATGACGGCGAAGAGGCGCTGAACACCTTTTACAGAGAGAATCCGGATCTGGTGATTCTCGACATTATGCTGCCCAAAATAGACGGCTTCGAAATCTGCAGAACTCTTCGCACAAAGTCGCCTGTGCCAATTCTGATGCTCAGTGCGCGAAAGGAAGACATGGATAAGATTCTGGGTCTTGGTCTCGGCGCGGACGACTATGTCACCAAGCCTTTCAGCCCGAGAGAGCTGTTGGCCCGCGTCCAGTCCCAGCTGAGGCGCTACAAGGAGCTGTCAACGACGCAGACGCCATCCAGCGCCCTGATTATTGGCGAGCTGGAGATCGATCCAAGCGCCTATACCGTTAAAGTTCGCGGCGAGTACGTCCCGTTTTCCGTCAAGGAGTTCGAGATCCTCTATTACCTCGCCAGCAACCTCAATCAGGCGCTGGCCAGAGAGAAGATTTTCGATCACGTGTGGGGCTTCAATGAATATGGCGACATCAACACTGTGACGGTTCACGTCCGCAAGATCCGGGAAAAAATCGAGGAAGACCCTTCGAATCCGAAATACATCGAGACCGTCTGGGGGATCGGGTACAAGTTTAAAGGGGGAAAATAAACTTTGAACATCCGTTCAAAAATTATTCTCTCTTTTCTTTCCCTGCTGGTCGTGCCTCTGATGATCGTCGTGCTGTCGTTCCTCGTGCTGACCACCAACTTTTTCAACATCCCAGCTGTGGACAAATTTGTGTCCATCTCCTCTTCAATGGACCGGGTCACAGAAGAGTTTGTCGGCAACCTGGACCGGATTGACAATTATCCTTATATGGACGGACTGCTCAGGCCTTACTACACGACTTACTTCAGGCGACTTTTGTTTGTCGACCAGGAGAACCTCATCCAGTTTGACAGCGAGCGCAAGCTGATCGGCGTCGCCTTCGACAAGGTGTCCTTTTTTGAGACGAATTCAGAAGGCAACGTCACTGTCAGCATCGATCCGGCCAGCCTGAGCATGATGGAGCGAAACGTCGTCAAAGGCGGAATCACCTACGGGCGCCTGGTGTTCCTGCCGGACATCGACATCAAAGACGCCTATACGTTCTTCAGCTACCTGCCGTTTGCCATTATGGCCATCTTCGTCATCTCCGTTGTCACCATGATCCTGATCCTGTCCAAAATCCTGTCGGACGGCATTCTAAATCCTCTCAAGGAACTCAACCACGCCGCTGAAATGATCGCCTCCGGAGATCTGGAATACGAGATGAAATACAAAAAAGACGACGAGATTGGCAAGTTCTGCAACGAGTTTGACCGCATGCGGCTTCGGCTCAAGGACTCCCTCGCCAAGCAGGTGGAATTCGAGCACTCCAGGCAGCAGCTGATCGCCAGCGTCTCCCACGACCTGAAGACGCCGCTGACCTCCATTCAGGGTTATGTCGAGCTGCTTGGCGACGACATTGTGGAGGACCCGGAAACCCAAAAGCAATATCTCGACATCATTCGCTCCAAAAGCGCTCAACTCAACCACTTGATCGACGACCTCTTCACCTTTACCAAAATGAATCTGGACGAGTTCGTCATTGAGCTGACACCCATGGACTCCCGCGAGTTGTTCGACTTCATGCTGACCGAAAAGGAAATGGACTTCCAGGAGCGCAGCCTCGAACTCCGGGTCGACCGGCCTATCCCTAGCGTTCCCATAGAAGCGGACGCCCCAAGGCTGCACCAGGTGCTCGACAACTTGATCAGCAACGCGGAGAAGTTTACGAATACCTACATTCACATCTACACCCGCAGAACACCGGACTTCTTCGAATGGTTCGTCGAAGATGACGGCATAGGCATTCCCCAGGAAGACCTCAGCCGGATCTTTGAACACTTTTACAAAGTGGACAAGTCGCGGACCTATTCCAGCCGTGGTACAGGGCTGGGGCTCGCCATCTGCAAGCAGATCGTCGAAGCCCACGGCGGCACCATCAGCGTCCGCAGCCAGCTCGGCACAGGGACGACCTTCAAGGTCAAGCTTCCAATTCTGAAAGCGAATTCGGTTCCGGCATCCAGTCATGGCCCTGAAACTGAACCTGGGCTTGGGCTCGATTCAGAGCCCGCTTCGGAGAACCCGTCCAAGTCGGAAGTCAACAGCTAATACATTTACATGGAAATCGGCGTCGGAAGGAAGTCCGTTATTTGACTTCCACCGGGCCGGTTTCCTTTCTTTTTGCCGCAGTATTCCGCAGTATTCCGCAGTATTCCGCAGTTTCCCCAGTCCGCAGCAGCGTAGTCCTCAGAAGATTAAATCATAAACATTCCCTGTGATCTCGATATTGTCGAATCGGTATTGCCGCACAAGGTCCGGCCAGGTCACCGTAAACTCAATCCAGTACGGTGATTTCAGCCGATGGTCAGTCCACCCCAAAGTACTCGGCGCCAGCGGCAGTTTGTAATCCGCCCGCCAGAAGCCATTCCCGGCCGCACTGAGTTCAAGCGGAAATGCCACCTCTTCCCCAAAAGCTTCCTCATAGCGGTACACACGGCCATTGGGATCCTCATAAACCATGGCTTCAAGCTCAGGAGACATCCTGCAGGTGACACTGATGGGCTCCCCCTCTGCTTCGAGCTCCAGCTTCATCATTTCGTAGGATAAAAACCGGTTGGGATTCAGCGGCACAGGCCTGCCCTGACGGTCGATCTGCCCACGCCAGTGGTTCCAGGAACCCAGCAGAGAAGCACCGAGGATCACAGGCGGCCTGACGGTGAGGGTTCTTAGGGCCTCTTCTGACGCGCCTCTATCATCCGTTGCCTCGGCGCGTAAGGTATAGGTTCCGTTTTGGAGGGGTTCGCTAAGCTGAAATTCGAAGGGCTTCCCAGAAACCAAGCCAGTGAAGTGCTGCGTGAACGTATGTGGAGATTCTTTGTGGGCAGCGGTGACTTTGAGCGAAAGGGCGCTGCCTTCGTGATCTTTGGGGAGTACCGTAACCATCGGCCGCTGTCCTGTCAGGGCAGGGTCGGGAACGACAGAGACAAACTGGACTTCAGGGACGGAGTTGTCCACGGTGAAGAGATAGTGTACCGGGTCGCTGAGCTGACCTTCGAGATCCCAGACGACGTAATCCGCTTCGTAAGTGCCCCTCGGAAGGGCTGTCGGCCACCCGTAGCTCCAATTGCCGCCAGCTTCGCGGATCCGAAAATCATGCCTGACAATGCCGCGGTTCGGGTCGCTTACAGCGTGGTCCGGGTCGTAGGAGGTATCCGTCCAGTAGAGGCGGTACTTGTTCAGCAGGGTGTCAAAGCGGGCTTTGAGGGTCAGACTGGCAATAGGTTTGCGGTGCACCGTGAACGCTACGGTGGCAATATTGGACTCCAGGTCGAAGTCCGGCTTAGGCGTCACATCCTTCAGCTTTCTGCCCACGACAAAGTGACCGACAGAACTCATGGTCTGTGGCGGTGTCATGGTGTAGAATGGCGTTTCCTGGCCGGGTGGCGCAGCTTGTACGGTTTGATTTGCGCCGTATTCATCCAGTACTGCAAAGGACTGGACAGGCAAAGGATTGTCAAACGCCGCGTCCTGGATCAACCCCCAGACCTCGCCAGCCAGGCCGTCGCCTTCAGTTTCCACCTCAACTGTATGATAGGTCAGCGACTCGTTTAGAAGCATCAGCTTGTAAGGTTTGACTTCATGGCGCACTGAGATCAGTTCCATGGCTGCCGTCATTGCCTGGGCAGGGCCGCCCGCAGTAAGGCTCTCTGCGCCCAGACCAGTGGAAAGCTGAGCGGAACCACCGCCCATAAGCCACTGAGCATCGGCAGTTTTCTTTAGCGTCAAGGCTTCAGGCTCCGGGAGGATTTCCCCTGGCAGGGCAGAATAGACCACATAGCGGCTGGCCCCCAGACGCAGCCACTCAGGGTCAAAGGTCTGCTCAATGGTTCTTGAAATTTCACCTTCATAGGTCCCATAGTAGCTGGATCGCCAGCGGAGATCCGAATCCCAGACTTGTTCGGTGGTACACACTTCCTGGGTCTCGTAGACGTTGACATAGCCGCCGTTGACATAACAAATAAAAGGATCTGCGGCCGGGCAGTACCGCCCCACCAGAACCTGCTCTGTTTCACACGTTTCAACCGTGTCGTAGTCTCCATAATCCACATAGCGCCCATTGTCCTGGACACTGACGCGTTGAAGCACACCGCTGTAACCCCCTTCCGTATATTGGAGGGTCAGCGGCGGATATTGGGTGCCAAAGAGCTGAGTGATTGAAGCCGGCATGCGCTCTGTGATTTCACCCAGGTCCCAGACGTGGACCAGCGCGTCCAGCCCTGACAGTCTCAAGGTATTGGCCTGCTGGATTCTGTCTTTTCCCGCTTGAACCCGCTCAGCTTCCGGCAGCTTAGGAGACAGCATCAGCAGAACATCGACTTTTTCAGGTGTCCTCTGGGTCTCGAGATCTACGGTTTGAACCGGCCTGAGGTTTTGGCACAACACTTCCCTCAGTACAGTTATTTTCCGGGTGTCGGAAGGTGTGATAAAACTTTCAAGGGTAGGCTGTCCGTAGCTTTCCGCCACCTCAAGAATCGCCCTGTAAGCACCCAGCTCCTGTGGTGCGAAATCTCCAATGGTCTCCTTTGTATATTGGCCCACAAATGCCTCATAGGTGCCATCCGCTTCCGGGTCATAATAGATTTTTATGACGGGTTCTCCGATCAGATCGCCGTCTGTGGAAGACACGTCAAGAAGAGCCCCCACGGGCTCTCCGCGGATTGCGACGCCCTTCAAAAAATTGAATATGACAGCAGGCCGCTGATCCTGGACAATCACCAAGTCAAGGACTGCCGGCGGGGCTTGACGCCCCAGACTGTTGACGGCAGTCAGCGTCACCCGGTGGTGTCCCGGACTCTTGTACATCAAATGCTTCTCGTTAAGCGATCCATCAAGGAGCCTTCTGGACGTATCCGAGCCCGTCACCGCTTTATAGGAGAACGTATAGGTCGCGGGGTAAGCCGCTGCCAGCCTGGGGTCCTCAGCATCTGGAGATTCATTGACTAGTGAAAGCTTACGGTTGACTTTTTGGTGGCCGGAGAAGCTGAGTTGGGCTTTGGGCTGGGTGCTGACAACTTCAATCCAGTGCTCTTCGAAGCTGACCACACCGTCGCCGGTGACGGCTTCCACAATGACTTTGACGTTGTCGTTGGCTGCTCCTAGGAGGCCAGTGATCTCAGAAAATTTGAACTGACCGGAAAAGAAGTGACCACTATCTACCTCCTGACCGTCCACCGTAACTGTGAGATTAGCGGTCTGGCTGTGATTGGAGTGATCCGCCGCCCCATAGGGCAGCATGTCAAAGGACCAGTCAGGCAGGGTGAGCTCAAGGTCTACAGCCTTGGACTCACCACCTATGACGGCATTGAAGGTTTTCGTGAACTCGTGATTTCCTCCGCCGGCATCCGCCACGCGTTGAGTCACTTGGATCTGCCTGAGAATGATCCCCTCCGGCATGACACTTTTTACAAAGTCCGTCAGCCTGGCTGAAACAACCTGATCTGACATTGACATGGCATCCAGTTGAAAGGTGTCGGTTTGTCCGGTTTCCGGCGCTCTGAAAGTGAAATGGTACCGCGCCACGGGTCCGCGGCTTTGATTGGCGTAACTCACAGACGCCTGAACCAGGTCTTCTCTTGAGGGCACATGAAAGTCCGCCACAGAAAAAGCCGACTGCAAGGCCGCCTGCGGCAAGGCTTCCGAGCCAATCTGACAGGTATCCGACGCTGCAATAGCCGGGGACTCCGAGCCAGCGAGGTACGTGATGGCCGTTTCAGCTGTAAAAGTAAAGTTGCCTTGGCTGTCGAGATCCGACCTGCTCACCTGGAGCGTAGCCTCAGAAGTCAAGGTCGCGTTTTGAGCTGAGTCTATGCCGCTGTAAGTCTGAAAGACTTGGGGATTCATCAGGCCTCTGGGTCCTGCGGCTGATTCGCTGAAGCGCCAGGACAGGATCTCATTTCGGGTTTGATAGAGCGATTTGCCGGTGAGGTTTGACATGGCTGCCGCATCCATGAGCGTCGCTGTCAGCCTGACTTTGACGGGCACTGTTTCCCGTGGCCCAAAGCGGTGGGTCCCTTTATTCAGAATCTCCACTTTGAGAGCCAGCGGTGTCTGCTGCCGGTCCCGGACGAAGTCCGGCAGGGAGACGGTCTGATACCAGCGGCGGTCGTCCACATAGTGCCACAGGCGGCCTTCACCGGGCATACCCGCACTTGGCGTCGACAGGACCACCAGATGCGCTTCGGGCAGATAACTGCCGCCGCGCATGGGCGCCTCAGGGTTTGAAGAGTTCAGGAGCGGGAATGGCAAAGCCCGGTCAAACCAGCTTTGCACCACCGGATCACCTGAAAGCGCTGCATTGTTGAGCGCACTGGCATAGACGCCGGACAGGGACTGCCAGGGGAGGTGAATCCATTTTTTGAAGCTCATGAGTGTGCCGCTTTCGGCATCATTGGGGAAGCGCTGATTGCTAAAGACGTTGCCGTCCACCGAGTAGCCATGGTAGCGATATTCCCCGGGGATATTGCCATGGCGGTAATAGCCGCCCTCGACGGCCTTGAAGTCGTTCTTCTGAAGGTCAAAGGGGCTTCCGTAAACCAGGAGTCCCAGGTCTGTATATAGCTCCGGATTCAGTTTAAGTCGGCCGCTCACTCCGGTTGAAGATAGATTGATCAACGCAGGCGTGCCAGGGGGGAGTTTGGGCGCGACGCTTTCGAAGGCAGCTTCATGGCCTTCATAATAAGCGCTGTCGACGTTCCCGGGAATTGAATAGGGCAGCTGCGCCTCCTGGATGCCTGCAGCGAAACTTGGAGTGACGCCCAGGCAGGAGATTATGAAAAAGAGCAGCCCTAAAATGGCGGCTGCTCCCTTGAGGTGATGTCTCGACTGAACCGCTTTGATCCGGCGGCGGGGTGACCCACACGCAGCCAGGGTGTTCAGTTTCTCAGTAAAGTTGCCAAACGGCTTCGATAACTGCATTATTTTTTACCGCCCTTGAGGGACTTTTGTGAGCCTTCCCGAACCTCGGGAGTTGTCGTCTCACCTCAGAGGCCGGCAGAGGTTTTATTGGCACCGGACGTCGTAATTTCTGTGGTCGTCGCTGCGGGACAAGATTCAGTCGTCTGCGCGACAGGTTCCTCCGGCGCAGGCTGAAGCGGCGTCCTCAGCTGATTGTCTTTTGTCTTTGCCAGGGTTGTCAACGCCTCTGCCGCGGTGACCAGTCGCTGCGGATGATAATACCCGTCAATTCCGGAGGCAATGCCTGTCCACCTCAGGGCAAGGGACGCTTGATAGCCAAATCCGCTGAAGAGTTCCGCGTCCTTCCAAATCAGCTGGTCCTGATCCAGCTGTTCCGGTGTTGGCATGGCTTCATAGCTGCTGTAGGTGATCATTCGATACAAGGTATCCGCCATCTGCTCCCTCGTCATTGAATTGGAGCTGAGCACTGTTCCGGGAAGTATCGTTTTCAAGGTTCTGGCGGCATAGGTTTCAAAGTAAGCGCTGCTGATTAAACCATCCGGTCCAAATCTGCGGTTCAGCATTTCCACTTCATAGAGGGATAAAATCTGAGCCTCCACCAGGACACGGACATAAGGCAGCGACCAATGGGTGGATGGCCATACCGATGGCGCCCATGGGGCCGACACCGAAGCGCTTTCTTCCAGCGATACGGTCTGTGCCCCTGTAGTCTCTGCCCCCAGTGACAGAGTTGGACTCTGGGTGAGCAGCAATGTCGCAGCAGCGGCGAGTGCGATGAGTGATTTGTGCATGAAACCGACCTCCATAGAATTGGTTATTTTTTACATCTACGAGCATTGTCTCACGAACGCTTTTATATGTCAATATATGTAATTTAAATTATTATTTGTAAGATGAGTGGAAATCGATATTGAGTGGAAATCGGTGTCAGCGGCTGAAGCCTATCAACCCCATCTTCCACTTCTTCCATGTTCTTTTTTGCCCCGCCTTCTGCATAGTTTCCAATACTCAAATCCGCCAAATAAAAAAACCGCCGCAAACCAGGGGAAGCCAGTCTGCAGCGGTTGATAACAATAGGGTTGTTTCGCTTGGAATGGCAGTCTCTAAAGACGCCGTCCCCACTCAGGATTTAGAATAAGCCGACAATTTCTCCGCTTTCAAGGATGTCGATGTGGTTCGCGGATGGCACCTTAGGCAGACCAGGCATTCTCATGATCTCCCCAGCAAGGGCTACCAGGAAGCCCGCGCCAACGGACGCCTTAACTTCGCGCACCGTGATCTTGAAGCCGCTTGGTCTTCCAAGCTTCGTAGGGTCATCTGTCAGAGAGTACTGGGTTTTAGCCATACAGATTGGGAGGTGGCCTACGCCGTCTTCTTCAAACTTCTTAATATCCTTAAGCGCTTTCGATGTAAACTCCACACCATCTGCCCCGTAGATTTCCTTGGCGATCTTTTCGATCTTTTGAACTGCAGTCAGCTCAAGGTCATACAGTGGTGCATATGCCGCTTTGCCGCTCTCTGCCACTTCGACGACTTTCTTCGCAAGCTCTACGCCGCCGTCTCCGCCTTTTGCCCAAACTTCGGACAGAACGACAT
>NZ_JAOTSB010000024.1 GCF_030247605.1 Acidaminobacter sp. | reverse complement strand
GTTATTTGAACGGGAAGTAGGGTTTGAATCCAAACCGGTTATGAAGCTGAAATAAGGGATCTGAACCGACCCCTTAGGGGGATGTTTTTGCCAATTACCACCATTGACTTCTTGTGGTATCTGGCACGCGCAGTGAAGATAGAGAAGTTGTTTTTGTCGAAATTGTCTGGTTGCAAGCTTTTCAAAAGTGTTTAACGTTGCTGTTCCGAATATCGTGCCAGGTACCGTCACAAAGGTACCGTCACAAAGGTACCGTCACAAAGGTACCGTCACAAAGGTACCGTTAAACCATCGCCTTCAGCTTAGCCACGTCGTAAATCAAAATCTTCTTCGCGCCCACAAGCTTGATCAGGCCCATCTCGTGAAAGAGCTGCAGCTTTCGGGACATGGTTTCTCTCGCAATGCCGGCATAACTCCCCATCTCTTCTCGGTTGATGGTGAGCTCCAGCATGACCCCGCCCCCTTTGGCGGGTTTGCCGAAGTCCGAGATCAGGTCGATGAGCAGACTGATCACCTTCGCGTCAGGTGTGCTGCTCGACAGCCGCTCCACCAGGCTCTCCGCCTTCATGATGCGCTCGTAAGCCTTTTCAAAAATTTTTAGCGTTATTTCCGGATTGCTGATCATCACCTGATCGAACGCGCTTTTATCCAGGGTGCTGATTTGAGTGGTCTCAAGGGCAACGGCGCTGAAATCAAAACGATCCGCCTTCAACAAATTAAAAGCGCCAATAAAGTCGCCCTCGGAGAGAATGTAAAGGATCTGCTCTTTGCCTTCCGCCAGATTCTTAAAAATTTTGAGTTTGCCGTCACACACTATATAGAGCTTGCTGGCGCGTTCACCTTGCTGAAAGATGACCTCGCCTTTTTTATAGGTATGCGAAGAAACCCCTTTCGAGATCTTTTCGATTTCAGAATCGTCCAGACCTGACAAAAGGGGGATGTTGTGAATACAGAGCAATTTTCCGCAATTTATGCATGATTCGTGGTTACAGGCTGCAGATAAGATAAAATCACCATTCCATTTCAAGGATAACATTAAGCCGATAGTTGGTACCCATTCCCCTCGATCACCGTCACCTCGGCAGCGCGTTCTTTCGATGCCCGCAAAGCTTCATTAATCGACCTTTCAAATTCCGCTGCGCGTTCAGGTGACATTTCAGGGACCGACTCAAACGTATAGGACAAATTCAACTGAGAATATTTTTCAACTCCAGCTTTATGATAAGGTAAAATATCGATTTTATCCACCTTTTTTTGAATGGGTTCAATCATGGCAAGGAGTTCCGCCATGATCTCCGGACGATCCGTGCTGCCCGGCACCATGACGTGACGGATCGTGATGGTTCCCTCAAAGCTTCTCAATGCCTTGATAAAGTGCCGGATCCCCGTCATGTCCCGGCCAGTCAGCACTTTGTGGGCATCATTCCTGGTGTGCTTGATGTCTACCAGCAAATGATCTGTCAGCTTAAATATTGCCTCATAATAGTGAGACTGCCCATAGCCCGACGTATCTATACAGGTTGATATCCCTTCCGCTTTTAAAGCAGCCAGCGCTTCAACCAAAAACGCACCTTGCATAAGGGGTTCGCCTCCTGAGAATGTGACCCCGCCGCCCGTTACCTGATAATACTCTCTGTAGCGCCGTGCAGTTTGAACCACGTCTTCCACAGTGATCTCGTTTGAGCCCATGAAGCTTTGGGAATCCGGGTTGTGGCAATATTGACATTTCAGAGGGCAGCCTTGAAGGAAGAAGACGGTTCTGATGCCGGGTCCATCCACAAGGCCCATGGTTTCTATAGAGTGAAGTTTCCCAGTGCGCATGATTGCCACGCTCCTTTCGTTTATTGGGATCAGTGGGATCCTAAGGTAAAATGCTTAGTTGAAATGCTTAGTTGAAATGCTAAACCCGCTCGTGGAAGGTACGCATAATGACTTCTTCCTTTTGTTCCCGAGTTAAACGGTTAAAGTGAACGGCATAACCTGAAACGCGAATAGTCAGCGTTGGATATTTCGAAGGGTTCTCCATAGCGTCAATCAACAGCGCTCTGGACATGACGTTGACATTAAGATGGAAGGCGCCTTTCGCGAAGTAGCCATCCAGCAGGCCTGCGAGATTGGTGAGTCGATCCCCTTCAGTACGGCCCAGCGCAGCGGGGACAATGGAGAAGGTATTCGAAATGCCATCCTGGCAGACGTTCTCAAATGGCAGCTTGGAGACAGAATTCAGGGAAGCGAGGGCGCCCAGCTTATCACGGCCGTGCATTGGGTTTGCACCAGGCGCGAAAGGCTCGCCCTTGCCGCGGCCATCCGGCGTTGCGCCGGTCTTTTTACCATAAACCACATTGGAAGTAATGGTCAGGACGGACAAGGTCTGCTCGGAATTTCTGTAAGTTTCGTGTTTCTTAAGTTGATCAGAGAAATAAGTCACGACCTCGGTGGCGATGGTGTCAACCCGGTCGTCGTCGTTGCCAAAGGCCGGGAAGTCGCCCTCGATCACAAAATCCATCGCAATGCCGTGCTCATCCCTGACCGGTCTGACTTTTGCGTATTTAATAGCGCTCAGTGAGTCGGCGACTATGGAAAGCCCCGCAATGCCAAAGGCAATATAGCGGCGTACCTCAGAATCATGAAGGGCCATTTGGCCGCTTTCATAGGCGTATTTGTCGTGCATGAAGTGAATGGTATTCATGGTGTTGACGTAAAGTCCCGCCAGCTTGTCCATGACGCGCTTGAAGGCTGGCATGACTTCGTCATAGGACAGGCTTTCCCGTCCGTCAGGATCCACTGACGTCAGGGCGTGGATGTCCTGTAGGATGACCATCGGCTGACCATCTTTTTGGCGTTTCAGCTCTTCACGGCCTTCGTTCATGCTATAGAGCAGCGCTTTTCCCAGGTTGGCCCGGGCGCCGAAGAACTGCATGTCCTTGCCTATGCGCATTGGGGAGACACAGCAGGCTATGCCGTAGTCGTCGCCGTAGATTGGGCGCATCAGGTCGTCGTTCTCGTATTGGATCGCGCCGGTGTCAATGGACATCTTGGCGCAGAAGCGCTTGAAGTTCTCCGGCAGCGCCCTTGACCACAGCACCGTCATGTTGGGCTCCGGCGCCGGGTCGAGGTTGATCAGCGTGTGCAGGAAGCGGAACGCGGTCTTCGTGACGAGGGTCCTTCCATCAGTACCCATGCCGCCGATGGATTCTGTAACCCACGTCGGATCCCCGGCAAACAGCGTGTTGTAATCCGGCGTCCTCAGGTGGCGCACCATTCGGAGCTTGATGACAAGCTGATCGATGAGCTCCTGAGCTTCGGCTTCAGTGATCAGACCGGCTCGCAGATCCCGTTCAATGTAGATGTCCAGGAAGGTCGTGTTGCGTCCCAGGGACATGGCGGCGCCGTTGTTCTCCTTGACGGCGGATAAATAGCCATAGTAGAAAAACTGAATAGCCTCTTTGGCCGTGGTCGCCGGCTTGGTGATGTCGTCACCGTAGGAAATTGCCATTTCGGCGATTTCCTTCAGCGCTCTAATCTGCATGGAAAGCTCTTCTCTGAGGCGAATGACCTGCTCTGTGGCGGGCTTTGCCTCGAGGGCTTTGAAGTCCTTCTTTTTCTCAGCGATGAGGCGGTCTGTGCCGTAAAGGGCGATCCGCCTGTAGTCGCCTATGATGCGGCCTCTGCCATAGGCATCTGGGAGTCCGGTCAGGAGACCGACGCTTCTTGCGGTTTTCATTTCAGTGGTGTAGGCGTCAAAGACCCCTTCATTGTGGGTTTTTCTATAGGTCTGGAAGTCCTTTGACATGTCGTCGCAGATGTCGTAGTTGTAGGCTTCCAGTGACGCTTCGAGCATTCTGAAGCCGCCGTAGGGATTCATGATGCGCTTGAGGGGCTCATCCGTCTGAAAACCGACAATGACCTCGTTCTCTTTGCTCAGATAGCCCGGTTTATAATTGTTGATGCCGGAGAAGACGGTCGTGTCAATGCCTATGATGCCTTTCTCGATTTCTTCCTCGATCAGGGACTTCGCCTTGTCCCAGACATTTTCCGTCTTAGGGCTTTTCCCGACGAGAAAACGGTCATCACCGGTATAAGGGGTGTAATTCTTCTGTATAAAATCGCGAACGTCAATGGCGTCGCTCCAAGTGCCTTGTGTAAAGTTTTGAGTCATTTTGAAAACCTCCGATTTTGCGTATGTGTGGTGGATTAGTGGCTTTGTGTGACGAAAATTAATCCGTGTATGCTGTATACATTATACTTGTTGTGGTTTTATTATAGACCCAGTCGGAGGTTTGTTCTGTGACCGTGCGCACATTTTGAGAAAAAAGTAGGTTGCGGGTCAGACACCAGCTGTCACTCCGGGGTATGTGCCTGGAAGTGGAGGATTGCATGCAAAAAAAAGAAAAATCCATCTCTGAAGTTGTCAGAAATGGATTTGGATTTGGTTTTAACATTTGAACAATATGGCATAACAACTGGAAAACCTAATTTAAATCAAACCTTCTGTTTCCTTACTCACAGCACCTCAATTAAATATCGATCCCCAATAGCATGATCATCAGCGCTAAAGCAGCAACATAAAAGACAGCAAAATAATACTTCCAGGAAAGCTTTTTATGATGAACGTAAAATAGGACTGCAGCGACGACCGCTGCGCCCAGACCGATCACAACGCTCATGGACAACTGATAAGTAAATATGCCGATGGACACGAGAACCACCATAAGCGGCATTGTAAGATAAGTGGCTTTGAGCGTGTCGTTCAGACGGGAACGAAGCACAAACCAGCTCAGGACGAGGATAAAAACCACATAGACAATGCGTGCCAAGAATGGAGGGGCTGAGTTTCCCGGCAAGTTTAAAAGTTTGATTGAGGCGTTGATGATGAAAGCCGCTGAAATAAAGGCGAAGTTAAATAGAAAAAATCCACCAGCCATAATTACGACGGCAGCAATCAGATTCTTTAGCCATGGTCGTTCAGACATATCAATTCCTCCTTTCAACTTCTCTATAGTGTAATTTTACACCTTTTGTGCATAAAATGCAATAATGTATAAATTTAATTATGCGAAGATATAAGCTTCGCAAAGATATAAACTAAGCAAAGAAAAAGGACAATAGCCAGAGGCTAAAGTCCTTTTTTCTTTGCATTCACAAATTCAATCGCTTCTTTGCCGGTGATATGATCCACATCAATGGCAAGGATCAAAGAGTTTGTACACCCCATGATCTCCTTGTGTTTGGCGTCTTCGGGCAGGTCGCCGGAATACTTCTCGACCAGTGCCTTAAAGCCTTCCACCCATTCTTCGCCTTCCACATTTCTGGCTGTTCCAAAGGCGACGACACTGCGAAAATAGGTGGTGTACTCCTTGCCCACAATGGTGTCTTCGTCGACGACCGCGAAGGAGACCTTTGGATTTTTCAGGATCGCGTCAATTTTATGACCGGCTTTGGCGGAGTGAAAATAGATCTTATTATTGTGATAGACATAGCTGAGGGGCACGGCGTAAGGATAATCCTCGTCTCCCAGGCAGGCCAGGATACCGTTGGTGCAGCGGTTCATGACGGCTGTGGTGTCCTCAGCGGACAGCAGCTGCTTAATGCGTCTCATCTCTCTGAACATAGCTTCATTCCTCTCTCTTACATGTATTTAATTGCATTAGTGTGGCGCCCCTGTGGGCTGAACGCACCTGACCCGATCTGGCATAGTTGCGCTTGAATCCAATTAAATCTGAATATTGTACTTCTGCTTCTTGCGCATCAGCTTGGGCTGGGTCATGCCCAGAAACTCCGCGGCTTTTCGGGTGGTGCCCAATTTTTTAAGGGCGTATTCTATGAGTTTGATTTCCTGCTGCTCAATGATGTCCTCGAAGTTCAGTGAGGATGACGCCCGCATACTGTGCTTCAGGTCCAGGACCAAGTCTTCGTACAGGTTTTCATTCAGGATCTCCTGAATGTCCTCCCCCGTAATCACATAGCCTCTGATCCTTATGACGGCCCTATGAATCAGATTTTCAAGCTCCCTCACATTCCCGGGCCAGTCGTAGCTCGCCAGACGCACTAAGGCAGAAGCGTCCAGTGCTTTGTCGACACCGTATCGCTTGCAATGGGCATCCAGAAAAGACGCCGCCAAGGCCGCCACGTCTTCACGCCGTTCTCTGAGCGGCGGCACTGTAATAGTGCAGATGTTCAGACGGTAATAGAGGTCCTCCCTGAACTTTCCCTGCTCTACCAGCTGCCGGAGAGGGATGTTGTTGGCGCAGATGACCCTCACATTAATAGTGATGGGCGACGTGCCCCCCACCCGGTAAAACTGACTTTCCTGCAGGACTCTCAGCAGCTTCGACTGGAGGTTCATGGAGAGCGTGCCGACCTCGTCCAGAAACAGCAGGCCCCCATTAGCCAGCTCGAAATAGCCTTTTTTACCCGAGCTTTGCGCTCCGGTAAAGGCGCCGGCCTCATAACCAAAGAATTCGCTCTCGGCCAGGCTCTCCTGGATGGTGGCGCAGTTGATCTTAATGCATGGCTTATTCTTGCGGATGCTGTTCTTGTGGATCAGGTCCAGAATTTTCTCCTTGCCGACGCCGGTCTCCCCCTGGAGGATGACACTGCAGTCGTACTGCGCAATGTTCAGCACCTCATCCACCAGTGCTTTGGTGGTCGCGCTGCTGAACACAAAATCGTCGATTCTTCCGACTTTGTCCATGGACGCTGCCATGGCCTTTTTCGAGGCCTGCCTGAAAGCTATGGCCTGGGACTCGTATAGCGCGTTGATCCTCGCCAGGTCCTCCGCTATGGAAGCCAGCAACTCAAACGTAAAGGACTCGTAGCCGATGGTAAACTGTCCCAGCACATAAGTCTCAAGTTCCTTGCTCATGCTCTCCGCAAACAGGAGAGAGTGGGTGTAGCTGTTCTTCAGATTGGTGTAATAAAGTTTCCCGCCCTGTCGCGTCAAAAGGACACAGAGAACTTCTGACCCCATCAAATCCTCACAGTTGATGGTTAAATCGTATAGCCCCGTTTCAGACGCTAAGACCACTTCGGATGCCAGGATGGGCTGTGCGATGTTGAGTATGTAGGTGGAATTTACCCATCGGCTGAGCTCTTGTTTTACCTGAGCGTGGGTCAGGGTGCCAATGCCGTCCTCGTCCATCAGAACCGTAATGTGGCAGTTCCCACCGGCAGCCTTTTTGATGGCCGCCGCATAGGTGACGCTGGAAACCAGGTCTTTTCCAATGATCAGGTATCTTAGACCCTCACCGGCAGCCTGATAGATGCTTTTTAGACTTGCGGCCTCGTCAAAAGTCGCCATGGTGTAATTCAGATCCAAGTCTGGCGGTATGGCGGTGAGGGGCGACTCCATGAATAGGATACCATAGCCCGTCACTATTAATTCGCCATAGTTGTAGTCAATACTATGAATTTTTTCAATGAACATAGGGTGGGCGGACATGGTCGTCAGGCATAGGACCTGGTCGCCGACCTTGTACCTTGCGTGTGTTTCGAAGTCGCTGCCCATTTCTTCTATTGTGCCGTAAAATTGCCCGGCTGTATCCGTGAAGGGGTTGTGCAGCTTGCCTCTGCGCTTGACCAGATCCAGGATTTTGGCGATGATCTTCGCTTCGTCAAAACCGCACTCATTGCAGAGCTGTTGGAAACTGTCTCTTTCCAAATGGATCCGTTCCAGGGAGAGCCTGCATTCAGTTTTTGAAATCGCCCGGTTGTTGTCCACCTGCCACGCAGTGACAGGAACAGCGCCCCTTGGCTCGATGACGCGACTCAAACCAAACCTGTCATGTATTTTCGTCATGGACTTAAGGCACCCCCTTTCCAATTATTATAGCTTTTGAAGAGGTGGATGTATAGAGGGTGAATCGATTTCGTATCGCTGTTTTCATTTTTGACTCGGTATCGATTCTTTTGAAGTCGGATGAGTTGGGCATCTATGAGCGGGAGGGCGGTTAAATACTGGGTTTGATCTAAATTTTGAGTAAACTGAGTGGTTTGGCACGAGGCTTGCTTAATAAAACGTTGAGATTATTAATTTCGTATGGAGGCTAATAAAATGAAGAAAAAAGTAAGTGGAGAACTCATGCTGACGCTGACGGCCTTGATCTTTGGCGTTTCATTTGTAGCACAACGAGCAGGGATGGCCTATATTGGGCCTTTCACCTTCAACGGCATCAGAAGTCTGATTGGCGCGCTGGTACTGGTACCTGTGATTCTGATTATGGATCGTCAGAGAAAAGTCAGTGGGGCGACAGTTGGTGTGGGCTCTGTAACCTCTGCTGCGGCGGCAGAAGCTCAGGCTGAGGCTGCTTCTTCCAGAAAATATTTAATGCTGGGTGGATTTTGGTGCGGGGTGGTCGTGTTTATCTCCAGCTCTTTGCAGCAGGCGGGTATGATTTATACAACCGCAGGGAAGGCTGGGTTCATTACGGCGCTATACATTGTAATCGTACCTATCTTGGGACTGTTTTTAAAGAAAAAGGTTCGTCCGGTTCTGTGGGTCAGCGTGATCCTTGCGACGGCCGGTTTATATCTGCTCAGCGTCAAAGAGGGATTTTCCATAGGCTGGGGAGATCTGCTGATTCTCCTAAGTGCTGTAGGTTTGTCCGTTCATATTATCCTGATTGATCATTTTTCTCCGAAGACGGATCCGGTCAAGCTGTCGAGCCTTCAGTTCCTGGTGTGCGGGATTATTTCGCTGCCGTTTATGCTGGGTTTTGAAACGGTGAGCTGGGCGGGGATAATGGAAAGCAAAATTCCTATCTTGTACGCCGGCGTCATGTCCTGCGGGGTGGCGTATACCTTGCAGGTGATTGCGCAGAAGCGTACGGAGCCGACCATGACCTCCCTGATCCTGAGTGTGGAATCCGTCATAGCGGTGATTGCGGGGATCCTGATATTGGGTGAATCGATTTCGGTTCGGGAGACCATCGGCAGCATTATCATGTTTTCGGGCATATTGCTGGCGCAGCTGCCCTTGGACTTCAACCTTTCTGTACCTCCATTTCTGAGCAGGATCGGGTATAATAGGAGCAGAAGTGATGAAGCGCAATTTATCAAAGTCAATTACGTGAAAAACACAAAATAAGGAGTCGTTGAGATGTCAAAGTTTATTATCACAAATGAATTCTGGGAGGTGTTCCCCCAGGCGGAGATCGCGGTGGTGCTGGCCAAGGGGATCAATAACACGATGGGCCACGCAGAGCCGGTGAGAGGTGAGCTCGACGCGCTGCTTGAGAAGGGCAGCGGCGAGGCGGTCAAATTCCTGACGGCAGACGTGTTCAGTGACAACAAAGTCATTGCGGTGTGGCGGAAGGCTTACCAGCAGTTCAAGACGAAAAAGGGCGTCAGATGCTCCATTGAGGCGCTGCTGAAACGGGTTGAAAAGGGCAGCGGCGTCGGGCCAATCAATCCACTGGTGGACATTTACAATTCTGTGTCCCTGACCTACGGGCTTCCATGCGGGGGAGAGGACATAGATACTTTCAAAGGTGACCTCCTGCTCACGAAGGCAGAGGGCGGCGAGTATTTTCTGGCCCTCGGGGACGCGGACTTTGACAATGCGCTGCCGGGAGAAATTATTTACAAGGATGAGGAAGGCGCAGTCTGCCGATGTTGGAACTGGCGTGACGGCCAGAGAACCATGCTCACGGAGGACACCGTTAACGCATTTTTGATTATTGAGTCTGTGGATCCTGACCGGTCAGATGATCTGGCAGCGGCGGCCAAGTCGCTGGCGGAGCTGACTCAGAAGTATTTGGGCGGAGAAGTGGAGATTCATCTGATGGATCGCGAGAGCAGGGAGATTGATTTGTAGGGCCATAAAGGAAGATGAAACTCGGTGTCTGCGGCTTTGGCCTATCAACCCCGAGTTTCATCCAGTTTCAATTCGGTGTCAGACACCGAGTTTCACCTGACACCGACTTTCACCTTCACAGAATCTCGACAACCCCTTCAGTCCCGTTCACCCGAATGCGCTGTCCGTCCTTAATCAGCCTGGTAGCGTCTACCACGCCGACTACGGCTGGCAGGCCATACTCTCGAGCGATCACAGCCCCATGGGTCATTAAACCGCCGACTTCAGTGACCAGGCCTTTGATGGAGAGAAACAGCGGTGTCCAACTTGGGTCGGTGAAGGTGGTGACCAGGATGTCGTCCTCCTCCAAATCAGCTTCCTCCATATTCAAAATCACACGCGCCCGGCCTTCCACAATACCGGATGAAACCGGCAGCCCCAACAAGGCGTTGTCTGGGAGCGAATCCCGCTTATAGGCACCGGCAATCATTTCACCTTCAGAGGTCATGACCCGGAATGGCTTCAGTTTCTCATAAGTTTGAAACTCAATTTTTCGTTTGCGAATGATCTCGTAATCCAGCTGCTTTGTACGCACAACCTCCTGCAGCGACTCAAAGCTCAGGTAAAAAATGTCCTCATTGTCTTGAAGGATCCCTTCCCCCACGAGCCGCGCCGCTTCTATGAGCAGCGCCTGCTTATAAATGAAGTAGCGGCTGATCATGCCGTATTTTGGATATTCCCGGTAGCCTGAAAGATCCCGGATTAGGCGGATCCTCAGCTGTGTCTCCCTGGCTTTATCCTCACCGTCTGGTAATGACCTCAGCCGGCTTAAAATCTCAGCTTCTTTATTCAAAGCCTCCTTAAGCCCATCTTCGAATTTCCTCTTGCTCTCCCCGACTTCAAAATTCTTAATATGACTGAGTAGGACAGAGACTATTGCCGATGGTCGTTCAGCCCACCGCCTTCTGGTAATATCAATCTCACCAGGGCAGCGCATGCCGTAGCGGTCGAGAAATGCAGATATGGCTTCCATGGCTTCCTGTCCACCCTCCAGCCCAAAGAGCGCCTCGAAAAAGTCATCCTCTTTTGCGTGGTGGAGGGCTTCGATGACAATCGGGAAAGGCCGTAGGATATCTGCCACATCCAGGAGCGCCATGCCCATTTCAGAGGTAACATTGTTTGGAACGGATTGGGACAGGACATCTGCCGCGTTTTTTTCGCCGAGCCACAACTCCAGGTGGTCATTAATCCACTTGGAGGCGTCAAAGCCAGCCATGAGCACCTTCATACTCAGGGGATCAAATAGAAGCGCCTTAAGTTCCTTGAGATCCGCCTGGATGAAATCGAGCAACTCAGGTCCTGTCTTGGCTTGAATGTCCTGTTTCAGAGTTTCCAGAGAGGCTTGGCTGCGATGGATCAAGTCAGAAACGACAGACGGATCAAAATCAGCTGGTGCTTGAGGTTCCTGAGCGGGTTTGACAGTTGCCGTATCAGGTTGGCTGGGGGCTTCGTCCGCTGGGATGATTTTAATGAAATTCTCCCGGTCCAAGACCGTCAAAAGCGCGTCTTTGATTAACGGATCGGATCGTCCCAGGGCATCCAGTACTACTGGTCTGGAAACAGGTGAAACCAGCATTTGCGTCACATCCACAAACAGCCTGCCGCCTGCCTGCGCCATAGGGGCGCTCGTGGTCATCAGAAAGAAGGAAAGACCTAGAGGCTTCATGGCATCCGTCATCATCTGCTGATGGCCCACTGAGACATAGACGTGATTGTCCTGATCCGCTGCGTCAGGGATTGGGAATAAAGTCGTGATTGGCCGGCTTTGAACCACGTAAAAGTGGCCGTCCGCCAAGCACCATTCAATGTCCTGAGGCGCGTCAAAATGCTCTTCAATCTTGCGGCCAATACTTTCGAGCTCCAGAATTTGATTATCTGTCAGCGCCTGCATAGTTTGCTGGGCTGGCGGGAGCGACATATGTTGGGTGCCGCCTTCATTCAGGGGGACGATGGCTAGTTTCTTGAGATTGATCTTCTTATCGATAATCTCACCACTTCGTACTTTATAGACATCCGGGTTCACCAAGCCGGAGACCAGGGCCTCGCCAAGGCCAAAGCCCGCGTCAATGGAGGAAACTTTTCTGTTCGAAGTCACGGGATCAACAGTGAAGAGGATACCGGAGACTTCAGGGGAGATCATCTCTTGAACTATTACAGCCATTTGTACCTGATGGTGATCAATACTATTTAGAATCCGGTAGGTAATGGCCCTTTCAGTAAACAGTGAGGCCCAGCATTTGCTGATGTGCTCAAGGATGGCGTCCTTTCCTGTAACGTTCAAATAAGTGTCCTGCTGCCCGGCAAAAGAAGCGGTTGGCAAATCCTCCGCCGTCGCGCTGGATCGAATGGCGAAGGCGGTGCCAGGTTCAAAGCTGTTAAGTGCAAGGGTAATTTCTTCAACTTGCGCTTCTGGGAGAGGGATCCCTTCAATGACGCTGCGAAGCGAGCTGCTGAGTTCTTTAATTCTGTCTTGGTCCTCCAAAGTGAGAGTGGATAATTGATTCATTAAGTCTTTAATAGCTGACGCGGTCTCCATGATTCTGTTAAAAGCTTCAACAGTAATGCAAAAGCCATTAGGGATGCGGATCCCTTCCAGTTTGGAAAGCTCTCCAAGATTAGCGCCTTTTCCCCCAACGAGCGAAATCATTGTTCTATCAGTGTTAAGAAGCTCTATGACGTAGGGCATTGTGGGCTGCCTCCTTGCGGGGTTTTAGATAAGTGGATGTGGTGTCAAAATATTAATGATCTGTGTTAGAATTATACCAAGTCCCCACTACAACAAACAGTCTGGTTACTATAGACCAGGAATGTTATACTTAAAATGGAAGAGATGATTTGACTCTGAATGCCTATAAAAGTTGAAAGCCGCTTTGCGATAAATGCAGAAGCGGCTTTTTTGTGGATTTTCACCTAAAAGGGCGTTTAAGTTAATCAAATTAAAGAATTTGTATGTTTTCCCACGAAATCATACACCATAATCTCGCTTCATTCGTTTGGCAACACGTTCTGCTGAAACAACCTTTCCGTTTGCAAGATCATTGAGCCCTTTTTCAATTTCAACATTGAATTGTTCCTCGCTCATAGTAATCAGATCCATCAAATCCAATGGTTTCTCAATGACGAAATCCGCTTCGAAGGTCGCATAGTGGTCTTCATGAAAGAAGGTCCAACCTACCAAAACTGATTTGACACTGGCGTTCTTCGCCGCGAGAATGTCGCTGTGGCTGTCTCCAACGAACAGGGCTTCTTCCGCCGTCACGCCCAAGTGGTTAAGCGCGGCAAGAATCCCTTCCGGATCAGGTTTGCCTTTTACGACATCATCTGCAGTGATGGCAGCAGAAAAGAACTTTCCAATATCGAACTTGTCAAAGGCGTGATGGACACCCCGCGAGCCCTTGTTGGTCACGGCCGCCATTTGGATGCCTTTTGAAAACAATTCGTCAAGAAGGCTTTTCACACCATCGAACAGGTGAGTTCGTTCGTCCATATGGGTCCTGTAATAGGCTTTATAGGAGGCAACAAGTTCCTGGCTTCGCTCCACTGAGAAAAAGGCCATTTGTTCATCCAACGTCTTACCATAGACGTGATGGAGCTCTTCTTCGGTGGGCACCCGGCCAAGGCATTCCTTAATGACGTGTTGAAAAGTGTCCAGAATTAAATCATTCGTATCTATCAGCGTGCCGTCGAGGTCAAAGATCACTGCTTTGATCATGGTTACACCGTCCTTTTAAACTACTTTACCAGTCAAACTGAAATAATGAAAGTGCTGTCTAATCTGTTAGTTTTTTTGTTATAATGAGTGCAAACCTTTCAACTGTTTTGAAGTCATTGTAATTACTTGGAATAAGCGATCGCAACTATTGCAAATAGGGAGGGTGATACTTCCATGATTCAATTAAATCAAGTGCAGTGGTTAAAAATCAATGATTTCTTGCTCTCAATAGAGAAATCCTGGGGCCCTAAGGAATTTTGCATGCAGGTGATGGATCAGATTTATACGCTCATGCCCTATGATAAAGCCCGAATCTATATCATCAACAACAACGAGCAAATCAGTCACGAAATCTTATTTGGCGTGGAGAAGAGATGGAGTGAAAGCTATCTCACCTATTACTCCAAAATTGAAAACAATCGTTATTCTATTTTTATCAATCGTAAATACCAGAGACCTGAGATTCAAGGCTCTGTAACGGATTGGTCCAACTTTAAGATTGACGAATTCATTTCAAGTTATATCGAACCCCAGGGCATTAAACACAGCTTAGGATTTGCCCTGGACGGGGATGCTTTTGGGAGATGTATTTTTTGTTTCGACCGCACCAGTTATTCCAGATTTCAAGATCAGGAGATAGAAATCCTTAGCATAGTTCACCCCCACATTCAGAATTTGCTCAGAAATTCTTTCGTAACTTTATTGTCGAGTACGCATTTCGATAAAAACCCTGAAGTTAAAATTTCTCTGACCAAGAGAGAGCATGAAATAGCAGAATTGCTATTCAAAGGTGTAACGCCGAGTGATATCAGCACTAAATTATGCATAAGCCAGACAACCACATACAAGCATATTGCTAATATTCATACTAAACTTAACGTCTCTAATCGTCAGGGGTTGATCCTTGCCTTATACAGTTATTTTCAAGGCAGTACCAATCCCAATCAACATAAATTATTTTGATCGCAATTTTGCCTAACACAAAACAGAGCCGCTGCGACTGGAACTAAAGTCGCTTCGACTCTGTTTTTTTAGTGTGTTTTAGAGATGAAAATTAGTATTTCTCAAGCGCATTCAGGAACTTGTCGAGTTCTTTCTCTTCCATGTGGAAACCGTGTTTGTCTTCAGGATAGACGCCAGTGCGGACATCATTAGCCCAGGCACCGTAAGCGCCGGCGGACCATTTGAAGAAGTCGCCATAGACTTTTGCGTGAGAGGCGAGGGAAGGCATCATGTTGAAGGTGTCGAAGTCGACCATTTCGCAACCATCGGCAGCACCGCCTGCAGCAATGGAGACAACCGGGACATGGAGTTTCTTGGCAATGGCATTTGTCACCTCAATAGGTGTCAGCTCAATGGTCATGCCCATCATGCCATTTTCCTGATACTCATAGGCCATGCGGAAGACCTTCATTGCGTCCTCAGCGGTTTGTCCCAGGCGCTTATAGCCGCCGTGTCTGCTGGTCTGCCAGCCGGAAAGCGCGCCAACGTGGCCAAAGACTACCAAATGGTTATCCGCCATATACTTGAGGGTCTCATTGCTGACGCCCATAGGAAGCAGGGAGTCAGCACCTTCAGCCATGTACATGGAACCGTACTCCAAAGCTTTTTCCTTTGAGGAGAAGGTTGGGGTCTGCATATAGAAATTGATATGGATGAGCTTGGCGGCGTTTCTGACAGTACGAATCCACCAAGGCGCATTCGCGATTGACATAAGGGTATTTTCGGCAGGTACCGTCAGGCGGCAAATGTCGCAGCCAGCCATTTCAGCGGCCATGGTGAAGTATTGGTCGCGATTCGCAGGGCACATTTGAACGATTGGAGTGCCCTCATCTTTGAGTTTCTGGAGATAGGCTATAGTTTTGCGGCCTTTGACCATTTTGGATGACTTGACGTTTTTGTCCTCTGATTTGATTTCCATTTCTTTTTTTTCTTCTGACATAATGCTCTCTCCCTTCATTTGGTGGTAATTTTTGATTGTTAATTGATGACGGCGTGGGCATAGATACAGTCAAAGGCCTTTCTGACCAGCAAATCCTCTTTCAATGATTCGAAATCCTCGCCGAGAAAATCTTTGACCATCTCAAGGGAGATTTTCTGGCGGAGAGCTATGATCTTCGCCTCTTCCTCCAGCTCTGCCTTTGTGACTTCGAAGTTTTCTGCTTCAATAACCCGTTGAATGACCAACCTTGTCTTCACCAGCTTGAAGGCATCTTCTCTGAACGATTCCAATAGTTCGGCCATATCTTCCTGAATGAAATCGAAAGGAGCGCCTGTCGACATACTATCGTATTTCATCCTATGAGAGTGCTCTATGACCATTAGGGTGAGTTCTTGATTGACTAAGTCCTGTGGGACTTCAATGTCGTTGAGTGTCAGGACTTTATCGAGGATCGCGGTTTGAAGCTGACGTTCGGCATTTTTTGAAGAAGGTGCCTGTCTAGGCCGCTCCACTTCAATGCCTTTGTAGTGCATTATAGTGACCATCGGCATCTGTCCTTTTTAATGTGTGTGGGAAAGCCTGACGAGATTGAAGTTACTTATTGGTGCGTGCTGATGACTCTACAAGATGAGGCGCCGCTGATTTTGGAATGTATTCGGGATAGGGGAAGATTCATTAACCAAGGCAAATGCCGCCGTCGATTCTAAGTGTGCCTGCATTCATGAAGGCAGATTCATCACTCGCCAGGTAAACTGCGCCGCCGGCGATATGCTTTGGATCTGCGGCAACAAATCTCTCGGTGACCCATTCGCCAGCCAGAATCCAGTCACGAGAGCTTTTGTTGTAGCCGCTGCCGCGATGGATGGCGGCGCCTTTGTTGACCATAGCTTTTGGCCCCCATGCCGGATCGAGGCAGATCGAGGTCGCGTATGGACCGGGCTGGATGGTGTTGACACGGATGCCGCTTCGGCCGTATTCAAAGGCCATGCATTGGGCCAAGGACTCCGTTCCGCCTTTGGAGGCAATATAGGCGACGCCGGAGGTGCTGCCTTGCACAGCGCCGTTCGAGGTGACCAAGATGATGCTTGCTATGATTTCGTTCGGAAGGAAATACTTCAGACACGAACGGGAAATTTTCATGGAGCCTGTCAAATTATTGGCGATTACGAAGTCCCAGTCTTCATCTGCAAGTTCATCCGCCGTTGAAAAATAGTCCATGACGCCGGCGAAATGTGAGAGGACGTTAAGTGAACCGAAGGCTTCAACCGCTGTTTCAACTGCCTTGTCGCAATCTGCATTGCTGGTGACGTCACCTGTAAAAGTGACGAGGTTTGCGGAGAGGTCTAAACCTGCAACCTCTTTCGTCAGAGCGTCCAGACGGTCGGCTTTATTGTCCATTGCGACCACTTTGCAGTTTTCTTTGAGATATTCCAGAGTCGTTGCATTACCCATGCCTGCTCCGGCACCGGTAACAATCGCAATTTTTCCGTTTAATCTGTCAGCCATAGATAGACACATCCTTTTAATATTTTTGTGTGAGCACTAAATCGCATCCGAACTTCAAAACCTTATAGGACTCAGGATCACAGGTGTATAAGCTTAATCAGCCTTGTTCAGCCTTGATCACCCCACGGAAGCTGTAGTCTCATCAGCTGTCGGGTAATAGTGAAGAGCGACTGAGAAATGGGATCTTTCAACACATCGCAAGCTTTTGTACGCGGCATGACCGGGTCGTAGATCACAGCGCGAACATTAAACAACGTCTTTAAATCGGGATTTTCATCAACAAAAGTGTCCCAGGAAACCTTGGCAAAGTAGGAATTGCTCAGCTGACCCACCAGCATATGTGTTGAAGCGTCTTTCAAATTTGAGGGTGATGGATTCGTACCAGCGGTTTCGAGGAGATGCGCTGTTTTGAAGCCTTCATATGTTCTGAACTTTTTCAGGACTTCTTTAGTAAAGAACGCGTCCGTCTTCACATCACCACGTTGTTCTAACTTCACAAGCAGAACGGATTTGTCACCTTCGTAATCCGCAAAATCGGCAAAATCATCCACCATGACGCCAGGTTTCCAGAAATCCTCGCAAAAGTTGCCGAAGGCGGATGACACCGGCATCTTGTGAGGATCGCGGCCCCAGCTGTAACACATGGTTGTCCAAGCTTCAAGGTCAAATAGCTCATAGAGGGCAATGACACTGAAATCCAGATAGGCATCTTTGGGTTGGAACCTACTCTGTTTGAAACGCTGAACAGCAATAGACCCGTCCATCAGCATGCAGGTGAGAACATGCTCAGCGGTGTACCAGTTGTTCATTTCATCCGCACGGAATTCACTAATAGGATTGGACATACATAATGTAATGGCGTTCACAGGCTTCAACTACCTTTCTTTGAGATCTGTCATAGGACTGAAAATAAATCTTTGGGAATTCGTGCCCTTCCTTAGAACAGAGCCGGGATGGGGAGACGGCTCATTTTGGATCGCTCTAACTAAGTAGTGACAACCCTAATTATAAAAATATTCAGACTATTGTACATACTCAGAACTATGTAGATTAAGTGAAATAGGGTTTATTAATGACGGGAAAAGCAACGCAAAAATGAAAAGTGCCCACCCATTCCCAAATAAACTTCAGGGAAGGGTGGGCACCTATTTTATTGGTGGAGTGTATAAATATTCCTACCTGTTGTCCACCTTTTCCGGATACAAATCATGGTTTGCCATCCGGTTGAAGGCGACTTCCTGCCATTTGGTATCCGCTTTTCCGTAATTACAGTAGGGATCAATGGAGATGCCGCCTCTTGGCGTAAATTTGCCCCAAACCTCAATATATTTGGGATCCATCAGGACAATCAAATCTTTCATAATTTTATTAATACAGTCCTCGTGAAAATCACCGTGGTTGCGAAAGCTAAACAAATAGAGCTTCAGCGACTTGCTTTCCACCATTTTTAAACCTGGAATGTAGGAGATCGTAATGGTGGCAAAATCCGGCTGCCCAGTGATGGGGCAAAGACTTGTGAATTCGGGACAATTGAACTTAACAAAATAGTCATTTTCCGGATGTTTATTGATAAAAGTCTCCAGCACAGACGGATTATAGTTCATATCATATTTTGTCCCTTGGCTGCCTAAATGTGTGATGCCGCTTAATTCCTCGATTTTTCGTTCTGTCATATTACCGTGTCCTTTCAATAGGGTTTAAGTTTGCACCGCCCAAAACGGAAGTTCTGAGTATGCGTTAATGCTTGATCAAAATTAAAAGTCCATCAAGGGATCTAGGACGCCGTTCTTCTCAAAGGCAGCGATCCTGTCCAGACAGGTTCCGCAATGTCCGCATGGTTGGGCTTCCCCTTCGTAACAGCTCCATGTCAGCTCGTAAGGGACCTTTAAGTCAAGTCCGGTCTTAACCACTTGTTCCTTGGACATTGAGATAAAAGGCGCTTCAATCTTGAGCTGCTCTCCGCTTCCTATGAAAATAGCCAGGTTCATGGCTTCGTTGAAAGCATCGCTGCAATCCGGATACGCATTGCCAGTTGCGTCATCACTATGCGCGCCGTAAAAAATCAAACTGCATTTTTTGGATAAGGCAATGCTGGCAGCTGATGACAAAAACAAACCATTGCGAAACGGCACGTAAGTGGAGACCGGTTTCCCATCGAGTTGTTCAAGCTGCTTTGCATAGGATTCTTTTGCGATTTCCTTGTCTGAGTGCGCCATAAGCGTCGAATCACTGGACTCAAATATCTTTGCTAAATCGAGTTCCATTAGTTCAACCTGATAGTACGCCACAATTTTCTTCGCTGCTTCAAGTTCTTTTAAATGCTTCTGCCCATAAGCTATGGACAGCGCTACGACATTGTCACTGCCATATCGATTTACTGCCAGGCCAAGGCAAGTGGTGCTGTCAACGCCGCCGCTCAGGAGTACCAGTGCTTTCATTTCATAACCACCCTTTAGATTGATTTCACCGCTGCGCGGATCATTAGACGCCTTTTTCGTTTGGATTCCATATGACTTTATGCATTTGGAGCTGTAAGTTTACGCCATTCATATTATTAACCTTCATCAGCTCAACAATGTCTTTTAGGTCTATTTTCCCGAAGACCGCACTGAGGTAAACTTTGCATTTTCCAACGAGTGCGTGTTTGTGAATGATGTCCCTTGCAACATTAAAATCTTCCAGACTGCCAATGACAAATTTCACCGTATCCTTTTTGGTTAACAGATCAAAATTTGAGACCAACATGCTGGCTTCCATTAAACTCCCCGGAAGCTTGTAGTCCATGGTGAAGACAGGTGGGTTGTCCATTCGTGTGAAAGGCGTAATGTCTATACTTCCGTTTGTTTCGATTTCAACGCCTAAATCAACATCAGAGGTCAGCAGTTTCAGCAAATCAATAATATTAGGCTGCAGCAGTGGTTCACCGCCTGTCAGCGTTACATTTTTGATCCCAGTCTCTTTAATATAACGGTAGAGGTCATACTCTGACATTAAAGTAAAAGCAGCATTTTCTGTGTTTGCCCAAGCGGTATCACAGTAAGAACAGGCAAGATTACACCCTTGAAGCCGGATAAAGACTGCCAGTTGACCGGCTAAAGGTCCTTCGCCGTTGATGCTCACAAATTTTTCAATCACTTTATACTGCGCCATGAGGATCCTCCTCATAGGAAGCAGAGTTTGTGGGCGTTTCATAAACCGTGGCGGACTTAACCCTGTAGCCCTTTTGCGTCATTCTGTCATAGAAGTATTTCGAAAATCTCTCGGCAGTGGGACGGAAATCCACTTCTACGACGCGAAAGTCCTCCTCAATTAAAGCGGTGAGCGTCGAAGGTTTTAAAGAGCCCTTTTCAATTATGAGCACATGGTCAAAACAATCGACCTCTTCTTTAAGGTCCTTCTTCAGTTTAGAAAAATCGACAATCATGCCATCTAGCTGCTCACCAGTGTTCAGGGTGGCACTCATGATTTCAATTATGACGCGCCAGCGGTGCCCATGAATCTGGCGGCATTTGCCTTCGTAATTTGCGAGGAAATGGGCTGAATCAAAGCTGTGTTCGGATTTTAAAACATACACGGAGAGTTTCATCCTTTCGAAAATAATAAGATCGAGAAAAGTAACTTCAGCACGCAGTTCCTGGGCTAAACGCAAAAAAAGGAAGCATAAACTATGCCTCCTTAAATATCGCTTCAAAAAAACAATATAAAAATAAGCCCTAGTTTTGTTTATAGACAGGATGGTGCGAATGAACTGTCTTTGTGCGATTCCTATGAAGTATACCATCAGTGGCAGGAGAAGATCAAGAGTTGTTTAGTTTGGTGTTATGAACGACTATTGCATCTTTTAGGTTTTGCCGATGGTTTTTCATGGATACCCTGTAACAAAACCTGCACCTCGATCGTTATTGTGTATGAAGGGGAGGGATTGAGCATGAGAAAAAAATTGTTGTTCCTTTTGCTGATTATAAGTTCTCTAATAGCTCTAGGAAGTTTTTGCATGTACAAAATAATATCATCATTCGATATCAAGAGGGAGACAAAGAAATCAGGACTATATTAAAACAAGCTGAAGTCTTGGGCATCATGTTTGAGTTAAGTAAGGCGCAGATTTATGAGGATCAGGAAGTTTTGACTCAACCACCAAAAGTCAAATTTTGGATTGAATCAGAAGATGTAAGAATTAATTATTCGATTTGGGAATTGCCTACAAAAATGATAATATTTAATGAGAATAGCAGACAAGTTTATAAGATTTACTTCAATGAAAGTGACTATCTTTACAGATACTTCGGGAGTCGTTGAATTGTAGGTGTTAGAGCGATAGTTTTTTTGGAGGAGGTCAGCAAATGCTTACAGAATACGCCTATGCTCTACCCATGATCCTTCTGGTGATTTTCATTGAATATAAGAAAAATATATTTCTGCGAGAGGCGAACATGAAAGAGGTTGTCGTATGCAATATTAAGCCAAATCTAATCCGCCTTAAAACCTATGCATATTACGGTTTTGCTTTGTTATTTACTCTGTTATATAAAGAAGCAGCTGAGGCGGTTCGTGAAAATGTCGATCCGAGGTTTATTGGGCCGCTGATTTCTTCCTTTGTTCTGGCCTTCATGGTTGTGTCGCTGGTTCTTCTTCGATTGAATATGGATTTCTACATCAAAGAAAATGTGATTCATTTCTTTTACAAAGGCAATGTGAGTATTCCTGAAGAAGTTAGAGTCGAAGAAGTTTCTAAAACTAAATCATATGCAACCGTTAAATTGAAGGGAAATTCGGAGTTGGTTGGTAAGAAGTCTAGAATTAAATTACATGTTTACAGCGAAAACCTAGAGCAGTTCGAAAAATACATGTCACTAGCTGCGAGGTTATGATGGCAACTCTTTATGATAGATATCAAAAACTGAATATAGACAGTTCGATAATTGGCTTGGCCCGCGGTGAGAGCGAAAGTCACTACTTCTGTACGCCTGGAGGTGCGAAAGTAATAGGCTGGGCTGGTGCCGATGGGATTCACTATTGCTTCGTGCGCGGTTTTGGCGAGATGGTATTCGCCGTCAGCCCAATGAATACAAAGGGAAACTATGTGCATCCACTTGCGAGAGATTTTAAGGACTTCCTGAGACTCCTGATGACTTGCGGAGATACTGCGGCATTGGAACAGGCGAACTTCATGGATCAGTCGCAGTTTGATGCCTTTTTGCGGGATAATCCCATCACTGCTGAACAACAGGTTATTCTGGCTGCCATTAAGGACAAGTTAAGTCTCGTGCCCATGGAGCAACCCTTTGATTATATAAAAGCCCTGCAGACCGAGTTTGAATACAGCCGCATCAAATACACTGAGGATTATTATGCGTGTGTTCCAGCCGAGCCAAAGATTCCAGAATGGAAAGTTTACTTTGAAGGCAACTTTTGGGGACATCAAGGCCACGAAAGAGCCGGTAAAGAAATAGCCATGAATAAACAGTTTGTCTGGGGCGAAGAAGTTTGGCACATCCCATCGATTTATATCTGTAGCAAAGGGTTGGTCATGGACTTTTGCGTGCAGGTTCCGGCTGAGCGGATCCGTTCCTTTATGGACAAATGGGAGCTCTCCATTGAGAATGATGGCGCTGACTATTCGGATGAGCAGCGGATGCAAATCGAGGCAGAAAACCCGCTGAGTATTCATGTAAATCCCAAACTAATGTTGAACGGAACGGTCCATTCATTCGCCCGTGGCTGTGGTGTATCCTGGAATCCCTGCTTTCCGGAAAGTAATGATCCGGCAGCCAAGAGTGTGATCCAGCATTACGGCCTTGATCCTACAATAGGTTGGGGAGTCTGGCGCGCTGCTTTTCCTTGGATGAAAAAACTGAGGCCCTTAATTGAGACGCTCAGCGTAACCTTATCACAGGAACCGGTCGCTGTTTTGGGGCCTCATTTTCTTGCATCAAAGTCCGGTGAACACGTTGATTTCGCTCACCCGACTACCGGGGTACAACATACCCTGACCGTACTGAACTATGAGCAACAGAGTATTTCCCACGAGCACTTTGGCTGCCAAAATCAAGAATTTCCGACGCATTTTGTCCTTATGACCTATACACTCACACCTGATTTACCTGAGGGTGCTATCATGGTCACTGATACCGTACGTTCCGACAGACCACGGCAGAAGGGTGGAGGTCTCAATGAGCCACAGGCAGACAGTAGCGCTTGTATAGGCATTATTGGCGGTGCAGACGGCCAAGCGGCCATCCAAATAAGTGGAAGTGGACAAGGTGAGTACCGTACAGCGTGCTCTGCTTTACACTTTGAACCAGTTGACGAGGTGGAGTGGCGGATTATGTTCTATGAAAAAAGGCGCGATGATGTGACGGTGGCGCTGATCTGGACTTAACACTAACAAGCCTTGATTATTTTTTGAAACACTCACAATAATTGTTCAAATTATACTTAAAGTCTTTAATGGCTCTATTGTTTAGTGAATCGGTGAACTTAACTCGAAATATAAAAACTCTTTTAAAATATATAATTTTTATACTTCGGTATAAAAACATTTAAAAACGGCTATTTTATTATGCTATACTGTACTTAAAGCGAGGTGCTGATCATGGTTCAAAGAAAGCAATATTTGGGTAAGCTGAAAAAATTGAAAGACAAAAAAATTATCAAAGTAGTTACCGGAATACGCCGCTGTGGAAAGTCTACCTTACTTTTAATGTTTCAAGAATACCTGAAAGAATGTGGAGTAGAAGACAATCAGATTATCACTATCAATTTTGAAGACATTGCAAACGAACCTTTGCTTGATTATAGAAAACTTCATGATCATGTCACTAAGAATCTTCATCAAGATAAAATGGCCTATGTATTTTTGGATGAAATCCAAAATGTACCGCAGTTTCAGAAGGCAGTCGACAGTCTGTTTATTAAAGATAACGTAGATGTTTACATCACAGGATCAAATGCGCAATTGCTGTCAGGTGAGCTTGCCACATTGCTTTCAGGGAGATATATCGAAATTGCCATGCTGCCGCTTTCGTTTGCAGAGTATTATGAAATGGTTGGTGGAAATCAACGTGATGCTTGGAACAATTATTTTAAAAACGGTGGGTTCCCATATGCAGCTGTTATTGAGGAAGAGGAAATTCGAAGAGAGTATCTGATGGGCATTTATAACTCCGTTTTACTCAAGGATGTCGTAGCAAGAAAACGGATTAGCGATATCCCCCTTCTTGAAAGTGTAATCAAATTTCTTTTCGATAATATTGGAAGTATAGTATCTTCAAAGAAAATTGCCGATAGTCTGACCACTTACGGACGCAAAACAACATCAGTCACTGTGGAAAATTATATCGAGGCACTAACTGAGGCCTTCATATTATATAAAGCTGGCAGATATGATGTTAAGGGGAAACAGTATCTTAAATCACTTGAAAAATACTATCTTGTGGATGTGGGACTTCGCCGAATGCTGCTTGGTGACAGAAGTGCCGACCTGGGTCATATTCTCGAAAATATTGTCTACCTTGAACTATTGAGACGCGGAAATAAAGTCAGCATTGGTAAGATTGACAATAATGAAATCGATTTTGTTGCTGAGTTCGGTGGTGATCGAGTTTACTATCAAGTTGCGGCAAGTATTCTCGATCCCGCCACTTTTGAGCGTGAAATAGCCCCTTTGAAAAAGATTGCAGACCATTATCCCAAGTTCATCTTATCTTTAGATGAGCTGCCTATGGGAGATGCTGGCATCAAACAGGTCAATATTGTAGATTTTCTTTTGGGAAATTAGGATATGTGAAATGAACAACAAAAAAGGACCATGACTGCGAAGTCATGATCTTTTTTTGTTCCTAAACTATCACTTCATGAGCTCCAGATAATTATCCTTGGTAATGCTTCTATCATAGAGTATATAGCCCGGTTCGATATTAAACTGATAATAAGACATCGTGAAATGGAGGTGTGGACCAGTAGAAAAACCGGTTGAACCAACGGTTCCAATTAACTGTCCGCGTTCTACAAGTTCACCTTCGGAAACAAATAATTTATCAAGATGAAAGTAAACACTGAACAGCCCTTCACCGTGGTCAATAACAATACTGTTGCCCGTTAAGATCAGAGGCATGGAAAGCGTCACTTTGCCTGTGTTGGTGGATAGTACTTCAGCGCTTCGAGGCGCAGCAATGTCTATGCCTGA
The DNA here is from genome assembly GCF_030247605.1 of Acidaminobacter sp. GTDB lineage: Bacteria > Bacillota > Clostridia > Peptostreptococcales > Acidaminobacteraceae > Acidaminobacter. The sequence goes on along the minus strand of NZ_JAOTSB010000024.1, from coordinate 16,178 downwards.
GTGTCTGTAATTCGTTAGAGCGCCGTTGACAGTGCGAGACTCACCAAATTCAGTGGAAAGTCTGCCGATGGTTGGCAAGATAAAGCTTTTTGTATAATACTTTACAGGTGAGGACAGTTCCCGTGAAGGGATAAAGTATTTGTTATATTCAGCATAGGCATTATCATTTCGCGTGCTGGCTTCAATATTGGGATCCACTGTTAGTTTTTGGACTCTGAATTCCCTAGCAATGATTTCAATATCCTTTGATAATTTGATACCGGTTTCAGAATCGGTAAATTTAAGACTATATCTGCCTGGTATTGTACTGTAGTTGGTTGGGATATACCCTTGGATCACACTGTTTTGATCATACCATTTAAAATTTGGATACAAGTCTTGAACCAGAGCTATTTCAGAAGCGCTCGCTGCGTGAAATAAAGAGATTTTTAATAAATCGCCCTGTTTTAAAGTGGTTTTTGAAAGCACGATATTCAGGGGAAGCTTGAGGTCTGTAATAATGCCCAGTTTTACGAGCAGTTTATAAGACAATACTGCAGCCTCCGCCCTGCTGGCATAGTGTTTGGGCGCAAAGGTTCCGTCAGTATAACCTGATATGAAATCCAGGGCAACAGAGGCAACTGCATTCTCGTAATAACCTGGGGATACTGTCCCCAGGTCGCTTAATCTTGTGCTTGCTTCGTTTAGGACTAAAGGATCCACTGAGACTCCTGATTTATTATACGCATTGACAACGATACTGGCCATTTCTTCTCTCGATATGTTGTTGTTGAAGGTTGATTTATCCATAGTCCCGTATTCATTCGAGCGGATAAGGCCACCTTCAAGTGCCGCTTCAATGTAGGGTTGTCCCCAGTACTCATCGTGTAATGGCGCTCGAACATCAACCCCTTGTGAATTGACGACAATCGCGATAAATTCTATTCTTTTAACGCTGTCATTAGGTTTGAATGAACCATCCGGATAGCCGGCTACAGCGTTGTAAGTTGTAACCTTTTCTACATAGGATTTTGCCCAGTGGTTCTCGATATCGCTAAAAGTTGCGGCAAAGGAAGGTGCTCCAAGGGTCAAAGTGGATCCGGCAATAATCGCAATTGCCAGAAGCAAATTGAATATTGGGTTTCTATATTTATATAACATTTAATGTGCTCCTTTCGAAACGGTATTCACAGTACATTTTTAGTGTTATTATATCTGATTTTTAATTATTGTGAATGATCTTATACTTAAAGCTTGTCAGCCGGCGGCGGGGATTCCTACGTTTACTTCATGTCAATATTGTTGTATCATGTACTTAACAAAAATACAATGAGTATCACAGAGAGGTTTGTCTTATGCGAGCGAGTGAAAGTCTAGAAAAAAGTATAGAACACAGAATCATCGACAGCTTAAACGAACTTAATCGACCTGACTTATTCAGAAGTCCCATCATTGGCTTTTCATCAGCTGAAGATGAGCGATATTCAAAACTCAAAGAGATCATTGGTGATTGGCATCTAAACCCTGCAGAATTGCTGCCGGATGCTAAAAGTGTGATCAGCTATTTCGTGCCTTTCACAAAAGCAGTTGCAATGGAACCTCTAACGGTGGTGAATGGTTCTTTTTTATGGTCGGAAGCCTATCAGGAAATCAATCGGCATTTCGACAAGATGAATCAAGCGGTGGCCGACTATTTGACAAAACGTGGCTATTCAACAAAAACGATACAGGCAACACATACCTATGATCAAAAGGATTTGAAATCAATGTGGTCCCATCGGAGCGCGGCAGCGATTGCAGGTTTGGGTGCATTTGGTCTGAACAGATTGCTGATCACAGAAAAGGGCTCCGCCGGACGCTTTTGTACGGTGATCACCTCTGCGCCGTTACAGGCGAACATAAAACCAATTGAAAATAAATGCTTATATATGAAAAATGGATCTTGTTCACTTTGTTTGAAAATATGCCCTGTTCAAGCACTTGAGACTGAATCATTCAAGAAGTTTGATTGTCAGGATGAACTCAACAAAAATCAGTCGCTGATGACGGCAAGCACACCTTTGGAAATGGCAGATACCTGCGGGAAATGCATTAGTATTTGCCCAGTGGCATACGTTGAATAAGGTCTGATACAGAAGAACATTATTTCGCGATTTTGCTTGGAGGAATATGAATTATAAGTGCAGCCTGATCGGCAAGTGAGTTGAGTAAAATAAACAAAAACGCTCTTAACCTTCAAAAGTGGTTTCGAGCGTTTTCTCTTTTTTGTGCCGATGGACGTGCAACGAACTGCCTTATTTTGCCTTACCCTGTTCCTTTTCCAGCGCAGCCTTGCAGTAGCCCATACATTTATCAATCCACTTAATGACGTATTCTTCCCTCAGAATAGCGCTTTCCAGCACAATAAAGTCTCCAAAGCGGTCTGTATCATGAGGCGGGACACCACCCTGGTATTGTTCCATGGTTTTGTTAAGAATCGACAAGCGCTTCTTGTGCTGGATCAATTGGCTTTCCAACAGGTGAATTCGGGATTCCAGATCCAGGTTGTTGCTGAAGTACATCCTCAGACGAAAAATGTCTTTTGGCGTTTTTTCCACAGGCTCATCCTTGTGAAGCCATTTGAGCAGCTCCAGCTGACCTTTTTCAGTGATGGTATATCGCTTTTTTTCCAGAATATCGCCGCTGATTTCAATATCGAAGACAACAAGGCCTTCGTCCAGCAGTTTTTTCAGCTCGGGATAAATTTGACTGTGCTTGGCATTCCAGAACTGGCCCAGCTCATAATCAAATTCCTTGCCAATCTCATATCCGGTCATGGGTCTGCGATTCAATAGGCCCAGTACAGCAAATTTCAATGTTCTCATAAGAATCCCTCGATATCCATGAATTATTGATGATTTCGAGCCGCTGCAGATCAGCAGATTCAGGCTACAAGATTACCTTAACATAGCGTATTGACGTTGACAAGCAGACATGTTATGCAATAGGGATTAAATAAAACAGGTATAGTTAAACATATAAATATTGACATGTTTAATGTGGCTATGGTACAACTTAATCAGAATCAAGGAGGGCATTCATCATGATCAGAAAGTATCCTAATCTTTGTAAACCTATTCAAATAGGAAACGTGCATTTCAGAAACCGCATGTTTGGAGCGCCTATGGGTGGCACAGACATCACAGCGGACTGCACGATCGGGCGCGCATCCACAGCCTTTTACGAACTTAGAGCCAAAGGCGGCGCCGCTTCCGTAACGGTGAGTGAGCTGGTGGTTCATCCGGAAACGGAAGGGTCACATATGTATCATTTGGATCTGCAGACGGTGGGTGCACTGTCCAGCTTTACCTACACCGCAGATGCCATCAGACGTCACGGCGCCATTGCCAGTGTGGAGCTATCCCACTCAGGCCAGTATGCCGGCACCTATTTGACAGATAAGGATAAGAAAAAGGGGCTCAATCAGTGGGGTCCAAGCGAAGGGGTGCGGCCTGACGGTCTTGAAGTTCAGGCACTCACCGAGGCAATGATCGCGGAAATTGTAGAAGCCTACGGAACCAGCGCCGCGCTGGCGAAACGGGCCGGCTTTGAAATGGTGATGGTCCACGGCGGCCATGGTTGGCTGATAAATCAGTTCCTGTCTCCTTACTTCAATAAGCGGACGGATCACTATGGCGGAAGCCTGGAGAATCGCGTGCGGTTTGCACAGGAAGTTCTGGACAGCGTCCGAAAAGCTGTAGGTCCCGGCTTTCCCATTGAATTTCGCATGAGCGGCTCAGAGCTGTTTGATGGCGGCTATGACCTTTCTGAGGGTGTTGAAATTGCAAAACTTCTGGAATCCAGGATTGACCTGCTTCATGTGTCGGCGGGCACTTATCAGCGCGGATTTGGCGTGACCCATCCGTCCATGTTCCTGCCACATGGGAGCAATGTCTATCTGGCGGCGGAGATTAAGAAGCATGTGAGTGTACCTGTTGCGACCATCGGCGGGCTGAATGATCCGGAGATGATGGAAGAGATTGTCGCGTCCGGCAAGGCGGATATTGTTGAAATGGCCAGGGCATTGCTGGCGGATCCTGAGCTGCCAAAGAAGGTCATGACCAACCGGGATGACCACATCATTCACTGCCTCAGGTGCTTCACTTGTATGGCGGAGCGGGCTATGACTGCGACCAGGCGCTGTACAGTCAACCCGCTCATAGGGAGGGAGCTGGACGGCATGGAAATCCTGCCGGCGGCAAAATCGAAGAAGGTGCTGGTGGTAGGCGCCGGTCCGGGCGGACTTCAAGCGGCGCTGACGGCTGCGCGCAGAGGACACAAGGTCGTGCTCTGTGATAAGGGTGATGAGGTCGGCGGCAATCTGGTGGGTGAACAGGCGATCCCGTTCAAGCACGAGATGTACAAGCTGGGCGTCACCCTTGGAAAGCTGGCGGAAGAGGCCGGTGTGGAAATCAGGCTCAACACGGTCGTGACGAAGGCTTACGCGGATCTGGAGAACGCGGATGCCATCCTTTTGGCGCCTGGTTCCGCGCCTATCCTGCCTCCAATTCCGGGGCTGAATGGAGACAGTGTCATTGTGGTAAATGACTTGCATCACCGCCGGGATGAAGTGAGCGATCAGGTGGTTGTGCTCGGCGGCGGCCTGGCGGGCTGCGAGGCGGCGATCCATTTCGCGCGTGAGGGCAAACAGGTGCATTTGGTGGAAATGCGGGCAGAGCTTGCGCCAGACGCGAATATCCGACACCGTCCGCTTCTTTTGGGAGAGATCGAGGCGCGCGGCATTAAGGTTCTTACCGGCCACAAAGCAGTGCGTGTCCAGTCCGAGGGCCTGGCTTGCTTAGACCTGGAGGGCAGGGAAGTACTGGTGCCCGGGACGACCATAATTTGTGCTGCAGGGCAGCGTCCACGCCGCGATGTCGTGAACGCGCTTTGGGACAGCGCACTGGAAGTGGCTCAAATTGGAGACTGCGTCAAGGCGTCAACCATTACAACGGCCATTTATCAAGGGCATCATGCGGCTATGGACCTGTAATTTCAGTGGTTGTAAAGAGCTATGATGTCTCGCCATTTGAAACAAGACAATTTGTGATGTGCTAGGCTGTGTTAAGTTGAATTGGTTGAAGTAGAGAAGACCATCGGCAGCGTCTTAAAGCGTTCTTCGAGAAGCTTAAAGATTGCCGATGGTCTCCTTTTTTGGAGAGATTGATTAATTATGTAATATAAATGAATCCATTCAGGTAATAGAAATTCAATATTTTTACATCATCCACATGATACAAGAACTTAGTTTTTTCAACAAGTTGAGCCAGGTAAAATAATAGAAGTTTATTGATAGAAATTTTGTTGTTTCATTTTTCTGAGAAGTTAAAGTTATTGATCGTTGAAATTACTGGATTCTTAATAAAATAACTGAAAATATAGATAATTCAAAAGTGCACCTAACGATTATTACATAATGTGGTAAATGTGTTCGTTGTGGCCGAAAAAACTAAACTGTATGATGGAACTGTGAGAAGCACCAGAACACGCAAAAGCGTTTAAGAAAAATCACATAATAGTGTCTGTACTCAATGAATGAGCTTCACCATGATTTTTTTGGTCATAACACGGGTCTTCCTCCTGCAGTGATGTTAGTAAAAAACATTAGATCACTTAAAAAATCAATCCTGAATTTATTAAAATATCAGAGTCCTCAATCTGATCATAAGCAATAAAATTATCTTAATAATAAAACCAAAAAGGAGAATTGACATGTTGAAGAGAAAATATTTGTGGTGGGATCAGTTGTCAAAAGATGAAATTTTGGAAGATGTTAAAGAGTGTGATATCGCAATTTTACCAATTGGCGCAATTGAGCAGCATGGCCCTCATTGTCCTTGTGGCAGTGACGCCTACAATGCAAAAGGTTTAGCAGAACGCATTGCTGAAAAGACAGGCGCAATGCTTCTGCCACTTATGCAGTACGGTGCTCATCCTTACCACCACTGGTATATGCCCGGTAACTTGCCGCTTTCTTATGAAACTCATATTGGGGTGCTGTGTGACATTATTCGTGCAGCATCATTTACCGGATATAAGAAATTCTTCATTTTATCTGCTCATGGTCAACTGTCCACCACTATGATTGCTGTTCATAAATTGGGTCTGGAAGGTTTCTTTACATTATCTTGTCACTGGTATGATTTGCTTAGAGATAACCAGACGGTGCTTTCAACACCAATGGTACATGCTGATGAAGCAGAAACCTCATTAGCTTTGTACATGTACCCTGAATATGTAGATATGAGCAAAGCCGTGGATGATGGAGGAGAACCGCTGGTCAGCAGAGAATTTGTGAGCCTTCCTGGCATGACGCCAAAACCTGGCCAAATGTTCTACTTTGAAGGAACAATAGCGAGACCTGAATACAAAGAGTTGGAAAGCGGTGTTATAGGCTGGGCAACGAGAGCAACGACAGAAAAAGGTGAGCAGATCGTTACTTCTGCTGTAGATTACATTAGTAAAATAATTGAGGATATTAAAGAGCGATATCCTGTGGGTGTAGTACCTCCGGTTAAGTAGAACAAAGTCATTCAAAACCTTATGAATGGGGGAGGGCGTATGGTTAATCTTGGCATAGGGAAACAAAGGATTACCTCAAAAGATGTGGCGCGAATTGCAGGTGTCTCTCAACCTACTGTTTCAAGGGTTTTTTCATCAGCAAATAAAGTCAAACCTGAAACTCGAGATAAGGTTTTGAATGCGGTTCTAGAACTGGGATATAAACCAAATGCAATTGCTCGAAGTCTTACATCTCAAAGGACAAACATTATTGGAATCGTAGCTCAGTTAAATAAAGATTTTTCACTATACACTTTGGATTTAATTTCGAGAAAACTGCAGACAGAAGGCAAGCAAGTTTTGCTTTTTAACGTTGATACAGACCAGGAGTTGGATGATGTAATTTCCAAGATGTTGCAGTACCAGGTAGATGGTTTGGTTATAACCGTAACAACATTCACTTCTAAACTAGTAGAAGATTGTGCAAGACAAGGGACCCAGATCTTACTGTTCAACAGACAAATGATGGGGATAAATATTAATTCTGTAAGTTCTGATAATGTCGACGTAGGGCGAATGGTAGCGAACTACTTGTTAGATACAGGACATAAGCGACTGGCATTTATTGGTGGCAGAGACAAAGTTTCATCTAGTAACGATCGCCTGAAAGGTTTCAGAGACCGAATTCAGGAACGGGGCGTCGATAATCTCGTTGTAGTGTATGGCGGTGAGTATTATTATGAAACAGGCAGAAAAACAGCTAGACAATTACTTCTAAGTCAGGACAGGCCTGACGCAATTTTTTGTTCAGGTGATGTATTAGCATTAGGTGCAATGGATGCTGCTCGTCATGATCTAGGTCTCAACATACCTGACGATGTTTCTATTATAGGCTATGATGATGTGACGATTGCCTCATGGCCGTCCTACTCATTGACCACAGTGAGACAACCTATTGTGGAAATGGTGGATACGGGCGTAGAAATGCTTTTAAAGAGTATTGAAAATTGTGACTTTGAGCCTGAACTGAAACTATTTCAGGGTCAGTTGATCAAGCGTACATCAGTGCGAAGCTTATAATCTTAATAACAATAACTTCACCATCTTCGCGCGGCTTACCTTGTACAGATGAATAGGTACAGATGAATACAGCATGGATCTCTAGATTCGCTGAATAGACCACAAAGTAATTGCAGAGAACGAAAGCGACAGACAAGACTGTATAGTCAGCGAAAAAGTTCAGGAGAATAGGGTATAAATAATGAAGACCATCGGCAGATTAAAGTCACTTAAAGCGTTCTCACGAGAAGCTTTAGGTCCTTGCCGATGGTCTTTTGTCGTATTCAATTAACCCAAAATTTCAAACTGTACTCTAAGTTGAAATTTTATCTTGTCCCCAATTATAAATAACTTCCAACGCTGGCACGAGTTCCAGTCCGCTATCCGTTAGTGAGTATTCAACGCGTGGTGGAATTTGGCTAAACTCTACTCTGTTGACGAGACCATTTTCTTCTAAGCTTTGAAGAGATCGAGTCAACATTATATTTGTAATCCCGACTAAACTTCTTTTAAGCTCGTTATAACGCATGGTTTTATTTTGGTATAATTTCCAAAGTATGGGCAATCTCCATTTTCCGCCAAGGATGTCCATAGCATAAATCATGACACAATTTCGATTGTTAATGACTTCAAAATGCTCATCTTCAAGCATAAAAATTTCCTCCATTAGGGCACATAAATGTGCGTACTTGTAAATTTGTTTCTTAATGTTATATTGATTTTACATTCAATCAACCTAATGTGAAGGGAATTGAACAATTGGGTACGAGGAGGATCAGCTTGGAGAAGAATCAGATTCAAACCGAAAAAGCACCAAAAGCTGTTGGACCATATTCACAAGCAATTGAATACAACGGTATTGTCTATGTTTCTGGGATTATTGCAATTGATCCACTTACAGGTACTTTGTCCGGAAATGTCGAAGCTCAAACAGAAAGGATCCTCACTAACATGAAGGCCGTTTTGGAAGCTGCGGGCAGTTCTATGGACAAAGTAATTAAAACAACGGTATTTCTCAGTGATGTTAATGATTTTGGCAAAGTTAATGGGGTTTATGATAAGCACTTTTTAAAGCCATATCCAGCACGGATCTGCGTCGAAGTGGCTAAGATTCCACTAGGGGCGCTGGTTGAAATTGATGCGATGGCGCATTTATAGTTAGGAGGAAAATATTATGTTGAACTATTATGTAGTAGATGCATTCGCCGAAAAAATTTTCGAAGGGAATCCAGCAGGCGTTTGTATAATGGACGAATGGATCCCGGACGAGAAAATGGACAAAATAGCAAAAGAAAACAATCTGTCCGAAACCGCCTTTGCAGTTAAAGAAGGTGAAGCTTACGGCCTAAGGTGGTTTACACCTGGTGGTGAGATTGACCTCTGTGGACATGCGACTCTTGCAACGGCGTATGTGATTTTTAGATTTATTGAAACGAATGAGAAGGTACTCCATTTTAATACTAAGATGAAGAATTATCATTTGGTCGTAACAAAAAAGAATGATTTGTATGAAATGGATTTTCCGACTGCATTACCGGAAAAGTACCAATTGACCGATCTGATGGTTGAGGCTCTTGGCGCAACACCTGTTGAGGTACTAAAAACGGACAGGGACCTGATCTTCATCTTTGATTCAGAGGACGTAGTTAAAAATCTAAAACCTGATTTTTCGAAGCTGAAGCAAATTCCTGAAGGATTATCAGCGTTTGTCACAGCGAAAAGTGAGAACTTCGATTTTGTGGCAAGGGCATTTTGGCCAAAGATAAATATTGATGAAGACCCGGTATGTGGTTCAATGTACTGCAGCCTTATCCCGTATTGGAGAGAAAAAAAGGGATTAGATAAAATGGTGGCAAGGCAAGTATCGGAGCGCGGTGGTACAGTTTACTGTGAGTATTATGGTGATAGAGTGAAATTAAGTGGCGGTGCAGTGCTTTATGCTATTGGGAATATATGTGTTGATGAAGCATAAGCGTTTCGAAGTTGAAGGAATGTATTAGCGGTTGGCTGTAGATTTGCGAAATATTCCACGCAGAGCTATAGGGCTAGAAAGCGTAGGACGTTTTTTAAGGGCAAGCCTCCACCAATAACAATTGAAAAAATGCACCCTCCCATCCTAATGTTCAATGATTTGAAGGATGGGGAGGGTGCATTTTTAGTATAAAGATTTCGATTGAAAAACAATTGGCTATGCAAAAGATGAAATTTCATAAACCATCGGCATAATCTTTTACCTAGAACGAATTCACCTGAGCTATGTTGTAATCAGATTCCTTTTCAAACATATCTTCGCTGCGGGCGATGCATAATGTACTGACGACGTCGCCAGTGACATTCAGTGTCGTGTGGCCCATGTCGAGGATTCTGTAAATGCCTGCGATCAAGCCCATGATGTCGACCGGGAGGCCCATAGTATTGAGGAGCATGATAGTGAGGACAATGCCGCCACCCGGGATGCCAGGCGCGCCAACGGAGATCAGCGTCGCGAGGAGGATGGTCATGAGCTGCTGGGTCAGGCTCATTTCGATGCCGTAGATTTGAGCGACAAAGATGACGGCAACGGCGAAGTAGTTTGCGGCGCCATTCATGTTCATGGTTGCGCCGAGCGGAAGTGTGAAACTGGCCAGTTCGCCTTTGACCTTGTAGTCTTTTTCTGTGACGCTGATGGTGACAGGTAAGGTACCTGAGCTGCTGGTGGTACTGGCAGTAACCGCCCAAATTTTAGGGATGTATCTGAAAAAGTCGGTTAAGCTGACTTTCGCAATGAATTTAAGCATAAATGTATAGAGGACTAGGACGATCAGGATCATGCCGACATAATCCGCAAGGATCAGTTTTCCGAGCGGTCCAAAGATTTTAAGACCATACTCGCCAACAGAAGTGGCAATCAGTGCTGTAACACCAATCGGTGAGAATTCCATGACGAAGTTCGTGACTTTGTACATGATTTCAGTGGCACTCTCAAAGAAATCTTTTACAGGCTTTGCTTTGGAACCGACAAATGTAATGGCAATACCGAAGAAGATAGAGAAAACGATAATCTGGATCAGATTTCCATCCACCAGCGCCTGAACAGGGTTGGTAGGGACCATATTTAATAGGGTGTCCAAAAGCTTTGGTGCTTCTTTGACTTCAACATTGCCCGTCTGGATCAGCGCCATCGAGAAGTTAGCGCCCGGTTTGATGAGTTTTGCGGCGAACAGGCCAATCAACCCGGCGATGCCTGTGGTAACGAGATAATATAGCAATGTTTTGGAACCGACGCGCTGAAGCTTTTTAACATCCCCCATGCTGGCGACACCACTGACGATGGAGAAGAAGATGAGTGGAACGACGATCATTTTGATTAAACGTAGGAACAGATCTCCCAGGGGTTTGATAATGAGGATTTTTTCTTTAAAAATAACGCCGAGAAGGATTCCCAAACCAAAACCTATAAATACCTTTGTGCTAAGTTGCATTTTTTTCACGGGGCTTAGCTCCTTTCAAGTTTTAGTTCATAAGATTTAGATGATAAGACCTTCCAGTATTTCCTTTGTGACCAAAAGGAACTTGTCAACATCCTCCGGACCGTGGCAGTGGAGCGGAGATACTCTGACGACGCCGTCCAATGACAGGGATTCCAACATGCGTGCGGAATAAGGACTGCTTGAGACACGTTCATAAACAATAATACTTTTATCTCTGTAGAGCTTTGTCAGTGTGTCGCAGTCGCAGCCAACGACGCTGACAGCAAGGATCAGATCACGTTTAGATAAATCTTCTGTGTCAAAGTGGACTGTAATGCCCTTCATATGACGCATCCCCGGGATTTCAGGGGTTCCATTAAGCATTCTGTCGAGAAGCGCCATTTCCTGGTACTTAATTTTGGTCATCCCTTCCTCAATTAAGGTTCGGCGATCCGCACTATCGTTAAACTTGCTGCCCAACCAGCAGATGTAATCAATCACTGCAGTAACGGACGCATAGTCGGATGGTGTAGGGCTGCCGAGCTCCCATTCGTTTTCCAGCTTCGCGATCAGTTTGTGGTGCGGCAGCTTTGCGACACGGTCAGAGACATAGGCAAAGGCAACGCCGCGATTGCCGAAAAACTTGTAAGGCGCGAAATTCATGGCATCCACCGGTGTCTTCTCAAGGTCGATCAGACAGTGAGGCGCATGTTGGACGGCATCGACAACAATATGCAGATCGGGTTTGATTTTTCTGGCTTCCGCAATGATCGTCTCAAGGTCCATAATCGCGCCTGACAAGTTTGATGCGTACATGATGCTGAGGACACAGGTATTTTCGTCAATGAGTTTTGTAATGGCATCGACTTCAATTCTGCCTGTTGTCTGATCCGCTGCAGCAATCCGAAGCTCTTTGCCGGTTTTCTTTGCGTAGAAAGCACAGGCATCATAAGCGGAAGGGTGTTCCAAACAGGATGTAACGACGTTTGTACCCGGAACGTTTTCAATGATGGTGCCAGTCACATCAAAAATAGCCATGGAAGCGGTGTAGGCAGGAAGGATGCTGCCGCTTTTCGCGTTCAATAAAAGACGAATGTCATCAAGGCCTTTGTGCTGAACACTTTTAAGTTCTAATGAGGTTTCGTGCTGCCTTTCGGGACAATCCGGGAACTGGGCGTAATACTGGTCAACTTCAACCACGGACTTTAGCCGGAAGGATCCACCGGCGTTCTCAAAGAAGACGCGCTCTCCAATGTTCTTATCAAAATCTACATTGTAAAAGGCTTGGCGTACTTCTTTTTGAAGGTCATCAGGGAAGAAATCGTAGTGTATCGCTTTGGATGTCATTGTATTAAAAGCTCCTTTCGGGACGAATCAACTGTGACAGAATATTCAGAACAATAATGTCGAACAATTCTCAAAATGTGTTTGCGCAAACACGGGTGGTTCAATGTTCTTTCATGAGAACAATATACTCCAAAAAGAAAAGGTTGAATAGCAGATATTTTAGCTATATAATTTCGATGATATCGCTATTAAAGGAGTGCTGAATATGAATCTTATTGAAATTGAAGCCTTTCTCGCGATCGTCGAAACCGGGAGCGTGTCGAAAGCCTCCGAAAAGCTGCATTTATCGCAATCCAGCGTCAGCCACAGACTCAAGCTTCTGGAACGAAATCTGGATGTGCAACTGATTGAGCGCAACAAAGGCCAGCGCTATATCCTGTTGACGCCTAAGGGCGAGGACTTTATCCCCATCGCTGAACGATGGATATCACTGCATAAAGATACAACCGCCTGGCAGAAGATTGAGCAGAAGCAGAACCTTAGAATAGGGTGCATTGACAGCTTCAATGGCTATATTTTCCCACCACTTTATCAGCAATTTGTGAAGCCTACAGCGCCTATGAATTTGACCATTAACACCCATTGGTCCAACACGGTGTTCAACCGGCTGGAAACGCATGAAGTCGATATTGGCTTTATAATGCGGAATTTTCACTCTAAAAATATCATCAGTGAACCTTTATTTGAGGAGCGGATGGTGGTGGTCAGCGCACCGGATATGTTGACGCTGCCGGATTTGGTTCACCCCAGGGAGCTGAACCAGGCGAATGAGCTATTCATGTATCTGGGTCCTGAGTTTCAGATCTGGCACGATTACTGGTGGGATCCGGCAAAAGCTTCCGGCTCCACGGTGGACATTGCCATTTTGATTTTGACTCTACTGGATTCTGCTGAGTTGTGGTCCATTGTTCCGATCTCGATGGCCCGGTCCTTCCAGAAAGTCAAAAATATCAAGATTTCGGAGCTGTCTTCTCCGCCGCCCAACAGGGTTTGTTATAAAATTACGCACCGCAATCCGAGTCCGTCCAGTGCTTCCGCGCTGATTCTGTTCGATGCACATCTTAAGGAATTTGTACAAAGCGAGACTTTGGAGAGTTTGCTGAAATAGCTGTAATAATATTATTAGAATTGCATAACCATCGGCAGTGCTTAAGGCTTTTAAAGTTTTTAAGACGTTTGCCGATGGTTTTTATTTGCCATTTTTCCGATTTTAATATTAGAAAAGTGAATATGCGTGAGAAAGTGAACTTGATGTTGAATTCCGATAAATAAGGGCTAAGTTGATGATGAGGCAAATTTTAAATGAAGTATAGGCTAATATTTCATGTAAAATAATGGGGCTAAAAATAGTTAGCACACAAATCTTATTTTGTGGAATAAATCTCTGGATGACAAACAAGAGAAACGAGTCTAATTCCTGAAAACAGCTCCAATTCAATTGTTCAACGATTGGTTCTAATGTTCAACGATTACTCGGAAAATGCACCCTTCAGTTCTAATGTTCAACGATTTAAGTTTATGTTAAATACGCTAACATAGGTGCATAAGGCCATATGTGGCATTATAGTCTAAAGAACGTGAAACAAGCGTTCTTGCGAGAAACCACGCAGGCCGCTTGTTTCAAAGCATTGAGTGCAAAATAAAAACACCTGCTGATAAATGCTCATTATCAATAGGTGTTTACAGATGTGGAAACACCCACAACAATTGATAAAATGCACCCTCCCATCCTAATGTTCAACGATTTGAAGGATGGGGAGGGTGCATTTTTGTTTTGAGGGGTGCAAAATGGGAATTGTGCCCAGTCGGGCATATTTTTGATTTTTATTGGCGAAATTCAGACTCTTGACGATTGTTCGCGTCCTAACTAATTACATTATTCTATATTATGCTCAAAATCTGGACGATTATGGGCTTCAGTTCCATATAACTTGACTTATTACCATATCTGAGTGAGACATGAATGTTTTGCACTAAATGCTTATAAAAAGTCAAATGTGTAAATTAAATTCCTTTAAATCCAAATTACACCAAGTGTGAAAGTGTTATGCTACAATAGAAGTAATTCAATAAATATAGTGAATTATGATATTTTGGATAATCTCCAATGCGCCGACTTATTTTGAAGCCATACACAATGTGAGGTTGGATGATGATGCTGTTATTTCTGATGTGTATTGAAAACGTTGAGGATCGAACAAAGCTTGAAGAAATCTATGTCAAATACCACAGAACTATGTATTTTATTGCACTTGATATTTTAAGAGATCCACATTCTGCTCAAGATGCTGTTCAAACCGCAATCTTGAAAGTCGTAAAATATTTGGATCGCATAAACGATATTGACTGTAACAAAACGAAGCACCTAATCGTTACTATTATAAAGAGTACTTCCATTGATCTATACAGGCAAAAGAAAAAAGAGACCAATTTACATTCTGATCTTGTGGATGAGATTACTGATTTTCAAGCATCGAATATTGAGGATCTCGTCATAAAAACTAGTGAGGTTCATGAGCTCTTGAGAAAATTAATTGAGATCAATTCTGACTATGCGGATATTTTGACGCTTAAGTTTTATCATGATTTCAATGACAAAGAAATTGCGCAGCTACTCAATATTTCACATGAAAATGCACGCGTGAGATTGTTTAGGGCAAAGGCGGCACTCAAAAAAATAATAGGATCTGAACGGTCAAAAGACTTGGAGTATAAAGGGATGTGTGAGAATGAAGGTTCATATTGAAGAAGAGGACAAATTGCTGAGTGGGCTCTATTATCAAATTGGAAAGCAATATGCTGAGCATATTTCAAAAGAGTTGGAGGATATGGATGAGGCAGTGAATCAACTGGATTATCCAGAAGGACTGAATGCATGGTTTCAAGAATTTCTTCAAGAAAACGAAAAGAAAGAACAAAACGTCAGAAGAAGAAAACAATTGAATGGATTTTCAAGGAGAGCCGCGATCTTTCTAATCGTCATCATTTCAGGGTTTGCTTTGACGACGCTGAGTGTCGAGGCATTCCGACTTCGGCTCTTTAATTTTGTGACGGAGATTAAGGATCAATACACTAAGATTGAGTTTAGGGAAAACAATGGACCTAAAGAAGAGCGCACTGGATTGGATTTGGAAAACACGCTCTTTCCAGGATATATGCCAATGGATTACACGTTGACGGAGAGTCAGGAATTTGGAACTATGAGGATTATGCATTTTTCAAATAATGAAGGTGAAGTTATTGAGATTGCACAATCACCCATCGGCACGAGCTTTCAGGTGGATACGGAAAATGCAGTTACATCTGAAGTTGAGATCAACAACGGTAAAGGCATATTAATTGTAAAAGGCAATGTGCGCACTTTAATTTGGACAATAGACCAGACCGCGCTTTATATTATTGGGGAAATAAACGAAGCTGAAATTATAAAAATTGCAGAGAATGTTACATTTAAAGATAAAAATTGAAAATAGTAGTATAAAGAGTAACAAAGCCATTGCTCCAATCGTTATATTGATATGAAAGGAGGACACAGGATAGGGATGATTATCTACAAAAGCATCCTTCCGCTTTACTATAAATGGAAAGTGGTTCCCTGTAAAATTATATGAATGATAAAAATGAAAATTTTATAAGGAAAATACATATATTGCGCAGAGATATGATATACAAATTAATTCTTACAATTTTTGAAGCGCTATACATTACTTATATTGTATACATAGGCATTGCGCTACCTAGAATAAATATAATAGCAGTACTTATTGGTGTCCACTTAGCCATAAGCATTGTGGACGTTTGTAT
>NZ_JAOTSB010000023.1 GCF_030247605.1 Acidaminobacter sp. | reverse complement strand
AACACTTTTCATTGTAAGTATGAAAATACTTCCAATATGAGACTGGCAAGAAGCGAGCAGTGCTAGGCGCGCGTAATCGCGAAGAGCGCAGCGTACTTGGAAAGGTACGTGAGCGATGAGCGATAAGTGCAACAAAGCAATGCGAAGCTTATGGGCAGTCGAATCCGGTGGCAATAGAGAAAGGGCCACACCTGTTCCCATCTCGAACACAGAAGTTAAGCCTTTCATCGCTGATGGTACTTGGGGGGCAGCCCCCTGGGAGAGTAAGTCGTCGCCGGGTAACTGATTGATCTGTTGAAGACGCAAGTCTTCAACAGAATTAATCAAGATTTACAGCTAGAAACGCTAAAACGTTACTTCTGGTAACTCACGTTCCAAGGTAGCTCAATGGTGGAGCAACCGGCTGTTAACCGGTAGGTTGTGGGTTCGAGCCCCACCCTTGGAGCCATCTAAATTCGGCCCCTTGGTCAAGCGGTCAAGACACCGCCCTTTCACGGCGGTAACAGGGGTTCGATTCCCCTAGGGGTCACCAAGTTAGTTTTTTAGCGAATGCGGGGCATTAACCGCTGAGCTAAAAAACGGTTTTTCTCCGAAGGAGAAAAAAACTACCTTCTCATATCATGGGAGCTTAGCTCAGCTGGTAGAGCACCTGCTTGACGTGCAGGTGGTCACAGGTTCAAGTCCTGTAGCCCCCACCACATTAGCTTTTTCATAAAATTCGCGGCACCAAGCGAATTTTTGAAAAAGCGGTCTTTTCCCGAAGGGAAAAGAAATTACCTTATTAAGTTTTAGGATATCTAGTGCTGCACATGCGGGTGTGGCGGAATTGGCAGACGCGCTAGACTTAGGATCTAGTGTCCAGTACGTGGGGGTTCAAGTCCCTCCACCCGCACCAAGTAACATCCTATGCGGAAGTGGCTCAGAGGTAGAGCATCGCCTTGCCAAGGCGAGGGTCGCGAGTTCGAATCTCGTCTTCCGCTCCATTTGCGTTCGTAGCTCAGTTGGATAGAGCAACGGCCTTCTAAGCCGTGGGTCGGGGGTTCGAATCCCTCCGGACGCACCATTTTAAATAGATGCGTTTCATTGCGAAATGCGTAGATTGTGGGCCATTAGCTCAATTGGTTAGAGCATCCGGCTCATAACCGGCAGGTCCGGGGTTCGAGTCCCTGATGGCCCACCATATGCCCAGATAGCTCAGTCGGTAGAGCAGAGGACTGAAAATCCTCGTGTCGCTGGTTCGATTCCGGCTCTGGGCACCACAATTTATTAAAACTGGGTTTAGCCCAGTTTTTTTATTTTTTTGAAAGTTGCAAAAACTATTGTATACTAGAAGTAATGTAAACACAGTGAGGTGACCCTTTATGGATTCGATCATTAATATATTCGCGAGCATGCGAATTATGGACGTTATAGATATCGCCATAGTAGCATATGTTTTTTATAAAATATTTATGCTAATAAGGGAGACTAGAGCGGAACAGTTAATTAAAGGCTTGGTAGTGCTGCTGGTCATCATGAAGTTGTCTGAATGGGCAAAATTGTATGTCGTCCATTTTATTTTAATGAATACTATGACACTGGGACTAATCGCCTTGATTATTGTTTTTCAGCCTGAGTTAAGACGTGCATTAGAATATATTGGCAGAAATAAAATATTCTTTGCTAAAATGGCTGAAGAGCAGGAGGAAGCCCTCAACCGCACTATTCATGAACTTGTAAGCGCAGTTGTAAGCCTTTCCAGAGAGCAGATAGGCGCCTTAATTGTTATGGAAAGACAAACAGGATTAAATGAGATCGCATCGACAGGTGTAAAGATTGATGCGGAAATCACAAGTGGACTTTTGATTAATATATTTATTCCAAACACACCTCTGCATGACGGCTCCGTTATTATTAGAAAGGATAGGATCCTCGCAGCGGGTTGTTTCTTGCCGCTATCGGCTAACCAAACGATCAGCAAGGAGCTTGGAACACGCCATAGAGCTGCTTTGGGCATTGCTGAACAGTCGGATGCTTTGGTGATCATTGTATCCGAAGAAACAGGTACCATTTCTGTCGCTTTGAACGGGAAATTATCTCGATACTTAGACGCCAACACTTTAACCAGTGTTATTAAGAAAGCGTATTCTGAAGAAGAACAGCCAGCTATTATGAAGCGGCGCTGGAGGTTAAATCATGAACTTATTAAAAAGAATTGATGATTGGAAACAAAGTCCAAAATATTCTAAGTTTCAGAGGAATATTGCCCCAAAGCTGCTGGCAATTCTATTTGCTGTTCTATTTTGGCTCTATGTCATGGATCAGGTAAATCCTGAAATGGTTAAGACAATTCCTGATGTTAAAGTTGAATTGTTGAATATAGAGAACGCACAGAATGAAGGCTTAGTCATGATGGGCGAGAAAGAATTCTATGTAGATGTTAAGCTTAAAGGGCGGCGCAGCGAGGTTATCAAGGTGACATCAAACGATCTTCTGGTAACCGCAGACCTTGAAGGCTTTCAAAAGGGAACGAATAATGTCATGCTGAGTTCAAAAATATTTGTTGCCAACGTCAACATTGAGAGTCTTTCAATGAATTCAATTAAAATTTCATTAGATCGAATTGTTGAAGTTGCGAAAAATGTGAAAATTGATTATGTAGGAACAATTACTGAGAATTACACAACCGGTGATTTATCCATAGCGCCTGAGGAGATCCTGGTCAAAGGACCAGAGAGCCTTGTCAATAATATCTCTTCACTCCGTGGGGAATTGGATCTTACAGAGGTTTCTGATCAATTGGTTAAAGAAATCCCGGTTACAGCAATTGATCTGGATGGAAATGCAGTGAATGGTGTTGAACTTGGCAGAAGCTACGTCACCGTTCAACTTGGTATTTTTAGACTTTCCAATATTCCGGTTGAAGTCATGCTTCGCGGAACGGTGGCAAATGGCTACAAACTCGTCAAGACAGAAGTTCTTCCAGCGCTGGTGACTGTACGTGGTGATGATGCTCTGATTTCGACTGTTGAGAAAGTTAGTACGGAAGAAATCGACATATCAGGCATGACTGAAACTTTTGAAAGAGAAGTCGCACTGAAGCTGCCGGAGGGCGTATCGGCGCCGTTTGCTGAAGAAACAATCAGCGTTAAGCTGCATATTGAACCCATGATGGTAGGGTCGTTGGAATTCAATTCAGATGAAATCGTTATTGATAATATGGATCCTGAGATGAATTATGAGGTGCTCAGCCCAGTGAGTAATGTATTTGTAGCTTATGTTCGTGACGTTGAGAGCGTTATCGAAGGGTTGAATAAAGAGAATTTTAAAATTTCTGTAGATGCGGATGGTGTGAAGGAAGGTGACCATCGGCTGGCTTTGAAATATTTTTCAGAAGGATCTCACGATTCAGTGGAACTATCGCCTGAAACGCTGTTGGTTCGAGTCACCCGGAGGTGATGAACGAAATCATGGAACGTGAAATTGAAATGATACTCGACTCCACTCACGATGCCATGATTGCGGTAGATAGAGTGGGCAGAATTACATTATTCAATAAAGCGGCCGGCTTGCTGACTCAAAAGAACCCTTTAAGTGCCATTGGAAAGCCGGTTGATGAAATTATTGAGAATACACGTTTACCCTGGATTCTCAAAACGGGGCTCAGCGAGTTGAATCAGAAGCAGCCGCTAGGCGAAATCACAATCGTTACTAATCGAATGCCGGTGATGAATGAACATGGAGAGGTCGTTGGAGCAATTGCAGTTTTCAGGGATATTACTGAAGTTCAAGAATTGGCCGAAGAGATTACGAATCTGAAAGAAATCCGAGGGATGCTTGAAGCGATCTTCAATTCAACTCAAGATGCCATTTCGGTGGTGGATCAAAATGGCATTGGCGTCATGATTAATCCGGCTTACACGCATATTACAGGTTACACGAGTAAAGATGTCATTGGAAAAATGTGCACAGTCGACTTCAGTGAGGGCGAAAGTGTGCATTTAAAAGTATTGGCAACAGGCAAAGCGGTGAAAGGCGCCCGACTGAAAGTGGGAGTCAACCGAAAAGAGGTTTTGGTTGAAGCTGCGCCAATTATGGTAGGGGACGCACTTCGCGGCAGTGTTGCAGTGATTCATGACCTGTCAGAAATAAACAAGCTTATATTAGAACTCGACCAAGCAAAGCAACTCATACGGAATCTGGAAGCTAAATACACTTTTTCTGATATTAAGGGAAAGCATAGTACGATTCTGAACGCTATAGAAAAAGCGAAGCTCGCAGCTGTTACACCTGCGACTGTTGTTCTGCGGGGTGAGAGTGGTACAGGTAAAGAATTGTTTGCCCACGCTATTCATAATGCGAGTGACCGAAGGTATTCGCAATTTGTGAGGGTGAATTGTGCTGCAATAAGTGAAACAATCTTAGAGAGCGAATTATTTGGCTATGATGAGGGCGCATTCACAGGCGCAAGCAAAGGCGGAAAGAAAGGTCTGTTTGAACGTGCACATGGTGGGACTCTATTTCTAGATGAAATAGGTGAAATAAGCCTGAACATGCAGACAAAGCTGCTGCGGGTCCTTCAGGAAAAAGAAATTGTGCGTGTTGGTGGGACTAAGGCCATTCCAATTAATGTCAGAGTTATTTCAGCAACTAACCTTGATTTGGAGAAGGCAGTGGAGCAAGGGCGATTCAGGAAAGATTTATATTACAGGATTCATGTATTTCCAATTTCAATCCCTCCTTTGAAGGATCATAAAGAAGACGTGAGAGAGCTGGCTGAATTTTTCATAGTGAAGTATAATCAGGAGTTTGGCAGAAATGTCAGTGATCTGTCTGATGAGGCCATTAAAGTGATGCTGGATTATGATTGGCCGGGGAATGTGCGTGAACTTGAGAATTTCATAGGTCGTGCATTGATTAATATGAAAATTACAGAGACTGTAATTTTGAAGCGACATTTGCCAAATCTTGAGTTTTCCGGCCCGGATGTTCATCCGGCTGCAGTGGAAGAACTTCAGGACGCGCCTGATTTTCGAGCGGTCAGATTGTCAGATGTTGTGGAAAAGGCAGAGAAGCAAGCGATCGCGGAAGCACTCGTGGCAACCGGAGGCAATCGTGAGCACACAGCCAGACTATTGGAGATATCATTAAGAACTCTTTATTACAAGATCCAAAAATATCAGCTTCAAAGCAAAGTTGCAACGCGAGCAGATTGAAGTCAGTGCAATGAATTGCACAAAAAAGCAATTAGTGCAATTTATTGCGTGCTAATTTTTGCGTGAAATTGCAAAGTGGATTTAATGAGCAGGAATGCGACTGAAAGAATGACTGAAAACCAGTGATACCAATACTTTCAAAAGTATGGTTTCTCTGGTTTTTTTAAATTTTTGGCATGGGAATTGCGTATTGTATATGTGTATGCCAAAAGGGAGGTACTGCGTTTGACAAAAGAATTCGTATTGGTAATTAATCCGGGATCTACTTCGACAAAAGTTGCCGTTTTTAGAGAGAATGATTTGATCATTCAAGAGAATTTGACTCACTCAGCTGAGGCGTTGTCAAAATACGAACATATTGCAGATCAGTTTGATTTTAGGACGGAGTTAATACTTTCCTGGTATCAGAACTCGGGTTACAGTCTGAACACCCTTAAAGCAGTCATTGGCCGCGGCGGTTTGCTTAAGCCTATGCCAAGCGGTATCTATGAAGTCACGGATGCTATGATGGAAGATCTCAAAATTGGAATTCAAGGACAGCATGCGTCGAATCTTGGAGGTCTGATTGCAGACCTGATAGCGAAGAAGGCAGGCGTTAAGGCCTATATTGCGGATCCGGTCGCTGTAGATGAATTTGATGAAGTAGCCCGTATATCAGGAATTCCTGAAATTAAACGCAAGTCGTTGGTTCATGCTTTGAATATTAAGGCTACTGCGCATCGATATGAGAAAGAGCAGGAGAAGGACCTAAAAGACATGAACTTGATTGTGGCTCACATTGGCGGTGGCATTTCAGTTGCGCCTATGATAAAGGGTAAAATTGTAGATGTTAACAATGCTAATGAAATGGGGCCTTTTTCACCCGAGAGGGCAGGCACCCTGCCGGTTGGGGATGTAGTTAAAATGTGTTTCTCAGGCGCCTATACAGAAAAGGAATTGAAAACTAAGATCAACAATAAAGGCGGACTGGTAGGTTATCTGGGTACCAATGATGCCCGCGAGGTCATGAAGCGTATTGAGGCTGGTGATCTTCAGGCGAAACTGATTTTTGATGCCATGGGATATCAAATCGCGAAAGAAATTGGCGCCATGGCCGCAGTTCTTGAAGGACGTGTGGACGCAATCCTATTAACGGGCGGTGTGGCGTATTCTAAGTACCTGACAGACTTAATCGCTTCCCACGTGGGATTTATAGCGCCTGTCGTCATCAAGCCGGGCGAGGACGAAATGACAGCCTTAAATGAAAGTGCACTCAGAGTTTTGAATGAAGTTGAGACAGCGAAAATATATGAAAACGAGGTGAACTAGGTGATTAAAAACTTTGATGAAGTTATAGAGGCTGCGAAGCTGAGAGGACCAAAAACTTTGGCAGTTGCCTGTGCTCAGGATGAGGATGTATTGCTGGCGGTAGAAAATGCCAGAAAAGCAGGAATCGCTGAGGCAATCCTCGTAGGAAACAAATCAGAAATTGAAGCCATAGCCAGCCGACAAAACATAGATTTAAAACATTATCTGATTGAAGACATTCAGGATTTGGCGGAAGCTTCTTTGAGAGCGGTAGAGCTGGTATCAAGCGGTAAGGCTCACCTTGTCATGAAGGGTCTGGTGGACACCGCCATAATATTGAAAGCCGTTTTGAACAAAGAAGTCGGTCTTAGAACCGGTAACGCTTTGAGCCATGTAGCTGTATTTGATGTTCCAAATTTCCCAAGACTTTTGTTTGTGACCGACGCCGCAATGAATATTGCGCCGGATGTTGAGACAAAGCGCATGATTATAGAAAACTCATTAGATGTTGCGAGAGCGCTGGACATCGAGCTCCCAAATGTCGGTGTGATTTGCGCCAAAGAAAAGGTCAATGACAAAATGCCTGCGACGGTAGATGCGGCTGAACTGGTCAGAATGAATCAAGAGGGCATCATTAAAGGCTGTAAAGTAGGCGGTCCGTTCGCCCTTGACAATGCGGTTTCTGAGGAAGCTGCAAGGATCAAAGGCATCAAGGATCCAATGGGTGGCAAAGTCGACATTTTGATGTGTCCGACCATTGAAGCCGGTAATGTCTTGTATAAAGCACTCACTTTCCTGGCAGGGGCAAGAAGTGCCGGTATCATTGTAGGCGCAAAAGCTCCGGTTGTATTAACTTCCCGTGCGGATGATGATGATTCGAAATTAAACTCCATCGCACTGGGTGTGTTGATGG
This sequence comes from Acidaminobacter sp., assembly GCF_030247605.1. Classification (GTDB taxonomy): domain Bacteria; phylum Bacillota; class Clostridia; order Peptostreptococcales; family Acidaminobacteraceae; genus Acidaminobacter. The sequence goes on along the minus strand of NZ_JAOTSB010000023.1, from coordinate 34,555 downwards.
CAGCTTTGAAATAGAGGTGATTTGATGTCAACTTATAGAGTCTTAGCAATCAATCCGGGTTCAACTTCTACAAAGATCGCCATCTTTGAAAATGAAAAGTGTTTATTTGAAACGACACTTCGACATTCCAATGAAGAAATATCAAAATATGCGCACATTTTTGACCAATATGAATTCAGAAAAAATGTCATTCTCAACGTATTAAATGAAAAGGAAATCAATTTAACGAAGCTGAGTGCAGTCGTCGGCCGCGGCGGGCTGTTGAAGCCAATTGAAGGCGGCACTTACCTCGTGTCGGACAACATGCTGCAGGATCTAAAGCAGGGCGTCCTGGGTGAGCATGCCTCAAATCTTGGCGGAGTTTTGGCATATGAAATTGCATCTAAGCTCAACATACCGTCTTTTATTGTAGATCCAGTCGTGGTAGATGAGCTTGATGAGATTGCACGAATTTCCGGCATCCCAGAAATTAAGCGGATTTCAATCTTCCATGCGCTCAATCAAAAAGCCGTTGCACGCAGGGCGGCAAAGGAAATGGGCCGTGACTACCATTCCCTCAACCTGATTGTCGCGCACCTTGGCGGAGGGATTTCGGTAGGTGCCCACAAACAGGGCCGTGTCATAGATGTGAATAATGCCTTGGATGGAGAAGGACCGTTTTCGCCTGAAAGATCCGGCAGTCTTCCGGTTGGAGACTTGATTAAGCTCTGTTTTTCAGGAAAAATGACTCAGAGTGAAATTAAGAAAAGAATCACAGGTAATGGTGGTCTGGTTGCTTACCTGGGAACCAATAATGCAAAGGAAGTCTCTGAACGCATTGACGCAGGTGATCAGGAGGCAGAACTGATTTATCAGGCTATGGCCTATCAGGTGGCCAAGGAAATTGGAAGCTGCGCAGCGGTTCTGAAGGGTGAGGTAGATGCGATTCTCATCACTGGTGGAATAGCCTATGATAAAAGGTTTGTCAATTGGATCGAAAAGAGAGTTCAATTCATAGCACCGGTCAAGAAATATCCTGGAGAAGACGAAATGACGGCCCTTGTAGAAGGCGCCCTGAGGATTCTGAATGGAGAAGAAGAGCCAAAGCAATACCTTTAACGTGAAGGATGTGACAGAATTGCAGAATGCTCTACTGGCGGATCACAGAATCCGGGTCATTATTGGCCATTATGGAAGCGGCAAAACGGAGTTCTCGGTTAATTATGCTCTGGCAATGTCCCAAGCCGGATTGAAGACATCGCTGGCAGATCTCGACATAGTCAATCCTTACTTCAGGTCCAGAGAGAAAGCAGAAATGCTGGAGAAGCATGGGATCCATGTAATAAGCAGCTCGAGGGGACACAACGCGAATATTGATATCCCAATGATTTCAGCTGAGATTTTCGCACCCCTTGAAAATTTAAGCACGCATGTGGTGCTGGATGTCGGAGGGGATGCGATTGGAGCGAGAGCGGTCGCGCAATTCAGGCATCACTTAAAACCAGGACAATACGACATGTATTGTGTTATCAATAGAAATCGCGAACAGACGAAAGATCTTCAAGGTGTCATGGACCATATTCGTGGGATTGAAGCGACCATCGGCGCAAAAGTCACCGGACTCATCAACAATACGCACATGTTGAGGGAAACGACTGTTCAGGATGTGATGTATGGTCAGGAACTGGTCATGGAGGTTTCAGCGTTTACCGGACTGCCAATTCGATACGTCAGCGCAATAGCAACAGTGGCAGAGCAGCTGCCAAAGTCTTTGGCGGGCACCATCATACCGCTTGAGTTATATATGAGAGAAGCATGGATGTAGGCCAATTATGCAGGCCAAATGGAACAGGATAACGAGGAGGAATCAGCGTGGCAAAAGCTAAAGGACACGTAGAGTTCAACGAAAATATCTGCAAAGGCTGTGGATTGTGTGTTGAAGTCTGTCCTGTCAAAATCATTGCACTTGATCGAACCAGAATCAACGTCAAGGGCTATTATCCGGCATCTGTGGCTGAAATGGATAAGTGTATAGGGTGCGCGAATTGCGCAACGATCTGTCCGGATCTGGTCATAACTGTTGAGAGGGAAATGGTCTAATCTACCAAGGAGGGATCCATCATGGCAAAAGTTTTGATGAAGGGCAACGAAGCAATCGGAGCGGCGGCTATAAATGCGGGCTGCAGATATTTCTTCGGTTATCCGATCACACCGCAGAATGAAGTGCCTGAATATATGTCCAGAGAACTGCCAAAGGTTGGCGGAGTTTTTGTTCAAGCTGAAAGTGAAGTTGCGGCTATCAATATGGTATATGGGGCTTCCGGCGCGGGCGCAAGGGTTATGACGTCATCTTCATCTCCTGGCATCGCGCTGAAGCAAGAGGGGATTACATATATCGCCGGTGCGGAGCTGCCTTGCGTCATAGTCAACATCATGCGCGGCGGTCCTGGTCTCGGCGGCATCCAGCCGGCTCAGTCGGATTACAACCAGTCGACACGCGGCGGCGGCAACGGTGATTATAAGCTGTTGGTGTACGCTCCGGCAAACCTTCAGGAAATGGTAGATATGGTTCAGGAGGCCTTCGATGCTGCGGATTACTACAGGAATCCGGTATTGGTTGTGGGCGACGGTATGATTGGTCAAATGATGGAGCCTGTCGAATTTAAACCGTATGTGTCTAAATACGAACTCGCTGAAAAAACCTGGGCGACGGACGGTACAAAAGGGAAGCGTGGACCTAATATTATCAACTCCCTGTTCCTTGACCCAGCCAAGCTCGAAGACCACAATGTGAAACTTCAGGCAAAATATAAAGCTATCAAGGAAAACGAGGCGCGTGCTGAACTGTACAACATGGACAATGCACAAGTTGTCATTGTCGCCTATGGTACAACCTCCCGCATAGCCAAGAATGCTATTGAGTCTCTTAAAAAAGAAGGGATTGAAGTAGGCCTGATCCGGCCTCAAACCCTGTGGCCGTTTCCGGATCGCGCATTTGAGACATTGCCTGAAGCCTGTAAAGGTTTGCTGGTTGTAGAAATGTCAATGGGACAGATGATTGATGACGTGAAGCTGGCAACCAGCTGCAGACTTCCGGTAGAATTCTATGGCAGATCTGGCGGTATGATTCCTGAACCGGATGCAATAGCAGACAAGATCAAGGAAATGCTTGGAGGTGTCAAGTAATGGCGGTTGTATTTCAGAAGACGCGTGGTTTAACAGACGTTCAGACTCATTACTGTCCGGGATGTACCCATGGGATAATTCACAGACTTGTCGCTGAAGCCCTTGAAGAGCTTGGCGTTCTCGATGACTCGATTGGGGTTTGCCCGGTCGGCTGTTCTGCGCTTGCCTATGATTATTTCAACTGCGATATGCACCAGGCTTCCCACGGCAGGGCGCCTGCGGTCGCGACCGGGGTAAAACGCGTTCACCCTAAAAATGTCGTATGGACTTACCAAGGGGATGGGGATTTGGCTTCCATCGGCACAGCGGAGATCATTCACGCGGCGCACCGCGGGGAAAAGATCACCACGATCTTTGTCAACAACGCTATTTATGGCATGACAGGCGGACAAATGGCACCGACAACGCTGGTCGGGCAAAAATCCACCACGTCACCTTACGGCAGAGATGCTGAAACCTGCGGATTTCCGCTCAAGGTTGCTGAAATGATGGCGACAATTCCGGGGGCTGCGTTCGTCGAGCGCGTTTCTGTGGATACGCCTGCCAATGTCAGAAAGGCTAAAAAAGCGATCCTCGAGGCCTTCAAGTGTCAAATTGAAGGTAAGGGGTTCTCGATTGTTGAGGTCCTGTCAACTTGCCCTACGAACTGGGGAATGACACCAGTGGATTCCCTTGCATGGCTCCAGGCGAACATGATTCCGTACTATCCGCTTGGCAACTTCAGAAAACCAGAGGAGGCAAAGTAGGATGATTAATGAGAAAGTAATCTGCGCAGGTTTCGGAGGACAGGGCGTCATGTCCATGGGCCAGCTTATGACTTATGCGGGCATGCTGGAAAATAAGGAGGTCTCCTGGCTTCCTTCTTACGGTCCGGAAATGCGGGGTGGAACTGCGAACTGCAATGTGATTGTTTCCGAGCAAATGATTGGTTCACCGGTTATAACCAATGACGCCACCGCCGCAATAGTCATGAATTTACCTTCCCTCGACAAATTTGAGAGCCATGTTGAAGCAGGCGGCATGATCCTGGTAAATAGTTCTCTGATCACCAAGAAAGTCAAGCGTGAAGACGTTAGCGCCTACTATATACCAGCCAACGAAATTGCCAACGAGCTGGGAAATCCTCGAATTGCCAACATGGTGATGCTGGGCGCTTATCTTGAATTGGCGAAGCCCGTTGATACAGGCAGCATTCTTGAGGCCTTTAAAAAGGTTTTCGGGGAAAGCAAAGCCCATTTGGTACCGCTCAATAAAGAGGCACTCGAGCGCGGTGCGGCATTTGTCAAGGCACTAAGAGCATAATAGTTGTGATGTGCGCAGCCCGGGGATTCCCGGGCTGTTTATATTGGAGAAGGTACTTGATATTCGATGTATGGCTGCGCCATAGGACAGAGAAAGGACACTGGGGCTCCGCCCAATGCCCCCCTTCTTCCTTACCAGTAATTGTGGTATAATCGGATTTGATGAATATGAACGTTGGGGGAATTTTTTTGTTTGCTGAGTATTTTCAGGCAGCGGCGCTGATTTTCATAGCTGAAATGGGCGACAAAACTCAGATTTTGTCCATGGCGTTTGCGACAAAGTTTAAAATTCGCCAGATCCTGATGGGGGTGGCATTAGGAGCAGCGCTGAATCATGGCCTTGCAATAGCTTTTGGCACTTTGCTCAGCCGCTATTTGCCCATGGATTGGCTGCAGCTAATTGCGGGGTTACTCTTTGTTTTTTTTGCTTTTTGGTCCCTTCAAGCGGAAGAGTCCGAGGAAGAGGAGGTCAAGGCTGCTTATGGCCCGATCTTGACAGTTTCCCTGGCGTTTTTTTTAGGTGAGCTTGGAGATAAGACGCAATTGACGGCGCTGACACTATCGGCAGGGGCTCAGTGGCCTTTGGTGATCTTGGCAGGGACCGTGACAGGCATGGTATTGACAAGTCTGATTGGGATTCTCGTCGGGATTAAACTCGGGGACAAAATCAAAGAGCTTTATCTTAAAATGGGCGCTTTTGCAGTGTTCATGTTCTTTGGCCTGCAGAAGCTCTTCGTAAGTCCGCTGACATCAACATGGACGTGGAGTTTTTGGATGCCGTTGATTCTTGGCATAGCCATTTTATCTTACTTTAGAATAACTATGTTCCAACGCAAACTCGCCACAATAGAGAAAACACAGTTTCAAAGAAGGGCTGAGGCGCTCAAAATCTTTGCCGGAACGCTCAGAAGCGAAGTCGAGCTGCTATGCAAGGGTGAAGCCGCTTGCAGTACTTGCGTAGGTGACGCGTGTCTGGTGGGCTATATGAAGATGATTCTGGAACAGGCAGAACAGCACGTTGAAATCAATAAAACGAGTCTAAGAGATATAGAAAAACTCCTGGACCGCTCCTATGACCGACAAAAAGCGCGAGGCATCCTCAATATGCTCAACCGGTTTTATGCCGATCATCCGGATGATTTTGGGAGCAGCACCAAAGACATCTTCTCCAGTGTCCGTGGAAGCCTTGAGCGAATTGTCTTTGGGGTACCGCTAGGAGAGTTTGATCAGTATCAGGATTATAAGAAGGCTATTGAAGCCAGGGACAGCAGCTTTGGACTAAAAAAAATGTAAGGAGCGTTTTATGGGAAAACTATTTGGTACAGACGGTGTTAGAGGGATCGCAAATGTGGAGTTGACCAATGAGCTTGCCTATAAGCTTGGAAGAGTTGGAGCCTATGTCCTCACAAAGCAGAATCATCATGCGAAGTCGAGACTCATCATAGGCAAAGATCCCAGAGTGTCTGGAGATATGCTTGAATCCGCTCTGATAGCGGGAATTTTATCCGCGGGTTGCGATGTCATCAAGGTAGGCGTAGTTCCAACGCCAGCGATTGCGTACCTGGTCAGACATTTGAAGCTGGATTCAGGTGTTATGATCTCCGCATCGCATAATCCGGCGGAATACAACGGCATCAAGTTTTTTAACTCGGAAGGATTCAAGCTCTCCGACGACATTGAAGAGGAAATTGAGAATTATATTCTGAACGGCAAGGATATTGAAATTGAGCCGAGTGGACTGAAAATTGGAAGAAAGACGGAAGTGTACAAGGCTAATGATCTCTATTCCGAATTCGTCGCCTCGACGATTGACACCGATCTTGAAGGTCTTCACATTGCGATTGACTGTGCCAATGGGGCTTCGTCTGAAGTTGCAGTGACGACTTTGAGGGCTTTAGGCGCGAAGGTGGATGCATTTCATCATATACCGGACGGCATCAATATCAATAAGAACTGCGGATCAACGCATACGGAGGTCATTGGTGAAATCGTCATAAACGGCGGCTATGATGCTGGCCTCTCATTTGATGGGGACGCGGACCGCTGCCTTGCTGTTGACGAAAACGGTATTTTGGTGGACGGCGACAAAATCATGGCTATATGCGCAATTGAGTTGCAAAAGGCCAATATGCTGAAAGACCAGACGGTGGTCAGTACGGTCATGAGCAACATTGGTTTTGAAGAGGCACTTGAGAAACGCGGCATGAAAGCCCTGCGCGCCAAGGTGGGAGACCGCTATGTGCTGGAAGCCATGCGGGAAAACGGATACGTGCTCGGCGGCGAGCAGTCGGGACACATCATCTTCCTGAATCATAACACGACTGGTGACGGGCTGATGACGGCTGTCAAGCTATTGGCAGCGCTCAAGAAAAGCGGACAGAAAATGTCTGAGCTGGCGGGGGTTATGCAAGTCTACCCTCAGGTGCTAAAAAACGCTAAGATCAAAAACGAGTTTAAGCATACTTACATGGAAGATGCTGTAATTGCAGCGAGAATTAAAGAGGTAGAGGCTGCGTTTCACGGTCGGGGTCGTGTGCTGATCAGGCCTTCAGGAACTGAGCCGCTGGTGCGCGTCATGATTGAGGGCGACGATCAGGCGCTGCTCGAAAAGTATGCAGCTGAGCTGGTCAGTCTTATAGAATCCAGGCTGGGGAAAGCTTAGTATTTGAATGGTATTAGGTGCTTGGCTTTAGCTGAATCGCGACCATCGGCATAAAAAAGCTCATAGAAAGCAGCGCTACAAATCTAGCGCTGCTTTTCCTTTACGTGGAATTTGGAAATAGGCGGCTAATAACTCAGGAACCACTGCGACGATTTACTTATTTCCTAATTTGTTACACATCCGCTGTAGAACAATGATATAATGTAAAAGGTTATTGACACAAAAAGAAGCGGCCAAAAGGAGGGTTGGAAAGCCGTCAATTGGATGGAACTGCGACGTAAAAGCAAAGCGCCAGAACTGCCATAGCTTATTCGACTGGCAGTTGACGAGGACGGGGTTTATCGAAATTTCGGCGGATGCCCCGCGGTCAGCCGTGACCGAAAACATTCCCAAAGCTTAGGAGTGATCCTGAGGACAAATGGAATGGGACGGTATGTAATGAAGCCTATTGGGACTCTGTCGCAGTGTCCTGTTTCTTTTTGCGCGATGCCAAAAACATAAAAAAGGAGAATGAAATTATGTGTGGGATCGTAGGTTATATTGGAAGTCAGGAGGCAGTCCCTTTTTTGCTGGACGGCCTGGAGCGACTGGAATATCGAGGTTATGACTCCGCCGGGCTGTCAGTCATTGACAGTGAGGGACTCAAAGTCAGGAAGATCAAAGGCCGCCTCGAGGGGCTGAAAAACATGATGAATGAAGATCCCATTTCAGCGCATGTGGGCATTGGCCATACCCGTTGGGCTACCCATGGGGCGCCAACAGTTCCAAACGCCCATCCGCACTTGAACCAAAGCGGAACCATTTCTGTCATTCACAATGGGATTCTTGAAAACTATATGAAGATTAAAGAATGGCTCATACAGGAAAAAGGTTATGAATTTAAGTCCGAAACGGATACAGAAGTTATAGCGCACCTGATCGATTTTTACTATGACGGAGATATTCTGAAGGCTGTCAACAATGCGGTGGAAGTTATGGAAGGCGCCTATGCACTGGGTGTCATCTGCCAGTTTGAGCCGGACAAAATTGTCGCTGTGAGAAAAGACAGCCCTTTAATAGTTGGGCTTGGAACGGATGCGAATTTCATTGCTTCGGATATTCCGGCGCTTCTGAAGTACACCCGCAACATCTACCTGATCGAGAATGGTGAGACAGTATTATTAACAAAAGACAAGGTGACTATTTGGGACGAAAAAGGCGACGAGGTTAAGCGCGACATCTATCAGGTCACCTGGGACATTGACTCTGCTGAAAAAGAAGGCTTTGAGCACTTTACGCTTAAGGAGATCTTCGAGCAGCCAAAGGCTATTCGCGACACCCTGTTTCCAAGGCTGGACAAGGAAGACGGCATCGTGCTCGACGGGATTAAGTTGTCAAAAGAGCAAATTGAAGCTTTTGACCGCGTCTATATTGTTGCGTGCGGCACCGCTTATCACGCGGGTTTGGTTGGAAGATTCGCCATTGAGCGCTTTGCGGGCATTCCGGTGAGTGTGGAAGTCGCGTCCGAATTCAGATACAGAGAGCCTTTTATTGATGATAGAACACTGTTCATTGCAGTATCACAGTCAGGGGAGACCCTGGATACGCTGGCGGCGCTCAGGGAAGCCAAGAGAAAAGGCGCCAGGATTCTGAGCATTGTCAACGTGGTGGGCAGCTCTGTGACGCGTGAGAGCCATGATGTACTGTATACCTGGGCAGGACCTGAGATTGGGGTCGCGTCAACGAAAGCGTATACGACCCAATTGATCGCGTTCTACCTGATCGCATTGTATATGGCCAGATTAACCGGGAAAATGACTGAGGAGAAATATCACGAAATTCTGGATGAGATGAAGGTCATGGACAAGAAAGTCGAAGCCGTACTTAAAAACGCCGACGTCTGCAAGGCTATGGCAGACCTCCAAAAGGACAATACTTCTGTGTTCTTCATGGGACGCGGCGTGGATGTTGAAACTTCTTTCGAAGGCTCCCTCAAATATAAGGAAATTTCTTATATCAATTCCGTCGCTATAGCAGCAGGCGAGCTGAAGCATGGCACGATCGCACTCATTGAAGAGGGGACGCTGGTTATGGCGCTTGCGACACAAGAGCGCCTCTTTGAGAAAATGTGCTCCAATATGCTCGAAGTCAAAGCCCGTGGTGCTCATGTTGTGGCGATTGCTCAGGAAGGCCGCACTGAGATTGAGAAGTACGCCAGCGAAGTGTTCTATATTCCACACACCATGGATGAGCTTGCACCGCTTTTGTCCATTATTCCGCTTCAACTTTTGGCTTATTATGTTTCAGCAGCGAGAGGCAATGATGTTGACAAGCCGCGCAATCTCGCCAAGAGCGTAACCGTTGAGTAAAGAATAATAAGGAGGCTGAACGTCAGTGATTGTGACCACGACCCCAAGTGTAGAAGGTAAGAAAATTACAGCATACAAAGGTGTTGTCTTTGGAGAGGTCATCTCCGGAGTGGACTTTATCAAGGATTTTGCAGCAGGGCTGACCAATTTCTTTGGCGGACGGTCCGGATCCTATGAAGGCGAGCTTATCGACGCGAGAAATCAGGCCATGCAGGAATTGGAACGCAGGGCCGGCGCACTTGGCGCCAACGCAATTGTTGGTGTAGACATCGATTATGAGGTACTCGGACAGGCAGGGAATATGCTTATGGTGACGGCATCCGGTACGGCGGTTGTCGTAGAGTAGCGACCCTGACTATAGGAATAAGCCTGGATAATGTTACGAAAAAAGATCCGCGGATCAAGCCATACGGCTTGGTCGGCGGATCTTCTCAGTTTTTGGGTTGTCTGTAATACTCCTGTCAGCGAATGACGACGACAGGAATTTCTGAATGGTGAACGACCTTGTTCGTAACAGAACCGATCAGGAGACGTTTGGCAGCGCCCATACCATGGGTGCACATCATAACCATGTGGAAACCCTCAGTCTCAGCTAGACGAACAATCATTTGAGCTGGATCCCCTGTGACATGCATTTTTTTGATGTTGACAATCCCAGCTTCGCGAAGTGAAGCCTCAGCCAGATTCAGCATCTCTTGTGAGGTCTCCTCAAACTTTTCGCGGTTTAAGTCATAGACACCAATCAGGTCGCCGTGAACAAGGTTTCTGTCGAGTGGAATGACATTGAGAAGTGTGACTTCATAGTCGAGACAAGTCACAAAATCTTTGAGATACTCTTTGAGTCTGTCAGGAACACTAGATGAATCAATTGGAAGAAGCAGCTTTCTCATTGTCCAGACCTCCTTGAAATGTATTATGGAGAGCCTTGGTCTGCAATCCCGGAGGACACTGCAGACTTCAGGCTCTCAATAGCGTTGTCATTGACAGGCATATAGGAACAGGTGCGTGTGACCGTCGCGCTCATACAGGTTACTGAATGACGAGTACTGGCACATAACAGTTATGAACCACTTTATTCGTCACGCTGCCAATCATCAGGCGTTTTGTTGCGTCGAAACCATGGGTGTTCATAAGAACGATACGATATTCTTCGCCTTCTGCAAGGGCCACAATCTCAGCAGCGGGGTTGCCTTTAAGGACTTTGGTCTTGACGTTTTCAACGCCGGCGGCTTTTAACTGCTGAGCAATCTTTGAAACCATTTCTTCGGCGACGTGTACAAATGTTTCGCCATGGAGTCCGAATACTGTCGCGAGATGAGGGTGGGACAGCGCCTCCTCGTAAGCTATGACGTGCAGCACGGTAACCTCATAGCCTTGAGTGGTGGAAAACTCTTTGACGTAATCAAGGGTTCGTTCGCTGAGCTTCTCGCCGTCAACTGGAAGTAACAGTTTGTTCATGGTGACACCTCCTTTGTTTCCTCCGGTTATCACATATATACCCCCATTAGCGCCAATTAAAAGCTTGAGAGCCTCAATTGTATCGATACAAGTTGGGTCTGTTGTGATCACCGGTTCATAATAAAAAACCGGTACAGAGTTCTGCCGATGGTGATGTGCAGACTTCTGTACCGGTTCATTTCAAAGGATTAAGCAGCGTTCTCTGCCTTTTGATTTATTGTAGCGGCACGCTTCTTTCTGTTTGCTGCAGTCAGAAACAGGATAAGGAAAGCGGCGGCGACAGCTATACCGGCAGGGTAGGCAAAGGAAGCCGGGAGTTTAAAGCCTTCAGGTGCGATGAGAATGTAAGTTATGGAGACGGCACTCATAAAGGTCGCAGGAATCGTAGCGATCCAGTGTACTTGGTTTTTGAGGTAAAGGTACATCGCAGCCGCCCAAAGGACGATCATAGCCAGGGTTTGGTTGGACCATGCGAAGTAACGCCATACGATATTAAAGTCGATCTTAGTCAATGCAAAGCCAATGACAAAGAGTGGAATCGAAATCAACAGACGGTTCTTGATTGGACCTTGCTTGTATTTGAGCATATCAGCAATGGTAAGTCTCGCGCTTCTGAAGGCAGTGTCGCCCGAAGTTACCGGACAAGCGACTACGCCGAGAATTGCAAGGACACCGCCGACTTTGCCAAGTAGTGTATTTGAAATCGTGTTGACGACCCAAGCCTGGCCGCCGTTTGCGCTCATTTGAGCACCGAGCTCGCCAGTGCTGCCAAAGAAGGCCATAGCTGCAGCAGCCCAGATCAAAGCGACGATGCCTTCTGCGATCATGGCGCCGTAAAAGACTTTTCGTCCCTGTCGTTCATTGGTGATGCATCTTGCCATCATAGGTGACTGAGTGGAGTGAAAGCCGCTGATTGCGCCGCAGGCAATTGTAATGAACATGAGCGGCCAGATCGGGAGGTTGCTTGGATGTAAGTTAGCCAGCTGGATTTCAGGAATTTGGTAACCACCAAACAGAATTCCGCCTGTGACGCCAACCGCCATGATCAACAACGTCGCGCCAAAGAGAGGATAAATTTTACCGATCAATTGATCGATAGGCAGCATGGTTGCAATGACATAATAGGCGAAAATGGCGTAAATCCAGAAGACCTTATCGAAGGTCGGCGGGGTGATGCCGGAAAGCAAGGCAGCAGGGCCGGTAATGAAGACGACACCTACCAGAATAAGTACAATGATTGAGAAGCCGCGCATGAAATTCTTAAGGCCAGGGCCAAGATAATGGCCGACAACTTCTGGAATACTCGCCCCGTTGTGTCGGACAGAAAGCATTCCGGAGAAATAGTCATGGACGCCGCCTGCGAAGATTGAGCCAAGCACGATCCAGAGGAAGGCGACAGGACCCCACAAGGCACCTGCTATGGCACCGAAGATCGGGCCAAGACCAGCGATGTTCAAGAATTGAATCATGAAAATTTTCCAACCTGGAAGTGGAACGTAATCAACGCCGTCGTTCATGACAATGGCTGGCGTAGTCAGTGATTCATCCGCGCCGAACTTCGACTCGACGATCTTGCCGTAAATGAAGTAGCCTGCGACCAGAGCGACAATAGACAGAAGAAATGAAATCATTTGAGTCCTCCTTTTACTATGTATGAGTTCGCGTTTGCTTGCAGGTTCAGTCTACAATAAAAAAAACGCCTGAGGCGTTTTTAGGTATGAAATGACGTGAATTCTGCATGAAGCGTCAAAATGATCCCATAATCTGTTTGAATTCCGACAGGTAATGCCGGCTGACCGGAATTGGACTTTCGATATCTTTCAGTTTCAATTGATAGGTGTGGTTGAACCAGGGGATAATTTCCTCAATCTTGTCGAGGTTAACGACGAAGGATCTGTGACATCTGAAAAATTTTTTTGGATCCAGCTTCTTTTGAAAACTGCTGATACTGGAGACGACTACAAAGGCATCTTCCTTGGTAAAAATATGAACTTCCCGCTCACGAACCTCTATATAGCACAACTCGGTGACCGGTACCACTCTCATTTTTTCTGACTTCCAAAGGGTCAGCTTCTCGGGGTATGAAATCTCAACGGGATCAAGGGCGCTCAATTTATTGAGAAGCAGTTCCAGCCTGTCTTCAGAAAAAGGTTTCAGCAGATAGTCAAACGCTTCGAGTTCAAAGGCTTCCACGGCGTACTCCCTGTGAGCCGTCACAAAAATGACGCGTGAGTCCACCCCCCATTGCCTGAGCTGCCTGGCGAAGCTCATGCCATCCAGCTGCGGCATGCTGATATCCAGAAAGACGAGGTCGGGCTTTGCCTGACGAACGTATTCCAAAGCCTCAGGCGCGTCGTCAAAATCCTTGAGTATTGTAATGTCGCTGTTTTGTTCTATCAGGTAAGAAAGTTCCTTGCGGGCTGGCATTTCGTCATCTACAATAATGCAATTCAAGCGACCACACCTTTCGTCCGGCTTGGTATTTCAAAGGATATGCGAGTGCCTTGATCCAGGTGTTCAATGACTAATTCGCTCCCGTAAATCAGACGAAGTCGATTTTGCACATTGGAAAGTCCAATGTGATGACTTGGCAGTGTTCCTTGTTCAATTTGCGAAATTAGGTCGGGATCTATCCCTTTTCCATCATCTTCCACCGTGATTTTTGCCATACCTTCTCCTGTTTTTTGAATTCGGAGTTGGATTGTGCCTCGGCCAATGCCTTCCATGATCCCGTGTTTGACAGCGTTTTCAACGAGTGGCTGGATGATGAGGGAGGGGATGGAGAGTTCGAGATCAGCATCTATGATGTATTCAACTTTAAGCTTGTCTCCAAAACGGGCACGCTCGATATCCACATAGGCTTTTACTTGTTCGATCTCACGGTTGATGCTCACCAATCGATCCGCAGATTCTAAGTTGTACCTTAAATAGGTAGAAAGATCGACGATCAGCTGTCGCGCCTTTTCAGGCTCATCTCGTGTGAAGGCGGTGATGGTGTTGAGCGCGTTGAAGAGAAAATGCGGATTAATCTGAGACTGAAGGGCCCGAATTTCAGATTGCGTCGCCAGTTCTTCTAATTTGTGGATTTTGCTGATTTCCAGCTGTGTCGATATGATCTGAGACAAACCAATGGCGAGCTGCGCTGTACTTTCCGAGATCATACCCTCTTTGCCGTAATAAATTTTGAGTGTCCCCATGACCTGTTCGCCTTCGAAGATAGGGACAATAACTGCGGACTTCAGCGGACAGTTCTCGAAATCACATTGAATATCTGTTTTCTTGTTCAAAAACAAAATATCGCCGGAATCAATAACCTTGCGTGTCGCCTCCGTTCCAATGGGGCTGCCGCTTTCGTGATGATCCGCGCCGAGGCCTACGTGGGAAAGTATTGTGTTTCGATCTGTAATTGAAACCGCATCTGCCTGTATGGAAGCCTGGATGATCTGACAGATTTTCTCAATAGATTCAGGCGTGATATCCCTGAAATACGGCAGTGTCTGATTAGCCACATCCATGGCCGTCTTAGCCTGACGTGCCGCAATATTCTCCTTCTCGTCAAAGAGGTTCTGAATAATTAAAATCAAGATGCTGATTCCAATGCCGTTGGTCATACTCATAGGCAGATAAATGCTCTTAACCACAGCCAGGGCTGCCGGAAAAGGTTTTGACATCAGAAGAATCAGCAGCATTTCGAAGGTTTCCATGACAAAGCCGCCAGCGAGTCCCAGCATCCATTTGTTTTTTCGAGTGGACTTATGATAGATAAAGGAAGCGGCAATGCCTGCGGCAATGGTCGCGATCGCACACGGGACCGCCGTCAGGGTCCCCACCGGCATAGTCAATCTATGGACCCCTGCGATGATCCCTGCAGTAATTCCAACAAAGGGGCCAGCCAAAATGCCGCCGACCATGACGCCTATTAGCCGTGTATTTGCAATGGCGCCTTGAATTTCCGTACCAATATAAGTGCCTAAAATCCCGAAAGCGCCAAAAATCAATGCCAGGATCACTTTTTCCTTAGAGGAAAACTTTTCTTTGAGCATAATTTTCTTAAAGAGTGATAATCTTGAAAGCCAAAAGGCGAGAAGGACGACATAGCCCAGGTTGTTGGTCAAATTTCGCAGAAGAATCATGCGTCAACCTCCACTTGATCAAAATTGAGATGATCTATTATACCATGTTATTTGTCCTTTTTCCTTCTTCTGAACAGTGAGAAGCTCCCAAAACCACCTATAATGGCAATATAAAAAGCGAAATCATATGCAAGCCCGGTGTTGTTGACCTCGTAAATTCTGTAGCCGCCGCGGATGAGCCCGAGGAGCATGGACAGCGGGGCGAGCCAGCCATGCCAGATCCCTGACAGGAATCCGGCCGGATTCTCCGAGGAATAGCTGCCGTCCCCTGGCAGGCAGGCGGTCAGAGTCAGCATGATCGCCAGAATCAAAAGGGTCAGTGTGATTTTTTTCATGATAAAACCTCCAATTGGGTGATCTTAAATGAAAGATTTCGGGTGAAATTAAAGCCTGTTACTATGTTTGTCTTCTTACTCATTACAGAGTGGCTTCAAACACAGAATTCTAGTTGTTTTAGAATTACAGATATTGTATGATTCTAGTGCTGTGTAAATTCTAATACTAGAACAGCAAACAATAGACAACAATGAAAGCAGGTTGGAGAATTTGAACGTTTTATCACTCGTCAAAACACCCAGAGCTAAAGCCATTTTATACCTGGTGATCGCTTCTGTGCTATGGAGCACAGGCGGTATGCTGATCAAGCTGGTCGACTGGAATCCGGTCGCAATAGCAGGTACCAGGAGCGGTATTGCGGCGCTGGTAATGCTCGCATTCGTCAGAAAACCTAAATTTTCCAAGTCCAAAACTCAAATTGCAGGCGCGGCCTTCTATATGTCAACGGTTATACTTTTCGTCACAGCCAATAAATTGACCACTGCCGCGAACGCGATCCTGCTGCAGTATACCGCCCCAATCTGGGTGGCTGTACTCGGCACTTGGGTTCTGAAAGAAAAGACACTGCGTGTCGACTGGCTCGCGATCTTCGCGGTCATGGCCGGCATGGTGCTGTTTTTTATTGGGGATCTGGGAGGCGGTGCCCTTGCAGGAAATCTGCTCTCCGTACTGTCGGGGTTGTTTCTGGCGCTGACCGTTATTTTTCTGAGGCTTCAGAAAGACGGCTCACAAATAGAAATGACGCTGTTGGGGAATATAATGACCTTTCTAGTCAGCATTCCGTTTATTTTGCAGTCTGTTCCGGATTTTAAAAGTATGGTGGGTATTCTGATTCTGGGCGTTTTTCAGTTGGGCATTTCGTATACGCTGTTTTCCCTGGCAGTACGTCATGTGACCGCGCTGGAGGCAATTTTGATCCCGGTCATAGAACCTATCCTAAATCCCATCTGGGTTTTCCTCGCGACAGGGGAGAAGCCTGGCGCGCTGGCGCTGCTGGGCGGCTTGATTGTCGTCCTGGCTGTCACGCTGCGCAGCTTCTATATCAGCAGGCTGGGGAAAGTTAAAGAGATCCTGTGACCCGGTTGTATAATGGGAAATTTAAAGAGAAGGACATTGACGCTTATGTACGGCCGGCTTTTGCCGGCGACTGCTGCGCCAATCTCCTTCTGTTTTTTTGTCTGTCTCTAATTATTTTATTGCTTACACAGCAAAAGTTTATTCGTCAATAAATATCGCGTCGATTTTCCATACCCCATCTTGCTTCAAATAGAGCACGTTTAAGGTGTTGAGGCGCTCGTTCGGCTGCGCATAGCCGGCATCAAAGATCTCATAGATCGCGTTATAAGAGGCGCCATCCTGCCAGAAGGCGCGCTGCCTTAAATTCATGGGGCGCTCGGGAATGGCAAACTCGACAGTCCCTTTGCCGTAGAGGCTGACCACATTGCCTTCTTTTACTTCAACGGTGGAGGTAAAGGATTCCAGGGCTGCGGCGTGTTCACCGCGAATCAAGGCGTTCAGCGTGCCGTAAAGATTGCTGTCCAGGGTATTGCGCAGCTCAAGCAGGCTTTCTGTGTCCGATCCCTGAAGGGAGGTCAAAGCAGCCTTTAATGTTTCGTTTTCCTCTGACAACTCAATGACTTGGGCTTTCAATGTATCGATTTCGCCCTGCAAATCAGCGGGCGCCTCTGTTTTATTACACCCGGCGGCGACGAGGATGGCTGCAATCATAACAAAGATGAGCAGACTTTTTTTCAACATTTGGCAAACCTCCTGTCTAAACTTATGTGTTCTATGTTACTATTATCTCAAATGTTTCTTATCGAAAAGTTAAGGAAGTGTGAAATTTTGAGTGTCCTTTGAGAGGTGATCTGAGGATGTTTCTCGCATGCGCAGTAGTTAAAATGGTGATTGCGGAGTCCTATAGTCTGAAGGATCGAAGACGGGTGATGCAAGGCCTGACCGCGACCATCGGCAAAGCTAATCACTTGGCAGCGGCGGATCTCAGTCCGGATGGGACTTTGAATCTCGGTATTCTGGGGTTGACTGCGGTGTCGAATACGCTCCATCACGCGACTGAGTTAAGGGAGACAGCGCTGAGAGGACTGGACAGGGATGGCCGGTTTGAAGTGATCAGCATTGTCACAGAGGAAATTAAAGTGGAATCCGGTGAACCGGGGGTGTAGACTTCTGGCGGGCATCGTATCAAGTTAGGGAGGAATGCTGCATGTTTAAGGTGGATATTATTGGGCTGGGTGCAATTGGCGCAGCTTACGGCGCGGTGGCGTCAAAGCTCGGGAATACTGAGATTCGCGTGCTGGTGGACGATTCGAGGTATGCTGTTTATAAAGATAAAATCATTGAAGTGAATGGCGAGCCCTTTCATTTCAAGGCGGCGTCGCCCTCCAACAGGGAAGGGGCCTTTGAGGGGCCGGCGGATCTGATGATCATTGCCTGCAAATATCCGGCACTTGAAGACGCACTTGAGGTCGCGCGACAGTTCGCAGGGGAAGAGACTTTGGTCATGACTGTATTAAACGGCCTTTTGAGCGAAATCTCAGCCATTGAGAAACTGGGTGAATCGCGGGTGCTTCATTCCTTCTGCATGGGGATCGACACGGTCAAGCACGGTGACAGGGTCGACTACAGAAATATTGGCAGAATTGTGTTTGGGGCTGTGCCTCAGGGACCGGAAGACCCTCGGGTGCTCAAGGCTCAAGAGATTCTTGAGGAAGCGGGCATCCCTTACGAAGTCCCGCAAGACGTCCTCGCCATGATGTGGAAGAAATTCATGATCAACGTTTCCGGGAATCAGCTTTCGGCGGTTCTGGAACTCAATTACGGTTATTTTCAGGAGGATGAGGATCTGAAGGCGCTGCTTCGTGCGGTCATGGAAGAGGTCGTCGGCCTGGCGAGGCTCAAGGGGATCAATCTGTCTGAAAGTGCCATTGAGGAATACCTGAGCAGCGTCAAAAAACATGATCCAAAAGGCAAGACCTCCATGCATCAGGATATCGAGGCCGGCCGCCCGACTGAGGTTGAGCTGTTTGCCGGACACATGCTGAAAATGGGGGAAGAGCTGGGTATTGACCTGCCCTATAACCGCATGCTCTACCATTTGATTCGCATCAAGGAGCGCCAGGCAGGCGCAAGGCAGTAAATAAATCAGAAAATAAAAGAGGATATTGGGGTCATTCGCAAGCCGGGAAACCGACTTTTGAATCCCTGGTATTCTCTTTTTTTTCGCACGTAACGTGGGTTACTGATTTAAGTACTTTAGTGTGTTAGGATGTTCTTAGCAAATACGAGTAAAACAGTAGGATATAAATTGGAGGATGACTTAAATGAGTTTATTTTTAGGAAAAGTTCACTTTTGGCTCTACAATAAAATTCTTTGGTTCGAACATCTTGAGGACGCTATTGCTGCTTATGCCGATGGTCGCGGGCTTCCAGCCCAGGACTGGAAGCGGGAATTCGAAGCCCGGTACGGCGCGTCAACCGGCGGCCGACCTCTGGAAGAGATCATCGATCAAAGCAATATCCACGGATGGCTTCAGGAGCGGATTACCCGTGCGGAATCAAGGCAGGCAGCCTTTCTGACTCGCCTGACAGCAGAGTCGCCTGAAGTGACGGAGGATCTTAAAGCGCTGTTCCATGAGCACGGTTTGACAGCGGGACGCAGCTATGAAGGCAATACGTCCAGTCCTGAAAGCCTGTTCAACGGTCTTAACGATTATATTCTCGACGGTATGCCGTGCGACCGCGTGAATCAGATCGTTTCCAGCGAGCCGGACAAGTTTGTCTGGAAAATGATGCAATGCGTTCACAAACCGGTTTGGGATGCTGTTGGCGGCGATGTAGAGCTTTTTTATACGCTCCGTCACGCGTGGATCAAGGGCTTTGTCTCCGGTGCCTCGGATCAATATGAATTTGGTGCAAGTGCAGATCAATTGAGATGGATTGAAAGGAAGAGTGCCTAATATGATGCCTTCTGTACTGCTGATGAATGAAGAACACCGCTATATTAAAAGAATGCTGGGCGTCATGCGGGGTTACTGTCAGAAAGTTCTCCGAGGCGAAGAGGTGGCGCTTGAAGATTTTCACAGCATGATTGACTTCGTTCGCAATTACGCAGACAAGCACCACCATGGCAAAGAAGAGGACATCTTCTTTGGCTATATGATGGGTGAGCTTGGCCTGCTTGCTGAGAAACTTGTCAAGATGGGCATGCTGGTTGAGCATGACCTCGGGAGACTTCTGCTTGCGGACATGGAGGCGGCGCTGAAAAAAGTGGAGGCCGGGGACGAGGATGCCAAGCTGGATCTGATTTCCAACGCTATGGGCTACACTTACTTGCTGCATCGCCACATCGACAAAGAAGATGGCGTGGTGTTCACCTTTGCTGACCGCGAGCTGTCTTCTGAAGCGAAAGAAGCTATTGAGGCGCGGTATAACGCCTTTGAAGCGACTGAAGAGGCGGCTGCATCACGTGAAAAATACGTGCTGCTTCTGGAAACGTTGGAAGCAAAGCTCTAAGAAGTGTACTGCACAATTCTGATTTATAAAAAGCCTGCTCTCCCTTCTGAATGTTTCAGAAGGGGGAACAGGCTTTTTGAGTTCCGGCAGCGGTGACGCGAACCACGGATTAAGGCTTTAAAAGGGTGATGCTCGACCGGTCGTAGTCGATCAGGCCGTCGCTTTTCATTTGTCTCAGAGCTCTGGAGAGTGAGGTTCTGGATATATCCAAATATTCAGCAAGGGCCTTCTTGGAGAGCGCCGGTTGAAGGCGTATCTGACCGTGCTGAAGGTTCTGTCTGAGATAGATTAACACCTTGTCTTCGATGCTTCTGCCGGTTAAATAGTCTATGCCTTGCGATAGTGCGAAAGATTTGATGGAGATAGCCATCAGGAGTGACAGCAATACTTCGCGGTTTGCCATAGCTAACCGGATCAGGGCTTCAGGGTCTATGCGAAGCAGCTTTGAAGGTTTTAGCGCAGACACGCCAAAGGGGAAAACTTTCAAGCCTGAAAAAATCAGATTTGCACCAAAAACATCACCCGCTCCAAATTGACTGATTCTAGTCAAACGGCCTTCTTCGTCCATCTTTTCAACCGCAATCTGACCCTCTGCAACCACGTCGACAGCAGTGCAGGGATCGCCTGCGAGATAAATCAGCGCGCTTTCATCAAATTTTACATAACGGGCAGTGCCGGTGTTGATCCACTCGGATAAAACTGCTTCCGGCAGGACTTGGAGTAAGGTTGGTGGCGTATTTGGCATGGCGGATTTTGTCTTTGGCATAGGATAGGCACCTCGCAGAAATAAATAGTTCACACTGCTATTGTATTAATAAATTATATCACAATTAGAGATGAGTCACTTGTTTATCCCCTGCCCCTCCCGGGGGAATTATTTTCTTGTTTTCCTAAAATGATCTGTTCTTTTAAGACGAAATAGGGCATAATTAAATGAGAATACATCTCAAAAGAAATCGCTGAAATAGATCTGCTATCAGGAGGAACTGCTATGGGAAGGTTATTCAAACCCTTTGAACTTAAATCCTTACAGTTGAAAAACAGAATCGTCATGCCGCCTATGTGCATGTACAGTGCGCAAAATGGCATTGCAAACGCATTTCATGAAACACATTACACCACCAGAGCTATGGGCGGTGCAGGTTTGATTATTGTCGAGGCTACCGGTGTCCTTCCTCAAGGAAGAATATCGGATCACTGCCTGGGACTGTGGCATGATGAACAAGGCGATGCGCTGGCAAGAGTGGTGGAACGCGTTCATGCTGCCGGTGCAAAAATTGGTGTTCAGTTGATTCACGCCGGACGCAAGTCGACTGTGACAGGCGGCCCGCTTCACGCGCCGTCACCGGTGCGTTTCAGTGAGGAATTTCCTGTGCCGGAGGCCATGACTCAGGGAGAGATCGACGAGGTCGTCGAAGCTTACAGGCAGGCCGCTTTGCGTGCTCTTAAGGCAGGTTTTGACCTTGTTGAGATCCATGGGGCTCATGGTTACTTGATCAATCAATTCCTCTCGCCGCTGACAAACTTCAGGTTGGATCACTATGGTGGAAGCGAAGAGAATCGGTTCAGACTTTTGACTGAAGTGGTCAGGTCGGTGCGAAGTGTTTGGCCGGAGGCGCTGCCTTTAAGTGTCCGGATCTCCGCTGAAGAATATTCAGAGGGCGGTTTACACGCGGAGGATCTTGCTCGGGGGATCCTGGGTGCCAATCTAAAAGGTTTGGGCGTGGATCTGCTGCATGTCAGTTCCGGTGGTGTCGTCTCCGCAACCGTACGGGATTTTCCGGGTTACCAGCTTGAATTTGCCCGGATTATTGGTACCGTGACGGGACTTCCTGTCATCACTGGCGGACGCATGACGGAACCGATCCATGCGGAGGATGTCCTGGCTTTGCCGGGCATCGAGCTTGTCTTTTTGGGCAGAGAGCTGCTGAGGAACCCATATTGGCCGTTGGCGGCTGCTCGAAGTCTTAGCGAAGAGGTCGTCTGGCCAAAGCAGTATGAACGCGCGAAATATCGATAGGAGGTGCGGGCGTGATTAATCTGGCTCAGGATGTGTCCTATGGTGTGGCGTTTATAGCGGGTCTTCTTTCCTTCTTTTCACCGTGTATCATTCCAATGATTCCGGCTTATCTGATGTATATAACCGGCAGCCAGCTCGACGGCGGAAATCAGGTGACACGCCGTCACGCTTTTCTAAAAACACTGGTTTTCGTGGCGGGATTTACAGTGATTTTTTTGATCATGGGTACCGGTGCCAGCTTTCTGGGAACCTTTTTTGCCAGAAACCGCGTGTGGATTCAGAGAATCAGCGGTATGATCATTATACTTTTTGGACTGAATCTCGTTGGAATCCTAAAATTCTCCGGACTGGCCAAAGTCAGCAGGTTCAGGACGCGTGCAAAGGAGAATTCCTACTCGGGGGCATTCGTTCTTGGGTTGGCCTTTGCAGCCGGTTGGACGCCCTGCTTTGGGCCTGTCCTGGCTTCAATATTACTGTACGCCGGCGCAAGCGGTACGGTTGCGAAGGGATTTATGCTTCTCCTGGTTTATTCCCTTGGCATGGCGATTCCGTTTCTGGTTTCTGCCATATTTCTTACTGAAATCAGTGCATGGATATCGAAGTTTGAAAGAGGTGCTGAAAGAATTACGAAGATCGCGGGTTTCATATTAATACTCTTTGGAATTTTGGTCGCGACGGGCTACATTGTCAAAATTGGCGGCCTGTTGGTTTAGTCAAATAGAATTAAACGGCATGTAAACGAGGAGGAAGTATTGTGACTATTAAATTGAAAAATTTGAGGCGGCCGGGCTTACTAGTGGTTCTGAGCATGATATTAGTTCTGGTTCTCGCATTTGCCGGCTGTGCACCTCAGGAAGCACCGGCAGAGACTCCGGAGTCACTTCAAGGTGATGGTCAGGCAGGGCCGGCTGAACCTTCAGAATCGGCTGAAGTTCCGTATAATAAAGTGATCCCGTTCGAGCTTCCCGATTTGGATGGGAACATGGTGTCTATAGCCGACTTTGAAGGAAAATTTATTTTGATAAATTTCTGGGCGACCTGGTGTACTTATTGCGATCAGGAGATGCCTGACCTTCAGGCACTGCAGGACAAGTATGGTGACGATCTCGTTGTCTTGCTTGTAAATGTGCAGGAGAATGAAAAAGAAATAAAAGCATATCTGGACAAGAAGAATCTTTCTATGCTGACGGTACTGGACAAAAAAGGTGAAGTAGCAGGAATGTACAATGTGACGGGCATGCCGTCCTCTTACTTTGTGACGCCTGACCAGAGGGTTATTGGCTATGTAGCCGGCATGATGACCTATGACACCATGGAGCAATCCCTTAATTATGTCAAAGAGCAATATGAGGCTATAAAATAGGGTGTAAATCAAAAACGAAAGTGCAAGGTCGCATAAAAATGCAACTTTGCACTTTTTGTTTTTCATTTTGAGTGTCTAAAAAAAGCAAAAATGCAAGATGTTATTCACTTTGGTTCAAACGCTATAAGTTACAAAATGATTTCGAGTATTGTTAAAACTTATGGTGTGTCCAATAATCACTTAAGGAAAATTTAATATTTGGCCAAAATAAAGGTGTTTAAGACTCGTTTCAATGTGGGTATAAGAAATTCAAATGCAGTAGCCTTGGGGAATGCAGCGGTTTTTAGGAGTAAATAGAAACAAAGAAATTACAAACATGAATCAAAAAATGCGAATGACTGAATATTGACAACAGAAATGAATCCGTGATAAGATCCAGTTAACCTAACTCCGGCCCTAATGCGGCTCTCGCTAACTCTCGCTGACGACGCATCCTATGGCTGTTTTTTTCATCTTAGGGGTAATTAACACTAAAACTTAAATTTGATTTTCAAACCAATAAAGGATGGTGACAATCGTGAAGTTGATCGATTTCGGAAAGCTCGTTTCAAGAGCAGAGGGACAGAAAAAGGAAAAGGAATATCAAATACTGATGCTGGATGACTCGAAACTGGACGACGTCATGAAGCTTCAGGATCTAATCTACTCGAATCTTCGTGATAAGGACATTTTCGCTACAGATACCAAAGAAGACTACCTCAAGGATATGAAGCAAGGCGGATTCGTTCTCGGTGTCTACGTCGACAATGAATTGATCTCCTATCGGTATGTCAGCTTCCCGGGATTAACTGAGAAGAATCTTGGGCTTGATCTCGGGATGCCGCCTGAAGTGTTGCTGCATTCTGCCAATTTGGAAACCACTGTCGTTCATCCGGACTTCAGAGGTAATAAGCTTCAAAAAATGACACTTGATTTTGCGGTTGATCTCATAAAAGAAAAGGGCTACTATCACGTGTTTTCAACGGTTTCTCCAAAAAATGTTTTCAGCCTTGCCAACGTTATGTCGGCAGAGCTGAAAGTCAAAGGTTTAAAGAAGAAGTACGGCCAAATGCCTGATAACAGTGATGGCAAATGGAGATTCATACTTCACAGGGACCTGCAGGAAGAAGTATGTGCTGAATACAGCAAGCTTATCACCTTAAGTCTGACGGATTTCCATTCACAGGTAAAAGCTCTTAATGGCGGTTATATTGGTCATGAGGTGGATAAAACAGATCAAAAAATTGTCTATGCGGAAAACAACAGCTGCAGTTTAATTCTGCCTAACGAAGGCTTTTCATTAACTTAGTGACTGTCTTTGCTGAATATGAATAGGAAGCTGGCGCGCCGGAAGTCGGATTCAGACTTGCCGGGTGCCGGCTTTCTTTTTTCTAAACTGCGTCTCAAGGCCCGGATCATAGGATTGATCAGCGCTCCGATACCGGCTGTTAAAGTATAAAGAAATCCGGTTAGTTCTTCCTTTCTGAGAAGTGGTCGGAAGGATGGGTCAAAACCGCTTGGGAGCGTGGATTGAATGTATTTTTTTTATGATTTTTTTGTGAAATCCATTGGAAATTTCTTGCCCTGCAGAAGGCTTAAAAAGTCATTCGTCGCATCAAACGCTGTAATTGGTGTAAAAAAATGGGTATTTCATTTCTAAAAAGCCGTTGACATACGGTGCACGTTGTGTATATTTAGTATTAGTAAACTATAAGGTTAATAGTTCTAATCAAAACGAATTGACCTAGTAAACGTTGCTTTGAAGTTTACTCATACTAAACAAATCGATAAGAACTTCGCGTTCTAAAGGGCTTGGCAATTTTGAGGAAATCTCAAAATGCTTGAAAAAGCTCATTTTTTATGCCGTTATTTCTAGAAATATTTTTAAAAACACTCTTTTTTCAATAAATCACCTCCGTCGGCCGACAGTCCTTTTAAAACGTCAGGCTGTGGGTAATTACTTATAGAAGAAAAAATCAGGCAACATTCAACCAAATGGCATCCCACAAGGAGGTTCTCCATGGAACTTTGGTTTACTGAGGAACATACGCCTAACGTCAGGTTCAGCCTTAAAGTCCAGGCACATTTATTTTCAGGAGAGAGTGAACATCAGAAAGTGGATGTCATCGACACTGTCGAATTTGGAAAGACGCTGCTGCTGGACGGTTTGATCATGTGCAGCGAAAAAGAGGAGCATACTTACCATGAAATGATGGTTCATGTGCCTATGACTGTATTTCCGGACGCAAAACGGGTTTTGGTCATAGGCGGCGGTGACGGCGGTACCGTACGGGAGCTTACCCGCTATAAAACTATCGAAAAAATAGATATGGTTGAAATTGACCAGCTTGTCGTTGAGGTTTCAAGAAAGTATTTGCCGACCATGTCCTGCGCGCTGGACGACCCTCGCGTCACTTTATACTTTAGAGATGGCATTGAATTCGTGAAGGAAAAGGAAGCGGCCTATGACCTTATATTGGTCGACTCCACAGATCCCATTGGTCCGGGAGAGGGTCTTTTTACAAAGGCTTTTTATGCCGATTGTTATAAAGCGCTCACAGAGCACGGCATCCTGATCAATCAAAACGAAAGTCCTTTTTATGAAATCTACCGGCAAAACATGATGAAAGCTGCAGAAAAGACCCGGGAAATTTTTGAACTTTCCAGAGTCTATACGTTTTACATCGGCATCTATCCTTCGTCGCTCTGGTCTTTCGGATTTTCTTCAAAAGGTCTGGATCCGGTGCTGGATATGAAGCCGGACAGATTTGAAGCGCTAAATCTGGACATGCATTACTACAATACAGAACTGCATGCAGGCGCGTTTATGCTGCCGACTTACGTTAAAAAACTTTTAGAGGAGTAAGAGATGGATAAGTTTATTGCATTCGAATCAGCTTTTGAAGAAGCCGAGTTGGTATTGTTCGGAATACCCTATGACGGCACGACCTCTTTTCGTCCCGGAACGCGGTTTGGTCCGCCGGCGGTTCGTCAGGATTCCTTTGGCATAGAAACCTACAGTCCTTATTTTGATCAGGATCTTGAAGATTACAAGCTGTGCGATCTGGGTGATATTGAGCTGCCCTTCGGCAACGCCGCCCGTGTGATGGAGACCATTGAAAGTTTTGTGCGGCCAATCGCGCAGGAAGGGAAAAAGATCTTTTCCATCGGCGGAGAGCACTTGGTCACTTATCCTGTTTTTAAAGCCGTTTATGAGAAATATCCCGACCTGGCGATCATCCATTTGGATGCCCATACGGATTTAAGGGAAGACTACATGGGCGAGAAGCTGTCTCACGCTTCGGTTATCAAGCGGATCTGGGATCACGTGGGGGATAATTCGATCTATCAGTTCGGCATTCGTTCGGGATTGAAAGCGGAATTTGAATGGGCGAAATCCCATACTTATCTTGAAAAATTTACAGCGGACACACTTCCGGAGATGGTGAAGCGCATTGGCCGGCGTCCGGTTTATTTAACCATTGATTTAGACGTTTTGGATCCTTCGATATTTTCCGGTACAGGCACACCTGAGCCGGGCGGCCTGTCGTTCAACGCGCTGATCGAGGCGCTGAAGGCCATGAAGGGATTGAATATTGTCGCGGCTGACGCGGTTGAGCTGGCGCCTCACTATGATCACAGTGGTGTATCCACAGCTGTGGCGTGCAAGCTGGTCCGCGAAATGGCGCTATTAATGTTGTAAAGGAGTGGAGCAGATGAACCATCATGCAGTGCCGCTGTTTGAGGCTCTGAAAGATTATCATGAAAGGCAGGTCATTCCGTTTGACGTGCCGGGACACAAACACGGTCGCGGGCTCCAGGCGTTTGGTGAGTATTTTGGGGAAAAAGTCCTTCAGCTCGACGTCAATTCCATGAAGTGCCTCGACAACCTATCCCATCCTTCCGGGGTGATCCGGGATGCTGAAGAGCTTCTCGCGGACGCCTACGGCGTCGACTATGGTTTTTTTATGGTAAATGGCACCAGTTCCGCGGTTCAGGCTATGGTCATGAGCATGTGCAAGCCCGGGGAGAAGTTCCTGCTTCCGCGAAACGCGCATAAGTCTGCGATCAATGCGATCATACTGACTGGGGCTGTCCCAGCCTTCATACAGCCGGAGATCAACGTCGAGCTGGGGATTGCCATGGGTGTTACCCTGAAAGCGGTTCAGGAGGGCTTTGAACGCCATCCTGATGCCAAAGGCGTCTTCGTCATCAATCCCACTTACTTTGGAGCTGCCTCTGAGCTGAAAGCCATCATTGAATATGCCCACGGACTTGGCAAAATGGTAGTGGTGGACGAAGCCCACGGTGCGCATTTTCACTTCCATCAGGATTTGCCGGCGTCTGCGGCGAGTTTGGGCGCGGACCTTGCGGCTATCAGCGTTCACAAAACGGGCGGATCATTGACTCAGAGCTCTGCGCTGCTGATTAACGAAGGCCGGATCGATCGCCAAACGGTCCGCACCATGATCAACCTGACACAGACCACCAGCGCGTCCTATCTGCTGATGACAAGCCTGGACATGGCCCGCCGCAACCTGGTGCTGAATGGTCCGACTATTCTTGGCAGCGTGCTCGACATGGCGAAGGATGCCAAGCGCCGCATCAATGAGATCAATGGCTGCTATGCTTTTGGTTCAGAGCTGATTGGGACGCCGGGCGTGTTTAATTTTGACGATACTAAGCTCACGGTCAAGGTGACCGGGCTCGGCCTGACAGGCTTCGAAGTCTACGATCTCTTGAGAGATGAGTACAATATCCAGATGGAGCTCGGGGATGCCAATAATATTCTTGGCATAATGAGCCTTGGCGACACACAGGACCACGTCGATGCCGTCGTGGATGCCCTCAGGGATCTGAGCAGCCGTTTTTACACCGGCAATCCTCTCAGCTTTGTCAACATCCCCATGACGGTGCCGCAGACAGTACTGACGCCTCGCGACGCTTTCTACAGCCAGAAAGTTTCTGTCAAACTGCGCGACGCGGTTGGCAAAATCAGCGGGGAGTCTCTGATGGCTTACCCTCCGGGCATACCTATAGTGACGCCGGGAGAGCTGATTACCTCGGAAATGATCGATTACATTGAATTTTTAAAAGGTCAGAACACGTTGCTGACCGACCTTGCGGACGATACGATTGAACATATCCGCGTGATTTTGTAGCAAAACAGGAGACTAGGGGAAAACGCGCGGAACGGGAGCGAGGTATTGATGCCCGAACGGCACTGTCTTCCTCTTTTTTCTTTAATGAAAATTTAAGGATTTTTAAACAAAACCTTAACAGTGAATGGGTATCATGGAAGTGTCAAATGAATCCCCCTTTACTTGACAATCTTCACTCCCAACCCTTTTGGCCCGCAGCGAATTTTTTTGCGGGCCGTATGTTTTTTTTGACAGCGATTAAGCTGAGGTTTTGGTATATGAACCTTCGGGTGTTCAAGCTGCTTTACGAGAAATTTCGGCCAAATTGAATGACTGCTTTATTCGGTTGACGCAGGGGACAACCGGGTATTAGAATGACAGAGAATGGGGGGATGTCCGGTGAATAGAGATGAACAACAGTCGCGGGAGGATGATCCCAAGCGGATAGAAAATGAAGGTCAGGCTTTGAAAGGCGCAGAAGCAGGTTCAGACTCAGCTGCAGGCTCAGCTGCAGAAGTTGACCTTAGCGCCCTGGAAAACGGGGAATGTGGGGAAGAGTTGGCAGGGTTGGATGACGCCCAGGACCTGGAAGAACTTAAAATTAGGCGGGCCAAGCGTTTGAAACGCGTCGCCTGGATCCTGGTCCTCGCTGTGACGGCGGGGGCTTTGTTCGGTATTTTGTCCGGTGGTGCTTTTAGCCGATGGTTTCATGCCAAAACCCAGCCCGGCGCGGCATTTGTCGCGGAAGGCACTGAGCCCGCATGGGACTTATCCCCCGTTTACAGCGGACTGGAAGAGGCTGAAGAGGTGCTGTCATCACTTCAAGGCGAGGTCAGCCTGATCCTAAGCAGAGAAACTGCCGCGGATGAGGCGTCTCTGGACCGGATCATGAGGACGGCTGAGCGTCTTCAAGTTTACGCCACCCTGATGCGCGACGCGGATATGGGCAATGCGGAAGCAAAGGCGTTTCAAACTTCGGTGGACACTCTGGTCAATAAAGTGACGCGGCTCAGTCAAGGTGCGTCGGTCAGCGAGAGCGGGCCGTCCATTTATGAACTTTCCGGTGCTTACGAACGCATTTATCAGAGCTTTAGCCATAGTTACGGCGTTGAATTTGGTGAAGATCCTGACTTGTTCAGCGACAATGCGGACCGCCGCTACAAGGCGTTTCGGAGGTGGGTGGCGTTGCAGGAACCATCGGCAGAAGTCTTTGCAGATATTTATGAGGGCAAGGTCGGGTTTAATAACTATTTGGCGCTCACTTACGGGGAAACCCAGGCTTCGGAGGCGTATCTGGCCATGGATGAGTTTACGCCTGAAGCTTTTGAGCAGCTTATGTCCATAACGGAGCAGCATCTGGCATTGAATCACCGCTGGATCGCCCTCAGGGCGGCGTTGTCAGGGCTTAACGGGCCTATGCGTTTTTCGGATTTGTTTATGGACTTGCCCCAGGGGGCGGATGAGGCCGAGGCCGAGATCGGCGTCGATCAGGCAAGCCGGTACATGCAGCAAGTTTTATCTGCGCTGCCGGACGCCGGGCAAACCATCGTAAAACGGGCATTTGATGAGGCGTGGATCGATTTTTATCCCAGGGCGGATAAATACGAGGGGGCTTATACCTATGGGGCTTACGAGTCTCATCCTTACCTGCTCCTGAATTTTACAGGGAACTCGGACAGTCTGGAAGAATTGGCCCACGAACTTGGTCATGCGGTGCACATGACCCTCAGCGCCCAGAGCCAGCCTTTTGACACTTATTATGCGGATGTTGCCGCCTCTGAATGGGCAGCCTCAGTGACGGAAATACTCTATCATGAGGACCGAGTTAATCGCGCTGAGACAAGGGAAGATAAAATTGCGGCACTGGCGAATTACTTGGACTTCCTGTCGTCGACCTATTTTGATCAGATGCTTGCGACGGAATTCGAAATTGAGTCGCACCGGATGGCGCAGGACGGCGAGGATTTAAGCGGTGAATCCCTCAAGGACCTGTGGCGAAGCCTGACGGCGAAGTATATGGGGCCGGCTTATGAAATCACTGAGCTTGACGGCTATGACTGGGTGTCCTATCCCCATCTTTACTGGGACTTCTATATGTACAAGTATGCAACGGGAATCGTAGCGGGGGCGCCTTTGGCCCGCGGCCTCTTAAGCGGTCAGCCTGGAGCCGCTGACAGCTGGATGCGTCTGATGACGGCCGGCGGCTCTGAAAGCGGAGCGGCGCTTATGGCAGAAGCCGGCTTTGACTTCGAATCAGAAGAGATCTACAAAAGTTTTTTCTTTCACTGGTCTGAACTGATGGACGAATTGGAGTTATTAATGAATGCATCTTGAAGTGGAATGTGCTAAACTGTGAAAAACACTTAGGAGGCGGCTTATGATTCTTTACTCTGCGTATTTTAAAACGGTGAATAAAGCACTGGATGAAGAAATTCGCCAGGCACATCTCGACTACATTTACAAATTGATGGATGATGGCGTCATTGTCGCGAAAGGACCATTCACGGATCACAGCGGTGGCTTGATTATTTACAAAGCCTCTGATTTCGAGGAGGCTTCGGGCTATGTTATGCAGGATCCGGTCTGCCTTCACGGATCAAGAACGGTTGAAATCAAGGAATGGAAGTCGTCGCTGGAAGTTTAAACGCGAGATAGTGTATTTTGTGTATTTGCAGCCGAAAAAGAGGTGTGAAAATGGGGCTGACCCACTTTCACACCTCTTTTTGGCTCATATGCAGAAGACGGCGTCAGACACCTCTTTCCGTGGAAATTGGCATCTGACACCGTCTTTGATTTTTCAGCTATGATTACAAATCAAAAGCCGACGCGATCATCTGAACGGCTTTATCGCGGTCATAGGCGTTTAAGGTATAGGAAATGCTGATTTCTGAAGTCGTAACCTGATAGAAGTCAATGTCGTTCTCTGCAAATAGGCTGAAGAGTGCGGAGGCGACACCGGCCTGGCTGACCATGCCTATGCCGACGACTGAGAGTTTGATCACGGAATCGTCAATGACATAGTCAATCGTTGGGAATTCGAGTTTCAGTTTTTCCAAAATCCCTTTAATTTGGAACCGCTCTTGAATCTTCGATGTAAAAGTCAAATTGACAAAGCTGTTGTAAGGTGCAGTCTGGCTGATCATGTCGACCATAATGTTCTCACCGGAGATTGCGGCAAAGATTTTGGCGATATTTTTAGACTCGAAAGGGACTGTATTGACAGTGACCATGAGGCAGTCCTCATCCACTGAGATTCCCGTTACCACGCGTTTTTCCATGGATTCATCCAACTCCTTTATCAGTGTGCCGGGATAGTCGCCGGTGCTTAGGCCGACAATGACAGGCACTTTGTATTTGTGGGCGAATTCAACAGCGCGGGTTTCTATGACTTTCGCGCCGCGGCTGGCCATTTCCAGCATTTCCTCATAAGAAATGCTTTGAAGTTTTCTGGCTGCCGGCAAAATTCGCGGGTCAACGGTATAAATGCCGTCGACGTCAGTAAAGAGCTCACAAGTACAGCCCAGGGCCGCAGCAAGTGACACCGCGCTTGTATCCGAGCCTCCGCGTCCAAGGGTAGTGATGTCGCCATTCTCGCTCACACCCTGGAAGCCGGCAACGACGACGATCTCGCCTGATTCAAGGTGCTGGCGGATCCGGTCGGTTTCTATGCGGGAAATGCGGGCTTTGGTATGGACGTCATCTGTGAAAATACCTGCCTGACGGCCGGTGAGGCCAACAGAGCTGACACCCAGCGATTTAAGGGCAATACTGAGGAGGGCGACCGAAACCTGTTCGCCGGTGGCGAGGAGCAGATCTACTTCTCTCTTGTCAGGAGTTTCGCTGATGGATGAAGCCATTTCCAAGAGCTGATCTGTGGTTTGTCCCATGGCCGACAAGACGACAACGAGATCCTGTCCCATTTTTTTTCTTTCAGCAAGACGCTTGGCGACTGCCTTGATCTGGTCGATTGTTTCGACGGAGGTACCGCCATATTTCAAAACATAAGGATTCATTTGGTCGACGCTCCTTATCATAGGTCATTTCTTAGGATGTCCTCGTAGGTTTCGCGCTTGACGACAACCTTGGACTTTCCATTTTCGACGAAGACGACTGCCGGCTTTCTGATCCGGTTATAATTGCTGGCCATGCTGTAATTATAGGCGCCTGTTGAGGCAACCGCAAGGATGTCGTTCTGTTTAGGATAAGGCAGCTGGATGGATTTGATCAAAATGTCGCCGGATTCGCAGCATTTGCCTCCAATCGTAAAGGTCGTGTCCGGCTCGTCTTTCATACGGTTGGCCAGGGCTGCCTCATAGATCGCGTCGTACAGAGCGGTTCGTGGGTTGTCGGTCATGCCGCCGTCGACAAAGACAAATTTTCTGCCGCCATAGGTTTCCTTGGTAGCGGTGACTTTATAAAGCGTTGTTCCGGCGTTCGCGACAATGCTGCGACCGGGCTCGATCAGCAGTTTAGGAATAGGGAAGCGCCTTGATTTACACTCGGTCTCAACAGCTTCAACCATGGAGGTCAGTGTTTGCTGAAGATCAAGATCGTTATCGTGCTCTGAGTAGTAGACGCCAAAGCCGCCGCCCATATTGAGCTCTTTGGTTTCGTAGCCGCTGTCTGTGCGGACCTTGTCGATAAATCCGACCATGGACTCAATAGCTTTTACAAAACTTGTATGATCCAGGATTTGTGAGCCAATATGGTAGTGGAAGCCGCGAAGATCGAGATAGTAGCTTTCGTGGATGGCTCGGATGAGGTCATAGATGTTATCGGAAAATATGGAAATGCCAAATTTGGAGTCGTTATTAGCCGTTTGGATATAGGCATGAGTATGTGCCTCAATCCCGGGATTGACTCTGAGGAGGACCTTGACGCGCTTGTCCAGCTCTGCGCAGAGGTACTGAAGCATTTCAATCTCAAATTCATTGTCGACGACGATGGTTCCCACGTTGTATTGAAGTGCTGTAATCAATTCTTCGACAGTTTTGCCATTGCCGTGAAAGTAGAGTCTTTCCGGCGGGAATTCAGCTTTCATGGCAGTGAAGAGCTCGCCGCCTGACACGACATCCAGGGACAGACCCGCTTCCTTGATCAGACGACACATGGCCAGCGTCAGAAATGCCTTGGAGGCGTAAATAACCTCAGTTTCGGTCTTTGTGGATTTAAAAGTTTTCAGATAGGTTTCGCAGTTATTGCGAATCAATGCGGTATCAAACACGTAGAGTGGCGTACCGTACTTCTTGGCTAGAATGACGGCATCACAGCCGCCAATTTCCAAATTGTCCATGTCGTTGACGCGCATGGTCCCCAGTAGTCTCATGATGGTCCTCCTCATATAGGGTTCAGGGTACAAAAAAACAGCCAGAGTAAAAGACTCGGCTGCGGATTATGCGCATGACGATACTTTTACCCCGCGCGTGTCAGCTCGCCTGTCGGAAGCCGGGTTGCTTCCGACAGACAGTGCCATGCTTGTTCAGCATGACCCCAGCAAGGACGCTTCGGCAGTGTTCCCTTTCCGGAGCCGCTTTTAATGACGTCTTCCGTACTCTTGTTCACCGCGGCCTCTGGCACGCACTATCTGTTTAATCGATTCAAATTTTCATAATTATACAATGTTATTTTATAGGTTGTAAAGATAGTTGCAGAATAAATTGCAAATTTTAGCGATGATTTTCACAATCTTTAGTTTAACTTAGCAAATTGCGTTCACAATTACTAAAAAAATGGATATAATAAAAAACAATACATCAATTAAGAGGAGTGGAAAAATTGGTTAATTCAATCAAAATAAATCTTGAGATGATAGAAAGCATGATTTATTATTGGAAAGCAACAAGTGAAAAACAAAAAGTTGGCGAGCCCTTCATTATTGCCACGGTTTCAAGCCCGCTGATGAAACCGCTTTATGGCAGTGATTTTACCGAAGAAAGCGCAAGAAAGGTACTCAGCGCTATTTCCAACCGCGAGATCTTCAAACCGGAGACAAAAGCTGAAGGCCGTTTCTGGAACAACCAAATGTGGATGATGGAAGATCTTGGCGTTATGGAGGCTATGGCAGCTTCTGTGAAAACGCTTAATCTGGATTATTTGGTTCCAGCTCTGGAAACTGC
>NZ_JAOTSB010000022.1 GCF_030247605.1 Acidaminobacter sp. | reverse complement strand
AAATAGATGTTAATTTGCTGCAATTTTCTTTCACCCATTGGGTGAAAGAATGGTTTTGGCTTAACGATTATAAATACTTGCTTAAAGGGTTATATGAGTAGATTGCACGTAGAATCTAGGTGTTATCATTATAACAAATCTAAAAAAAGTTTATATGGTCAAAAGTCACACAAAAGTTAAGAATTCATCACAAAATTTTTCAAAAACTGCCGCCGGCCATCTGGACATTCCGAAGAATGAACAGATGGCCGGCGCTTATGTATAATCTTGCTGATGACTTAGATCTATTTTGATTTGCCGATGGTTATGCTGAGTTACTCCCATCTCCTATCTTCAGTCGACTTTGCTGAGCGAATTAGAAAGGCGCTATCTCAACGGCCTCTTCTGAAGAAAGGTCTGCCGGTATAATTTCAGTTGTGCCGCGGTTAGGTGTCAAAAATCGAATATGTGACGCAATGATATCTGTGTTGAACACTTTATCCCCATCCTTATTTTCATAAGATGAAGTTGAAACCCTGCCTTCCACGCTGAACAAATCACCCTTCTTCAAATACGTCTGGCAGGTTTCCGCCAATTTCCCCATTGCGACAACTCTTGGAAAGTCTGCGGTCGGTTTGCCCTGACGCCTGAGCTCATCCCGTTTTTCGCGCCCGAGTGAACGGTCCACCGCAATGATCAGCTTGTTGACAGCTAGTCCGCCCTGGGTAAATTTCAACTCTGGTTCATGGGTGAGACGGCCGATCAGACTAACATTGTTCATAGAATCCCTCCTGTGATTGGTATATTTTTACATTATCAAAAGAGGGATTAATTGTCAATATTTACCACACTGAATTTGCGAATTTTTTTATAAGTGTGGCGAGAACACCCGTGACTTGAGTCATGGGAAGTTCAAATGAAAACCACTACCACATCAACCCTTCGCGCACTAAAAAAAGAAGTTGGTTAAAATTAAGAATCCGCAGAGCGTTCTCATCTCAACCAACTTCCACCAAAACTTCACATTAAACTTTCTTCGCTACTCATAAAACCCGGCAGACAAGGACTCCAGCCCTGCATAGTCCTTGATGAGGATCTGGCTGCGGCGCTTCTCAATAAGTCCCTGGTCAGAAAAATCTTTGATCACCCGGCACAAATGTCTGTAACTGGTCCCCAGCATGGTTGCGATTTCCCTGAGATCAAAGGTCTTTATTTCCTGAACGCGTCGGTCATTAACCTGAGAGGAAATCGACAGCAAATACCCCGCAAACCTGTTTTCCAGCGGATAACTCAGATTGATGGCCATGGCATTGGACACCGCCATGACTTTATGGCTCAGACTCTCGATGATGAAATCCTTAAACACAGAGTCCTCTGCCGTTTGCGCCTTAATCACCTCAAGGTGTATTCCAATCAGGTGACAATCCGTCGCAGCGCTGACGGAGGTCCTCACCGGCCTGTTGATGCCAATCTCAACATCCCCGCACACCCCCGGCGGTTTTATAAATCTGAGAAGCACGACTTTCCCATTATCCAGTGCATAGGAAACCTTCAGCGTCCCCATGGCCAAAAAGTAAAACATGGTCACCGGCTGATTCAGTTCGTATACCTCTTCCCCGCGCTCAATCTGATACAGGGTCATATGAGGTCTGAGATCCTTTGAAAAACACGACATAACGCCCAGTTTCTCCACATAGTAATCAATCAGCTTTTCATCCATCAGTCTGATCACACGTCATCCCTCCTGCCATTTGTCCTTGTTATTGACATTATACCACCAATAGGGATCTTGCCGCCATAAATTAGGTCAATCTGCCACAAAATAAAGAGGAGTTGAACTATGGCGCCACGCGCCATAGTTCAACTCCTCAACCTTAACTAAACCTTATCTGGTCCGCCTTACGCCGTCGCCTCTTTAATAAACGCCCCAAAGAGTCGCTTCAGATAGTTCGTCTCTTCAATCGAGTCGAAGAGTCTGCCTTCCTGCGGGATGACGTAACGTCCATGAGCCGCCAATTGCTCGCGAGTGTAAAGCTGCGGGGACTGACCGATTGGCCAGTAGACAGGACCATCGGCAGCCTTCATTTTATTAGTGAGGCCTACATAGCCAAACATGTCGCGGCTGTACTCCTCGGTGATCTCCTCGTGGCTCTGGACCGCGCAGTTGGTGCTGTAGGTATTCATGAGCTCCTTGAAGATCTCCCAGTTGCTGAGACCCGTTGGGGATTCAACAGCAGCGCTGACGCTGTGGATGCGGCGCTCCGCGGAAGTGATCGTGCCGTTTGACTCAACCATGACCGTGGCAGGAATGACGACATCCGCGATTTTCGCGAGCTCAGTCATGTGGGTATCCTGAACCATCAGGAAGGACAGTCCGCGGACGGCGTCCACAGAGACATCCTCACCAAAGACCATCAGGCCTTTGATTTCGCCGCTGGCGATTTTCGCGTACTTGGACGCGCTGTCGAGGTCAATGCCCATGTCGACGAGGCCCTGGCCGTTGGCGTTGGCGCGCAGTTTGATGAAGCCTTCCCGCGCGGACGCAATATGGCCGGACAGCATGCAGAGTGATGCAATGAGCTGCTCGCCTTCGAGGCTGATTTCACGGCCGTCATACACGATCATGGCCTTCTTGGCGTTGAGATAGAGCTCCGCAATTTCTGCGGCTTCGGAAGACACGCGAACATCTGAGAGAGATGCCTTAACGTCCTCTAAACCGGCAGCCCGGATTGCCTTAGTGCTGTGATCTGCCAAATACTTGGCGATTTCGCGGAGGAATTCCAGATTATTCTCCAGCTTGACGGAGCGCGCTGCCCAATCGTCCAGCTTATTCTTGCGATTATTGAGGTGAATCAGTTTAGCGCCGTTTCCAACCGCTTCCTTCACCTTCAGCGCCGCGATCGCGTAATCCGCCATCATGTCGCCGCCAACAGAGATTATGACATCCGTCCTGGTCAGCTCGTCGAGCAGGTTCGGAGACGCGTCATACGGGAGGACATCCTTAAGTCCGCTCTTCTTGTTGCCAAGGGAGAAGATTTCGTTGGTACCCAGAACCTCGACGCCGAATTTCTTCGCCATGTAGAGCTCCTCGTTGGTGTAGCGGTCAGAGATACTGATACCCACGGAATTGCGTCCGTGCAGGAGATGCAGGCTCTGAGCGCGTCTTGCCGCATAGAGGAAGGCCTCTCTGAAAGTCGTTTCTACCAGTTCGCCGTCTTTGCGGACCATCGGCTTAGTAATACGGTTTTCTGTGATATATGCCGAGAAGCCAAAGCGGCCCTTCGAGCACAGGAGCCCGTCGTTGACCGTGTTTTCACCGCTCACCGGCAATGAGCGCAGCAGCATGGCGCCGCGGCTCTCAAGGTCGCGGGTACAGCCCACGGAACAGCAGGAGCAAGCCGTCGTAGTCAGCGTAGTGCGAACCGGTACCGGCTTATGGATTGGCGTACGCTCCTGGAGCGCTCCGGTCGGACAAACGCTGATGCACTGGCCACAGGAAATACACTCCGTCTCTTTCAGGTTTTTCTCCATGGATGGCTTCACAATAGTGTCAAAGCCGCGGCTGACAAGACCCAGCGCCGTGTTGTCCATGACCTCGTCACAGATTCTGACGCACTGGCCGCACAGTATGCACTTGTTTGGATCCCGCTTGATAAACGGATGATCGTCGTCGTCCATACGCTTGTGCATCTCACCGGCAAAGCGCTCCGGTTTGACATCATAGGCCTGGGAATGGGTGATCAGATCGCACTCGAAGTAATCGTGGCAGCCGCACTCCAGGCATCTGTTGCCTTCCTGCACTGCCGCCGCCTCGGTATAGCCCTTGACGACCTCTTCAAAGTTGTGCTTTCTCAGTTCAGGATGCTCATGAGCCATATGCGGGCGAAGCTCGCGAACCACATCCGGGAAGCTCTCGCTGGTGAGGTCCTCACGCTTGACGTAGAATGGATCCTTGTGGGGCTTCAGGTTGCCGTGGAGATAGGTATTCATGACGCGCGCCGCCCACTTGCCTTCTGCAATCGCAGCAATGGCAATATCCGCGCCCTTATTCGTCGCGTCCCCGCCGGCGAAGACGCCGTCCAGGTTGGTCATGAAGGTCTCAAGATCTGCAACAATGTAGCCGTGCTTGTTCAGGGCGAGCTCCTCAAAGCCATCCCCTTTAAGACGTTGTCCAACGGACATGATCACCGAGTCTACATTCAAAATTTCCTCTTCGCCTTCAACAGGCACCACTTTTTTGCGTCCGTCCGCACCGCCGCCGACGACCTGCATTTTCTGCAGCCGGATCTGCTTCACGCGGCCGTTTTCGTCGCCAATAACCTCAATTGGGCTGAGAAGGAACTTAAAGACGACGCCCTCTTCCATAGCCTCTTCAATCTCGATATCCACCGCAGGCATATCTTCCTTGGTTCGACGGTAAATAGTGTAGACTTCTTTGGCGCCAAGGCGGATCGCCGTTCTTGCCGCGTCCATAGCCGTGTTGCCGCCGCCAATAACCGCGATGCGCTCGCCGGTCTTGATTGGTTCATTGACCGCGAACTTAGTCAGAAACTGTATGCCGCCAATGACGCCGTCAAGCTGATCCCCAGGGCAGTCAATGCCCATGCTCGTCCAGGCGCCTATGCCTATGTACACCGCGTCAAACTTCTCTCTGAGATACTCCAGGGTCACATCAGTACCTATACGAATGTTAGGCTTGAGCTCGACGCCCATGCTGCGGATGACTTCCACTTCTGACTTCAGGACATCCTTTGGCAGTCTGTAGAGCGGAATACCATATTTGAGCATGCCGCCAAATTCCGGCATAGCTTCATAGACCGTTACCGCGTGGCCTTGGGTGCGCAGGTAGTAAGCCGCGGAAAGTCCGCTCGGGCCGCCGCCGACTATGGCGACTTTCTTCCCGGAATCCGGCAGCATTGGCGGCATGTAAGGGCTTCCGCTCTTCAGGTCGAGGTCCGCGACAAAATACTTCAGCCATGCAATGGTGATGGACTCGTCCACGAGGCCGCGTCGGCATTGTGTCTGGCAAGGATGAGGACAAACTCTGCCGATGGACGCAGGAAGCGGCAGCTCTTTCTTGATGAGCTTCAGTGCCTCCTGGTACTGTTTGTTGGCGATTAGGCCGACGTAGCCCTGAACGTCAACGTGGCCCGGACAGCCATGGGTACACGGTGCCTTACAGTCGCCGGTATGGTCGGACAGCAGCAGCTCAAGGGTCGTCTTCCGGCTTTCCCGGATACGGTCAGACATGGTTCTGATGACCATGCCGTCCATGATCTCAGTAGAGCAGGAGCGCACCAGGCGCGGGTTGCCCTCGACTTCTACGACGCAGATGCCGCAGGAGCCGTAGTTCTCTATCTTATCGTCGTGGCACAGGGTTGGGATGTCAATCCCGGCCTGAGCCGCGACTTCCAGGATCGTATGGCCGCGATAGGTCTGAATCTCACGGCCATCGATATTAACTCTGATATATGGCATTTGTTCACATTCCTTTCGCCGTTAGTAGACACGAATCGCGTCGAATTTACACTTCTGGAAGCATTGTCCGCACTTGATGCAGGCATCCTGGTCGATCTCGTGGACCTTGCGCAGCTCGCCCTTGATGCAGGAGACCGGACACGCCTTCGCGCATACCGTACAACCGATACACTTGTCCGCAACGACCTCATAGCGGATCAGCGCAGCGCACTGCTTCGCCGTACAAGTCTTGTTGTAAATGTGATCCTCGTACTCGTTGCGGAAGTACTTGATCGTCGTTAAAACCGGGTTTGGCGCCGTTTGGCCGAGGCCGCACAGGGAGCCGTCTTTAACCTTGTAGCTGAGCTCCTCGAGGAGTTCAATGTCGCCGTCTTTGCCCTGGCCGTTTGTGATGCGCTCCAGGATTTCCAGCATGCGTTTGGTGCCCATGCGGCAATACGTACATTTACCGCAGGATTCCTTGCAGGTGAAGTCCAGGAAGAAGCGCGCCATATCCACCATACAAGTGGTGTCATCCATGACGACCATGCCGCCGGAGCCTACAATTGCGCCGGTGCGCGTAATAGACTCGTAGTCGACGGAGGTGTCAATCAGCTGCATAGGCACACAGCCGCCGGAAGGTCCGCCCAGCTGAACCGCTTTAAACGGTCTGTCGCCCACAATGCCGCCGCCAATGTCATAGATGACCTCTCTCAGGGACATGCCCATAGGCACTTCCACCAGGCCGCCTTTTTTGACTTTGCCCGTCAGGGCGAAGACTTTCGTCCCCTTGCTGCTCTCAATGCCGAACTTGGCAAACGCCGCGCCGCCGTTGCGGATGATCCATGGCACGTTGGCGAAAGTTTCGACGTTATTGATGTTGGTAGGCAGCTGCCAGAAGCCCTTTTGCGCCGGGAACGGCGGCTTCAGTCTAGGCATGCCGCGCTCGCCTTCGAGGGACGCGATCAAAGCGGTTTCCTCGCCGCAGACAAAGGCGCCGGCGCCTGCTTTGATGCGGAGATCAAAGTTTCTGCCTTTGATGCCAAAGATATCTTTGCCAAGGATGTTTTTTGCTCTCGCGTCTTTGATAGCCTTCTCAAGACGGCGGATCGCCAGCGGATATTCCGCGCGGACGTAGACGACGCCTTCGTCAGAGTCAATGGCAAAACCGCAGATCATCATGCCCTCAATCAGAGTATGGGGATCGCCCTCGAGTACGGAACGGTCCATGAACGCCCCCGGGTCCCCTTCGTCCGCGTTGCAGACGACATATTTCTTAGGACCAGGTGATTTTCTGGCCGCATCCCACTTGAACCAGGTCGGGAAGCCCGCGCCGCCGCGCCCTCTGAGGCCTGAAGTTTTGATTTCGTTAATGACGGCCTCCGGCGAGCTCGATTCGTAGCAATTGCGAATCGCCTCATAGCCGCCTATATTTATGTAATCCTCGATATCCTCAGGATTGATGACACCACAGTTTTTCAGAACGACGCGGGGCTGCTTCACGAGACTGTCAGCATCCTCCACACTGATCCGGTTATTTGCGTAATTTCTGAAATCCTCCAGGATTGGTCTGACATCCTCCGGCAAGACTTTGACGAACCGGAACACCTCGCCGCCTTCATGAACCTCCATGATAGGCTCCAGGTGGCACATGCCAATACAGCCTGTGATCTCGTAATCGATTTGAAGATCCTGGATGGCTTCCAGCTCATCCATGAGTTTATGCGCGCCTGCTGCAAATCCGCAGCTGCCTGCGCCGACAAGCACTTTCATCAGCTGACCTCCATTTCAGATTGGGCCTCTGCCCTGAGTTCTCTCAGTACGCCGACCGTCTTCTCCGGTGTCAGCTTCGCGTAAGTTTCGCCGTTGATCATCATGACCGGCGCCAAGCTGCAGCAGCCCAGGCAGGCGACATTCGTAAACGTGAAAATACCGTCACTTGTCGTTTCGCCCTCACAGATGCCGAGCTCCTCCACGATTGCCTTCTCAATGGCAGACGCCCCGTTAACGTGGCACGCCGTCCCCTGACAAAGCATGATCAGATTCTTGCCGACCGGCTTCATTCTGAACTGTGTGTAAAACGTGGCGACGCCGTAGAGCTTAGCTTCTTTCATGCCCGTTTTTTTGGCTATGTAAGTTAACGTTTCAGACGGCAAAAACCCGTAAGTTTCCTGCACACCCTGAAGAATAGTGATTGTACTGCCTTTGACCTTGCCGTACTTTTCAATGATAGGATCAATCAGACTGAGATCCACGAGCGCTCGATCCTCAACTTGATCCTGAATCCCCATGGGATCCTGTTTGCAGCTGCATGTCATTTTGGCACCCCGTTTCTTGATGTTTAAGCAATCAAAGCCTTGTTGAAATTTTCTAAACCTGCGGCATCTTTTTTGCTTTTTTTTGCCGATGGTCTTTTCTGCAAATGTTCGTTTAACTTATGTCAAACACAGCCTTCGAGGCACATTGCACCACTATTTTATCATAAAACGAGTCATATGTTACCCAACATCTTATAATATCTTCACTTTATAAAAAGACCACAAATTTTCTAATAATTCTGCAAATTGTAACTATTTTTTGGCAATCCGGGACACTTAGTGTCCCGACTTGATTTTCAAAGGGTTGGAGTAATTTCCTCCAGTGAAGTCGAGGAAGGAAGGCGGTGTCAGACACCGCCTTCCCTACCAATTTTTTTGTCAATATTCACAGAAAGCAACCCAATTTACTCGGGTTGCTTTTCCTTAAAATTCAAATTAATTAAACGCGTTTAACTATTTCCTTAAACCATGGCGTAAATTTCTCCGGATGTGCTTTGATCTCAAGTTTCAGCGTCTCCATGTCGATCCAGCGGACAG
Source organism: Acidaminobacter sp. (assembly GCF_030247605.1). GTDB lineage: Bacteria > Bacillota > Clostridia > Peptostreptococcales > Acidaminobacteraceae > Acidaminobacter. Next base: position 36,875 of record NZ_JAOTSB010000022.1, on the reverse strand, counting down.
CCTCCACTTCTTCGGGATTGATGTTTTCAACCGCCCCATCAAAATGACCAGCCACCATGGTATCGTGTTCGTGCTCCGTAAGGCCATTGTCGAAGGTTGCTTTATAAATAAAATGGCCCTTGACCTGAAGGGCATCCTGCGGGATTACTATACCCAGCTCTTCCCTCAATCGACGGGACGCCGCCGCGGCAACGTCTTCCCCCTCTCTGGGATGACTGCAGCAGGCATTGGTCCAAAGGCCGGGTGTGTGATACTTCCCAATGGCGCGCCTCTGAATCAGCATCTCCCCGGCGTCATTGTACAGGAGTACCGAGAAAGCCCTGTGAAGCAGGCCTTTTTGATGAGCCTCAAGCTTTTCCATAGTTCCGAGAACAACATTCTCCTCGTTTACCAGTACCACTTTTTCTTGCATATTGGGATTCAACATTACGCTGCCTCCGAAGTGCCTTGCCGTTTTTTGAGTTTATCGACGAGGTTGAGTTCAGCCACCAGCATCCCGGCCAAAATGAGCCCGCCGCCTATGACGCCGTTTCTCCCCAGGACTTCACCGATCATCACATAGGCGAACATGGCCGCGAAAACAGGTTCTCCGGAAAAGATGAGTGCCGTGTGAGTTGAAGTGGTGTATTTCTGAGCTACATTCTGAACAATAAACGCTAAGGACGTACAAACTATGGCTAAAAACAAAATGGCAAACCAGGTCTCGCTGCCTGTCGGTACAACTGGCGTTTCAAACAGCAAGGAGGTTATGCCGCTGAAAACGGCAACTGTGCCGAGCTGTACAATGGCAAAGGGGATCGAGTCTACCTGCGTGGTATATTTGCCCACTGCAAGGATATAGAGCGCAAAGCCCACTGCGGCAATCAGCGTCAGCAAATCGCCCAGGTTCAGGCTGCCGGCAGCGCCCGCATCTGAGCTCCCTCCAGTCAGCGTCATCAAGCCAAGACCTACAAACGCCATGAAAGCACCAACCAGCGAGGACCTGTCCGGTATGCGCTTCAGAAAAAGCGCCATAAAAAGCGGAACCATCAGCACACTGGTGCCTGTTATAAAGGCAGATTTTGAAATCGTCGTCAGAGTGATGCCCACAGTCTGAAGGGCATAAGCCGCGAACATCACCGAACCGACACCTATGCCAAGCAACAAAGTTTTTCGGCTCATCCGGATCATGTCCTTCAAAAAAATAACGACTGAAATGAGCGTCGCTATACCAAAGCGAACAGCTAGAAAATTAAAGGTCTCGAGGCCGACCAACGCATTTTTCGTCAGCAGGAAAGAAACGCCCCAGGCTATTGTCACAATGAGCAGCGCCAAATCAGCTTTAACCTGATTTTTGTTCATGAACGCGCCTCCGTGTCAATATCTGTTTCCAGCAGCTGATTCTCAATGTGGGCTCTGGCGAAGTTGATCACCGCCGCATAAATCAAATAGAGAAACAGAACTACCGCCGGCTTTGAAATCAGCCAGGCAGCAAGGGCTACCCCAACAAATCCAAGGCCTATAATCAGGTGATAACGTCTCGTCTTTTCCAAAAATAGTGTCTGACTGGCTGCATCTTCATATCTGATCCGCTGGCCAATGCTGCCGTACTGGGGTTTTCCCCCCTGTTTGATCTGGAGCGCGATATAAATCATCCAAATGCCAAGCGCCGCAGTCAATGTTACCAGAATAATTTTACCCATGATTCACCTCATATGAATTGTCTAAGCAGCATTTAAGGCGCCATGAGCAGAACTGACCGGCTCTTTGCCTCACAAACGGGCCTCTCTCAAAGACAGGCTGTGAAGCATAAAAACGACGCCTTACTGTCGTAATAAATTTTTTGGCATGCGGGCTGCTGTTATGGCCGCAATGGCAACTTTAAAAAAATCCCCTGCCAGAAACGGCAAAGCGCCTGCAATAAAAGCCGCCCCCAGGGACATGCCCGTAGAAATTGCCAGCCAAGGTACGCCTATTGCGTAAACGACTATAACCCCACCGACAAGCGATGCGATCACTGCGCCTTTAAACCCTTGAATTTTGGATTTCAACGCATCAATAACAACAACTGACAAGATCCAGCTAAAAAGATAGCCGCCTGTAGGACCTACTAAAATCGACAAGCCGGCACGTCCCCCTGAAAAAACGGGCACTCCGACCGCACCGAGAAGCAGCATCAATGTGACAGCCATCACGCCGCGCTTTTTCCCAAGCAGGAGACCAATAAGCATGATCCCAAAGGTCTGCCCGGTAACCGGTACGGGTGAAAAGGGCAGCGGGATGGCAACGTAAGCCAGAACAGCGAGAATCGCCGTAAACATGGACACCAGCATCATATCCCGAAGGGATAAGTTTGTACTTTTGGCAGCATTTGTAGTCGTCATGATTGTAAACCTCCAAAGTTAAATTAGTTGACAATTCGAGTATAAAACCCTGGTCATCAATTGTCAACCTATTTAATTTTTAGGTTTACGTTAAGCAAACTTTTGCTGTTAGACTTCTCTTTCTCTTAGAACTACACTGGCCTGAACCTCAGCTTCACCAATCCTTACTGCGAAGCGCGCGCTTTTTGCGAGGATCTTGAACTGACGGTAGGTCAGCGCTTCCATTTTTGCTCCCTTGGCTTCCGCCAGACTCTCAATATAACTCTTCGCTTCTGAATCTGCCTTTTCCAGCTCTTCAGTCCTGGTGATCTGGTCAATGTCCAGCTGAGACATCAACAGCTCAAAAGTGGTCTTAAAGGACGGGACTCCGTCACAAAGGGCAAGGTCAATCACCTCTACACCCTCCGGCGCCGGAAAACGCGCTGCTATGACCACGATCCGGTCCCCTGCGCCAACTTTACTGAGTGCCGCGTTCAGAGCAGCATTGAGAATAGGATTTCGACTCATGAAAATTCTCCTCTTGTTAAAATTTTAATTGGGTGACGCGGACAAAAACAAAACCGGTGCCTGTCACCAAACTTGAAATGGTGCCAGAGCTTCACACAATTTGGACACAATTTATCAGCTTTTCATCCAAGCCTTCTTCATTCGCCAATCTTTTTCCTGCCAGTTTCCAAAGTCCCTCAACCGGCCGCAGGGCGCTCCCTGTTTAATTTCTGGTCCAAAGGTGTATAAATAGAACGTCAAACAAACCTATCACCTATGAATCATTCGAGGAGGGTTCCTCATGGAAGTCTTACTGGCAAAGCAATGTATTCCCTGCACTATCGACACCCCGCCCCTTGAGGCGGATGAGATCCAGCGCCTGAAGCCACAGCTTCACAGTGACTGGACAGTACTCGAGGACAAGCAGCTGGAACGCCGCTTTAAATTCAAGGATTTCGTCAGCGCTCTGGAATTCGTCAACAGAATTGGTTTATTAGCCGAAGAGGAAGGCCATCATCCCGACCTTGAACTGAGTTGGGGACGCGTCGTCGTCCGGTTGATGACCCATAAGATCAAAGGTCTGTCCTACAACGACTTCATTCTGGCAGCAAAAATCGACCTTTTGTAAGGCTGCCGGCCACTTCCAAACTGTCACTATGCAGCGTCACAATCCAAAGCCCAAAGCGCCCTACCAGCGCGCTCTCCCAAACCACGGCGAGAGCGCGTTTTTTCACGCCTATGCCCCTACCCCTTCATCATCAGCCGCTCATACAATTCCGTCCAGCTGCTGACCGCCTCGCCGTCCCAGCCCCGGTTGTAATCCGTAATCCTGCCGTTGTAATTAAACAAAATTTTTCGTTGGGCCTCCGTGGACCGCAGATTGGCCGGATGGTCATCCACGAATACCGCCCCAGGCTCCAGCATGTGAACACGGCCTTTGCCAACCCCATTATTGGATTTGTTGACTAAAATGATGATCTCATCCACAAAGGGCATGTGCTGCTCAATCCACATCACCTTTTTCGAACCGTTCTCAGGGGAGGCAGAGGTACAAATGACTATTTCGTACTCGGACTTCAGTGCCTGTATGGTTTGAAAGGCACCCTCGTAAAACTCAAGATGGCTGAAAAAGTCCTCCAGACCAAAAATCCGCCGCACTTCGGCAACCGGATCCGCGCTGCGCTGATGAATCAGCGGGCACGCATGCCGGAACACCCAGTCCCCCGCATGCTCTTCGTGAGCAGGCACAAAATCTTCAAAGTGCTGATAATGCTGATTATATACCGCGCAAAAAGCGCGTTCGGAATTGACAATGGTCGAGTCAAAATCCAGATAAAGTGTCGGTTTCATGTCAACCTCCCAAAGCATTCAAAACTCATTATAAAAATTGCATGTTTAATTATTATACCTCGTTCGCGCATTAAAGGGAAGACGGTGAAACAGAAACAGGACCCTTTCATCCAACTTCTGTTTCCCCATCTTCCCCCGTCTTCCCTCATCTTTCGAACCTTACAACCCTCTTCTAAAATCCGCAAACACGCGTCCTTCCCGCAGCTCGATCACCCGGTCGGACCTCTCTGCCAGGACCCGCTCGTTGTTGACCATAATGCAGGTCGTCCTGAATTTCTCATGGATCTGCCAAATCAGCCGGATCATGACCTCAGCCGAACGCTCATCCATCCCTGCCACAGGCTCATCGATCAAAAGGATCGACGGCATATTGACCAGTGCCCTCACCAGCGTCACCGTCTTCTGCTGGGTCTCGGACAGCGCCCATGGAAATTCCGCTTCACAGCCGGACAAACCGGCTTCCAGGATCAGCTTCTTGGCATAAGGCAAATTTGACGCTTCCACTTTTCCGTTCAATATACGGTCTGTAAGCAACACATTCTCCAGCACGGTAAATTCTGGAATCAAGGCAGGGCGCTGAAAAACGAAGCCCAGTTCCTGTCTTAAATAGCGTCCACGTGTCGCCCCTGTCATCTCGGAAACACGCCGCTCCCGCACCATGACCTCCCCTTGATCCGGTGTCAGCATCAAACCGGCGATCTGAAGCAGCGTACTCTTGCCAGCGCCGCTTGGGCCGGTGATTGAAGTGATCTCACCATCGGCAAAAGCCAGGTCTATGCCTGAAAGCGCACGTTTCTCATTATTTTTGCCAAAGGATTTGACAACCCCGGAAAGTGATAATGCCGATGGCTGAATATTACCCATGCCGAATCACCTCCGCAGGATCTTTGCTGATCACCCACTGGGCCACGCCCCTCGCTGCCACAGCCGAAGCCAGCGGCAACACCGCCAGGGACAGGACCAGACTGACCAGATTCAGCTCAGGTGCCTGCTGATAGGCGCTGATCCCCAAAACAGACTGAGTCTTATAAAGTCGAATAAGCCCCGACCCTGCTGCAATCCCTCCAAAGACCCCAAACAGCGACAGGTAAAAAGCATAGAGCGCAAACACCATTCCCCCCTGACCGCTGCGAAGTCCCAGGGACTTAAACACCGCCAGCTGAACAGCACGCTGATACACGGACAAGGACAGAATCAGCACCGTCCCCACGAAAATGATCAGCGTCACCGCGATCATCAACAGCCTTATGGCACTGCGCTGCAGGGCTGCGGCTTCAAACAGCTGCTCATGGGTCGTCTCCCAGCTTCTGATTTCGAGGAACGGCCGGTCAAGCACAGAGGCCAGCTGAAGTGACGCTTCGCCTGCCTTGAAAGCGTCTTCCAGCTGCAGCTCAATTTGCGCCGCGGCCTCTTCCAGTCCAAACGCCAACTGCAGCGCGGATAAATCCACATAAGCCATTGACGCATTTTCCTCTTCGAGCTTCAGGTCAAAAATACCAACGACATTAAAAGTTGCCGTTTTCCCATGATCGTCCTCCAGCACCACCCCATCGCCAACCTCCAGAGACAGGCGTTCGGCGAGCAAAGTCCCCACGACAATTTCACGGCCCTCTTTAAAGGTTCGACCGCTGATCATGGCGCTTCCCAGCGGGTACAGATCCCCAGCGCGAGCCAGCTTCAGCCCCCGCATCGTCAGAGGCGTGTCCCCCCCAGCTGCCGGATCGGACGGCGGCAGCCTCAGCACCACTTGCTGATCCAGCGTCGGGGTCATGGCCACAAGCCCAGGCAGAGCTTTGCCGATGGTCTCCTCAAGCCCCACCCTATCCTCCAGGCCTTGCGTCGTTTCTCCCAACTGTCTCACCACAAGGTGCGGAATGTTCCCTGCATAGGTCTCGTCCATGGCAGCGCGCATCCCTTCGACGAGCCAGGTCGTGATCACCAGCACCGCGACGCCCATAGTCAATCCGGCCACAATCAAAGCGGACTGCACCTTGGATCTTTTGATAAATCTCATGGCGAAATAAGAAGCCAGCCTCATCTGAGCTCACCCCTTATCATTTCAAACAGCGCGTCATGATTCGTCACCACTCTGACCTCAGGAAAGGCGTCCGCATTGTGCCTGAGGGAAGCGCCGCCTGCAGCGATCAACAGCTGCGGAAACTTGCCTTTGAGCTGGGTTATGGTATCTTTTAGCGCCAAAAGGTTATAATGATGTGTCACGCTAAACACTACGGCTGCCGGCTTGACACTGTCAACCAAAGACATCAGCTGATCCGCCGGCAGGTCTGCGCCTATAAAGCGCGCATTGAACCCTTTGATCCGCAGCAGCGACGTGGTAACCTTGGCGCCAAGGGTGTGGGTTTCGCCGTCTGGACAGGCGACGATTACTGGCGCGGCGCCTTTTTTGTTTTTTTGATAGAACGCCTCTATGTTGAGCCTTAGATTGGCGAGAACCAAATCCAAGATCTCACTCCGTATGTGCTCCTTCCAGATCGCGCCGCCATCCCTTGTCCATCCTTGGGTGGAACTCATGCTTTGGACAAATCCTTCGCGAAGAAAGCCTGTTAGGGTTTCTTCGGCATCCGCGTAGTCGACAGCGGCCTGGATCGCACCTTCGAGATCCTCGGCACCGACCAGGCTGTAAAACGTCTCAAATTGGGTCATAAGCTCACCTCGCGTACTTGATACCCAAAACAAAGACCCGTCTAACGATGTTGTTCGCTTGACAGGCCTGGCATTCACGGGTATTTTGTTGTGGGCGAGCCGGCGGCTTAATGGGATCCGCCGCTTTTTTTTAATCTGACCCAGGTGTTTTGACGCTGGATCTGGCAGGCATCTTTCTCGTCGCTATAAGGTCCACGCCGCTGCCGCCAACGTTCCTGAATACAGTGGCGCCGGCTTCCACGGGCGCCTTTACGGCTGCAGGCTTCAGCGCGGCTTCAATGATTTCCGAAAGACTTTCGCCGATGGGCACCTCCGTTCGCAGCGCCATACGCTTCATGTGCCCGTTCTCCACCGGGACCAGATAGGTCCTGATCTTGACGGCGTCCGGATGGTAGGCCTTCGCGAAGGCTTCGCCTCTGGGGCATTTGCTGCCTTTCAGATTGCCGCTCTCCGGCTCGAAGACCATCCTGCACTTTGCCGTACAGGCCTTGCAGACGATTATCAGGCTTTTTCCGGGGTCATGTTGCCTGGAGTTCATCATCTTGTTCCTCCGCGGGACAACGCCAGACGTAAAGGTCCGGAGCCGTGTAAATTCGCTTGTAGCCTGACTTTTCCAGAACACGGATGGACGCGGCGTTGTCTTTATTTGTACAGGCTATAATTTTTTTCGCCCCCGGCAAGGTGAGTCCAAAGGCTGTGAATACCTTCAGAGCGTCCGTCATGTAGCCTTTTTCCCTGAATTTTCGGCGGATGCCATAGCCAACCTCTATGGTGCCATCCTCATCCGGTGCGCCTTTGTACCCTATAGTGCCCAAAATTTCATGATCCTCCAGCGCTGCGATCAAAAAATAAGTTGAGAAAATGGCGAGCTCCGGGGCCTCATTCATCTTCATCAGCTTGATTTCCAGTATTTTAGACATATGCTCATCCGGCGCCTCCAGCGCGCCTTTCAGATCATACCGACTGGCTGTCCGTCCCGGATCTGTCAGTTGGTCCTCCAGATCCTCCGCCGTCAAAGGAATTAAATAAGTCGTTTCGCCTCTCAGCGCTCTGTCCATCATGATGCGATGTATCCGGATTCGGATGCATCACGACCCCCCTTTTGTCAGTTTGCTGATCTGTTGATCATGCATGTTTAGGATTTCCAATTTTACCAGCGGTCGGTCTTTGGTTTAAGAACATTCCGATGGCCATTACGTCTTCTAGTTCCTATATTATTTATATTATCACTTTCTGAGCCAAGATAAAATGTGAAATGAATTTTCCAATATTTTCGAATTCTGCATTGACATTTCTAACTCGCACTGATAGAATCATACTTGTAAATTTTAATTCATTGGAGGAATTTGAAATGGAAAAAGGAACAGTAAAATGGTTTAACTCGGAAAAAGGCTTCGGCTTCATCACTGTTGAAGGCGGCAATGACGTTTTCGTTCACTACACTGCGATCCAAGGCGAAGGCTTCAAGACTCTTGAAGAAGGCCAAGCAGTTGAGTTCGAGATCGTTCAAGGTCAAAAGGGTCCTCAAGCTGCTAACGTCAGCAGACTCTAATTTCCGAAGAACCACACTTCGTCTTATTCAAACTTTGAGACAAAAGTCTGTTCCTTGTTCTACTTGGAATAGCACCTTGATTCAAAAAGTAAATTAAGATCACGAGGAAAGGGCTTACGCCCTTTCTTCTTTTTTTGTTAAAGAAACGGGAACATGGCGACGTCATGTTCCCGTTTCTTTTTGTATAACTATCAAAAAAGGATGTGCTCCGTTACCATAAAGACAATAATGCCAGCAGCAACAACACCGGCTATGATGGCCATAGACGCGTTGCGGGGACGAATCCTCAGGATTACCGCCGCTATGCAGCCGGTGTATACCCCAGTGGTGGGCACAGGAATTGCCACCAGAATAAAAAGCCCCAGGAGTCTGTACTTCCTGTAATTCTGTACCTTTGACGCCGCCCGGACTTCCAGGCGTTCTACAAAGCCCCTGAGCTGTTCCAGACGCTTCATGTGCGCGAACAAAGGCTCAATGATGAGCAGCAGGACCGGCACGATCACTGAATTCCCAATGATCGCGAGGATGGTGCTGTGAAGCGTCGAAAAGCCCAGGGATACCCCAAGGGGAATCGCGCCTCTGAGCTCTACGACGGGCATCATGGACATGGCAATAATATAGAGTTCATTTGGAATCTGCTCTAAAAAACTCATAGGCGCTCCCTAAGCCTGCCTCTGGCAATGGGTACATAAGCCAGGCGGCCGGAAATTCTCTTACTTTCAAACAGCGTCAGAGTCTCAACGCGAACCTTGATCCTCTCTGTTTGGATCACTGCCGCGTCATCCTCTGCGACTATTTCACGACCCAGGGTGACATGGGGTCTGAAGGGCCTGTTGGCGCCAGGCTGCGTTGAAGCACCGGGTTTTCCCTGAGATGACAAGGTGTCATCTGCTGCAGACATGACATGTTTGTATAAAGTCTCAAGGCGTTCTGAAGCCTCAGAGCCAAACCAAAGAATTTTGCGGTTCTTCCTGGAGAAAAACCCTGTATGACAAAGGATCAGGTCGAAGGCTTCGCTGACTGCAGCAGCCTCAGCCACGCACGCTTTCCAGGCGGCCACCGCTTCCTCGGTTACTTCTCCAATAAAAAATACAGTCAGGTGATAATTGTCCGCCTCTGTCAATTTGCCCTTTTGAATCCGCGACAGCACCGGCCCGGCAGCTTTGTGGATGCGGGCTTTTGCTGCCGGAGGCAATTCAAGACCAATAAAGAGCCTGATCTTGCCGGGTTTTTCTTTCCCCTGCCTGATCCCTCCGGCGCCATCCGTCTCAGAGTCTGCAGCAGGCGAACCCACCGCCTTACCCTTGATAATCTTGCCCTCTTGCTCTCTCATTTGGACAACCTTTGAACAATGTCATGACGGGCACAGGACACCAAATGGTCATTGATGATCCCTGTCGCCTGGAGGTGGGCGTAGATAATTTTGGTGCCCACGAATTTCATCCCCCTGGACTTGAGATCCCGGCTGATGGCATCAGAAACTTCATTCTCACAAGGCACCTCTTCCAGGGTCTTGGGATAATGAATCAGAGGCTTCCCTTCCACATAACGCCACAGGTAGTTCGAAAAGCTGCCGAACTCATGCTGGATTTCCAGAAAAATCTTAGCGTTCATAATGGACGCTTCTATCTTTTTGCGATTCCGGACTATACCGGGGTCCTGCATCATCAGCTCAACCTCAGCAGGCCCGTAAGCCGCCACTTTAACTGGATCAAACCCTTCATAGAGACGTCTGTAGTGGTCGCGCTTTCTCAGAATGGTCAGCCAGCTGAGGCCAGCCTGCGCGGATTCCAGCACCAGAAATTCAAAATGTATTCGATCCTCATAAACCGGAACGCCCCATTCATGATCGTGGTAATCAATATAAACGGGGTCAGACAAGCACCAAGGACAACGGGACATCACAGATCCCTCCATTCTATTCTTTGCCAAAACAGTCGGAGCGTTATAAGCTACAAGGTCTTCTTATACAGTTTCCTTCCATGCTCAATATCTTTTTCCATGACCTCTTCCGGCACCATGCTCCCACCGGTTGCCCAGGAGAGGTGGATCGACTGATTAAGGGCCTCCGGTGTATACCGCTTAAGCAGCGCCTTATAGACGGCCGTATCACGCTTCAGCCAGGACGGCCCGCTGATGCCCGCGAGGGCGGAAGGCTCCAGGCGAAGGGACTCAAAATCCGCCATCATTGCCAGGTCGGACAGCATATGTTCGTCTGTGACACTGAAGACACCATCCAAAAGATGTCTCAGGACTTTCCCTACGAACAGGGAAGGACGTCCGACGGCAAGACCATCGGCAATAGTCCGGTTGTCCAGGCCAAAATCCTGGACGCTGACAGCGTCATGCTGGTCGGTCATCATGCCCAGAAGCATGCAGGGCGAATGGGTCGGCTCAGCGAAGTAGCAGTGGACGTGCTCGCCAAAGAGCATCTTGAGGCCAAAAGCGACCCCGCCGGGACCACCGCCGACACCACAGGGCAGATACACAAACAGCGGCGATGCTTCGGAAGGCGTGTAGCCCAGATGATCCAGCTGACCTTTAAGTCGCAGCGCGGCCACCGCATAGCCCAGGAACAGATTCAACGAGTTTTCATCATCCACAAAATAGGTTTTGGGATCCTTTTCTGCTTCCTTTCGCCCCTGCTCCACGGCAACGCTGTAATCCGAATCGTACTCGAACACTTCAACGCCCTTCTGACGCAGCAGCGCTTTCTTCCAGGCCTTGGCGTCCGAGGACATATGCACTTGGGCCTTAAAGCCCAGCGCGGCACTGATGATGCCAATGCTGAGTCCCAGATTACCTGTGGAGCCCACTGCGACGCTGTAATCAGAGAAGAATTTTTTGAACCTTGGCTCCGCGAACGCGGCGTAGCTCATGCCGGGGGTCAGTAGTCCCGCTTCCACCGCCAGCTGTTCCGCATGCTGCAGAACTTCATAAATACCGCCCCGGGCCTTGATCGATCCCGATATTGGCAGGTGGCTGTCGAGTTTGAGCATCAATCGGCCAAAAGGCACTGCAAAGGGCGTCTTCTCAAGTTCGGCCTGAAATGACTCGACACGGCGAATTTTCGATTCCAGAAGGCCCTGAGTGCTTCGCGTCTCAGGAAACGCCTCCATGAAGAAGGGGGCGAAGCGTTTTAGTCTATGCTCCGCAGACTGAATTTGCTCAAGGGTAATCCCCGTTTCAAGAATCGCGTCCTCAACAGGCTTCAGATTTTGATTGCTCCAGAACACCTCTTCATAGCTCCTGATGCTGCGAATTTTGGGGTATTCAGTTTCCCAGGTCTCAAGGGCTTTGCCAAGAACTTGATTCACATCAGATGCTGCTTGCAGTTGAGTCTTCTCTGACATCTCCATACGCCTCCAACTTTCAGTTGATAAACAGACACAACCCGTGGGCTGCTGTCGCCGCTCACGGGTTATTGATCAATTTTTCTTATTCAACTTCAAAAATCCAGCCTTTAGGGGCTTCAATTTCGCCAAACTGGATGCCCGTCAGCGTGTCATAAAGTTTGCGCGTGACCGGTCCAACTTCCGTCTCACTGAAGAAAATCTTTTCTTTGCCTTTGTGGGTGATGGAGGCAATTGGCGTGATGACTGCCGCAGTGCCGCAAGCGCCGGCTTCAGCGAACTCATCCAGATTGTCGATCAGTACGTCGCGCTCTTCGACTTTCATGCCGAGATAATCCCTTGCAATCTGAATCAGAGAGAGCTTGGTAATGCTCGGAAGTATGGATGGAGATTTAGGTGTGACGAAGACGCCGTCCTTGGTGATGCCAAAGAAGTTGGCTGCGCCTACTTCCTCAATCTTTGTATGGGTGGCCGGATCCAGGTAGATACAGTCCGCATAGCCCTGCTTCGCCGCAATTTCATGAGGCAGCAAGCTGCCGGCATAGTTGCCGCCGACCTTGGCTGCACCTGTTCCGTTTGGCGCCGCGCGGTCATAATCCGTGACAATGAATTTAACCGGTGCAAGTCCCGCTTTGAAGTAAGCGCCTACCGGCATGCAGAAAATGCTGAATAAAAATTCAGGCGCGGGTTTAACACCTATGTTATCTCCTATTCCGATCAGGAACGGACGCAGATAAAGCGTCGCGCCATAGCCATAAGGCGGAACCCATTCGCGGTTGGCTTTCACAACTTGCTTACAGGCCTCAATAAATTTCTCAGTTTCATAGTGCGGCATAAGTATGCGGTCACAGGTCGCCTGCATCCGCTTCGCGTTCTCATCCGGTCTGAAAAGGTGGATGCTGCCATCCTTTGCGGTATAGGCTTTCAAGCCTTCAAAGCATTGCTGTCCATAGTGGAGAGAGGTTGATGCCTCACTGATGGTGATTCTGTCGTTGTCGAACAAGCCACCCTCATCCCATTTGCCGTCTTTCCAGAACGAACGAAAACGCCAGTCAGCTTTCATATACCCAAAGCCTAACTGACTCCAGTTGATTTCATTAGGTCTCATCGATACGCCTCCTTTTGCCTTTATCATACCGCTGCCAGCGGCATCTGTCCAGACTTCCGAGACTAAAAATTGGCAAACTGAATCCTCACAATTCGCTCATAATTTCATGCTATAATCTACTTAAAGTTACCGGCAAGGCACACAACAACCTGTTTTTTCAGATATTGACTTTACCGATGGTCATCATGACGCGTCAACGCGACCATCGGCCAGTTTTTCGTCTTGGTGGCGTTGACGCCGTCATGACAGCACCCGCAATCCCTGGAGGCGATCCAACATGAAATCTGAAATCATCCTCGTCGTCGACGACGAGCCCAGAATCCTCGATATTGTCTGCGCCTATCTTGAAAAAGAGGGCTACCAGACACGCCGCGCCACTCGCGGCCATGAAGCCCTGGAGATTTTCCGGGAGGAAGAGGTCGCCCTGGTGATCTTGGACCTCATGCTCCCGGACCTCACCGGCGAGGAGATCTGCCGTCAGATCCGGCTTAAAAACAATACGCCCATCCTGATGCTGACCGCCAAAGTCGACCGGGACTCCATTGTCCACGGACTCAACCTGGGGGCGGACGACTATGTCACCAAGCCTTTTGACGGCAAAATCCTGGTGGCCAGGGTCAAAGCCCTGATGAGACGCCAATCCAGTCAGGCCATCCCGGCGGAGCAGTTTATTTTCGGAGAGGGTCACCTGGAAGTGGACCTCGACCGCAAGACCGCTTCACGTCACGGCCTGGCCCTGCCCCTGACCCCCATGGAATTTGAGATTCTGGGACTTATGGCCCGGCATCCCGGCCGCCTCTTCTCCCGGGATGAGCTCATCATGAGAGCCATAGGCTATGACTACGACGGCAGCGACCGAACCATTGATGTCCACATCAAAAACATCCGCCAGAAAATTGATGACGCCGAGCACAAATACATCCGCACGGTTTATGGCCTTGGCTACCGCTTTGAGGGGGGCTCTTCATGAAGCATACTCTGAGAGGACGTCTGACGCGATTCCTGCTGGCCTCCGCCCTGGTCAGCGGCCTCACTGCGCTGCTGCTCACCAACGCTGCCCTCTACAGCACTTTTTACAATTACAAGGAAGCCGTCCAGCTCCAAAGCGCCAGCGACTTTTCAGAATACGCCTCTCGGGTTTACCAGCTGAATGATGGCTGGACCGGGAAAACGCTGACTATGCTGCTGGCCTATCCGGGCACGGATGAATTCAGCTTCAGAATCTACGACACTCAGGAACTCATGGTGATGAACAGCCAGCTCCGCCCGGACCGCGTCAGCTTTCACCAGAACATGATGCGGCGCATGGGCAGAAATGCCATGTTCTTTCAGTCCAGGTTCTATGACGGTACTAATGTCGTCGAGGACATTGTGATAAACGGGGAGACTATTGGCACCGTTGAATTGGTCTATCCTTCCACCTTTTCAGTGGACACCGCCGAGCTGGACTTTACATCCGGCGTCAACCGCTCCCTGCTCATGTCACTGGCTATTGCCCTTGGTCTTTCCGGGCTGCTGTCCGCCTATTTGTCCAAACTGCTCTCCCGCCCCATTGTCAACCTCACCGAGGTCACGAAGAGCATCCGAAACGGTCATTTTGGACGGCGCGCTGAAGAACGTCAATCCGTCCGCGAGCTGACCGAGCTTTCCGGCGCGGTCAACGATCTGGCCGAGACCCTGTCTCACCAGAGCGAAATTAGAAAGCGCCTGACCTCAGACCTCGCCCATGAGCTGCGGACGCCCCTGACCATCATCCAAGGCCAGCTGGACGCCATACTGGAGGGCATCTTCGAGGCGACACCTGACCGTCTGCTCGTCGCCCGCAGTGAAACCGAACGCCTGATTGGCCTGGTGGAACGCCTCCGTGAGATCGCAGACCTTGAGGACGACACCGTTGAGCTCACCTATGATGACATTGACCTCACCGTTATTGTCCGCGACGTCCTGACTCTATTTGAAGCGGATGCCATGACCCGCGCTCAGACCTTAACCTCCGACCTTGCTTTTTCTTTGCCGATGGTCGGTGACGCCCACCGACTCAGACAGGTTCTTGTCAACCTTCTTTCCAACGCTGTTAAATACACACCGGACGGTGGCCGCATCCATGTGGAGACCGGGACCATCGGCAGCAGCGAAGCGTTTTTGAAGGTCTTTAACAGCGGGGCAGGCATTGCGCCCGAAGATCTGCCATTTCTCTTTGACCGGTTTTACCGGGCGGACGTGTCGCGCCACAGGGAGACCGGCGGCAGCGGCATTGGCCTGACCATTGTCAAGCTGATCGTGGACGCCCACCATGGGCGCATTGAGGTCCACAGTCCGGCCGGGGAAGGGACGACTTTTACAGTGATCCTCCCCCTTCAGCCCTCTTCATAATTCCTACACATTCCTCCTTTATACTTAGGGTAAGTAAAGGAGGTGCATAGTTATGTTGTCAACCTGCTTCAACGCGTTCAGCAGCTTTAGAGGCGGCTATAACGGCTTCGGCGGCATGGGGTCATTCAGGGACATCAATCCAATGTGGATGATGGGCTTCGGGCTTCTCAGGCTCCTGATTCTCGGCCTGATTATCTTCCTGGTAATTCGTTATCTCGTTCCAAGACTCAGGCGCACAGAACCGGCACCTCATGTCAGCGGTGCAGTCCCAGGCGGCACTGGTTCAGTCGATGGTGCTCTGGCCATCCTGAACGAGCGCTACGCCAAAGGCGAAATCGACTCAGAGGCTTATCAGACCATGAAAGAAAATTTATTGAAGTAACCAGGCAAAACACAGGAAAGAGGAAGGCAGCCGCTTCAACCGGGCTGCGCTTCCTCTTTTTTCTTTTGGCTTTTTTGTAGTTAGAATGGGTATTCAGAAGTCGTCGCTAAAGTTCAACAGTTTATGGGCCTGGTTAAATTCAGACCTGAGCAGCCCATACACCACGTGGTTGACATAGTGGTCATAGAGCCACTCGTTCTGGCGAAGGATCCCTTCAATCCGGAAGGACAGCCGCTCAGGAACGGCCCTGGACTTGACATTTTTCTCTGCGCAAAACATCTCTATGCGGTTCAGCTTGAGGTCCTGAAAGGCCATTCTGACGACCGCGTCCGCCGAGCGCAGGATGATCCCTTTACCCTCCGAGGATTTTCCGATCCAGTAGCCTATGTTGGCCTTCCTGTTTTCCCAGTCTATGTGCTGAAGCCCTATGATGCCGCATATTTTTTTGTTGTGGATAATGACAAATTCATAGCCGGTTTGCTGCAGCCGTTTACGATCCGACATTTCTATATAGCTGAGGACGGTATGAATGGTAAAAGGCTTCACCACCCAAGGCAGCCACTGCTTCAAATGCTGTTCGTTGTCAAGTATCAGCTCCAGAACGGCCGTAGCGTCTTGCAGTTCAATGGGGCGAAGCATCAGCTCCCGGTTGATGATGAGTCTCATTTTATTCCTCCAGTCTGTCCTTCAACAAACGTACAAAATTGGCTCCGGCTATGTTCTCAATGTCACTTTCTTTGTAGCCACGCTCTCTGAGATGCTTCAGAACCTCAGAAGCCTTTTCGGCGGTTTCGAGCCCCAGGGTATCCGGCGCAGTCGACCTGGATGCATCCAACATACCGCCCTGGATCAGGTTTTCTTCAATATAATCGCAGAAGTCATAGCCAAGTCCAACATGCTGCACGCCAACCAGCGACACTATGTAGTCGATATGATCCACAAAGCGCTCTATGGTTTGCTTCGCAGGATCGAGATCTATAAAATCCCTGTAGCTGTTGATCCCAATGATCCCGCCGGTTGAGGCAATTGCTCTGATCTGCTCATCTGTGAGGTTGCGCGCCGCGTCGCACAGCGCCCTGGCATTGGAATGTGAGGCAATCAGCGGCTTAGAAGTCGCCGACATGACCTCCCAGAAACTCTTCTCGTTGAGGTGACTGACGTCCAAAAGGATCCCCAGTGCTTCAATTTGTCTCACAGCTTCAAATCCCAGGGCTGTCAGGCCGCGGTCCGGGGCCTGTTTGACGCCGGTCGCCAGAGGGTTTGCCTCATTCCAGGTCAGCGACATGTGACGGATTCCCAAGTCATAAAGTGCTTCAAGGCCCCCCAGATCGCTTCCAATACCGCTTAGACCTTCCACGCCCCAAACCACTGGCATTTTGCCCAGGGCAGCCGCTGCATCGAAATCAGAAGCGGATCTGACCAGGTGCAGAAGACCTGAGGCTTCCTCCAGCTCCGCTTGAGCCGCTTTGATTATTTCGGCCAGCCTCTGCTTCGGATTTTGATCAAAGGGCGGATCAATCCACATGACGAAAATGCCGCCGCTGACGCCGCCCTTCTTAAATTTTTCCAAATGGCGGTTTCGAAAGACTTCTCTCTCGCCTCGACTGCGCCGCACCACCACATCACTCCAGATGTCCGCGTGGGCATCAAAGATAAACGTCATAGACAGGCTCCTCTCCCGGTTATGCTCCTGGTTATGCTCCTGGTTATGCTCCTGGCATTGAAATATCCGGATTGTTCAGCAG
Organism: Acidaminobacter sp.; assembly: GCF_030247605.1. GTDB lineage: Bacteria > Bacillota > Clostridia > Peptostreptococcales > Acidaminobacteraceae > Acidaminobacter. Next base: position 19,499 of record NZ_JAOTSB010000022.1, on the reverse strand, counting down.
GGCGACTATACGGTCTCTGACAGCGTCCGGCAGAGGCTGCTCCAGGGCTTTTTCCAGCCGGTAGGGCGCTTCAATGCCGTTGGCGCCAAAATGGGACTCAATGAGCGCAACCTTGTTTTCCTTTCTGTCCATGAGCATATAGAGGACATACCAGTCTTCCAGCGCTGCTATTGGGACCCCGACACCGTTCAGAATGGCGACCCGGTCAATGGCATCATGATCGAACTGATAGTGGTAAACCCCCTGATCGTGGGCTATGGCAAACCCTGCAATCAAATCGATTTCAACGCCGTTCACCTTGTATTCCCTAAAAAATGCCGTCTTGTATTTAGGATGATCCAACTCCGGCGGTTTTGAGGCAAAGGGTTCCAGGTACGCGTCCAGCTTCGCGGCATCCTCCAGCTGTACCAGGATGTCGAGATCGTTCACGGATGCCGTGAGCCCATGCTCGTATAAAACCGATGAGGCGCCCGCAGCCCAAACGACACCAAGTTGGTTAAGTTGCGCTGCCAATTGGCTGAGATGCTCTGTCCATGCTGCAGCTTCCAATTTATTTCCTCCTTTGTTATTATTCCGGTGTTTGAATACTTAAATACTTTTTCTCCAAGTTGACTATTTTGAAGGCTTTCAAAGCATTTTAAATTTTGACTGCTCAAACACCGGAATAATGAGATCACAATGACAGGTCTTTACAATTCTATGATATAATACTCTAATGAGTTTTTCATTAAAAAGATTCTTGCGGGCGCTGGAATGTGACATTCAAAAGGCACCCACCTCTTATAGAATCGCCTTTGAGGAGTCGTGCGTCCATGTCAAAACTGAGCAATAAAGAACTGATCAACTGGCTGGCCTATCTGACGGTCTGTATCGTCTGGGGCTCTACCTACCTCGCCATAAAAATTGGCGTCACCGGCATTGCGCCACTGTTTTTCACCGCCCTGCGCTTCCTGATCGCAGGCACTTTGATGCTTGGGTTTGCCATGGTGAAGGGCTACAAGTTCCCGACCCTTGCCAAAGAAGTGGTTCAGCATGGCATCGTCGGTCTGCTGCTGCTCTTTGGCGGAACAGGCCTCGTAGGCCTAGCCTCACGATATATCAGTTCCGGGTCCTCCTCCCTGATTGTCGCTTCCTCCCCACTACTCATGGCCCTGCTTCAAATGGCCGTCTACCCTGAGATGAGAAAGACGGATTGGCGGATCTGGCTTGGCCTGGTGATTGGCTTTGGCGGCGTTGGACTTCTGATAGTGTCCGGCGGTGGCGAGATGAGTCTAGATCCCCGGGGCGTAGCCCTGGTTCTGGCTGCCGTGACCCTGTGGTGCGTCGGCACCATTTACTCCAGAACTGTCAAGCCCCAGTGCCATGTGGTGGTTCAAATTGGCCTGCAGATGCTGATCGCAGGCATAGGGATTATGATTGTCAGCTTTCTGGCAGGTGAAAATCACACCCTTCAGGTTTCAACCTCAAGTCTGCTGGCGCTCTTTTACCTGGTCTTTTTTGGCTCCATCCTGGCCTACAGCGCTTTCATCTACATCATCCAGCAATGGCCGCTTTCCAGAGCCAGCACTTATGCCTACATCAATCCCGTGATTGCGGTGCTTCTGGGCTGGCTGGTCCTCAGCGAACCGGTCACGCCTAGTATTTTACTGTCTATGGTCGTCATTCTGGCGGGGGTCATCCTGGTTCAAAGTGTCAATACGAGGCCAAAGCCGGTTTTGGAAAAAACAGATCAAGGTGCCTGAGAACCTTTAAAAAGAATTTTTGCCGATGGTCCCGAAAGCCCACCATTGGCACAGACTCATTAATATCTTAGAATAAGAATAGGAGCGCTGCTGTACTCAAGTTCAGCGACCTCAAAATACTGCCTTAGGAGGGCCAAACCATGGAATATCTTTGCACTGTCTGCGGCTATCGCCATAAAGGGGACGAGCCCCCTGCCTTCTGCCCGATTTGCCAGGCAGACCACACCAAATTCGTTGAAATGACGCCGGAGAACGAAGAGAAGTATCACCACTTGTTTGTGGACGCGTTTTAAAGCCTTATGAAGAACCCCGCAGCGGGCGCCGCTGCGGGGTTCTTTGCTTAGAAAACTCGGTGTTGATAGGCGCCAGCCGCTGACACCAAGTTTCGGGAGAAACTTGGTGTCTGACACCGAGTTCCACTAAATCTCCGGCTCCCCTTCCATATCCTCAGCCGGCTTGCGGCCAAAGTTGAAGAAGGTCCCAAAGGACGGCTTCATCTTCTTCGCGAGCTGGTCCAGGGGCTTACCCACCATGGACAGCATGAAGCTTCGGGTGTCGCGGCGCGCCTTGCGTCTAAGGTCAACATCGCTTTCACCGGTATTATAGAGGGACCTCTCAAAAGAGAGAATGGAGAGATAGCCGTAGTAGTAAGTCATGTAACCATTGGCAAAACCCTGAAGGATCGAGGACATGATGACGTCCGCAAACGGGATCTTTCTCGTCAGCTCAAGGCTGCGGCTGCTGAGAATCTCGACGATTTCATCATCCAGACTTTCAAACAAGCCGGTCACGGAAGCCTGAAGCACCGTGCTCCTATAGTAGCGCGCAATATTGAGAAATGAGTCCCGCATCCTGAAAGACGTATAGATCTTGTGGATCATGCTGATGTTGAAGATCAAAATCATAACTGCGTCCAGAACAGAATTCTGGTTGGCGGCTACGACGGCAAAGCACTGGGTCGCGGAAGCTGCGGCGGCAGTCTTAGCCTCCGCGCTTCGTTTCTTATAATAGGCTTCCAGATACGCCTGAACCGCCTGGTCGTCCTCACTTTTCAAAAGTACGTCAACCTCAGAGCGCAGCGCGTCCTCCGTCAAATGCCGTCTAACCTGCTTCAGCAGCTTTCGCTTTTGCTTCAGCGTCCCCCGCATGCTGACGCTGAGGGTCTCCGGCGTTGGATACGCCTGCCAGCGCAGAATGGGCAGCAGCACATAGACGAGGAACAAAATCCCCAGGACCGCGTAAAGCACGAGGTCCAGCCAGTCCACAATGCCGTCCAGAAGCCGCCCCCAGGTCAGCACCTGATCCACGGCCAGGCTCAGCATGACGAGCACAAAAAAGGTTGCCACAGCGGTAATCAGCTTTTTCAATTTATTTCCACCTTTCCATCGGCAAACTCCAGCTTCCGGCCTACAGCATACCCAGCTCAGATTGGCACTTCGGGCACAAGCCGTATACTTCCAGCCTGTGACCTGTAATTCTATAGTTTGTGGACCTGGCTAAAGCTTCTTCGTAGCCGGCCAGCGGACAGCCTGTGATGGTCATTCTGACCTTGCACTGGGTGCAAATGAGGTGATGTCCGTGTTCGTGACGGTTGAGCTCATAAATCGCCTTGTTCTCGTCCGCGCTGACGACTTTTTCCACGAGGCCCTTCAGTTCAAAGGCGTCCAGAATTCTGTAGACCGTGGAAAGGCTGATCGCGGCGGCCTCCTCCCGAAGGTTCAGGAAGAGCTGCTCTGCGGTTATGGGACCATCGGCCTTCTTTAACTGCTCTAAGAGGTCCAGGCGCTGGCGTGTCAGCTTAATGCCGCAGCTTTCCAGCATCTCTTTATTCCCAGAGCTTTTGCCGATGGTTCCCTGACCAGCCCCCGCCACAGTTTTCACACGCTTGCTTCCACTTTCACTGTTTGGTTTCATCTAGTTTCACCTCTTCTCACGCACTCAATCACTCTGATCAGCGCCGCAAGGCTTTGATCAGGAAGGCCAGGGCGAAGGCTATGGCGTTCATGAGGACTATGACCGCGCCGGTGGGCAGGTTGTAGGCAAAGGAGATGAACACCCCCAGCACAACGCAGACCACTGAGATCACCGTCGCTATGAGAATGGTCATTCTGAAGCCCTTGGACACTTGCAGGGCGGTGACCGTTGGGAAGACAATCAGGCTGGAAATCAGCATGGTGCCCACAATGCGGATGCCGAGGGCAATTGTGATGGAGGTCAGCACGGCCAGGAGATAGTTGTAAAACTTAGTGTTCATGCCCACGGCCTGGGCATATTCCTCGTCGAAAGTGACGGCGAACAGGTCGTGATAAAAGAACATGACCGTCACAATGACGACCAGGGACAGTGCCGCGGAGATCGCCACGTCAAAGTTGCTGATGACCAGGATGCTGCCGAAGAGATAGCTCATCAGGTCCACATTGAACCCTTTGGCCACGCTGGCGATCAGCACGGCCATGGCAATGGAAAAGGAGGATACCAGGCTGATGGCCGCGTCTCCGTGCATGCTGGCCTTTTCGCTCAGCTTCAAGATGAAAAACGAGGCGAGGATCACTATGGGGATGGAGACCACCAGCGGCGAGGCGGACAGCCAGAGGGCTATGGCCACCGTGGCGAAGCTGACGTGTGCCAGGCCGTCGCCAATCATGGAGTACTTTTTCAGGACCAGAAAGAGGCCCAGCACCGACGCGCTGATGGCGATCAAAGATCCGACCAGAAGTGCTTTGAGGATGAAGTCGTATTGGACGGCCTGCTGAATAGACTCGATAAAGGTCATCATGGGCGCGCCTCCTTGTCAGAGGATTCCGTTTTTCTTGCCGATGGTTCCTTCGCCCCCACCCTCTGCAGCTCGTCGTTGGATTCCTCAAGGAAACCCTCGTCGCTCTCGTGACTGTGATCTATGGATTGGCCATGGGCGTGGACGTGGTCTACATGAATATGAGGCGCGTGAAAGTGAAAGGTCGGCTTGGCCGAAGCCGTCTCCGGCAGGTCATCATGCTGCCAGCAAAATTTGTGCTGGGAAAGGGGACCGAAGTAATGAGTCATATCCTGGGAATGACAAAAATCCCCATAGGTCCCGAAAAAGACCACCGTTCTGTCCAGGTAGAGCATTTTTTTGGTGTATTGTCCTATGGAGCCTATGTCGTGGGAGACCAAAAGTATGGTGACCCCGTCCTGTTCATTGAGTTCTTTCAGGATGCCGTAAAAATTCTCACGCACTTTGGGATCCAGGGCGCTGGTCGGCTCGTCCAGAATCAGCAGCCGAGGTGACGACACTAGGGCCCTGGCGAGAAGCACCCGCTGCTGCTGTCCTCCGGACAGATTTCCAATTTTTTTCTCGGCCAGGTTCCCTATTTTCAAGCGGCTGAGGATCCCGTCTACTTTTTTGTAGTCCTCCTGGCTCAGATGCTTTGGAAAACGCTTGGAGGACAGGAGTCCCATGGCGATGACCTCTCGAACTTTCGCCGGAAACAGCGGATCCCCGCTGATGACTTTCTGCGGCAGATATCCAATGAACCGGTTGTCTCTGACCTCGCCGGCGTAGGAAAACTGCCCGCCGGTGGGTGTGATAAGTCCCAGCATGGCTTTCATCAGCGAAGTTTTGCCTGAGCCGTTAGGCCCGACAATCCCGATATAATCTCCCGCTTCAACCGTAAAGCTCGCGTCCGTCAAAACCTCGTGTCTGCCATACTTCAGTGTGATATTGTCCGCTTTGAGGATGATGCTTTTGAGATACTCTGATTTCGGGGGTTGTTCAGCGCTTATCGATTGTGCTTCGTTTAGGTTGACTCTGTCAGGATTATTCACGGTATCCCATCCCCAATTTCAGTTTTTCGAGATTCTGCAGCATGAGTTCCAGGTAGCGCGTGCCGCTCTCCAGCTCTTCCTTCGAGAGATTGTGTGCGCCGTGAAGCAGGACCATTTCAGCGCCGGTTTCCTGGGAGACAAGCCTTGCAATCTTTGGATCCACGAGCTCTTCATAATAGATAACCTTAAACTTCGCCTGATCCATGGCGTCGATCAGATCTGCGATTCTTTTGGGTGTCGGCTCCGCATCCGGTGAAAATCCGTCATAAGGCGACACAGTGGTGAGTCCGTAGGCTTTCGCGAAATAACCAAAGACGAAATGTCCGCCATAATAGATGGTCTGAGTTTCAGACTTTGCGAACAGATCCTTGAAAGCCAAGTCGAGGGCGGTCAGCTCCTCAAGGTAAGCCTCGGCATTTTCCCTAAAGACGGCTTCATTCTCAGGTTCAATTTCAATCAAGGTTTCCAGCAGCGTAGAGACCATGATTTTGGCGTTATTGGGATCCAGCCAGATGTGCGGATCGTAGGCGCCCTCTTCATGGGCGGCTTCCCCCTCTTCTTCGTCTTCGTGAGCGTCTTCCTCACCCTCATGACCCTCTTCATTATGAGTTGAGGCCAAAAGCGTAATCCCTTGGCTCAGATCGACAATTTTGACTGACTTTCCGTCCAAATTGCCAATAATTTTAGTGGCCCAGGGTTCCATGACCTCGCCGGTGTAAAGAAATGCGTCCGCTTCCGTAATCCCCGCAATATCTTTTGGTGTCGGTTCATAGGAGTGGGATTCTACCCCGGGCGGCAAAAGGAGTGACACTTCGACCAGATCCCCGGCGATCTCTCTGACAAAGTCATACTGCGGGAACAGAGTCGCTACCAGCTGTGGTTTTTCGGCAGTTTCTGAAACTTCCGGTGTTTCAGAGGTTGGCACCTCTGATGAAGCTTCAGGATTAGCTGTTCCACAGGCTGTGAAAATCAAAGCTGTAAAAAGTATTATGCCCAATGCCAGGCGTGATTTTATTAAGTATGACATATGATCTCCCTCGTTTCAGTGTGATGGATTTTAGTTGCGAATCATTCGCATTTGCATTTACATTATATACCTCCCTCAGGATATTTTCAAACGCGATCTCTAAATTTTTTCTGATGAGGAGTTTGAGTTGGTGTCTGACACCGAGTTTGTTTTGGTGTCTGACACCAAGTTTGTTTTGGTGTCTGACACCGAGTTTGTTTTGGTGTCTGACACCAAGTTTGTTTTGGTGTCTGACACCGAGTTTGTTTTGGTGTCTGACACCGAGTTTGTTTTGGTGTCTGACACCGAGTTTGTTTTGGTGTCTGACACCGAGTTTGTTTTGGTGCCAGAGCTTGTGAGAATGTTTGTTAATGAGACCATCGGCAAAAGCTTCTTTGGTATTAATTCCTTCCATCTGAACAACGTTACTCTTGTTTACGTCAGCAGAAACGGGTATATTTAATCTTAGGCTGGATTTTTCTTCGTACACCGGCACTCCCTATCATGCTTTGCCTGTCGACTCGGCCTTCAGAACTTCGTAAGCTGTCCAGGCGATCATGAACTTAACGAAAGGTCGATTCTATGAGAACATTAATCTGGTATCTCTATTTTGGAATATCGCTGCTTGAAACGTTGCCTGAATTGTCAAAAGCACGAAAGCTGGAAGCCGCGGGAGAAACTGAGGCTCTGGACCAAATGGCATTCAAACGTGCCCGAATGTGGTCTCAGAATCTCGTCAAAAAAACAGGAAGCAAGATCACCGTCACAGGTGCTGAAAACCTCCCTGCCAATGGCGCCATCCTCTTCGTCTCGAATCATCAGTCGCACTTTGACATTCCTCTGATTTTGGGCTATGTCCCCGCGGACCTTGGTTTTGTCGCGAAGATTGAAATGCTGAAATTCAGGATCGTGAATGAGTGGATGAAGTACATGCACTGTATCTTCATGAATCGTGATGACATACGGCAGGCCATCAAGGTAATCAATGAGGGCATTGAGGTTTTAAAGTCCGGGTACAATCTGGTGCTCTTTCCCGAGGGGACCCGCAGCCTGACGGGTGAGCTTTCTGAGTTCAAACCGGGCGGCATGCGGCTTGCGGTCAAATCCGGGGCACACATTGTGCCTATCGTACTGCACAACGCGAAGGACATCATGAAAAAAGGCAGCATCACCATCCACCCTGCTGAAGTGGAAATTCAGATTCTTCCTCCCGTCGAGCTTCAGGAAGGCGACCATAAGGATTCCATCGCCCTCAGCCAGAGAGTCCATGCGCAGATCGAAGCGGCACTGAATGAGAAAAAAGCAGTTAAGTAAACGACTTTTGCTAAACGCGACAAAAGAAGCCGCGGCGTATACAAGGTGTTTTCAGGACACCTTCTACACGCCGCGGCTTCTTTCCATTTTGAAGTTTATCGAAATCGTTCATCCCACTCGCCGAACACTGCCGCGGATCACACCACCTTGGATTTAACGGCGTAATAGGCTTGCTTGATGACTTCCACCGCCGTTCCCAGAATGATAATGACCATTAAAATCTTCAGATTCAGAATGCCAAGCTTTGCCAGACTCGATAAATCGATACCGTATTGAATCAAGGCCGTTTTGATGCCTTCCGTATTAAACACAGCCGGATTTTGGATCAGGGCAATGAAGATGCCAAGCCCCAAAAGGCTGACAAGAATCTTGACCATGCGTTCTGCGAATCCCCAGCGGCCCTTCTGAATCAGTCTCACGTGCAGCAGCGCCTCCAGGACCCACACAAAGTTGTAAAACATCACATAAGCGCTGAGAATGGCGACGTTGAACAGTGGAATGGCTACCCATTTCGCGACAGCGTCATCAAAGAAATAAGCGCCAATTTTATCCGGATAGACATTAAACACCAGCAAAGCAAGTCCTATGAAAACCAGGGAAACAACGCTGTCAGAAATGCTGACTCGGTCAGTGGAGGCAGGCACGACGGGAAGCTGGTCTGCAGACCAGGTCTTCGTTTGCTTTTCTTTGGCGTGCTTGGATTTTCCTGTACGCGGCGCTTCTGTCTCTTTAAATGCCTCTTCAATTTCCCTGCCCGCTTGGCGCAGTTCTTCTGCTGCCTTTGAATGGCTGAATTCCTGACCCGCGGTCGTATATTGAATCACTGCAAAAATGATGGTAATGGTTCCAACCAGACTTATAGCGGCTGACCAAAGTGTTCCAAAGTAGCCTATAATGATTTCGATGAGTCCCTTTTGTGTCGGATCGCCTTGAAGTGCTGAAACAACAAGGGCAATGGTCAGGCCTATGCCAACTGCGATCCCGACAATTTTCAAAATCATCCAGTATAAGTCGATCAGTTCAGGACCAATCAGATAGCGCTTTTCCGGCATGTATTCTGAGGCGACTTTTTCAGGGTCTCCAAATTCGTTAAGCAGATCAAGTACATCCTGCTCCGTGGCGTCGCGGCCTTCCAACCGTTCTTCCAGGGCATCCATCAGATTTGAGCGCAGCTCCCGCTCAATATCCTCTCTCATGGATTTAGGGAGTCTTCGCGTCACAGCATAGAGATATCTGTCCATCCAGGTCATCATTTTGACGCCTCCTCACTATCAAGTGAAAGCATAAGGTTCATGGTTTTAACGAGCTCGTTCCATTCCGTTTTTAAGGCTTCAAGGGCCTCCCGACCCGTAACGCTGAGCTGATAATAACGTCTCGGCCTTGGATCCTCGACCTCCCAATTGCTTTCGAGCAGGGACTGCTTTTCCAGACGTCGAAGCAACGGATACAAAGTGCCCTGATCTATGGTCATGCCGCTGTCGTTTAACTTTTGAACCAGCGAGTAGCCGTATTCCGGCTCGTGCAGCTGACTGAGCACCCCTATGACCAGGGTTCCGCGGCGAAGCTCCTGCATCAGATTTTGAATCGCATCATTTTGCGTCACTCTGACCGCCTCCTTATGATCCTATTATACTATACGATACACACTATTGTCAATTCTTTAATATTAATCCTAAGTCATCATTAACGAATTATTAATACTATGTTTTATGACTTAAGTCACATTGATGGCTTGGATTACTTTTATTGTGGTGGCTTCATTGACTTCATTCGGGACCGTTTCATGAAAAAAGCAGGGGCTTTTGATCCCCTGCTTTTCTTGATTCTACATTCAATAATGAACACATACAATTTTTAGTGTTGCGATTACATTACCGTCCGCGTCCCCAAGTCAAAACCTGTCCGCGTCCCCAACCTACCGACGCATCCACAACCCAGTTCAATCTACTTGATATCCGCGTGATACTCCTGCAGCGACTTGAGCTTGTAGCCGCCCTCGCCGTTAGCCTTGAAGGCCGCAATGCCCTTCGCGCAAGCCATGCCGGCAGTCAGCGTCGTCACATATGGAATCTTGTGCTTGATCGCTGATTTTCTGACATAGGAGTCATCAATCTGGCTGACCTTGGAGGCCGGCGTGTTGATGATGATCTGGATTTCTTTGTTGGCAATGCCGTCCGCAATGTTCGGACGACCGTCGCTCATCTTGTAGATCAGCTCGGACTCAATGCCGTGCTGGGCGAGGAACGCCTTGGTGCCGCTGGTCGCTTTCACGGTGAAGCCAATCTCGACGAAGGCTTTGGCGACGTCAACTGCATCCGCTTTATCCTTGTCGTTGACGCTGATGAGGACGCAGCCTTCCGTTGGAAGCATCAGGTTCGTCGCTTCATAACCCTTGAAGTATGCCATGCCAAAGTTGTCCGCCATGCCAAGAACTTCGCCGGTAGAACGCATTTCAGGTCCAAGAACCGGATCAACTTCAGGGAACATGTTGAACGGGAACACCGCTTCTTTCACGCCAAAGTGTGGAATCACGCTGGTTTTAAGGTCCTTGACGCTGGACTCGACGCCGGTGAAGTGGGCCATCATGAGCTCAACTGCGATCTTAGCCATAGGAATGTTGCAGATCTTCGACACGAGGGGTACCGTTCTGGACGCGCGCGGGTTCGCTTCAAGAACGTAGACCTTGTCGTCCGCTATAGCGTACTGCATATTCATGAGACCAATGACGTTGAGGGACTTGGCGATTTTCTTTGTATACTCAACAATAATGTCGAGGTTCTTCTGAGAAATGGTTATTGGAGGAATGACACACGCTGAGTCGCCGGAGTGGATCCCCGCCTGCTCAATGTGCTCCATGACAGCCGGCACAAAGGCATCCTTGCCGTCTGCAATGGCGTCAGCTTCGGCTTCAAGGGCGTTGTTGAGGAATCGGTCGATCAGAACCGGACGCTCCTTGGTGATGCCCACAGCCGCTTCCATGTAGCTCTTCATTTGCTCTTCTGTATAAACCACTTCCATGCCGCGGCCGCCAAGAACATAGGATGGACGCGCCATGACCGGATAACCAATGCCGCCAGCCACTTCCAAAGCCTCTTCCAACGTCACTGCCATGCCGGCTTCCGGCATTGGAATTTCAAGCTCTTCCATAATCTTTTTAAACTGGTCGCGGTCTTCCGCCAGGTCAATGGTAGCAGGCGTTGTGCCAATGATCTTGACCCCGGCCTTCTCAAGCTCACCTGCAATGTTAAGCGGCGTCTGACCGCCAAACTGAACAATGACGCCCAGCGGCTTTTCCTTCTCGTAGATACTGAGCACGTCTTCGACCGTCAGCGGCTCAAAGTATAGTTTATCCGATGTATCATAATCCGTCGACACCGTCTCCGGGTTACAGTTGACAATGACCGTCTCATATCCCATGTCACGCAGCGCGAAAGCCGTGTGGACACAGCAGTAGTCGAACTCGATGCCCTGACCGATTCGGTTCGGGCCGCCGCCGAGAACCATGACCTTCTTGCGGTCGCTGGCCGTCGTCTGATCCGGAGCGTTGTAAGTGGAGAAATAGTAGGACGCGTTTTCTACGCCGCTGACCGGAACCGCTTCCCAGCCTTCAACGACACCAATGGCTTTTCGCTGCTCGCGGATATCCACCTCAGGGACACCAAGGAGCTGAGCCAGATAACGGTCCGCAAAGCCATCTTTCTTGGCCTGGGTCAGAAGCGCGTCAGGCAGCTTGCTCCCTTTATACGCGAGAACCTCTTCCTCCAGGTCGACCAATTCCTTCATCTGCTGAAGGAAATACGGCTTGATATACGTCTTCTTGTACAGCTCCTCTATGTCCGCGCCTTTTCGAATCGCTTCGTAAAGGATAAACTGACGCTCGCTGGACGGCTCCGCCAGCATGGACATCAGCACGTCCAGGCTCAGTTCGTTGAAGTTCTTCGCGTAGCCCAGACCATAGCGTCCAATTTCAAGGGATCGAATAGCCTTATGCATGGCTTCCTTATAGTTTTTGCCGATGCTCATAACTTCCCCAACCGCGCGCATCTGAGTGCCTAGTTTATCAATGGAACCAGGGAATTTTTCGAATGCCCATCTTGCGAACTTGATGACGACATAATCGCCATACGGCTCGTATTGATCCAGGGTGCCTTTTCTCCAGTATGGAATCTCATCCAGGGTCAGACCCGCAGCCAGCATGGCGGAGATCAGCGCGATCGGGAAGCCCGTCGCCTTGGAAGCGAGTGCCGATGATCGCGACGTCCTAGGATTGATCTCAATGATAACAAAGCGCTCCGTCTTTGGATCGTAAGCGAACTGAACGTTCGTACCTCCAATAACCTCAATCTCCTCGACGACTTTGTAAGCCGCCACCTGAAGGCGCTTCTGCAGTTCCTCACTGATCGTCAGCATAGGCGCCGAGCAGAAAGAGTCGCCCGTGTGTACGCCGACAGCGTCGATATTCTCAATAAAACAGACAGTAATCATTTTATTCTTTGCGTCACGCACGACTTCGAGCTCTAACTCTTCCCAGCCCAGCACGGACTCCTCAACGAGAATCTGACCTACCATACTGGCCGCGATGCCGCGATTAGCTATGGTTCTGAGTTCTTCGATATTGTAGACCAAGCCGCCGCCGGTGCCGCCCATGGTGTACGCAGGTCGAATAACGACCGGGTAACCGAGCTCATGTGCGATTTGCTCCGCCTCTTCAACCGTGTAAGCCGGCATGCTGCGCGGCATGTCAATGCCAAGTCGGTTCATGGCCTCTTTGAATGCAATGCGGTCTTCGCCGCGTTCAATCGCGTCAATCTGAACGCCAATGACCTTGACGCCGTACTTCTCAAGTATACCTTGTGCGCTAAGCTCCGAGCACAAGTTGAGCGCCGACTGTCCACCGAGGTTAGGAAGCACCGCATCAGGGCGCTCTTTTTCGATGATCTCTGTCAGGCGCTTCACGTTTAGTGGCTCAATGTAAGTCACATCTGCGGTTTCAGGATCTGTCATAATAGTCGCTGGGTTTGAGTTCACCAGGATGATTTTATATCCGAGGTTTCTGAGCGCTTTGCAGGCTTGAGTCCCTGAATAGTCGAATTCTCCGGCCTGGCCGATCAAGATCGGTCCTGAGCCAATGATCAAAATGCTTTCAATGTCAGTACGTTTTGGCATGATTTACCTCCTGAGTATTTAGGTGCGTCAATCTTAATTATGCGCACGTATGTATATTTATTTACTATTTTACAAAAGACTTCAGCAAATTGCAATTGTTTTTGTTGCTGCACGACATAGTTTTTTTAATGATACACTTATTTTGCTCAGATTACAAACGTCGATATTAAAGAGATTAGAGAATCGTGTGAAATCAAATTGTCTAAGCCTCAGAAAAAGAGTAAGATAGAGTTAATACACAAGAAATGCCGATGTAAAATCCATTGTATTTACCAGCGAAGGAGTCCCGGTCATCTTACCCTGCGTCAGAATCTACAGGATATTCCAGCTCACCTACAATTATGCGCCTAAGAGCATAAAAATCCTAGATCACCAGTCCTAATGCGCTTGAACTACACTCACCGATTCTCCCCAACTGGAGGCGATCCCCTTTGAAAACACTGTCAGAAGTCGTCCAGCATTACCCGGCGTCCGGTATTAGAAAGATGTTTGAGCTTGCCGCTCAATATGAGGATGTCATTAGTCTGACCGTCGGTGAACCTGTCTTTGATACACCAGCCTTCATCAAAGACGCGGCCAAAAAAGCCATGGACGAAAATAAAACCCACTACGTGGGAAATGCCGGCATCCTGTCACTTAGAAAAGCCATTGCTGAAAAGTACTCACAACAATTGAATGTCCCTCACACAGAGGATCATGTCATGATTGCCTTTGGCGGTATGGAGGCTATTTTGCTGTCACTCATCTGTGTTGTCAATCCCGGGGATGAGGTGTTAATCCCCGATCCCGGCTATCCAAATTACGCGGGCCAGATTCGCCTGCTCGGCGGGATCCCGGTCCCGGTTCCGGTCTATGAGAAAAACCAGTTTTGCATCCAGGCGGAGGATATCGAAGACGCCATCACTGAAAAGACAAAGGCAATGATACTCAACTCTCCAAGCAATCCGTTGGGTGCGGTCATCCCCTATGAGGGCATGAAAAAAATCGCTGAAGTTGTAGAACGTCACGATCTGTTCGTCGTGTCCGACGAAGTTTACGAAGCACTCGTCTATGATGACGCCCGCCATCACAGTCTTGCCGAATTCGACCGCATCCGCAGGAATATCCTGATCGTCAACAGTTTCTCAAAAACCTATGCCATGACCGGCTGGCGCATTGGGTATGTCGTGGGCGATCCGCGAATCATTTCCAATATGCCTAAGCTTCAGGAGGGCATTGCGTCCTGTCTGCCTGAATTTACTCAGGCCGCTGCAGCGGAAGCCATTGAAAAAGGTGATGCCGCCATTAGTGAGATGCGCGCCCAGTACATTATGAATCGCAATCTCGTTCTGGAAGAGCTCGCATCGATCCCGGGGATTACCTGCCACACCATAGCCGGCACCTTTTACGCGTTTGTCAATATCAAAGCCTTTGGCAAATCCTCTCAGGCTTTCGCCGAGGACCTGATTCATCACGCCAGAGTGCTTACTGTACCAGGCTCTGCTTTCGGCGCTATGGGAGAAGGCTATCTCAGGCTGGTCTTTGCCGGTTCGGAAAGTATGCTTCGCGAAGCCTTCAGAAGAATCCGGACTTATATTGAATCCCTCGACAGCATTTAGCAATTTCATAGAACAGTAAAAGGGACGGAGCAAGTGTAGGCAGACTGTCAAAACTGACTGCCATAAGACCTTGCGCCGTCCCTTTATTATTTTTTGCCCGTACAAGCTTCCAAAAACTTCATCATCAGTTCAGGCCTGCTGCCATAATGCAAATGCGGATAACCGGCAAACAAAGTCTCTGAGAGGTTCATGCAGTGCCAACTGCGCTGCTTCTTTTCAACAAAAAAGCCGTCGCCGTTGTGATCGCTGTCCGAATAATGAAACTCGTGAACGGGAATTTCCGCACCGGCCTCACACAGGAGATTATCCTTCAATGCCTTCATTTTGGCATAACCAAAACGAACCAGGTGATTCAGCATTTTGGATTCGCCCTCAATCGCCCCTACCATGGCGTGCCGTTGTCCCTCAGCATCAACCATCGTCTCAAGCAGATACATAAAGCCGCCGCACTCCGCCAGCGTTGGCAGATTTTGCTTAACAGCAGTCCTTATGCTCTCCAGCATTGAGGTGTTGCGAGACAACTGTTCCCCATAAAGCTCAGGGTATCCGCCGTAGAGAATCAGTCCCTGCAGGTCCTCAGGCAGCTCAGAGTCCTCCAGCGGCGAGAAGAAAGCAAGTTCTGCGCCAAGGGTTTCCAACAGATCGAGATTATCCTGATAGAAAAAGCAAAATGCCTTATCCCTGGCGACGCCAATTCTAATTTTATGTTCTGGGGTTTTTCGAACAGACTGCCATAGATCCGTCCATTCCAGCGTCTCTGCTTCATAAGCAAGTTCGGTTAAACCGTCCAGGTCAACAGAGCGCTCCGCGGCTTGCGCCAGCTTCTGAATTTTATTCTGCAGATCCACGATTTCGTCCGCTGTGACAAGTCCTAAGTGCCGGCTGCCGATGGTCGCTTCCTCTACCATCGGCAAATAACCATAAACCCGGATGCCAAGCTGAGACTCGATCATGTCTTTGTAATACGCATACAGACCCTCGGAGCACTGATTCAAAATGATCCCCTTGATCAGATTCGGCCTGAAATTCAAATATCCCTGGATCAGCGCCGCGAGGGAAAGCGCCATCCCGCCAACCTCCACAACCAGGATTTCAGGTGTCCCGGTCAGCCTGGCGAGGTGATTCGACGAAGCCTCATCCGAGCTCATGCTGACGCCATCATACATTCCCATGACACCTTCGATAATCGAAAGATCCGCATCCTGCGCTGACCTGGCGAGCAGGAAGCGAACCCCCTCCTCCCCACTCAGGAATATGTCTAGATTTCGGGATTTAACGCCAATCACGCTCGTATGAAACATTGGATCAATAAAATCCGGGCCGCATTTGAAGCCGGCGACACGGTTGCCCCGCAGCTGCATTGCCTTCATCACGGCACAGGTGACCGTTGTCTTTCCTGAGCCGCTGCCTGTCCCGACGATCATCAGGCGCGGCAGTCTGCTATTTTGAACCTCCATGGCACACCTCATTCAAGCATTTTGTTTTGTTTTATCTGGTTGTTGGAAATCTGTTGAAGACAGTTTCAGTCGCCTGATAAATGCCCTCCGCGACGCGCTGCTGAACCTCAGGGTTCGTCAGCTTCGCCAGATCATTTGGATTTGTCATAAACCCGAGTTCCAAAATAATTGCGGGCATTTTAGTGTGCCTGAGGACATAAAGGCCATCTCGTGGCTTCAGTCCCCGGTCTGCCACATCCACGATTGGCAGCAGTGTTTCATGGAAAATCTTCGCAATTGAAATTGAACTCAATTTCGTCGTTGAACCACCTGGCATGTAGAGCGTCTCCATCCCTTGAAATGCCGGCGTATTCATGGCATTATTGTGAATACTGACAAAGATATCCGCCTCGAGGGTATTCGCAAGGTCTGTCCTGTACTGAAGACTCTTGTTGACGTCGGTGGTTCTGGTATAGTAAACTTTGTAATTCTCCGAACCGTCAAACAGCGCCTTAACGTAATTTGAAATCACCAGGTTTATCGATTTTTCATGTACGCCGCCAGCCACCGCACCTGGATCTGTACCGCCGTGTCCTGCGTCTATAACGACAATTTTGTCATAGAGCGCTTTAGGCTTATAGCCTGCGATCACAATGCCCTTGGCCGTCACTTCCAGCTTGTACTCATAGTACTCCAACTGTTTAATGACAATCCGCGTTTTGCCGTCCGGATCCTGCTTCAACTCAATATTATCAATAGCTCGATCATCCACAACCAGCTTACCGTTTCCAAAACTGTCTGAAACATCCTCTGGCAGTATGAAGGTGTAGGTCATGTTCTCGTAGTCGTCAATCACTTCGATGTCCGATTTGTCAAAGTTCAAGTTTCTCTGGTTAAAGCGAATCATTGGATTCGTGTCGTTACTCATATATTCAAAGTTTTTCAGTCCTGTTTGAGTAAATTGAATCCAGGTTTCAGAACCATTCTGGATCACTTCATAGTTCGCTGTTCCGTTCATCACGGCCACCACGCGGGTTGTAACGGCGTTGTACTGGTCCGTCCTGATGCCGGTTACAAATTGGCCGCTCGCTTCTGCTTCCTTCCAGCCGATGGAAGTCTGCGTACCCACGAGATCAATAACCACCCTATCCGGATCCGACATTCTGAAGGTCTTAACACTCGTTGGCGCCATACCAGAGACCCGAATATAATCTCCGAGGTGACTCTGACCAAGCTCAATAGTGTGAATGGTCTTAGGCTCAAATTCGACGATCAGAGTTTTTCTGTCTTCGCTTAAAGTGACGAGACATCTTTCGTCGTTGCTTTTTAAATCGATGACAATTCTAGTTGTCATTGGATCCACAGCAAATTGACTAGTCCTAACTCCAGACGCCACAGGATTGCTGGTATACGTCTGCTGCGACAAACCATTTTGAGCGTTGACGATGTCCATGACAATCTTCTTATCCATGGTTTGAACCTTTATGTCAGAAATTGGTCCGGAAGCAGAAATTTCGAACCTCGGCCTATTATAGTTGAGTGTATATACCAAAGATTGAATTTTCACCACTTCGCCTGTAATGGCATTGAAATTCAGATTTGCTTCAGGCTTAGTTAAAGATACTGCGTTGTTTGGATTTCCATCAGTCCAGAGAATTGGATTTCGCTTTAATGCTGTCGGTAATGGTGAAATATCATTACCAGTCTTCAATACAAAGTTCGCGTTGGTGCTTAAAGCGTCATCGATATCCGAATCATAATTTGGCAAAGGTAATGGTTCCGGCTGTGGTTGTGGCACAGGGGTTGGCTCAGGCGTTGGTATTGGTTCCGGAACAGGAACAGGGGCTGGTGCCGATTCAATTTCCGGCGCAATAATCGCAGCAGTGTAAGTGATAGGATCCCATGCAACCTCATAACCCAGCGTTTCAGAAACGAACCTGAGTGGAATCATGGTCTTGGCATATTGCTTACTCGTGTCTCTGATGAGTTTAGGGACAACCTTGGCATTGTCAGGATCAATTTGCTTCTTCTCACCATTGACATAGGCGACATTACTATTGATGGCGACCACAATCGTATTGTCGTTGTATGTGACTGTGACCTCTTTTCTTTCATGGTTCCATTCTATCTTGGCACCAAAACCTTCGCTTTCAAAGACTTCTTTAATAGGAACCAACGTTCTTCCCTCAAGAATAATGGCAGGCATGTCGCCTATGGCGATCTCCTCATCCTTTACTTCAATAGTAACAGTCCTTGCGGTATAATCCTGCACTTTTCCGTCAACCTCTATTTTAAATCCTAATCTCGCTTCGCCAGCCATTGAAGGCTGGACAACGCCGAGCAGCATAACAATCATAAGTAACCAAACGGTCCACAGCTTTCTCATCTGTCCTAAAACCCCTTTCGTTGCTCTGTTGCAGTAATTTAACCGTACAATATCATTATACTCGCATTTAAATTGCTCGGGGGTGCTGCTGCGCAATTGTAATTATGTTTTAATGTCATTGCCACAAGATTGTAAAGAACATGAGAAGTAAGTAACGCAAATGTTTAGACGCCTATGTCTTAATTCTGGTTCCATTAGACTTAGACCTATTTCAAAGACAGCTTTCTGGAAATCAACCACTTCAAAAGCAAATTCTGTTGGTTGTTCAGTCAGATATGAACTTACTGATTTTTACCCGTCGCTTAATACAAAAGGTGCGGTTTTGTTATGACATGGTCATAACAAAACCGCACCTTTTACAGTTTCGGCAGAAGAAAAATTCAATTCAATTTCGCTGCAAAAGCAAGACCCTTCTCAACCACTGCTATTTGGCTGTCATCTGCTATGTCATCCATAGTATAATTCCAGTTTGATGCAACATGGACGATTTGATTTGACTCAGGGTATTGCATTTTCAATTCATTTAAAGCAACTGATTCTACATGGTTGAGCGATACTGCATTGTCGATGTGAGCCCTCAATTCTTCCACTTCAAGATGCATGTCTCGAATCTCGCTATGTAAAATATGGATTTCATATTTAGCCTGGTAGATCGCTGCGCTGCGTATTACAACTCCGGAAAATGCCAGGCAAAGAACTGCACATATTGCAATAACCTGAATTGCAGCATTTAATCGCCTATTTTCATGCCGCTGACATAACTCAGTCTCATAACGCTGCTGTGCTTCTTTTATATTCTTATCAATGACGTATTTCCAATAATCATCATAATAAACAAAGTCCTGTTGAGTTTTGTAATTTGACAATGACAAGCCTCCTTCAGATTCTATCTGGTAAAAGAAGCGTGGGGCAATATTGGAGTTGATTTTAACAGGCTATTGAATTGAAGGTGAATTGAATTGAATTGCTGAATTGGTAGTATTTAGTTTTTATTGTCATTTTTGTTATTTTGTGTCTACATTTATATATTATCACATTTATAGCTGT